>NZ_CP018099.1:3669860-4324200 GCF_001886815.1 Caldithrix abyssi DSM 13497
GCATGGCTCATGGCCATCACACCGTGTGGCATGACGTACAGCAGACGCACCAGTTGATCTTTAAACGGCGTGCTGAAAACTTTTTCCGCCCGCGCATGTTCTTCAATTTTAACGGTTACATCTTTATCCACAAATTTTAATTCGTCTTTAAAGATTTTTTCGTAGTTTTGCGCAAATGCCTTCAAAGCGTCCAGTTGATCTTCCGGAACATCCAATACCGCCTCGGCCTCGCGCGGGATGGCGTTGTGCGCACTGCCGCCGTTAATGGCCGAAATATGGTAATGGAACAAACCATCAAGATGGTAAAGCAACCGGCCCAACAGTTTAATGGCATTGCCCAATCCCTGGTGAATATTTAAGCCAGAATGTCCGCCGCGTAAGCCGCCGACCTTTAATAAAACGGTGGTGTGATCGGTATGCGGTTCCAGCCATTCGATCTTTTTACGCAAAATGGTGTTTTGTCCGCCGGCGCAACCGATAAAAAGCGTAGTCTCTTCTTCTGAATCAATATTCAACAAATATTTGCCTTCAACAAAATCGCTTTTTAACGAAGAGGCGCCCGTCAGTCCGGTTTCCTCATCCACCGTGAACAAAAACTCCATAGGCGGATGCTGCACGTTTTCATCCTCGATGATTGCCATGGCCATGGCAATGGCAATGCCGTTATCCGCGCCCAGCGTGGTTCCCTCGGCCGTAACCCAACCGTCCTCCACCTTCAATTTGATCGGGTCTTTAGAAAAATCGTGCTGCGTGTCTTTATTCTTTTCGCAAACCATATCCATGTGCCCCTGAATCACACATCCCGGACGGTCCTCCATTCCAGGGCTTGCCGGCTTTTTAATGACCAGATTGCCCACGTCATCCACTTTGTACGTACAGCCGTGCTCTTTGGCAAACTGAATTAAAAAGTCGCGAAGCTGTTCTTCATGCTTGGAACAGCGTGGAATCTGACTGATCAGGTAAAAATTTTTCCAGACCAGCTTTGGTTCTAAAGCTTCGATGATTTCTCTCATTTCCATTCTCCTTCAAATCTGATTTAACAAGGGATTAAATTAAAGAATATTGATGAAAAAAAAAAATTAATCTGAAAGCTGCTTCATCAAAAAAGGCCATGATTAAACGGTTGAGGGGATGGTTGATTGGTTGAATCGTCCAGTTTTTTGGCATCAGGCTTACAATGACTAAAAAATCACCATTCCTGATTATTACCCCATACGCCTCGCAGATAAATTCAAAATGCCAAACGCCTCCCACTTCGCGTAATAATTCGTAACTTTTGATTCGTAATTCGTAATTTTTAATTCAATTGGCATTAGCCCATTCATTTTTCATTCTTTAATTATAGACTTTAATCTCAAAAATTTCTTTTTCCACATCCTATTTTATTCTACCTAAATTTCTAAAGTAAAAAATTTTAACAAAAAAATAGTATTGCCCTGTATTTACTAAGAGAATTATTTCCCCTAAATTTTAGAAAATCTACCTAAAATTGCGATTATTTTGCCCGATTCTTTTTCCATAGACGATTTTTCCTGTTACGAAACATTGAATTGGACGTACCTCGCCCTTTTATTCTTTTTAAAAAAATCAGACACAAAATTTTTATGAATCTTTGTTAATTTCTTACGTAAAACTCAAGGCGTCTATGCTTGAATCTATCTTAGACCACCAGCTCTTGTAATAATAAGAACTGTACATTCTTAGGTGTACTTGTCTGGCCGATTTGGTAATCTTTCCGGCTAATTGAATAAACCAGAGTCTAAAACTATGGGGCTCCTGGCGCCAGGCTTTCTCATCGGTTAATTTCCGAAACCAAACACTTATATTGTAAGCCAATACACTTAATAGAAAAAATGTTTCATTTACCCAAAAATCTTTGGTCAAAATCATACCAGCATATAATTGATTTTTGACCGCCTCGATCCAGTTCTCGCTCTCTCCACGATCTCCATATAAATGATGTATATAAAGCGGGCTTTCTTCTATATTGGTGACATAACAAAAATGGCTCTACTGGGATTCCTGTGGAAAAAGGTCTAATTTACCAAGAAAGAAAAGTATTGCTATCCTAAAATTTTCAAATTTTCTAAAGCCTCTACCAACTGTTTTTATCTCCTGTATCTTGCCGTTCAACCATTCGGCTACTGAATTATCTATCTGATATCTTATATAGTTTAATAAGCCATCTGAATGAGCAATGAGCATTTTTGCTACTTTAATCATTTTATTTAAAGAACGTTCCTTAATATCCTGATACCATTCCGCAAAAAAAAATTTCGCATCATTTATTGTTTCACTCCTAAAGAATTCTTTGAAGTTCTCTTTGGCCGCCCAAGCCTGGGAAGTGATAAGGTTAAGTTCTTGAATTTTTCTGAAACGCGATAATTGCTTGTCCGTCATATTTTCCAGATTCTTTAAAAATAAATATTTACTTTTCACTAAGGTTTTATCATTAGATTTTTGTAATTTACGGGCTTCCTCTCGTCTGGTTTTATCCACTCCATCATTTAAATACTTCATTATATGAAATTTGTCATGCACTATGGAAGCATTGGGAAGCTCCTTTTGAACAGCTTTAATAAAAGCTTTCCACATATCCATACTGACCGCTTTGAGGCCCTCCTTTTGTTTCTCTGTTAATCCCTTGTTTATTAAGGAACTGGCAGAGCTTGTTGTGCGACCTTCACTTACATCTATTACACGTCTTCTTTCACTATCGGATAATACGCTTACATAAGTATGACCTCTTTTCATACTCTTCTCATCTATCCCGATATATTTAATGTCCTCTTCCGTTCGGCGTGATAGCCCGCGTTCCACTGCTTTGCTCATTATATGATGAAGCATATCAAAGCTGATCCGTAAAAATTGTGCCGTTTTGCTCTGGTTCTTGGAGGCCAGTAATAACTCAATAGCAAAACGTTCAAATAATAAAGTCGTTCGACTCGACTTTTCTGCCCAAGGTACTTTGATCGTTTTTACTCCATGTTCCTTGCATTTAATGCGGGGTACTTTGCAGACAATATAGGTCTTCATTTGGCATGTATCCAAATGCCGCCAACGACGTTTTTCGCGGTGATCATAAATATCATATTCCACTTCGCATTCGGGACAAAAACCTTTTTTTGACTTATAGATAATCTCTATTTCTACTTCCTCATTCGCAATATCTAAGTCAACTTTAGAAACTTCCCAGGGATGCGAAAGTCCCAAAATCTGTTTAAATAATTCTTTATCTTTCATAAACTCAATCTAAGGATTATTTTTGTTTTTCACAAAAATCCCAGTAGAGCCACAAAAATAAGTATATTGTTTGTAAGGAAATAAACTGTCTTTTTCTACTATCTTCTCAAATTTACGTAACGCCACAAAACGTCTGGCCTTTGACCAACCTTGCGCACGATAATAAAATTCGCTCATCTCCCAACCTTCTAATTCCGGAATTGATTCCCAATCCTGATCTTTTAGTAGATGTTCCAGATTTTTTAACTTGACTTTGACTAAATATTGAATCTGACCGGAGTAACTTTCTAATAGGCTCAGAACTTTGTCATTAAAAAAGCCACTATCCGCACGGACAATTAAAAATCTTATTTGCTTGACTATCATCGAAAGCACCTGTTTTAAAAAGGCATCCGCATTATTGGCGGTGTAGGCATCCCCAGGTCGAAGCCAGGCCGCAATACACTCTTTGGTACTGTTGAGAAAAGCTAATAAGGGATGGTAGCTACGTTTGCCTTTATGCCTGGGATTAAATCCTTTTTTTGCACCTTCTTGTTTGCCATAGACCGTCTGAACCGTAGAATCCAAATCCAATATATCACGCTTTGTATGAAGTCTTCTATGAATCTTATTAGACAGAAAACCAATGACTTCTATTAATTGATTATTCTGACGAAAACTGAACTTTTTGAAACGATATCGGATCGTGTCAATATCCAAATGCCCATTGAGGTCAAATAAGTGATGGATTAAAGGGTCTAAACTAAAATGTTCGATTTTTAAAAGACGATCCATACCGCCGAGTAAACCAAGAATCATTATATTGAAAATTTGAGCCAATGAATATTTTTGATTATGTCTTCCCTCTATGGTAAGTTTGGTTTCTATTAGTTTATCTATCCCTAACTTTTTCATGAATTTGTAAATTGGATATAAGCCGGAATAATTAGTTAAATTGCCGCCTGTAAAAGAAGTTTTGACACTCTTATGATTATTCTTTATTTTCATCTACAAGGTGCTCCTTTCTTTTGTTTTTTGTTTTTGTAACTAACTTAATTTACAAATAATTGGAGCACCTTTCATCTTTTTTACATTAGAAATTTAGGTTCTATATTAAATTAAACAACAGGTGAGGTTAAAATCATAAAAAGCATGAAAAAAGACAAAACAATTAAAAGCGACATTCTTTCATTAATTGGCAATAATTTCGATATTCAACGCGGAAAGCCCTTTCCTTTTGGCGCCACCATTGTGCGCGGCGGCATTAACTTTGCCGTTTATTCGCCTTACGCTCAATCGGTATGGTTGGTGTTATTTGATCTGTGCGAGCAGGAGCCGGTACTCGAATTTCCTCTGGATGCCACTTACAACCGCACCGGCCACGTGTGGCATGCTCTGGTAACCGGTCTTGATCACGGCATTAAATATGGCTTTCGCGTGCGGGGCAGCAGCGATCACAATCCCGTTGACGAGCGCATTGTTCTACTGGATCCTTACGCCCGCGCCACCTGCGGCGGTCAACAATGGGGAAAGCCGATTAAAATTGAACGCGACGGCCGAAAGCACACCTTTCGCATTTCCACCATTCCCAAAAACAACTTCGACTGGGGGTTGGACGCGCCGCTCAATATTCCCCTGCCGGACACCATCATTTACGAGCTACACGTTCGCGGTTACACCGTGCATCCTTCTTCCAAAGTGAAACATCCGGGAACGTTTACGGCGCTCACGCAAAAAATCCCCTATCTCAAAGAGCTGGGCGTAACAGCCGTGGAACTGATGCCTGTTACCGATTTCGACGAAACGGCCAACGAGCGGATCAATCCTAAAAACGGCAAAAAGTTGATGGACTTCTGGGGCTACAACCCCCTGTCCTTTTTTGCGCCTAAAGCCGCTTATGCCGCCAAAAATGAAAATGAACACGCCATTCTGAATGAATTCCGTCAAATGGTAAAAAAATTTCATCAGGCCGGCATCGAGGTAATCCTGGATATGGTCTTTAATCACACCGGCGAAAGCGGCCTCGACGGTCCGGTTTACCACTTTAAAGGCTTTGACAACCGTGTGTACTACATGATCGATCCGCAAACGGGCGAGTACCTCAATTTCTCAGGCTGCGGCAACACGCTGAACTGCAACCATCCCGTGGTACGCGACATGATTTTGGACAGCCTGCGTTACTGGGTCATGGAAATGCACGTGGACGGTTTTCGTTTTGACCTGGCTTCTATTCTGGGACGCGGACGCAACGGAGAGATTCTCTCCAATCCGCCGCTCCTTGAGCGCATCGCCGAGGACCCGATTCTGGCCAAAAGCAAGTTGATTGCCGAAGCGTGGGACGCCGCCGGACTGTATCAGGTGGGCGATTTTCCGCATTTCGAGCGCTGGATGGAATGGAACGGTCGTTACCGCGACGATGTGCGGCGCTTTATGCGCGGCGACCGCGGCATGGTGGGCGCCTTTGCCACGCGTCTGTTCGGCAGCGCCGACCTGTACCAGGACGACGGCCGCGAACCGTACCACAGCGTTAATTTTGTTACCTGCCACGACGGTTTTACTCTGCATGACCTGGTTTCGTACAATGAAAAACACAACCTGGAAAACGGCGAGGATAACCGCGACGGCGCCGACCAGAATTTTAGCTGGAACTGCGGCGTGGAAGGGCCTTCTTCCGATCCTGAAGTTCTTAAATTACGCAGCCGACAAAAACGCAATTTTATAACGGCTCTGCTCCTCTCTCAGGGCGTGCCCATGCTGCTGGCGGGCGACGAATTCGGTCGCACGCAAAAAGGCAATAACAATGCTTACTGTCAGGACAACGAAATCAGCTGGGTCAACTGGGATCTGACCCGCCAGAATGAGGATCTGCTGCGCTTTACACGTTTGCTAATCCGCTTTCGAAAAGAAAATGCCCATTTTCGCAGAGCGCAGTTCGAAATAAAAACCATTAACGGCGAGCCTGAAGTGAGCTGGCACGGACAAAAACTCAACCAACCACAATGGGAAGATCCTGAAACGCGCTGGCTGGGCGTGCTTTACCGCGGAGACACGGCACAAAAACAGAAAGACGTCTACCTGCTTTTCAACGCCAGTGGTCAGCCCCGTCGTTTTGAGCTGCCCAAGATAAAATCAGGTAAAAGCTGGCATCTGTTCATCAATACGGCCAACACGCCGCCCCGCGATATCTATGAGCCCCGCCGTGCCCCTGTTTTAAATGACCAGACCAGAATTGTGTTGCAGCCTTTTTCTTCGGTTGTTTTAATCGGGAGGTAGCCATGAAGTTTCGCACGGAAATCAACATCGACAGAGCGGACCAAACCATTCAACACATCGATCCCATCATAACGCTGGGCTCCTGTTTCGCCGAAAATATTTCAAAGGCGCTTAAAGAACATTATTTCCATGTGCTGGAAAACCCCTTTGGCGTTTTGTACAATCCCCTTTCCATCGAGCGGGCGCTGCGCTTTATCATCGAAGACAAAACCTTTACTCAAAATGATCTTATTTTTCACCAGCAGGAATGGCACAGCTTCTGGCATCACAGCTCGTTTTCACATCACGATGCGCAGGTCTGTTTGCATAACATCAACACGGCCATTCAGCAGGCGCACCACTTCTTAAAAAAGGCGCGCTGGCTGATCGTCACCTTTGGCACGGCCTTTGTCTATTTCCTTAAAAAACAAAAGACAGCGGTGGCCAACTGCCACAAACTTCCAGAGACAGAGTTTGAACGCCGGCTGATTTCCTTGGCCGAAATCACTGAACCGTGGTTGCGGCTGTTGGATTTGCTCCGCCAATTCAATCCTCAATTAAAAATCATCTTCAGCGTAAGCCCCATTCGCCATCTGCGCGACGGTCTGCCAGAAAACCAGAAGAGCAAGGCTACCCTCATTCTGGCCACCCATCAATTGGTCGACTCCAGCGCCGACTATTTTTATTTTCCGGCTTATGAAATTGTACTTGACGACTTGCGCGACTACCGCTTTTACGAAGCCGATTTAACTCATCCCAATCAACAGGCTGTCGCCTACATCTGGGGAAAATTCAAGGCCATGTTTTTCGATAGAACCACCCAGCAGATCTTAAAAGAAATGGCAGATTTTTACAAAAGGACTACGCATCGCTTCCGAAACTCTGCTTCTCCTTCGGCCAAAAATTTTATGACAGAAACGGAAGCGCTTCGAAAAATGCTGTTGCAAAAATATCCCTACCTAAAACAGCGCGATTTTTGAAGACAACATCCTCTATTTTTCTTCAAGGATAAACGCTTTAACGCGCAAAATTTTTAGGCCGCCGGGTTGTTAGTTGATTGGTTCATTGAACAGAGGCAATCCTTTACAACGTTGGTAATAACTGATCACGATCAGATCCTCCTTCTCTCCCAGACTTGTAGGGACCGAGGATGTGAGGGCGAGGAAGGGGCGGTTTGAGGTTCTTCTGCCGTTTCCACGGCGAAAGACAATGCTCCACACCAACGCCAACCAACCCGATGGATATTCAGATGTCCCTACGGGACATTTTTCAATGTGTTGGTTTCAGGCCTTTTCCCGGCAGTGAACTGCCGCGTTATTCTCAACAATCCCTATGGGATTTAATTTTTACTCCAACAAAAATTTGACAGATCTACAGAAATTTCACACTACGTACCGCCAATGAATCCGCCCCGTCAGGGACGATTGAGAATAGCCCGTTGATTCATCGGCGGGGAAAAGGAAGCGAACCAACGTCAATCCCGTCCCGGTAGGGACGATTGAAACGGGCGGGATGGATATTCAGATGTCCCTACGGGACATTTTTACATTTGTGTGTCTTCCCTATTCCCGGCAGTAAACTGCCGCGTTATTCTCAACAATCCCTACGGGATTTTTCCACAAATTTTCGTCCCGTGAGGGACGTTTGAGAATAGCCCGTTGATTCATCGGCGGGAAAAAGGAAGCGCACCAACCCCAATCCCGTCCCGTAGGGACGTTTGAGAATAGCCCGTCGTTTCAACGGCGGGGAAAATGCACTGAACCAAATCACAATCCCGTCCCGGTAGGGACGGCTGAAACCTGGCGAAATGGAAATTCAGATGTCCTTCCGGGACATTTTTACATTTTGTGTGGTTTCCCGTTTCCCGGCAGTGAACTGCCGCGCTATTCTCAACAATCCCTACGGGATTTAATTTTTACTCCAACAAGAATATAGCATATCTACAAAAATTTCACACTACATACCGCCACTGAATCTGTCCCGTCAGGGACGAATGATAATAGCCCGCTGATTCATCGGCGGGGAAAAGGAAGCGACCCTCCCCAATTCCGTCCCGGTAGGGACGGCTGAAACTGGCGGGATGGATATTCAGATGTCCCTACGGGACATTTTTACATTTGTGTGGTTTTTCCTTTTCCCGGCAGTGAACTGCCGCGTTATTCTCAGTAATCCCTACGGGATTTAATTTTTACTCAAACAAAAATTTGCCATATCTACAAAAATTTCACACTACGTACCGCCAATGAATCCGTCCCGACAGGGACGATTGAGAATAGCCCGTTGATTCATCGGCGGGGAAAAGGAAGCGAACCAACGTCAATCCCGTCCCGGTAGGGACGATTGAAACGGGCGGGATGGATATTCAGATGTCCCTACGGGACATTTTTACATTTTGTGTGATTTCCCTTTTTCCGGCAGTGAACTGCCGCGTTATTCTCAACAATCCCTACGGGATTTTTCCACAAATTTTCGTCCCGTGAGGGACGTTTGAGAATAGCCCGCTGATTCATCGGCGGGAGACAAATTTAAAATAAAATCAGGATAACAACTTGATAAATCCGGAATAATTAATTATATTCAATGCAAAAAGTAAGAGATTTTGCTATATGCAAGAAACAAAATTCCTTAATAGAGATATATTTCCGCAACTTAAAAGCAATTTGAAGACACCTTATGTTTTAATACTTATCGGTTCCCGACGAACCGGAAAAACCACGCTATTGAAAATGTTGCTCCGCGAACCCGAGGTTCAAAAAAACGCCCTGTATTTCGACCTGGAGAATCCCATTCAAAGGGAAAATTTTCAATCACCAGACTATGATTTGATTGCCCGGCAGATTATTCAGGCTTTGCCTCACCCGAACCAGAGAGGCTATGTCTTCCTCGATGAAATTCAGTACCTTGAAAATGCCGCCTCTTTACTAAAATACATGTTTGATCACTATTCCAATCTAAAATTTGTGGTTTCAGGCTCTTCTTCGTTGCGCATCAAATCCTTATTAAGTGAGTCCATGGTGGGGCGAAAACGCGTCTTTCGACTTTTCCCACTAAATTTCAGAGAATTCCTGGTTTTTAAAGACAAAATGCATTTGTACAGGCAGCTGGAGGGGTACCACTTTTTTTCACCGTCTTCTGAAATACCGAAAATTCTCCCCTCTATCCGGAGCCAGCTACTGGCTGAAATCTTTGACTTTTTAATTTTTGGTGGCTATCCAGAAACCACGCTTCTTCAGAATCGGGAGGAGCGGGTTCAATCGCTATATGAAATCTACACCTCTTACATTCAAAAAGATATTGCTTATTTGTTCTCCATTGAAAGCGTAGATAAGTTTAACAAACTGGTTAAAATCCTGGCCTCTCAAACTGGAAATCTGGTGAACGTTTCCGAGCTCTCTAATACCCTGGGGATTTCTCGCGCAACGATCGAAAGGTATCTATTCATTTTAGAAAGTACCTTTGTTCTGGAACTTCTTAAACCTTTTTATTCCAACGTTCGGAAAGAGTTAAGCAAAATGCCTAAACTATTTTTTGAAGATGTTGGGATTTGTAATGCCATTGTGGGAAAGTTTACTCTGGAACCTGGAAGCGCTTTTTGGGGACAACTGGCCGAAAATTTTGTTTTTAACCAATTGAAAAAACAATATGTGCCGGAAATTAAATTCTGGCGTAGCAAAAATAAACAGGAAGTGGATTTTCTGATTTTCCACGAGGGGGAAATGATTCCGCTGGAAGTTAAATTTCAGCAGCAACGAAAAATGCGTCTTCCTTCCGGATTGCGCAGTTTTATTCGCCAATACCAGCCAAGCCGCGCTTTTGTTATTACCCAGGATTATCTGGAAACCATCCGTTTTGACCAGACGGAGGTCATCTTTCTGCCCATTTATCTGATTTAACTCGTTCCTACGCGTGAATGGATAATCCAATATCCCTACGGGACATTTTTTACATTTGTGTGTTTTCCCTTTTCCCGGCAGTGAACTGCCGTGTTATTCTCAATAATCCCTACGGGATTTAATTTTTACTCCAAAAAATTTGACATATCTACCAAAATTTCACGCTACGTACCGCCAATGAATCCGTCCCGTCAGGGATGAATGACAATAGCCCGCTGATTCATCGGCCGGAAAAATGAACCGCACCAAACCATATCCCGCCCCGGTAGGAACGGTTGAAACTGGCGGGATGGATATTCAGATGTCCCTACGGGACATTTTTATATTTGTGTGGTTTCCCTTTTCCCGGCAGTGAACTGCCGCGTTATTCTCAATAATCCCTACGGGATTTAATTTTTACTCCAAAAAATTTGACATATCTACCAAAATTTCACAATACTAAACGCCATTGAATCCGTCCCGTCAGGGATGAATGACAATAGCCCGCTGATTCATCGGCGGGGAAAATGAACCGCAACAAAAATAACATAACTCAGCTTTGCGCTTAACCCGATCAAAGTTTTTGTGGGTTACGGCTATTCTGTCTTAGTTTGTGAACTTTGTTGTTTGCATTTAAAGCATTTATTTTTCAAATTCCAACTATGGAACTATTTTATGCTGATCCGGAACACATCAGGGATGATCTGGCGGTTCTTGACGACTTTGAGCGTAAACATATTGTACAAACCTTACGCAAAAAAGAAGGAGAGATCATCCATTTAACCGATGGTCAGGGCACCCATTACACAGGCGCCATTCTTTCTCTCAAGCCCCACCTGAGCGTTCAAATTATGAAAAAAGAGCGCATTCCCGCAGCGCGCGTTCCTCTTGCTCTGGCCTGCGGCTTCATCAAACCCAATCGGCTTGATTTTGTTCTGGAAAAGGGAACCGAGCTGGGCGTCAACCATTTCGTCTTATTCAAAAGCGATTACGCCAATTACTTCAGCGCCAACGAAAATCGCTACAGGAAAATAATCCGTCAGGCTGTTAAGCAAAGCTTGCATTTTTACTTTCCAACGCTTACTTTCTTGAAGTCTTTTAACGCCTTACTGGCGTACAGCGAAAAATTCAGCGTAAAATTGGCGGCCATCGATCAGTCGTACCCGGCTCTTCGGGAGATGATCGGGCCCATCCAAAAGGCACAGCAGTTATTGATCGTCATCGGGCCGGAAGGCGGCTTTAGCGCGGATGAAGTTTCTGGTTTGTTAAACAATGGGTTCAACGGCGTTTCGCTCGCATCAAACCGCTTGCGTACGGAAACCGCTGCCCTAACGGCCGTTTCGTTTGTAAAACAATACATCTAAAAATTTAAGGAGGTGCGCCTTGTCATTAGAAGATTGTGTTTTTTGCCAGGTACTTGCCAAAAAACTACCAAGCAAAATGGAATACGAAGACGATGAAGTAGCCGTTTTCTGGGACATCAATCCGCAGGCGCCAACGCATCTGCTTATTGTTCCCAAAAAACACATCCCCAATGTCTCTTCGTTCACAGAAGAAGACAGCTACTTATTGTGCAAAATGTTCCAGGTGGCCCGGAAAATCGCCAAAAAACTGCATCTTGAAGAAAAAGGATTCCGGCTGGTAGTTAACGAAGGTAAGGACAGCGGGCAAAGCATTTTTCATGTCCATGTCCATTTGCTAAGCGGCCGACGCCTGATGTGGCCTCCGGGTTAATCGTAAAGCCGCCATCAAGCGGCTTTTACTTTTACAATGAACTTAAAACGCTCACGACGCTACGGAAGAGGTTGCAATCTTGAAATTGACTTTTATTAAGCAAATTTTGTTTGACGCAGACGACACCCTGTGGGAAAACAACGTCTATTATATTAAAGCCACCAACGATTTTCTTGATCTGCTGGTGGAAAAAGGTCTAAACCGCGAACAATTACAACAAGAATTTGACGAGCTCGAGTTATGGGTGGTCAAAGAACGCGGTTACGGCAGCCACAACTTTGTTTACATCCTAGAGGTCCTTTACGAACGCTATCAAAATCTGATCGACTATCGTCAGTTTAAATCCATTGTCCAGCGTTTTGAAGACCATCCCAACAATCCCAAACTTTTCGAGGGCGTTATTGATACTCTGAACGCTCTTAAAGAAAAATACACACTTTACGTGCTGACCAAAGGCGATTTTAAAGAGCAGGAGCAAAAGATCATTAACGCCGGTATCGATAAGATCGTCAACGGCTATTTTATCGTCCCTGAAAAAGAAGATGCCGTGTATCAGCAGATTTTGACACAACGTAATTGGAAGGCAAAAGAGACCTGTATGGTTGGCAATAGCCCAAAATCTGACATCAATCCTGCGCTACGCGTCGGTATGTACGCCATCTATATTCCCTATGCCAATACCTGGAAATTGGACTACGAAGAGGTAAAACCAGTACAGGGGCGCTATTTTAAAGTTCAGCGCTTTAGCGATTTAAAAGATTGGCTCTACTGGGATTTTTGTGAAAAACAAAAATAATCCTTAGATTGAGTTTATGAAAGATAAAGAATTATTTAAACAGATTTTGGGACTTTCGCATCCCTGGGAAGTGTCTAAAGTTGACTTAGATATTGCGAATGAGGAAGTAGAAATAGAGATTATCTATAAGTCAAAAAAAGGTTTTTGTCCCGAATGCGAAGTGGAATATGATATTTATGATCATCGCGAAAAACGTCGTTGGCGGCATTTGGATACATGCCAAATGAAGACCTATATTGTCTGCAAAGTTCCCCGCATTAAATGCAAGGAACACGGAGTAAAAACGATCAAAGTTCCTTGGGCAGAAAAGTCGAGTCGAACGACTTTATTATTTGAACGTTTTGCTATTGAGTTATTACTGGCCTCCAAAAACCAGAGCAAAACGGCACAATTTTTACGGATCAGCTTTGATATGCTTCATCATATAATGAGCAAAGCAGTGGAACGCGGGCTATCACGCCGAACGGAAGAGGACATTAAATATATCGGGATAGATGAGAAGAGTATGAAAAGAGGTCATACTTATGTAAGCGTATTATCCGATAGTGAAAGAAGACGTGTAATAGATGTAAGTGAAGGTCGCACAACAAGCTCTGCCAGTTCCTTAATAAACAAGGGATTAACAGAGAAACAAAAGGAGGGCCTCAAAGCGGTCAGTATGGATATGTGGAAAGCTTTTATTAAAGCTGTTCAAAAGGAGCTTCCCAATGCTTCCATAGTGCATGACAAATTTCATATAATGAAGTATTTAAATGATGGAGTGGATAAAACCAGACGAGAGGAAGCCCGTAAATTACAAAAATCTAATGATAAAACCTTAGTGAAAAGTAAATATTTATTTTTAAAGAATCCGGAAAATATGACGGACAAGCAATTATCGCGTTTCAGAAAAATTCAAGAACTTAACCTTATCACTTCCCAGGCTTGGGCGGCCAAAGAGAACTTCAAAGAATTCTTTAGGAGTGAAACAATAAATGATGCGAAATTCTTTTTTGCGGAATGGTATCAGGATATTAAGGGACGTTCTTTAAATAAAATGATTAAAGTAGCAAAAATGCTCATTGCTCATTCAGATGGCTTATTAAACTATATAAGATATCAGATAGATAATTCAGTAGCCGAATGGTTGAACGGCAAGATACAGGAGATAAAAACAGTTGGTAGAGGCTTTAGAAAATTTGAAAATTTTAGGATAGCAATACTTTTCTTTCTTGGTAAATTAGACCTTTTTCCACAGGAATCCCAGTAGAGCCAAAAGATTATTTTTTGTAAACCAGCTCGGCGTTAATCACATCGCCTTTGATTTGAGACGAGCCGTCAAGATACACTAAAATCTGTGTATTTTCCGCTTTCTGGCCGTCAATATTCCCTTCTACCACAGAACTATCGTTCAAAAATATTTCAACTTTTCGCTTTTCATCTTCTCCGGTTTTACCTTTTACCACGATACTTCCGACAACCAACGCCTTATCTTCCAGAAAAACATCGCCATTGACTGTAAAAACATTACCCAACACACGTGCGCGCACCAGCCGAATAGAGCCGTTGACTGTATTAACATCCTGCCCGACAACAGCGTTTGCCTTAAGAGTTACCGCACCGTTAATTACCGTAACGCTTTCTGCCACTTTACTGTTTTCAGCAATTTTGACCTGCCCATTAATGGATTTAATATCCTCGACCTTGCTTTCACGCCCAATTTCAATGCGACCGTTAATCGATTTTAAAGCGCCGTTAATAACACAATGATCGCCAATGATGATATCGCCATTGATGGTGTACAAGTCCTTATCAACATTACGATTGGTTTCAATCGTAATGCTCTCGTTGACCTCGGCCTCACAACCGACCATCAACACCATTGCGGACAAGAACAATATTAAATATTTCATCATCTGCCCTCTCATTTTAAATAGAAAGACGAATTTTTTCTTATTTTGTTTCCAAAATATACTTAAAAAATACTTGCTCCCAAAAAAATCATTAATTATATTTTACCAGTGCGGTAATATATTACAAGATCAGTTAACTATGAATGTGAATACTTTAATAAAAAGAGAGTACGATTACGCGGTTCGTATTTGCGCCTATCTGGCCGGGCAAAAACGCAATAAAGCGATTCCCATTTCCAGGATTGCCGAATTATTGAGCATTACCAAGCCTTTTGCCAATAAAATTATCTTTCAGTTACGCAAGGCGGGTATCATCGATTCGGTTCAAGGGCGATACGGCGGGATTTACTTAAAACGAAATCCCAAAGAACTTTCGGTGCTGGACATTTTGAATGCCATGGAGTTCAATTCCATAATTAATGAGTGTTTACGAACACCGGGGATTTGTCCTATTATCGGTTTTTGTAAGATTCACATCTTCTTTTCCGAATTGCAGGAAATTTTGATAAAACGTTTAAAAGAAAAGATGATTAGTGATTTAGTAATTCACGATTATGAGTTAGAATCCATTGTTTTTTAATTAACAACGAGGAGGTTGCGATGAGCGCTTTAGCTTTAGCGCGATGGCAGTTTGCCGTCACCACAGTTTACCACTTTTTCTTTGTTCCTCTTACGCTTGGGTTGTCCATTTTTGTAGCGATTATGGAAACGCTTTATGTGCGTACCGGCAAAGAAATTTACCGACGGATGACCAAGTTCTGGGGCACTTTGTTTGTTATTAATTTTGCCATGGGCGTGGTAACCGGTATTGTGCAGGAATTCCAGTTTGGTCTTAACTGGTCGGAATATTCCCGGTTTGTGGGGGATATTTTCGGCGCGCCTCTGGCCATTGAAGCCCTGCTTGCATTCTTTCTGGAATCCACTTTTCTGGGCATCTGGATTTTTGGCTGGGATCGGATTTCCAAAAAGCTGCACCTGCTGTCCATGTGGCTGGTAGCCATCGGCTCTAATCTTTCTGCTCTGTGGATTTTAATAGCCAACTCTTTTATGCAAAGCCCCATGGGACACAAGTTGGTTACCGATGAGGCCGGCAACGTTATCCGCGCCGAAATGACCAACTTTGCCGAACTGGTTTTCAATCCCAACGTCTGGTATCAGTTCCCACATGTTGTAACCGGCGGCATGGTCACTGCAGCGTTTTTTGTTATTGGCATCAGCGTCTTCCACATCTTCAGAAAAAGCGAAGACCAGGAAGCGTACCAATTATCGCTCAAATACGGAACCATTTACGGTTTTATCGCCATTGTTCTGGTGATTTTGCTGGGCCATTCACAGATGCAACACATGCTTAAAACTCAGCCGATGAAAGTAGCCGCGGCCGAAGCCCTGTGGGAATCGGAAAATCCGGCCAGCCTGTCGGTTTTGACCATTGGCGATCTTTCCGGAAAAAAAGAGATCTTTTCCATTCGAATCCCTTATCTGGTGACCATCCTGGCCTACAACTCGCTGGAAGGTGAAGTGAAAGGGGTTAATGAATTACAAAAAATGTATCAAGAAAAATACGGGCCCGGCGATTATATTCCGCCCATTGTTGTTACTTACTGGAGCTTCCGGGCAATGGTGGGTGCAGGCATCCTGATGCTGTTTCTCTCCATCTACCTGCTGTTTTACGTATTGAAAAACCGCTACGACTTTAAGCCATGGGTTAAACACGTAATGCTGTGGAGTATTTCACTGCCTTTTATTGCCAACTCTGCCGGCTGGATTTTAACAGAAGTAGGCCGTCAACCCTGGATCGTCTTTGGTATTTTAAAGACGGAAGACGCCGTTACGCCTTCTATGGTTGTAAGCGCCGGCGAAGTTGCTACTTCATTAATTGTGTTCACGCTTTTGTATGGCATTTTAATGGTTGTTGATGTCTATTTGTTAAAAAAATATGCTGTGGCAGGCACCATTGCCGCAGATAAAGGTCATTAATCCTGGAGGAGGTAAATCATGGAATATTTAAATACAATATGGTTTATTTTAATTGCCGTCCTCTTTATTGGGTACTTCTTTTTAGAGGGATTTGATTACGGCGTGGGAATGCTGGTTCCCTTTTTAGGCAAAGATGATATCGAGCGGCGTGTTATTATAAACTCTGTCGGTACTTTTTGGGATGGAAACGAAGTTTGGCTGCTGACTGCAGGCGGCGCCATGTTTGCAGCCTTCCCTAACTGGTACGCAACGTTATTCAGCGGCTTTTACCTGGCTTTGATCTTGATGCTGGTGGGGCTCATTGTGCGCGGCGTGGCTTTTGAATTCCGCAGCAAAGACGACAATCCAAAATGGCGAAATTTCTGGGATTGGGCCCTGGCAGTGGGCAGTTTTATCCCTGCCCTTTTATGGGGCGTCGCTTTTACCAATATCTGGATGGGCGTGCCGATTGACGAGAACATGCATTATGTGGGCGGATTTTTCAATTTACTCAATCCTTTTGCCCTGATCGGCGGACTGGGAACTCTTACCATTTTTCTATTACACGGCGCCCTTTTCCTGTCTATAAAAACAGAAGGCGAAATCGAACAGCGAGCCAGAGCGCTTGCCGCCAAACTCTGGATTCCCACGTTCATCGTTTATGTTCTGTTTATCATCGTCGGCTATTTAAAGACCAACTTGTTCTTCAAATTCGGCGTTAATCCGGGCATCATTCCCATCTTCACCGTTCTGTCTTTAATTTCTACGTATTTTTTCATCAAAAACGGAAAAATGGGCTGGGCGTTTATTTTAAACGGTTTAACCATCGTTCTTACAACCGTAACCATCTTTATGTCCATGTATCCCAATGTGATGCCGTCTTCGCTCAATCCCGAGTGGAGTTTGACCATCTATAATGCTTCGTCTTCTCCTTACACATTAAAGATTATGAGCATTGTGGCCCTGATTTTTGTTCCCATTGTGCTGGCCTATCAGTCATGGACTTACTATATTTTCAGAAAACGCGTTTCTACCAAATCCAAACTCACCTATTAAAAGTTTGCAAGGCTGTGGCCAATGGTCGCAGCCTTGTTTTCTTTTTTATTATCTCAAAAATTGCTACCTTTTTAATCAGGTGAACAATAACGAAAGTTTGGTATGAACATCGATCGCAGATTAATCCGTTTACTTAAAAATTTAAGATGGCCTTTTATCCTAACGTTGTTTTTTGCCCTTCTTTCTGTAATTGCAATTGTTTTAGAGGCCAAATATTTAAGCGCCATTATCGATTTAAGTTTTTTAAAAAAACAATCGTTGGGCAATCTGCTTGATTTGCTGTTAATCTTTATTCTGGTTATCTTGGCCCGCTTCCTGTTCCAGTGGCTGAGCGATAGTTTTGCCAGCCATCTTAGCGCCAGAATCCGCCATGATCTTCGCAATCAGCTTGTTCGTCACCTGCAGGGGGTCAGTCCCGTCGTTTTAAACCTGGAAAAACGCGGCGAGCTGATCAACACCTTGCAGCAGGGCGTGGAGTCGCTGGACGCCTATTTTCGTTCCTACATCCCGCAACTGTTCAGGGCGGCAGCCTTTCCCATCGTCATTTTAATGTTTGTCTTTCCGATCGATCTTCTTTCGGGCTTTGTTTTTCTTTTTACAGCGCCGATTATTCCTGTGTTTATGGTTTTAATCGGACAACATGCCAAAAAGGCCACGCAGCGCCAGTGGAAAACGTTGTCTTTTTTGAGCGCTTACTTGCTGGATGTCATCGAAGGTTTAACGACTTTAAAGATATTAAATCGCAGTCAATCACAAATTACACGGATTCGTCTGCTCAGCGAACAATTTCGACACAACACCATGAGCGTCTTAAAGATCGCCTTTCTTTCTGCGCTGGTGCTTGAGCTGGCGGCATCGCTCAGTACGGCTGTAATTGCCGTTGAAATCGGCCTGCGCTTACTTTACGCTAAAATTTCCTTTTCTCAGGCGTTATTTGTTCTCATTCTCGCGCCGGAATTCTACCAGCCCATGCGTCAGTTAGGAGCCAGTTTCCACGCCGGTATGGAAGGCATGGAAGCCGCCCGCCGGATTTTCGAAATTTTTACCATCCGCGGACGGAGCACCCCAAAGCAAAGCGCACAGCTTTCTTTTTCATCGTCTTTGTCCATTGAGCTGCAAAAAGTCTCGTTCCGCTATCCGCAAACCGACACAGAGGCTTTGAGCGACATCTCCTTAAAAATTGAAGCGGGCAAAAAATATGTGATTATCGGCCCCAGCGGCGCAGGCAAATCAACGCTTTTTAATCTTTTGCTGAAATTTATTGCCCCCACGCAGGGACGCATTCTGGTCAACGGCAATGACCTGCAGCAAATTAACGACGATTTCTGGTTCAAGCAAATAAGCTGGGTGCCGCAAAAGCCCTACCTATTTCACGACACCATCGAAGCCAACCTTAAACTGGTCAATCCCATGGCTTCGGCCGAAGACATGGTTCGGGCCTGCAAAACGGCGCGTTTGCACGATTTTATTATGTCCCTGCCAGATGGTTACCAAACCATTGTAGGAGAAAGAGGCGCCCGATTAAGCGGCGGGCAGGCACAGCGCCTGGCTCTTGCCCGCGCTTTTTTAAAAGACGCCCCGATCATTTTACTGGATGAACCAACGGCTAACCTTGATCCACAGCTGGACCGTGAAATTGTTGAGATTATGCGGCAATTTCCTGATGACACAACACAGATCATTATCGCCCACCGTTTTACCACCTTAAAAAATGCCGATTTGATCTTTGTTATGGTTGACGGAAAGCTGACGGACGTCGGCTCCTTTGCCGAATTGACAGCGTCAGGGAAATATCTGCATCGTATGGCTGAAGAATTGAGGGGGATGAGCTGATGAGCGCTATTTTTCGGCTATTGAAATTAGTTCTACCTTACAAAAAATGGATCGCACTCTCGGTCTTTTTGGGTCTGCTAACCATTGCCAGCAGTATTGGCTTGATGATGACCTCGGCCTTTGTTATTTCCATGGCGGCGTTGCATCCTTCCATTGCCGAAATACAGGTAGCCATCGTCGGCGTTCGCTTTTTCGGCATCAGCCGCGGCATTTTTCGCTACCTGGAACGGCTGATCAGCCATAATACCACCTTTCGTTTGCTCAGCCACTTTCGCGTTCGTTTTTATGCCGCGCTGGAGCCGCTGGTGCCAGCCCGCGTGGCGCATCTTAAAAGCGGCGATCTGCTGCAACGCATAGTAGCCGACATTCAGAATCTGGAAAACTTTTTTGTGCGCGTCATTGCGCCGCCTTCGGTTTCTGTTTTAACGGCGCTTCTTATGACCCTTATTCTGTGGGCCTACCACATCAATTTCGCCCTTGCTTTTATTACGTTTTATGCGCTGGCCGGCACCATCATTCCCTATTTAAGCGTACAGTTGAGTCGTGGAATGGGCAAACAAATCACCGTTCTTAAAAATCAATTGAACGTCGCCCTGTTAGATCACTTAAATGGTCTGCCAGAACTCTTAATTAACCGCCAGATCGAAAATCAGGAAGAGAAGATTAAAGTCCTCAATAAAAAATTAAGCAGGCTGCAGCGCAACATGTTAATCATCGACGCTCTACACCAGGGCTTTGTCACCTTATTGATGTTTGGCGCAGTGGTCATGGTTTTGATCGTCGGTATTCCGATGGTAGAAAATAACATGCTCAACGGCGTTTACCTGGCCGTTCTGGTGCTGGGCGTTATGGCCGCCTTCGAAGGCGTGTTGCCCCTTCCCCAAATGGCTCAATATCTGGAGGAAAACAATGAAGCGGGTAAAAGACTGTTCGAGATCATCGACCGGCCTCCGCAGGTTGTTGATCCGCAACAACCCATTCCCTTTCCGAACGAACAGCCGGTTCGCTTCGCCGTTAACAACTTAACTTTTGCTTACAACAATACTCAACAGCCAGCTTTAAAGAACCTCCGTCTTGAAATCCCCTATTCTTCTAAAGTAGCCATTGTCGGTCCGAGCGGTTCGGGAAAATCAACTCTGGCCCGTTTATTGATCCGGCTTTACGATTATCAGTCAGGTCAAATTTTATTGAACGAGCGGGAATTAAAAAACTATCGCCAGACGGACATTCGTGAAAACATTGGCTACGCCTCGCAAAGTTTTCATTTGTTTACCGGTAGCGTCGCGGATAACCTGCATCTGGTTAATCCCGAGGCCAGCGAACGACAAATGCTGGATGTATTACGGTTGGTTAACCTCAGCGATCTGTCGCACACTCCGCAAGATACCCTGAACTACTGGATTGGCGAACACGGTAATCGACTAAGCGGCGGACAGGCGCAACGGCTTGCTCTGGCGCAGGTTCTGTTAAAAAACAGCCCTGTATTGATTTTTGACGAGGTAACCTCAAGCCTCGATGCGGAAACCGAGCGTCTTATTTTAAAGAATATCTTTGATCATTTTAAAGAGCAAACGATCATCAACATCACGCATCGTTTAAACAACATGGAACACTACAATATGATTTTTGTACTAAACGAAGGTGAATTGATTGGCCGGGGCACACATCACGATTTAATGAGAGAGAATGAGCACTACCGCCATTTATTCAAGATTTTTCAGGAGAGCTTATTGTTTGCTTGATTTTGTTTCGTGGTTGGGAGAGGTCTTTTTTCCAGACGGGCAAGGTAAAACTAAAAACGGTTTCGCTGCCGGGGTTACACTTTACAGAAATCTTTTGACCGTGGGCTTCAACAATTTTTTTAACAATGGCCAGGCCCAGGCCGCTTCCGCCTGACTTACGGTTTCTGCTTTTATCCACACGGTAAAAACGCTCGAAAACATAAGGTAGATCTTCGACGGGAATGCCGGGCCCGTTATCCGCAATTTTAACAATGACATGGTTTTCCGCTTTCAGCAATTCAAGATTAACCGTTGCCCCCTTCCCGCTGAACTTCAGTGCGTTTTGAATCAGATTGGAGATGGCGCGTTCGATCATTCCGATATCGCCCATCACCAGAGGCAAATTTTTAGGAAAACGGGAAATCAGATTAATATTCAAACTTTCGGATTGAGGTTGAAATTTTAACACAATATCCTGGGCTAACTCGGCAATGGAAAAGGGCTCGATTGCCGGCTCAATTTGTTTGGCGTCAAATTTGGCCAGTTCAAACAATTCGCTCACCAGTTCGCTTAAATGCACCACATTTTTGTGAATGATCTGCAGGAATTTTTTACGTTCTTTTTGTGACAGCTTTTCATCCTTGATCATTAAGGTTTCCACATAACCGCGGGTGGATGCCAGCGGACTGCGCAGATCGTGAGAGATATTGGCGATAAACTCGCGACGCATGCGATCATTTCTCTCCAGATCACGCAGGTAGGTTTCAAAAGCGCTGGCCATGTTATTAAAAGCCACGCCCAGTTCGCCAATTTCGTCTCGCGAAGTGATGGGTATTCGTGCATCGTATTTGCCGTTTTTGAAAAAATTAACCACATTGCGCATGATCTGCAGACGCTTGTTCAAAAAGAAAAACACTAAAAACCCGGCAAATAAACTGAACATCACGGCAAGCATGGCGGCCAACGCCGTGTTTTGCAGTACGCCGCTGTCCATGATCGACTGCAAGGAAAGTGTATTCAGCGGCACATTGTAGGTAATCAATAAATAAGCATACTGATCGTCTAAGTGCAAAGGACTTGCAGAAAAAATCACCTTACCGTCTGGATCGAGAGGATTGTCAATGAACACGGCCTCTTTTAAATTTTGATCTTTAGCGGCAATAAATTCAAGAATGGGCTGCACATCAATTTTTTTACGTTTAATTTCACTGGCATCGGTTAACGTTTGCAAAATGCGGCCAGTTTGGTCCACGATATAGATATGAGCATCAGGATTGAGGAGCGTTAAATTTTGTGTATCATTGGTAATGGTGGTTAACGAACAGCCGGCTTTCACGCGTTCTTCAATCATGCGCGCCAGAGCCGCTGCCGTTTTAGCATGCAGCTTTTGATCTTTCTCGTAATAATAGTCAAACGTACAGGTTAAGGAGAGGTACATCTGAACGGCCGACAGCGCCAGTATTTGTATTAAAAAGATCAACGCAATTTTACCAAACAAACTTTTCAGAATCGTCTTCATTGCCCCACATCATCCTCATCCATAAACTTGTAACCAACGCCCCAAACCGTTTTGATATATCGCGGATTGGAAGGATCGTCTTCGATTTTAGCCCTTAAACGATTAATATGCGAATTAACGGTATGTTCATAACCGGAAAATTGATACCCCCACACCATATTTAACAATTTTTCTCGCGAAAAGGCCCTGCCTGGATTCGAAATAAAAAGCTTTAAAAGTTCAAACTCTTTGGCCGTCAACTCGATATTTTTGTTTTTAAGCAAAACGCGGCGCTTGGCCACATTAACCGCCAGATCGCCGGTTTTGAACTCTTCAGGTCCGTCGGACTCATTGCTTTCTTCGTAAGCCTTTATCCGCCGTAAAATCGTTTTCACCCTGGCCAGCAACTCTCTGATGGAGAAGGGCTTGGTGATGTAATCGTCGGCGCCTAATTCCAGCCCTAACACCTTATCCAGCTCTTCGCTGCGGGCTGTGAGCATTAAAATGGGCAGCTTCTTCTTTTTCTCTCTTAAAATTTTACAGACTTCAAGGCCATCCAGTGCAGGTAGCATGACGTCTAAAATCACCAGTTGATAATCGTTTTTGAGCGCCCGCTCCAGGCCACGATCCCCCTGATTGGCCACATCGAGATCAATGCCCAGGTCCCGCAGATGCAGCTCCAGTAAAGCGCAAATCTCCGTGTCGTCCTCTATTAACAAAACATTTCTGTTCATAACATCCATCCGTTCTGCTGGTAATTCAATTTACCAGCAAATGATCACGAAACCATTGCAAAAAGTTAATCTTTTTAAGAAATAACTGGAAAAAGGGAAGGATAATTCCGAAGAGGGCAAACTAACGGTTAAAATATCCTGGTCAGGTAATACATGGCCGAAAAAAGCAAGGCCACGCTTGAAGTCAACGAAAAAGCCTCTTTGATGGTGTACCAGTTGGTGTGGTTCACATAAATCACATCGCCCGGCTGCAATCGTATTTGTTCTTCGCTTAAAGACAACATCTTTTTCAAATTAATCGTTAGTTCTTTTTTATATGTCTTTCCGTTTTTATCTTTATAAGACCGGATAATCTGAACGTCGTCCAGGTCGGCATACGTGCCGGGCCCGCCAGCCAGAGAGAGCAGTTCGATTAAATTGGTCGAGCTGGCCACCTCGTAAAGGCCGGGTTTTTGAACAAAGCCCCACAGGCTGACCGTAATGGTAATATCGCCGGGTTTGGCGTAATAATAGTTCACAGATTTGCCCGTCATATTGCGAGCCGCCATGTTCATTTGATCTGTTTGCGCAAACAAAGGCCCCACAGCCATCACAAACAATCCCAAGGCAAACAACCATTTCCGCATAGATTTCATCCTTTAATTACTTAAGAAGTTTCCGTTCGTTTTTTCTTCGCTTTTTTTCCGCCTGTATGGCCATAGGTGTAATAACCATAGTAGCCGTAATAACGGCTTTTATACTGGCCATAATAGCTTCCGTAAGCGCGTTTAATGTCGAAATTATTCATGGCCACGCCAAGAATATGCGCATTGACGCGCTCCAGTTGCTCAATCGAGTGTTCCAATTCATCAAAGATCGTTGTGCCTGCCAGAATGA
The DNA here is from genome assembly GCF_001886815.1 of Caldithrix abyssi DSM 13497. Lineage (GTDB taxonomy): Bacteria > Calditrichota > Calditrichia > Calditrichales > Calditrichaceae > Caldithrix > Caldithrix abyssi. Next base: position 3,694,303 of record NZ_CP018099.1, read on the forward strand.
TCAGCAGCGTTCCTTCCACCTGTGTTGCAAGAATGGAAGCGTCGGTCACCGCCAGCACAGGAGCTGTGTCAAATATCACCAAATCGTACATGGATTTCAAACGGTCGATTAATTCGTGGGTTTGCGGCGCGGCGAGAATCTCTGAAGGATTGGGCGGCACCAGACCGGAAGTCATCACCGAAAGATGGGGAATTACCTCTTTATGAGTAATTTCATCCAGCGTATTTTGCCCGAACAGATGGTTGGTTAAGCCCGGTTCCTTGGGCAGACCAAATAATCTGTGAATGGCCGGGCGACGCAAATCTGTATCGACCAGCAGGGTGTTTAGTCCCGCCTGGGAAAAGGTAATAGCCAGATTGGAAGCCGTGGTGGTTTTTCCTTCCTTTGGATTCGGGCTGGTAACCAGAAAACTTTTTAAAGGCTTGTCAAGTCGGGCATATTGCAAGTTGGTTCGCAAGCGGCGGTATCCCTCAGCAACGGAAGAGCGAGGGCTTAATAAAGCGATTAAGTGATCGTCGATAGCAGGATTCTCTTTATTCTGTGCCAATTCCGCAATCATCTGCGAATCCATGCTGGGGATAACGGACAAGGGCTGCCAGCCACGTCTCTTAAGGTCTTCCGGCGTACGGATACTGACATCCAGATATTCAAGCAAAAATACCAGCCCCACGCCCAATCCCAGACCGAGCAAGGCGCCCAGCATTAAATTCATCCGGATTTTAGGAGAGATGGGTAATTTGGGCACAATGGCCTGATCGATAATTTCAATGTAGCCGAATTGCGACTGTTCGGCAATGGTCGCTTCCTGATACTTTTCTTCAACCAGCAAATACAGTTTTTCGGCGCTAAGGCGTGCGCGCTGCAACCGGGCGAACTCAATGCTTCTTTTAGGAATGCGATCAAATTGTTTCTGGTAATCCAGAAGCACGACGGCCAGGGCCTTTTTCTTTGCTTCCAGCGCCTGAACCTGTATTTGCGTGTCAAAAATTTTCTGTTTGACTTCCACCAGGTATTTTGCAGGATCGGTTAACTGTCCGGGTAAAACCGATTTTAGATAATCGTTGGTTCGCTTTCGGAGCTTTTTACGCAAATTATCGATTTGCGAATCGATTTTGATCAGTTTCTCCTTGTAAATAGGATCTTCTGCCGCATGTGGATTTTGAGAAATGGTAATGTCTTTTTCAACTTCCAGGCGGGCAATCTCCTCCTGTAATAAACGAATGTAAGGATCGCTGGCGTCGCTCATAATCCTGGCCACATTGGGCTCCTGCCGCGCAATTTGTTTTCGGTAAAAATTGAGCGACTCTTTTACCGATTCCAGTTCTATGCTCACATTTTCATACTGTGCCTGAACCGTGGCCAGTTGTTCAATTACTTTTTGCGACTCGTCATCTACCGATACAATACCCGTCTGTTCCATGTAACGCTGCAGCGCTTCTTCCGCTTTGGCCAATTGTTCTTGTTTGGCGATCAACTGCTTTTCCAGAAATTCACGCGCCGCTTTGGAACGCGTTCGACTCATCCGTAAATTGCGTTCGTAATAAGCCCGGGCAAATTGATTGGCAATAAGCGCCGCATCGCGCGGATCGCCGCTTTTTGCTATTATTTTGATTACCTCAGAATCGCGAACAGGTTCAAACTCCACCGTCCGGATTAAGACACCGGTTAATTCTTCTTCCGACAAAATTTCACGGCCCAATTCATCCTCTTCAGGCGCTCTGATGCAGTGTAATATTTCCTGTGAATTATCGTAATATTTTTTGGCCAACAGTTCTCTGGCCACGGCATTAGCCACCGAACGGGATTTCAAAATTTCCAGCTCATTATTCAAGTTTTGCGCAAAGCCCAGCCCGGTCGGATCGAACAATAATAATCCTCCCTGCCCCTTGCTCTGCGTGTTAACCAGCACCGTGGCCTGCGCCTGATAAACGGGCTGACTATTGATTGTGTAAACAACCGCCGTCAAAAATACGACCAGAAATGAAACGAGAACGATCCATTTTCTGCGCAGGATTATTTGCAAATAATCCTGAAGCTTCATTACCTCTTCTTCGTTTTCAAAACCGGTATAACTTTGCGCCAAAGGCTTTCCGTTACCAGGATAACCTTCGCCCATATTCATTTTTTCACTGCTCATGCTTGCCCTAAAAAAAATTTATTTTATTAACACCTAAGAGTTATCGTTAAATAATTCAAAAAGATTAAACCTGCATAAATAAATAAAGAAAATAATTAAAAATTCTTAATACAATGTACTGGTTTTTAACTTAGAAATCAAGGATTTAACATCAACATTTGCGGCTATTTATAAAATTTTTTTATGATTTTAATCACCTGCTCTATTTCCTGGTCATTATTATAAAAATGCGGCGCCAGGCGTATTAACCCATTGCGTAACGAAGCAACAACCTGATGCTTTTTCAATTCTTCGAACAATTCTTCAGCGCGCGCTGCCTTAAATGAGTAAATTCCTGACCAATGATGCCGATCTTTTGTATTCACAAAAATAAGCCCAATTTTTTCCAGCTCTTCCACCAGCATTTCACCCAACTTAAAAAGGTGTTCCTGAATTTTGCCTGGATTCGCTTCCATCAGCAATTCCACCGACGCCGATAAAGCGGTAATTCCGATAAAATTTGATGTTCCATATTCGAAACGGCGGGCATCGGGCAAAAACTCGAGCTGATAGTCGAAAAAATCCCAGGCATTTTCAACAGCCAGCCACCCGGTAAAAGCCGGATGCAGTCTGGAAAAAAGTTCCGGCGCGATGTACATAAAGCCCGCCCCCATGGCGCCCATCAGCCATTTGTGTCCCCCGTTGGACAAAAAATCAATATGACAGGCCTGCACATCTAATGGCAGCGCGCCAACCCCCTGAATACCATCCACTGAGAAGAGAATGCCCTGTTCTTTGCAAAGCTGGCCAATGGCCTGCAAATCGTTGCGAAAACCGCTGGAAAATTCGACAAAACTAATGGAAAGCAGCCTTGTCTTTGAAGTGATGGCCGCCTTAATTTTCTCCAGATCAACGAGCCCGTCAGGAGAAGAAATCTTTTTAACTATCACGCCTTTTCTTTCCAGATTCAAGAATGGGTACATATTACTCGGGAACTCACAATCCGGCACCAGTACTTCATCGCCTGCCTGCCATTCCAGCCCATTGACCAGGTGATTAAAGCCCTCAGAGGTGTTCGTAATAAAGGCAATATTTTCCGGACGGGCATTAATCAAACGGGCCAGCAAATTTCGTGTTTTATTCCGCAGTTCATCGGCCTTTTTAAATACATCAATCGTTCCGAACTGGCGCTCATCAAGATACCACTCCAACCGCTCGGTTACGCGCGTCGAAAACGGCGAAATGGCAGCATGATTGAGATAAATCTTCTGTGAGGTTATCGGAAATAGTTTTCGATAGTCGTGAAACATTGTTTTCCTTTTAATTATTTTCTAAATTTTAAAAATAACAGATTATGAGGTTCATTTCAATTTGTTTTAAGATTTTATTTGCTTTTTGTGTTTTCATTTCTTTTCTTTGAAACTTGTCGCCGGAAAAATTTTAAGGAAGGTGTTTGAAATGGCAGTAAAAGAAATGAAAAAGATTCCCGTCCAGCCCGTATCGGTGGGTAAAGGCGCTTTTATTCAGATTTTGATTGGCGCCGAAGAAGCTCCGCATTTTTTCATGCGCCGCTTCATTATCGAACCGAAAGGCCATATTCCGAAGCACACCAACACCGTTGAACATGAACAATTGGTATTGCGCGGCAAAGGGCGAATTGGCATCGGCGATGAGATATTTACCGTTAAAAAAGACGATGTGCTTTTTATTCCGGCCAACATGCCTCACTGGTATGAAAATATCGGCGATGAACCGTTTGAATTTTTATGCCTGATCCCCAATAAAGAAGACAAAATGCAACTTTTGGACTGAAGGCACCGGGCAAAGAAGAAAAATCGTACCTTGAGCTTTTTCTGCAGATTTGATTTTGATGAATTGCCAAAACAGGCTATCTTCAAAAACACCGCGATTCTCCGCATGGTCTTATTTTACCACGTCAACATTTTTTTTCGAAGAATCCGTATCGGAGCCGCAGGATCCTTACAGGACGAGACCGCCCCGTTAAAGAATGCCGCGACCTTTTAACCATTGGCGACCTTCAATCGTTTTGAAAAATTGCTCCCGCTGAAACGCTTCCGAACGAGTAGCAAATTCTTCGTAGTAAATGAGTCTCCAGGGACGAAAGGCTTTGGTGGAGCGCACCTTCCCGCTGTTGTGGCGCGTTAACCGTTCTTCCAGGTTCTGTGTGTGACCAAAATAATGACGACCGGAAGCTAAACTTTCAAGAACGTACGTGTAGTACATGCGGAGAGGGTGGGATTCGAACCCACGGACCCCGAAACAGGGTCAACGGTTTTCGAGACCGCCCCGTTCAACCACTCCGGCACCTCTCCAATTATTTCATCTTTTAATTTCTAAAAAATTTAACTTTAACACAATACTTTTTCATTTTCGAGACCGACCCGTTTCCGCAGGATCCCTACGGGACAACCACTCCGCCACCTCTCCAATTATTTTATCTTTATTTCTAATTAATTCAACTTTAAACTATGCTTTTTTATTTTCGAGACCGACCCGTTTCCGCAGGATCCCTACGGGACAACCGCTCCGGCACCTCTCCAATTATTTCATCTTTATTTCTAATCAATTTAACTTTAACACAATACTTTTTTATTTTCGAGACCGACCCGTTTCCGCAGGATCCCTACGGGACAACCACTCCGCCACCTCTCCAATTATTTCATCTTTATTTCTAATCAATTTAACTTTAACACAATACTTTTTCATTTTCGAGGCCGACCCGTTTCCGCAGGATCCCTACGGGACAACCACTCCGGCACCTCTCCAATTATTTCATCATTATTTCTAATCAATTTAACTTTAACACAATACTTTTTCATTTTCGAGACCGACCCGTTTCCGCAGGATCCCTACGGGACAACCACTCCGGCACCTCTCCAATTATTTCATCTTTTAATTTCTAAAAAATTTAACTTTAACACAATACTTTTTCATTTTCGAGACCGACCCGTTTCCGCAGGATCCCTACGGGACAACCACTCCGGCACCTCTCCAATTATTTCATCTTTTAATTTCTAAAAAATTTAACTTTAACACAATACTTTTTTATTTTCGAGACCGCCCCGTTTCCGCAGGATCCCTACGGGACAACCACTCCGGCACCTCTCCAATTATTTTATCTTTATTTCTAATTAATTCAACTTTAAACTATGCTTTTTTATTTTCGAGACCGACCCGTTTCCGCAGGATCCCTACGGGACAACCACTCCGGCACCTCTCCAAATAATATAAAAAGCGGAGAGGGTGGGATTCGAACCCACGGTGGCTGACGCCACACACGATTTCCAGTCGTGCCGATTCGACCGCTCTCGCACCTCTCCGATTTGATAATGCATTTCTGTTCGAGCTTTAGAACTTAAAAAAAACTATCTTACTTTTCAAGTTTTAAATCTTTATTAGATTATTTTATTTGCTCCTTTTTTACAGATTACCTAAATTATTGGTTAATTTTAATTAAGGTAAATGCTAATGGTACACGGACATCATCATTCACACGGGCATGACGATACCAGGCTCCCCACCACGCGCTTATTGATTACCATGGCGCTCAATTTTGCCATTACCATAGCCGAACTAATCGGGGGGCTTCTTTCCGGTTCGCTCTCATTGATTTCCGATGCGCTTCATAATTTCAGCGACGGCATTGCCATCATCATCTCTTACATTGCCCTAAAGCTAAAAAAAAGATCCGTTACGCCACGCCATACCTTCGGCTTAAAAAGAGCAGAGATTTTTGCAGCGGCATTAAACTCAGGCGTGTTGCTTGTTATTACGCTCTATCTTTTTTACCACGCCGCCATCCGCCTTATAAATCCCGCCGTACTCAAAGGCGATCTGATGATCGTCGTTGCCGGAATTGGTCTGATCGCCAATGTGATTGGCACCTGGTTGCTGGCGCGCCCTGCAAAAAACAGCTTGAATCTTAAATCTGCATACCTCCATCTTCTTGCCGATGCCATCTCGTCTTTTGCCGTTTTACTGGGCGGCGTTGCCATTTATTACTGGAACATCTTCTGGGTGGATCCCATTCTGACCATTCTGATCGGCCTGTATATACTCAAAGAGAGTTATCACATTTTACAGGGGGCTATACACATCTTGATGGAAGGCGCTCCGACCAATATTTCTATTGATGAGGTAAAACAGGCTGTGGAAAGTTTGCCCGAGGTAAACAACCTGCATCACATTCATCTCTGGATGGTTGGCGACAACGACATTCACCTTGAAGGTCATGTGGATGTTGAGGACATGCTTTTAAGCGAAAGCGGCCAGCTACTGAACAAAATTGAACACCTATTGCAAGATAAATTCAACATTAAACATGTTACCTTGCAGCTTGAATGTAACCATTGTTCCAATGCACATATGATTGGACATTAATTTAAATAAAAAAGGGAAACGCCATGTTTAATATCGAAACGTACAAAGATCGTCGGCAAAGATTGAAAGAACGGATGAAGGATGGTATTTTGCTTTTCCTGGGAAATAATGAATCTCCCATGAACTATCCGGCCAATGTCTATCCCTTTCGGCAGGACAGTACTTTCCTCTATTTCTGGGGACTTGATCAACCAGCCCTGGCGGCCGTCATCGACCTTGATCAGGACAAAGAAATCATTTTTGGCGATGATTTTTCGGTGGATGATATCGTCTGGATGGGGCCGCAACCCAAACTCCACGATCTTTGCGCTCAGGTCGGGGTGCAAACCGTTAAGTCCTCTGCCGATTTAGCCAATTTTATTTTTAGGGCGTTGCAAAAGGGCCGCCCCATTCACTTTCTGCCTCCTTATCGCCACGATAACATGATTAAACTTCAGGAGATTTTAGGAATTCGCGCTGATTACCTGAAAAATTATGTTTCCGTGCCCTTCATCAAAGCCGTTGTGGAACTGAGGTCTGTCAAATCCGAAGAGGAGATCATCGAAATTGAAAAGGCGCTGGATATTACCTATCAGATTCATCTGGAGGCCATGAAATTAATTCGACCGGGTCTAAAAGAATACGAAATTTCCGGCGTTCTTAAAGGTAAAGCGATGAGTCTGGGCGGCAGCCTTTCTTTCCCGATGATTTTTTCCGTGCATGGCGAAATTTTACACAATCCGCACCAACTTAATCTCATGGAAAAGGGTCAATTGGTGGTGCTGGATTGCGGCGGAGAGGCGCCCAGCCACTACGCCGGCGACATTACGCGTACACTGCCCGTCTCAGGAAAATTTTCCGAAGAACAAAAAGCGGTTTACCAGGCCGTTTTAAGCGCCCAGACCGCCGCAATTGAAATGATTCAGCCAGGAATCAGGTTTCGCGATGTTCACCTTGAAGCGGCAAAAGTGCTTACCCTTGGATTGAAAGAACTGGGTTTAATGAAGGGAAATATTGACGACGCCGTTCAGGCCGGAGCCCATGCCCTCTTCTTTCCCCATGGACTTGGTCACATGATGGGCCTTGATGTGCATGACATGGAAGACCTTGGCGAAGAATACGTGGGATACGATGAACATACAAAGCGCAGCAGCCAATTTGGGCTGGCCAATTTGCGCCTTGCCAGAGAGCTAAAATCGGGATTTGTAGTAACCGTCGAACCGGGCATTTACTTCATCCCTCAATTGATCGATCTGTGGCAGCAGGAACAAAAATTCAAAGACTTTATTAACTACGATAAGCTGGAATCCTATCGTCATTTCGGAGGAATTCGTATTGAAGATGATGTATTGGTTACCGAAAATGGCTGTCGGATTTTAGGCAAACTGATTCCCAAACGCATCGAAGGCATCGAAGCCATTATGCAAAAATAAAATAGGCTGGCTGCAAGCCGGCCTATTTTTTTCATCTGTCTGCAAATAATAGAAATTTCTAAAGAATGTTGCCAGATGGCGCAGCCTGATGTTCCTGTTTGCTTTGAAGTTACGCTGCAAATGCCCAGTTCTACAAAACAGGACAAGAGAATAATATTAGCGTAAATCCTATTAATTAAACGTTATTTGTCGTTTTGTTCTCATTCAAATAAGGCAAAGTTAGCTTCTGCTGTTTGAAATGATAGTTCACCCTTTTTTGAGTGGACTCATACATTGTCTTTGACTTTTGGGCCAGCCCCGGAAAGAAATGAAAAATAACGCTTTTCAGTGTGATTTAAAATCTCTTTGCGGTTGATTTAATGAAAGTTATTTGCCTGCGGTTAAGTAACCTCAGGTGTGTAGCTAACGTAAATAGAGCATCACGTAAATTAAAACGCCGCTAATGGAAACAAATACCCAGGCCGGAAAAACCACCCTTGCCACACGCTTATGCAATTCGAATCGTCCCTGTAAGGCGCGGTACACCATGTAAAAAATAAACGGCGTCATTGCCGCAGCCAGAATAATATGCGGCACCAGCAGTATAAAGTAAAGCGGTCTTGTCCAGTCGTAATGGGGATAAGGAATGGATCCCACATGATAGTGATAGATCAAATACGAAATTAAAAAGAACATGGAAGAAATTAAAGCGCCCACCATCCACTTCTTGTGTTTTGCCTGTCGCCCGTGCCTGATGTGATGGTAGCCGATCAGGAGTAAAACAAAACTTAAGGCATTAAGCACAGCGTTAACAGTGGACAGATCGTTTACGCTCATGGTAAGTTCCTGACCAGAGCGGCAATATGTTGTTTGAGCAAATCCATGTCAATTGGATCATCGTAATCGTAATAGCCGCGAATCCACCCTTCGCCATCCACCAGAATTAACTTGGTGCTGTGATCGTACGGCAGTTCTCCGGCAAGTTTAAAACCCTGTTCGTACAAATTTTTCATCTCTTCTTTTTCCCCGCGAACAAAAACCCAGCGTTGGTCGGTCACGCCCAGGTCTCTGGCATAATCTTGCAGAACCTGCAGTGAATCGTAATCCGGATCGCAGGTAATCGAAACCAGTTGCACCTTATCGCTTCTGGAAAAAGCGGCGTACAGTTCGCCCATGCTTTTGCCCATCAACGGACAGGGGCCGCCGCATCGTGTAAAGATAAAATCTACCACATTAATTTTCCCTTTTAGCTGATCAAGACCAAAGGGCTGCCCGCTACGCTCCACAAATGTAAATTCTGGCACCGCGTACAATCTGGGTAAATTAGCCAGACTGTTTTGCGCTTTTTGAATGACGGTCATGGCAATGATCAGAATGACTAACAATGCCGCTGCAAACAGAATAATCAATTTTAATCTTTTCATACGTTTTTCCCTTTAGTTTTTAAAAAGACAAATAAGGTGAGCAACACGCCGATAATCATGCTGGAAATCCACAAATGAATTACTCTTCCCAGGGCAGGCAAGTCAATCCAGATCAGCACCATGCCTACCAGCGCTTGCAAAACAAACAAAATGATCGCGGCGTTTACCAAATTCTCAATGTGGGCCGGAATCGATCGTTCTGTGCTCTTAAAATAGGTGCGTAAATAAATGGCCGAAACAATCATGCCCAGCGCCAGAGCCACGTGCAGCGGCGTGGTAAAACCCACCAGATCCAATACGGCTCCGGTTTCCAGTAGCGGCGTTGCTTTTTGAATGTGCTCGATTTGGGATCGAATTTGTGTGCCAATAATGATCTGGACGATCGAGATCAAGTACAACCCCAAAACAGCCCGTTTAATATTCTGACGCACCAACAGCAGCTGATTGTTTTTTAAGCGCAGATGGCTTTGCAAATACACGTACAATACCAGAGACACAATAATAAAAGCCAGCGCCATGTGGATGGTAATTACAAAAGGTTCCAGTCCTGAACTGACCACTTTGCTCCCCTGCCATCCCTGAAAGGCAACCAACAGGGCGCTTAACACCGCGGGAATCAGAATGTTTTTTTGATCCCTAAATTTAACAATCGCCCACACGGCCAAAACGGCGATGAGCAGGCCCACCGTCATCCCGGCCAGCCGATTGATATATTCAATCCAGGCCAGGGTGAAATTAAAGAGATTCGGATCCATATCAGGTGGGAGCTGGCTGATATCTGTTGGCGGAATCCAGCGACCGAAGCATTTGGGCCAGTCGGGGCAGCCCAAACCGGCTCCGGAAACGCGCACCAGTCCCCCGATAAATATCAAAAGGTAGGTAGCCGCCGTGGTAAACAGGGCAAAACTTTTGAATTTTTTCATTTTTTATCTTCCCATTAAATGAACATTAACGCATTTAAAGAGTAAAGCGGTCTAGTGTTCAAAAGGATCGGATAAACAACCGACGAGAACAAACGCCAGAGATTAGCGCCAGCTCCAAAACGACTCTTCTCTTTAAAATCTTAATCATTTTCTAATTACCCGGCTAAGGTTTAACCGCCTTCCGCGCAACCGCAGCTTTTAATTCGTTCAAAATTTTCGTCTCTCTCGTCAGATCATGTGTGCTGCCAAAAGGAGACTCCCAAAATCTTGTTCAACGTTCCTGTTTTAGTTTGCTTTACTATTTGCTTCAACAGGCGCTTTTGGCGCTTCAGGCGATTGCTCCTTTTGATAGATTATGGATTGTTCCTGAATGGGCTTTGCCGATTCCTGATAAAGATCGCCGCGCCGTAATGTGTCAAACATTGTCAGAACAATAAATACGGTTACAAAAGCAATAGAAATCAGAAAGATGCTCAGGAACAGCTTATTATCATAAGCCAGATGCATAAAAATCAAAGCCACAATCGAAGCTTTAAACGAAGCGATGAGCATGGCCACGGCCAGATTAAAAGGCCCAAGATGAACAAAAGAAATCGCCACCGTTACCACCGTCAGTAAGAGCAAAGCCGCTCCGGACAGCAGATACACTTTTAACGGAAGAATATGATCTTTTTGATTTTGACTCATAACACATTACCCTATTAAATACAACAACGGAAAAATGTAAATCCAGAACAGGTCAACCAGATGCCAGTACAGACCGGTATTTTCCACCGGCGTGTAATATTCGCTGTTAAAATGCCCTTTTATTGTTTTAATCCACATGATGAAGATGGCGACCATCCCGCCCAAGACATGCAGGCCGTGCAAACCGGTCATCATGAAATAGATGCTGAAAAAGACGTGTGGATTGGTCCCTTCAATTCCCTGAAAGGTGTAAAATTTGCCCGGCAGCTGTCCCAGCTCAAATTTATGATGATATTCAAAATATTTAACTACTAAAAACACGGCGGCTAAAAGAAGAGTCACCAGCAAATAGCGGGCGGCCACTTTGCTTTTATTCAGCTGCAGGCTGCGAATGGCCAGCGCCACCGTAACCGAACTGCTGATGAGCACAACCGTGTTTATGGTTCCCAGATAGACATCCAGATATTTATGAGCGTTGATGAACATATCAGGATGCAGGGCTCGATAGACTGCATAAAAAACAAACAGACCGCTAAACAGTAATACCTCGGTAACTAAAAAGATCCACATTCCCAGCTTTGCCGATTCACGCTGTTGCTCGGCATCGGCAAAATGGTGTTGTAAAAAGGTTGTGTGTTGCATCGTTTTTTCCATCATTCACTTTTCCTAATCAATAAATTTACCAATTTTAGCTTAACACCGATTCTTTAGCCTGCTCTTCCTTGTAAACGCGCCGATCTTCCACAATCTTAATGCGGTCGTAATCATACGGTCCATCTGTCACCAGCGGAATGCGTTCAAAATTATGCGGGTCTGGCGGCGTATCCGTCGTCCAGTCCAGAGTAAGCGCGCCCCACGGATTTTTGTCTTTGACTTTTTCGCCTTTTACAATGCTGTAAATCAGATAACAGGCCATAATTAAAAAAGCCAGCCCGATCACAAAAGCGCCGTAAGAAGAAAACACATGATACGCTCTGTATTGTTCCACATAAGTGTAGTAGCGGCGGGGCATGCCCAACATGCCCATCACAAACTGGCTGACAAAAGTGACGTTAAATCCCACAAACAACAGACCGGCGGCAATGCGCCCCCAAAACTCGCTGTATTTTCTGCCCCAAATTTTGGGCCACCAGTAGTGCAGTCCACCGATAAAAGCCATCACAGTGCCGCCCATCATCACATAGTGAAAATGCGCCACCACAAAATAGGTGTCGTGTAAATGCACATCTGTAGAAAGAGCCCCTAACATGATTCCCGTAAAGCCCCCAATGGCAAACAGGAACATGAAGGACAGAGCGTAGAGCATGGGCGTTTCCAGGCTGATTTTTCCTTTGTACATGGTGGCCAGCCAGTTGAACATTTTTATTCCCGAAGGAATGCCCACCAAAAAGGTAAGAAAAGAAAAAATAGCCGCCGCCAGCTCAGACTGCCCGCTAACGTACATGTGGTGGCCCCAGACCAAAAAGCTGACCAGAGCAATACCCAGGCTGGAAAAAGCAATGGCCTTGTAGCCAAATATCTTCTTTTTAGAAAAGGTTGTCACCAGTTCGCTGATGATGCCCATGCCGGGTAAAATCATGATGTAAACGGCGGGATGCGAATAGAACCAAAAAAAGTTCTGAAACAGCACCGGATCGCCGCCCATGGCCGGATCAAAAATGCCGATGCCCAGCAGGCGCTCCATGATTAAAAGCAGCAGGGTAATGCCCAGCACCGGTGTGGCGATGACCTGAATAATCGAAGTGGCGTAAAGTCCCCACACAAAAAGCGGCATTTTAAACCAGGTCATTCCCGGAGCGCGCAGTTTGTGAATGGTGGCAATAAAATTAATACCGGTAAAAATGGAAGAAAAGCCAACAATAAAGGCGCCAAAGACCATGGAAACCACCGGCCCGGTAACCGATGTGCTGTAGGGTGTGTAAAAGGTCCAGCCTGTATCCACCCCGCCCTTAAGAATGGAATAAACCATAATAATAGCGCCCACGATGTAAAAATACCAGCTCGCCAGATTTAATTTTGGAAAGGCCACATCGCGCGCCCCGATTTGCAAAGGCAGAACAAAATTGCCTAAAATGGCAGGAATCCCCGGTATGATAAACAGAAAAATCATGATGCCGCCGTGCAGGGTAAACATTTTATTGTAGGCATCGGCCGAAAGCATCACCTTTTCCGGCGTAATCAACTCCAGTCGAATCACCAGCGCCAGAAGTCCGCCGATTAAAAAGAAAAACATGATACTGTACATGTACAAAATGGCAATGCGTTTATGATCAACCGTAAAAAGCCAGGATTTCCAGCCTTTCTCTGCGGTTAGATAATTTACTCCTTCACTCATGAGCCATTATTCTCCCAAACTTTTGATGTATTCAATCAATGCGTCCACTTCACGCGGCTTCAATATGCTTTGATAGGTGGGCATGACCGGTTGAAAGCCTTCAACCACTTTAGCCTGCGGTTTGAGGATCGATTCGCGCAGATAATTTTCATCCGCTTTAACAGAACTTCCATCGTTCAACTTAACCGTATGCCCGAAAACGCCCTTAAACGTAGGTCCAACCAGCGGCGAGCCATCCACACTGTGACAGGTGACGCAGGCTTTACTTTTATAAAGCTTTGCCCCCAATTCCGCCAGACTCATACCTTCGCCAAAGCTGCTGTTTTCTTCTAACCAGGCTGCATATTCGGGCTCGCTAACCACCCGTACCTTGCCCAGCATTTTAGAGTGCCCCGTTCCGCAATATTCGGCGCAAAACAGATCATAAACGCCGTTTTCGGTGGCTTCAAACCAGGCCACGGTGTAGCGATTGGGCAACACATCCATCTTTACTCTGAAATTAGGAACAAAAAAACTGTGAATCACATCCTGCGAGGACATAACCAATTTAACCGGCACGCCGGCAGGCACAACCAGTTCATTGGTATTGCTGACCCCGTCCGGATAATCGAACTGCCAGAACCACTTTTGCGCCGTTACCTTAATTTCGATGGCGTCGCCCGGCGCAAGTCTGATTTTCATGTACGACTTAAATCCCCAGAAAAAAACAATGGTTACCAGAATCAGTGGAATAACCGTCCAGATGATTTCCAGTTTAGTATTATGCGACAGATCTTTTGTAAAATCGACCTGCTCCTGTTTCTTTTTTCGATAGAGCACAACGAACAAGGCCGTTCCGCCAACCACAATAATAAACAGGATGATGGAAACCACAATAATAAACTGTAACAAGGCATCCACTTCCGCCGCAACCGTTGATGTCCCTTTTGGCAATAACCAGTTCATAAACCAATTCATGAAATTGTTCCCTGAATAGTTTGCTGTTTACGTCCCTTAATTCTAAAATAGACAATAAATAATCCTAAAAAGGCCAATGTTAAAGCTCCCCCGGCCTTCATTAAATTGCTGGCAAATAATACATACCCCTTGGCATCCGGATCATAGTGAAAGCAAAACAGAAGAATTTTATCGGTTGTGCTTCCTATTTTGCCCTGAGCCGCCTCCAGCAGTCCTAACTTTATGTCATTGGCCCGATATTCAATGCCGTACAAATACCTGGAAAGTTTGCCCGTACCATCGGTCAGCATGATTACGGCCGGGTGCGCGTACTGATTTTTTTCTTCCACAAAAAAGTATTGGAAGCCCACGGCATCGGCCAGGCGCTTTACTTCCTTCTCTTCTCCTACCAAAAATTCCCAGCCGTCGCTATCCGGCGGTTCCTGCAATCTTTTGAGCATACTTTCCTTTTTTTGCAGCGCATCCTGAGGCGTGTCGCGCGGATCAATGCTAATGGTCAGTACCCGATAATCTTCTCCGAACTTTAAGCGCACGCTGTATAAAGCCCGCGTCACGCCATCCAGAACCAGGTTGCAAAGCATAGGGCAATGGTAATAGGCCAGAATCAAAACCACCGGTTTTTCGCCATCGTAATAGTCTTTTAACTGATGCGTCTGCCCCTGCGAATCAATCAGCTTCACATCCAGCGGAATTTGAGCGCCCAGATGTTCGATGACGTCAATTTTATTTAACTCCGGATCGCTGGTGCGCACCACCTGCCCCGTTGCGGCCTGCACGCTCAAAATCAGCAAAAACACAATTTGTATGAATGTTGACATTTTATTTTTCTTCCTTTTGTTTTGCATAGGCCTCGTCGGCCAGAATTTTCATCGCTCTTTCGATGGGGATGCGATAGATCCCTTTAGTGTAATCCAACAATTCGTAGCTATTCAAAATCTGTTCCTCCTGGGCGCGCAGTTCTAATAATTCCGTCGATTGTTTATTTAAGATAATATCGTATTCCAGTTGCCGCGAGTAATAGGTAAAATATTCATTCACACCGACGATAATGGCGCCCAGGAGCACCATAATCATAATGGTGTAAGCAATTATCTTATTGACATTCGCATCGCTTTTTTCGTATCCGTTGCCAGTATTATTTTGCATGCTTTTTAAAGCTCCTCTTTTAACTATTCACAAAGGTGATTGATTTTTGCAAATTGGGATCGCCCACAGGCAGCACCGGATTGGACCTCAGGCGCATCCAGTAAAGCATCAGAAAAAAAGCCGCGAATCCGACAAACAGGGTTAAGTCCATCCAGGAAAGACGAATACCCTGCGGATGTAAAACAGGGACGGCATTCCAGTAAAGATCCACCCAGTGCCCAAACAGGGTCCAGAGGGCAATAAATTGCAAAAAGCGCACGTTGCGTTTGGCCGCCCGGCTCATCAATCCCAGAAACGGCACCAGAAAGTTGCCAAATACCAGAAACAGCCCAAAGACTTTCCAGCTCCCTTCCCAGCGTTTAAGATAAAAAACGGTTTCTTCCGGGATATTGGCGTACCAGATCAAAAAGTATTGAGAAAAAGCCATGTAGCCCCAGAAGATGGTAAACGACATTAACAGCTTGGCCAGATCGTGATAGTGTTCAACAGTGATCTGTTCGGTTAACACCTTTTTACGATGCAGCGCGGCAATGGCCAGAATGATAAAGGCCAGGGCGGCCACAAAACCGCCGGAGAAAATATAAAGACCATAGATGGTTGAATACCATTCCGGTTGTAGCGACATCAGCCAGTCAAAGGCGGCAAAAGTGATGGTCAGGGCAAACAGCACCATGCCCAGGGCAGAAACTTTGCGCATTTTCTGGATTTGCTCAACGCCGCCCAGTTTGTCCTGTTCCAGAGAGGTTTTGTACAATTTACGCGCCACCAGGTACCAGACCAGAAAGTAAACGGTCGATCGAATGGCAAAAAACGGAATGTTTAAATAGGCGGTCTTGGCCTGTAAAACGTGATGGGCAGCCACCACCTCAGGGTGCGTCCATTCGTACAGATGATGCATGCCCAACAAAATGGGAATAAATCCCAGCGCCAGTAGGGGCACGCTCATCATAACCGCTTCGCTGATGCGGCGCAACACAATGCCCCAAACCGTACCTGTAAGGTGGCTGAGCATAACAAAAAACATGGCGCCCAATCCGACCGATACCCAAAATACCCAGGCAACCAGATAAGAAAAAAAGAACTGTCGGGAATCCACAAAAAGCCCGATCAAACTTATGCCAAAAGCCACGGCGCCAACGATTAACATCTGCCTGTTAAAAACCCCTTTGTCCTTAAGCGAAAACGTTTGATTATCCATGTGCATCATTTTCCATTCTCTACTTTATTTTATCTCTTAATTCTTCGGGAACATCTTTAATGGTGGCATGCTGGGAGCGCTGCAAAGCTCTGAAATAAGCAACAATAGCCCAGCGATCTTTGACGGGAATCTGATGTTTGTAAGCCGGCATATTGCGAATGCCGTTGCTGATTACATCAAAAATATGCCCGTCGGCGTAGGCCCTTATGTTGTCCTGATGAAAAGAGGGCGGCGGCGGAAATCCTCTTTTGACCACCATTCCCAGACCGTCGCCCACACGACTGTGGCAGGGCGCGCAGTAGATATTGTATCGTTCCTGCCCACGTTTGAGCAGGGCCAGGTTCACAGCCTCCGGGATGTAATCGATCGGTTTTCCGTTTTCATCTTTACCTGTAAAATATTCCTCGTTTTCATGGTATTCGCCACGGGCTACCGTTCCCGGCACCGGAACGCGCATGGCAGAACCGTCGGTAAAAAACCGGTTTTCCTCCTGAGCTTTGAACTTAGGCTGATCGTCCATATCCGGCACAGGATGGATGGGCGGTTTTTCAGATATCTGCCCCCGGCAACCCAACAGCAACACAAACATGAAAAGTCCGATTATCCAACTAAGCTTTTTCATCGTCTTCCGCCTCTTCCGTGATTAATTCAACATTCTTACCGCCAATGGACTCAAGAAAGGTGCGCGCTTCATTTAAGTCAAACTCTCCTTCGTCGCCTTCAATGCTGACAAAAAATCCATCGTCGGTCACCTTTTTAAACCGTTCCGATTCAAATATCGGGTGGTTAAATCGGGGCAGTTTGTTAAAAATTAGCATGCCCACAAAGGCCGTGGCGGCGCCGGAAATGACCATTAATGCAAAGGCGACGGGGCTGTAAGCCTGGTAACTAAACAGCGGCTTTCCGGAAACCACCACCGGATAAGCGACGGAACCGGTCCACCATTGCAGCAGCACGCCAAAGGACAAACCGATGGCGGCAGTGATTCCGGAAACCCAGCCCAACATCGAACGTTTTTCGCCCATGGCTTTATCCAACCCGTGAATGGGAAAGGGCGAATAACAATCGAAATTTTTAAATCCTGAATTTCGCAGCTGTTCGGCCGCCTTTAGTAACTGCGCCGGATTTTCAAACTCTGCTAACATCATTACTCTTTTAGCCTGACTCATTTTGTTCCCTCCGCCTGATGGTGTTCATCATAATAGTGCGGATCGGCCTGCGGCAGAACGCCTTTGACCTCCGACATGGCAACCATGGGCAGCCAGCGCACAAAAAGCAGAAACAGGGTAAAAAACAGACCAAAAGCGCCGAGCATCATGCCAAAATCCACCCAGGTGGGTTTGAACATATCCCAGCTGGAAGGCAAAAAGTCGCGGTGCAGCGAAGTAATCACAATCACAAAGCGCTCAAACCACATGCCGATATTGACAAAGATGGAAATGACAAACATAACCGGGATACTGGTCCTGAACTTCTTAAACCATAACAACTGCGGAATAACCACATTGCTGATCACCATAATCCAGTATGCCCACCAGTACGGCCCAAAGGCGCGATTGATAAAGGTAAACTGTTCGTACTGGTTGCCGCCGTACCAGGCAATAAAAAACTCCATGGCGTAAGAATAGCCTACCATCATACCCGTCAGCAGAATCACTTTGTTGATTTTTTCCAGATGAGTTAAAGTAATGATGTGTTCCAGCTTAAACGCTTTACGAGCGATGATAGCCATGGTAAGCACCATGCCAAAGCCGGAAAAAATAGCGCCGGCCACAAAGTACGGCGGGAAAATGGTGGAATGCCAGCCCGGTAAAATGCTGGTCGCAAAATCGGTACTCACAATACTATGCACCGAAAGCACCAGCGGCGTGGAAAGTCCGGCCAGAATCAAATAAGCCATTTCGTAATGCTTCCAGTGTTTGTTGCTGCCGCGCCAGCCCAGCGAAAAAATGCCCAGCACAATTTTGCGCAGACGTGTTTTAGCCCGATCTCTCATGCTCGCCAGATCGGGAACCAGGCCGGTGTACCAGAAAATGAGCGAAACCGTAAAATAGGTGCCCACCGCAAAAAAGTCCCACAACAGAGGGCTGCGGAAATTAGGCCACATGGCCATTTGATTGGGCACGGGAAACATATAGTAAATAACCCAGATGCGTCCCACATGAATGCCGGGGAAAACCAGCGCGCAGGCAATGGCAAACAGGGTCATGGCCTCGGCAAAGCGGTTAATCGATGTTCGCCACTTCTGCCGCAGCAAAAATAAAATGGCCGAAATTAAGGTGCCGGCGTGTCCGATTCCTACCCAAAACACAAAGTTGACAATCGGAAAGCCCCAGCCCACAGGAACATTGTTGCCCCACACTCCAATACCGGTTCCAATCAGGTAACCAATCAAAACAAAGAGAATGAGCGCAAAAAAAGAACTGATGCCCATCAAAATGTACCACATCTTCGGCGGTTTGGGCCGTTCGGCAATAGAGCTCACATCTTCTGTAATGGAGTGAAAGGTAGGGTTCCCTTCAATTAACGGCGGCTCCTGTATTTGCGCAAGTTGCGCACGTTGCTCAAAAACACTCACGAGACCAATCCCCCTTCCATCTCTTTCTTTTGCAGACGTTTTTCAATTAAAGGATTTGGATTGCGCAGGCGCGCCAGATAACTGGTTCTGGTTTTTAAATTCAGACCAGACAGCAGATTGTAATCGCGATCCACCTGTTTCATTTTGCTCACGGCGCTGTTTGGATCGTTGATATTGCCAAAAACAATGGCATCGGCCGGGCAGGCCTGTTCACAGGCGGTTTTGATTTCGCCGTCGCGCACGGCGCGCCCTTCGTTTTTGGAATTGATTTTGGCCTGATTAATGCGCTGCACACAGTAGGTGCATTTTTCCATCACGCCGCGAGAACGCACGGTAACATCCGGATTCATGGCCATCTTTAAGGTGTCTGCCAGTCCGCCCGTGTAATTAAAAAAGTTGAAGCGGCGCACTTTAAAGGGACAGTTGTTGGAACAATAGCGCGTGCCGATGCAGCGATTGTAGGTCATTACGTTTAAACCTTCGGCGTCGTGCGTGGTGGCCTGCACCGGACACACCTGCTCGCAGGGCGCGTTTTCACACTGTGCGCAGGCCATGGGCTGGGCCACCATTTCCGGGTCTTCCAGCTCGCCTGCATAGTAACGATCCAGACGAATCCAGTGCATTTCGCGACCTTTTAACACCTGTTCTTTGCCCACAATGGGAATATTATTTTCACTCTGGCAGGCAACCACACAGGCATTGCAACCGGAGCAGGAATTAAGATCGATGGTCATGCCCCACTGGTAGCCTTCGTCGTACGCCCTCTCTTTCCACAGCGATTTAAGCGGCGGATGTTCTTCCATCTTTTCGGCAAAGTGCGGTTCGTTTTTGTACTCTTCCACCGTTGCCTCGCGCACCAGCGGACGTCCTTCCATTGAACCATGATCCTGTGTGGTGGCCATTTCTTCTTTTTCACCCGTCTTGCGCAGCCGGGCTCCAATGACAAAATTAAATCCGGCCAGGGTACGTAAAACGCTGGCATTAACGCCCACGCCGCTGGCTATTTTTCCGCCCGCCGTACGTCCGTAGCCCAGCAGCAGGCTCGCCGAGTGATCGGCGTGTCCGGGCTGAATCCACACCGGAATTTTGATCTTGTTCTGACCGACTTCCAATTCCACCACATCGCCATTACCCACCTGCAGGGCCTGCGCCGTTTTGGGACTGAGCAGTAAACCATTGCCCCAGGTCAACTTGGTCACCGGATCAGGCAGCTCCTGCAGCCAGCCGTTGTTGGCAAACCGTCCGTCAAACACGGTAGGCGAGGGCCGAAAAACCAGCTCCAGTATTTCATTGGCGGTCGATTTAGTCTGGAAAGCCTGTTCAGAAAGCGTTTTTAATGTAAGCGTCGGATTAAGCGCATCGCTCTTCTCCGGCGCCAGATAGCCGTCATTCAACACCTTTTTCCAGCGTTTTTCAAAGTTTTGTCCGGGCAGGATCTCTTTCCACGCGGCGCGCACCAGCTCGTAACCAGATGCCGCCAGGCCGGTGGTCAGTAAATGAACCACTTCAAGCGCGCTTTTCGAATCGTACAACGGGGCAATCATGGGCTGGGCCACACTCAAACTGCCGTCCGCATTACGTCCATCGCCCCAGGCTTCCAGATAATGGCTGAGCGGCAAATGCCAGTGGGCCTGCTGTGCCGTCTCGTCAAAATACAGTCCACAGTGGATGTGTGTTTTCAGCCTGCCCGCCGCCTGCTGCCAGTTTAAATCAACCGGCGCGTCATAGGCCGGATTCACATCCAGAGTGACCAGGGTTTCCACTTCACCGCTATTCATGGCGCGCACCAGATCGGCTAACTGATTTTTAGAAGGCAAAAGCGCATCCTGCAGAGGCAAATACTCCACGGTCGCCCCCACGTTGCCCAGAGTTTTATTCAGGGCCAGTACCAGCGCATGCACTTCCGCAGGCTGTGTTCTACCGGCGACGATTAAACTCTTTCCCTTATTTTTCATCAGGTCATCAGCCAGGGCGTTTAACCATACGGCATCCACCTTTAACGCATTGGCAGGTAAATCAATATCGAGCGCCAGCCCCCGTTTTTTCAGGGCATGAGCCAGCGCCAGCGCAAAAGCCCCCACCTGCTGTGTTTGTAAACGCAAACGATGATCGGCCATGCCGCCGGTAATGGAAAAGTGGTTTTCCACCACGTACAGACGATTCATTTCTTCGCCGGCCTTAAGGACTTTACGCCCCTTCGAAAAACCTTTATGGGCGGCGATATTTTCGCTTTCGCTGAGCAAAAAGTCAGCCTCCAGAGAGAGGATCACCTTAGCGCGCTCGTAATGGTAAAGCGGCCGTAAATCCTGGCCCGTTGCCAGCCGGATTCCGCGAAAAATGTTCTCATCGCTTACTGATTCGTAGGCAAACCAGCGGGCTTCCGGGAATTGTTGTTTAAAATTCTGATAGGCTTTGTAAAGCGCAGGACTGGAAAAAGAACGGCTTAAAACCGCCAGTTTTTTTCCCTTTCCCAGACGAGTTTTTTCAGAACGCCAGAAGGCAATAAAATCCGGCCAGGTCTTGATCGCGCCTTTAAAACGCACCTGTTTGGAGCGATCCGGATCGTACAATTCCAGCACAGACGCCTGCAACCAGGCGTTGGTCGCCCCCCGGGTAGAAGAGTGATCCGGATTACCCTCGATTTTGGTCGGACGACCGTCGTGGTTTTCCACCAGCAGGCCATAATTACTTAGCCCCACAGGCATGATGGTGGCGTAATACCTGGGCACGCCGGGGATGATATTTTCTGGCGCGACCACATAAGGCACAATTTTCTCCACCGGCCTGCGGCAACTTACCAGCCCGGCAAAGGCAATGGAAGCGCCCATCAGACCCAGGAACTTTCTGCGCGATACGCCATCGGCAACCTCTTCCACACTTTCGGGAAATTCGGCTGCTACAAATTTTTTGAATTCCGGCGTATCGGCCAATTGCTCCAGGCTTCTCCAATACTGCTTTCCTTCGTTCATATTCCCCCTTTTCATCTATGACACCCCGAACAATCGATTGGCGGTTTGATGTTTTTTTGTTGAATCAGTTGCATGGCAATTTCTAATTGGTTGGCAGGAGGCTGGTAGTTCATGGTGGTAATTTCTGAGGCGGGTCGCAAACTGGGGGCCGGATTATTGTGACAATCAAGACACCAGCTCATGCTTAATGGCTTTTCCTGATGCACTTTTTCCATGGCCGCCACATTGCCGTGACACGACTCGCACCCCACGCCAGCCGTAATGTGTGCGGAATGATCAAAATAGACGAAATCCGGCAAATCGTGCACCTTTGTCCACTCCAGCGGTTTGTTTTCAGCCATGCTTGCCCGAACGGGCAACAATTTGCGGCTTTCGGTTGCCACGCTGGAATGGCAATTCATGCAGGTTTGCGTGGGCGGCACGCTGGCCACCGCAGCCCGCTCCACATTTACATGGCAGTAACGGCAATCCAGGCCCAGATCGCCCACATGCAATTTATGACTGTACGGCACCGGTTGCTCCGGTTGATAACCAACATCCGTATATTGAGGCGAACCAAAATACCAGAAGAAAAAAACAACACCGATGATACCGCCTGCTGCGCCTATTAAAATAAATAGCGGTAATCGATTGGTCCATTTGGGAAAAATCTGCGCCAAGCTAATCTCCCTTCGTTAAACATTCTATGCTTCTTTAAATAGAAGCGACCATTCAGTTTGTAGCAAAAACAAAAAACTCCGACACAACTCAATGGAGCCTTTTGATTTTTATTCCAGAACCTAAATAAAAATCTCCACCACAATGACCACGAACAGAATGAATAGGTATTGAATCGACATAAAAAACAACCGTCGATAATCCTTTTCCGTTTGAGAAGCGCGTGCTTTAAAGGATTGGCGGATAAACCGAAACCCTAAAATGGCGGCGGCGGCGCCGTAAACCCAGCCGACCTTCTGCGAAAATACCAGCGTCAGACTGGCGGCAACCAGAATTAAAGTATAAAACACAATTTGATTGAGCGTGGAACGCTCGCCATGTATCACGGGCATCATCGGCAATTTACTTGCGCGATAATCGTCCGTGTAAAAAAGAGCTAATGCCCAAAAATGAGGCGGGGTCCAGAGAAAAATAATGAGAAACAAAATCCACGGTTCCCATGACATGGAACCGGTAGCGGCCACCCACACGCCCACAGGAGCCATGGCCCCGGCTGCTCCCCCAATGACAATATTCTGCGGGGTGGTCGGTTTTAAATATAAAGTGTAGAAAAAACTGTAAAATAAAAGCGTGACTAGCGAAAGCAGAGCGCTGTACCAGTTAAAAAAGAATCCAAAAATTAATACACCGCTTATGCCCATCAACAATGAAAAAATCAGCGCCCCTTTGTGACTGATCTTTTTTTGCGGCAGGGGACGTCGGCCGGCCGTACGTTTCATTAATGCATCGCGTTCTCGCTCAAAATATTGATTAAGCGCATTGGCCGAACCGCCTGTCAGGTAAAGAGCTACAAGCGCCAATAAGAAACGAAGTGGCTCGCGTAGCAAACTGCCTTCCAGAACCAACGACGTTGCTCCCGTAATAATCACCAGAAGCATGATTTCCGGCTTACTAAGTGTAAAATATTGTTTTATCTTTTCAATCATATAAACCTTCCAGATTCCGAGCACAGATAAAAGAAACATCTAAGAAAAAACCATTATTCCCAACTGATAAAAAAAATCACACAGAAATTAAAAAAAATGTCTTTTAAAGCGGATTCAATACTTAATCTCCACAAACCATTGCTAATGCTTTTGTAGCAAATCAATACACTACAAACCAAAGTATGCAAATAACGCAAGTGCGTGTGCAGAATTTGCTCACATGACTTTTAAATCGACACTATTTTAGAATCAACTTAAAATCTTATTCTTGAAAATAAAGGAGTTACGAGCGCTTCTAACTTTATGGCATGGCCTTTGCCTGTTACAATGCAAAACCAAAAATGTTAAACCAATTAAAAGGAGGTCAATTATGATCCAAACAAGTAACTACCGTGGATGGCTAAGAGGACTTTTCCTGCTCTTAGGGATTCTTCTCAGCTTTTCCCTCACCGCTCAGGCGCAGGACTATTATGTTATAGCGTCCCAACCGGATGCTGATAGTTCGGAATACTTTTATGAAGAAGGCGCCACGCTTTACATGACCGTTTATTCCCAGAATCTTGATTTCAATAACATGAAAAAGATGAAATGGGAAATCGAGAAAGATATGGATTATGGGCATGAAGATGGTATGGAGGATGATTCTGGAATGGATTTCGAAGGCGTCTTCACCAACAATATGGATGGTTCTTTCAGCGCCTCTTTCGATCTTAGCCAACTGCCCATGGCTGGTCTGTGGAAATGGAAAGCGGAGCTTGAAGACGAGCACGGCAATGAGGTTAAATTTAAAGCCGCTTTTAGCTACATCAACCCGAGCGATGATTCGGTACATCAGTACCTGGAGTTGAAAGGTATCATTTCTGAAATTAACGGCGACACTCTATTTATTGGAGATTACGCTTTCGTTGTGGATTCAAACACTGTAATCATTGGCCACGAAGACAACATGCTCAATTTTTCAGACCTTATGGTCGGCGATTATGTAGAAGTTGAAAGCCGTGGACTGTATGACAATGTTTACCTTGCCATCAAGATCGAACTGGAAGATAAAGATGATTATGAAGACGATGGCCATCATGAAATGGAATTCAAGGGAAAAATCGAATCTATTACAGACTCCTCTATCGTTGTGAATGGCAACCAGTTTAAGATTACTGCTCAAACCATAATCCGTAACCGTCATGAAATGACCATTCAGATCGGTGATCTGGCTGTGGGCATGTTTGTTGAAGTAAAAGCCAGGCTTATGAATCGAGAAATGATCGCCCTTAAAATTGAGATCGAAGATTATGATGATCACGCCTATAAGTTTGAAATTGAAGGTATGATCGATTCTTTAAATACGAATTATTTGATCATCGGCGGACAAAAAGTTTACTTCGATTCGACCACGGTTGTTAAGCTCAGCCACCACGACATGGGCAGCGTAAGCGATTTACAGGTAGGTCAATATGTAGAAGTTAAAGTCATATTAACGGCTGACGGCGCCTTATGGGCCATTAAAATTGAAATTGAAGATTCTGACAATTACAGTCAGGAAATCAAGTTTAAAGGCGTAATTGATTCGGTTGGCGTTAACTTTTTGATTGTCTCCGACAGACTGGTTTACGTGGACGACAGCACAGAAATTTACTGGGCACACAATGTAAGCATGAGCTTTAGCGAACTGCAAAAAGGACTGGTTGTTAAAGTTGAAGGCATTCTGCAAAATGACGGCAGCATTCTGGCTCAAGAAATCAAAGTAAAAGAACTGTGGAATAATTACATAGAAGTTGAAGGCGTGGTAGAATCTATCGACGCTGATGGCTTTACCGTCCAGGGCGTTTACTTTTACGTGGATTCGACCACCCTGTTTTTCACCAGCCACTATCAGATTTTAACTTTCAACGACCTCAAAACAGGCGATTGGGTGGAAGTTAAAGCGCTTCCGATGGCCGACGGTTCATTGGTGGCTCTTAAAGTTCACGTGGAAGATGGCGATAAAACGCACCTCAGCGTTACCGGTGAAATTCAATCCATCACCATGGATTCGATTCGTGTGAATAATCTGAACTTTGCCATTGACTCCAGCACCATCGTCTATGATTTGCAGGATGCTCAGGTTGATATCTCTGCGCTGAAGGTCGGTCAGATCGTTGAAGTAAAAGCATTGATTTTGCAAGACGGAACTTTCCAGGCCGTAAAGATCGAAATTGAATACGATCCCGACATGGTTTCTGTAACCAGTTCTCTGGGTGGAAAGACCGAATCCAGCATCATTATTCTTAACACGGAATACACTATTACCTCTAACACCGTCATTCTGGACAGCAGCTTTAATGTAATCGATTACACCTCGCTGCAGCCAGGTGATGAGGTAACGGTTTGGGCCGTTTCCAGCTCGGGCGGCAATGAAGCGCTGCAAATTCAAACGCTTTCTACTTCAAGCGTTACAGCCATCGAAAATCAATCTCAGGTTATTCGTGGTTTCGAATTGAAACAGAACTATCCGAACCCGTTCAACCCCACCACCACCATTGAGTTCTCTTTGAATCAAAGCGGTTTCGAAAAAGTTAGTCTGACCGTTTACAACATCCTTGGCAAAAAGGTTAAAACTCTGTACAATGGTGTGCTGGATCGCGGCACCTACCGTTTCGAATGGAACGGAACCAACGAAGCCAACCAGCCTGTTGCCTCTGGCCTGTATTTCTACAGACTGCAGGTTAAAAACCAGGCTTCCGTAAAACAAATGATTTTAATCAAATAAAACTAAAATTTGGCACGCATGATAGCGCCCATAACCTTACTCACCGCTGATGGTGAGTAAGGTTATTTTTAAATACGAAAGAGGAGTTGATATGCGGATAGAAGAGTTACATTTAATCGATAACAGTATGCCCTCTCTGCTGGAACTTGCGAATTATCTGCATCAAAAAAAGGATGCCTTTGAACTGCTCACGAAATTCATGCAGCAACTTGAGATGTCTATTAACAAAACATCGTTTACACACAGCGCCCGCGTGGCCCTGCTGGCTGAAACATTGGGCACCGCTGTTAATCTTTCTGCCAATGAATTATATTTATTAAAAAGGTCTGCCTATTTACATGATATAGGGAAAATATTTTTACCCGTGAAATTATTTCAAAAAAAAGAAGAATTGAATGCCAAAGAATGGAAGATGATTCGTCTGCATCCGGAATTAGGCGCCTCTCTCATCAGACAAATTCCTCACCTAAAACCCTTGCTGGCAGGAATCTTATTTCATCATGAACGGTATAATGGAAGCGGCTATCCCTTTGGCTTAAGTGAACAACAAATCCCTTTAATAAGTCGCATCATCGGCCTGGTAGATTGTTTTGAAGCATTGATCGCTCCAAGACCTTACCACACTCCCTTAACTTTGCAACAGGCATTAAGTACAATGGAAAAACAAAAAAATCAGGGGCTGTGGGATCCGTATTTATTTGAAGTGTTTGTAGAGATAACCACCGATTCAGATTATTTTGTGGATAAACGTCCCGTTGATATTAACCTGGTCAAAAATTAATAGACAGGGTAATGCTTTGCCTGTCGAATGTCGTTATTGAAACGCGAACACTTTGTCTTTCATAATTACTCCACATTGCATCAAAAACAGAAGAAAGCCACACACCAGCCGTTACAATAACTCCGGCCTTTCTTAATTTGTACCATCTGTTATAATCATCATAGGCCGCATCCAATTTCGTAATATCATCAACAGCCCTGTACTTTTGGTGATAATGGTTTTCAAGAATGGCGGCGCTGGCAGTGGCCGCCGATGCCACAAGGAAGCTCGAAAAAAACAGCGCGGCTCTCTTTTTTTGCCCTTTGTAGTACTGCCCCCAGCCAGGGAGAAACACAGAACGAAGGCTGGCCGCGGGCCTTTTGTCAGAGATAAAAACATAGCGAATGGCCGCCGGTTTTTCTTTAAACCTCCCCTGCTTAAACTCCTTTTTCAACGCATTGTAATAGGCAATAATTTTAGGCGAAGTGGTAATCGGATCAAATTCGTAACCGGGATCTAACTCAAGAATGGTTAAAAACTGAACTCTGGCCGAATCCAGTTTCCTTAAATTAAAATACGCAAAGCCCAGATATTTGTGAATTTCAATCAATTCGTCGGGCGTAAATGAGCTTGCATCCTTAAGTAATTGCTGGCCATAGGAAATGGTTTTTTCAAATTCAAGGGATTCGTAATACGCTTTTAACGGCGCTAATGGTTGTGAGTGGGCAGTAGTGGTGGCAATAAAAAAAAACATCCACAGTAGTAAGATTTTACCGGGCGTAAATAATTTTAAAAACGGCCTGATTGTACGGCGATCGAACCACCAACCAGTAGATCCCTGAAGAAACGAGCTGTCCTTTTTCATTTTGAGCCTGCCAGATAAAATGTTTACTGCCTCCCGTTGCCATACCATTGAACAACGACTTAATGTGTTGCCCTTTCAGATTATAAATATCTATCCGATACGAAGCAAGTCGGGGAAGCGTAACATCAATGGAAATTTGCCCGTTAAATGGATTGGGGTATCCGTTTATTAAGATTTCCGAGCGAGGCAACCTAAAGCCGGGAGCAGGCTCCTCGATGGCCGTGGCCGTTTCTACAAAGATATCAACAGTGGAAATAGGCTTACCTGTAGTAGGGTCATATCCTCCGATTACAAAAATCGTGTCATTAAGACAAACGCCGGTAAGACCGCTGCGCGGCGCGGGTAACGAAGGTCCTGTGGACAGTGACTGGGTGCGCACATCAAATATTTCGACTAAGTCGGTTTTGCCGGAGGCGGTTTCCCCTCCTATTAAAAATATACTGTCGCCCTTTACAACCGTCGCACCATAGGCCCGGGCCTGAGACAAAGCAGGAAGGTCTTCCCATCCGCTGTGCGGCGGCGATGCCTTCCACCTGTAGCTGTTTTCGTTCATTCCGAAATAGTAGCCGCCAAACATGTAAAAAATATCGTCCAGGCTGGCGCCAAAATGCGCAACGCGCGGAAAGGGACATTTTTCTCTCTCTTCGATCCATTCATCGTTTGCTTCGTCGTACCACTCAATTTTCTTTGTTATTTCGTATTCATTTTCCTGACCGCCAATGATATAAATATGGTTATTGATAATTACCGCCACATGGCCTTCTCGCTCATCGTGAATATCTTGCACATCTTGCCACTCATTTTGCACAGGGTCATAGACCTCTACATAGTCCAGCACTTCGCTTGATCCGCGCCCGCCTATGAGATAAATCTTCCCTTGAAAGACTACAGCCGATGCGTTGTAGCGCTCTTCCTCAAAAGGCGGCAACGCGTCTTCAATCCAGGCATTTTGTGCTGGATCATAGCAATCAACCGTATTTAACACCCTGTTATCCAAAGACTTACCGCCCAGAACATAAATTTTGCCATCCAGCACTACGCTGGCCGCTCCTGCACGAGGCGTGTTTATCGGAACAAATGATTTCCACTCGCCTCCCCATACGATGAGCGGAAAAATTACCTGAAGCATAAAAATAATGGTCAGATATTGTATTCTTTTCATTAAAGTTTTTCCCTTTGTTTGATACCTGCTGTAATCCCCTGCAAAAATAGTGCCTTATTTTTTTAATTGAATCCTTTTTTCTATTTTTTCCCCCGATTTTACAGTAATGGTATCAGTGTAAATCTTAAAATTCGGGTTTTTTATGGTCAAGCGGTATCTGCCAGCAGGAATCCTGATCTGCAATGGCGTTATGCCTTTAAGAGAGTCGTCAATAAAAACCTTACCCCAGGGAAAAGCGCTTATCTGTAAAATGCCCACTTTGGGTTTTAAACGAAAAATCAACGTGTCCTCCTGCCCGGGACTAATCCTGATTTTTTGAACCAGGCTCTGGTAATTTGGATTTTTCAGCGCCAACGTGTATTCTCCGGTCTCCAGCTCTATAGGTTTGTTCAAAGGCGTTGTATCCACCAGACGATCGTCAATGAACACCTGAGCCCACGGCGTACAAAATATCATCAGCCTGCCGGTTGTCGCTTCAGGAAGTTCTTTCACCGCTTGCGGTTCTTTTTTCGCAGGCGGCTGGACAACACGCCTTTCTGGCAGATGGTTTTTAATGGAGTCGGCAGCCGCAGCCGCCCGCCATTCTTCTTTCACCTTTTTAGAGTCGGGCACGAAAGGCGATTGCGCACTGTCCGCCACAATAACGGCATTGGACTGTGACGGCGTCCTGTTTTCAGATGTCCGAAAGTAATTAAGAAAAAAAAGTAAAAGCGCGCTTAAAAACACGGCGCCAAGGATCAGCGGAATGGTTTTTTTTATCGATTTTTGCAAAACTGGTTTTTTTTCCGCGCTCCCGCTTTTTTTAAAGGACTCAGGATTCTTAAGAAAACTTAAAAACTGTTCCTGATCGATCACCTCTCTTTTAAGCTGCGCATGGTTCAGCATGGTTTGCAGTGAAGATAAGCGCCGCTCCGCTTTTTTTTCCAGCATGGAATTGACCAGTTGATCGAACCAGAGAGGGCAGTCCTGACGCAAATTCTTTAATGGTTCCGGTTTTTTAGTCAGCACATTGTTCAATGTATCCACAATGTTCTGCCCCAGAAAGGGATTATGCGCCGTAGCTGTCTCGTAAATCGTAACGCCCAGACTAAAAATGTCGCTTTTGGGATCGAGTTTTTTACCGGTGGATTGCTCGGGCGACATGTAAGCCGGAGTGCCGACGGCAGCATGCTGAAGGGTTAGGTTGGGAAGGTCGGCGCTGGTCGCCAGTCCAAAATCGGTTATTTTTACCGAACCGTCGTCTCCAATCATGATATTGGCCGGCTTAATATCGCGATGTAAAACCCCATTTTGATGGGCAAAGTGCAGGCCTTTGGCCACCTCATATAAAATAAAGTAAATAACCGGAAGCGGTAAAGGGTGTAATTTTTTGATAACTTCGTTTAAGGGACGGCCTTTAACAAATTCAAAGATCAAATAAAACGAGCCCTCAGCGTCGCCAAAGTCGTAGATATTTACAATATTGGGATGATTAAGCCGGGCGCAAATTCTGGCTTCGCGCTTAAAACGTTCCAGCAAATCGGGATGATCGTGAATGTTTTCGTTCAGCACCTTCAAAAACACAGGACGATCCAGGACCGTCTGACGTCCCAGATAAACCGTTGCAATGGGCCCCCGGCTGATTTCCCGGATAATTTCGTACCCTTCAAGCTTCATCGAGCATGCCCCACTCTTTCATGTGGTAATAAAGCCAGCGACGAGAGACGCCCAAAATCTGCGCCGCTTTTGTCCGATTGCCCTCGGCAAGTTTTAAGGTTTCTACCACGGCGTAGTGCGTAATCTCTTTCAGTGTTTTGCCAATCGGAATGGGCGTTGACTGCTGACGCAGGTTAAAATGTTCCGCTTTAATCTCCGAATCTCTGCACAGAATAACCGCCCGTTCAATGGCGTTTTCCAGCTCGCGAACATTTCCCGGCCAGGGGTACTCTTGCAGCAGGCGCAAAGCGTCGGCGCTAAAACCTTTAATCTCCTTTTTGTTCTTTTCGGCATATTTCTTCAAAAAATGGTTGGCCAGTAAAGGAATATCCGATTTGCGCTCACGCAGCGGCGGCATTTTAATGTTAATAACATTCAGACGGTAATAAAGGTCTTCACGAAAATTGCCATTTTGCACCTCTTCCCACAGGTCTTTGTTGGTTGCCGCTACAATGCGTACGTCAACCTTTCGGATTTGATTTTCTCCGACGCGTTTAAATTCGCCTTCCTGCAAAACGCGCAATAATTTGGTTTGAATGGGCAAAGGCACATCGCCAATTTCATCCAGAAACAGCGTGCCGCCGTTCGCTTCTTCAAATAAGCCGGGTTTATCGTCAACCGCGCCGGTAAAAGCGCCACGTTTGTGTCCGAACAGCTCACTTTCCAGAAGGTTTTCCGAAAGGCTGCCGCAAAAGATGGGAATAAAAGCTTTGTTTCTTCTGGAAGAATGGGCGTGCAGGGCGCGGGCCACCAGCTCTTTTCCTGTTCCGCTCTCCCCTTCGATGAGCACAGAAGCAGAAGTATCGGCCACGTCCCGAATCATCTCCAGAACAGTCAAAATAGGCTTGCTCTTTCCGATGATCTCCGGAAAGGCCCGCGAAAGAGAAACCTGCCGCTTCAGGCTCTTGTTTTCGTTCTGCAGTTTCTCCAGAATTTTGGCGTTGCTCAGCGCAATGGTCGCCTGGGTGGCAAAGGTCTTTAAAAAATCCAGACTCTCTTCGTCAAATTGATTAACCTCCGCCCGGCTGTCCATGTAAATGGCCGCAATAATCTTACCCTTATCGATCAATGGCGTACAGATAACCGATTTAATCTGCTGAAGGATAATGCTGTCTGCCCCGGAAAATCTTTGATCCGTCTGGGCATCGATGCTTAAAATGGGTTCTCCCCGTTCCAGAACGCGGTTGACGATGCTGGATGAAAAACCACGCATCGATTCAATCGTTTGACTGCTGATGTTGCGCGCGGTGACCACAGTAAAATCACCGTCATCGGAGTGTTTCATCAAAATAAAACCACGCTCGGCATTTAAAGCTTCCATGGCCAGGTCCATGATGCGATCCAGCAGATGCTGGCTTTCGTGAATGGAATTTATCTCTTCGCTGATTTTTAACAGGGTTTTGAACGAATCTTTTACGCCCATAGAACTCTCTCTCCCATATTATGGAATTTGAAATGCGCCTTCTTTGGAGCTGCTGGTGTTGCCGAATTCATCCACCAGATAAATGCGCCACAAGTAGTCGCCGGGGGGCAGTGAATTTATCAGCTCCAGCTTAGTCTGATCGGATGGCAGACCATCCATCGTTTTTACAATGCTGATTACCCCGTTGTTTATTTGAAAAATTTCAAGTTTATAATGAAAAGGAAAGGTTAAATAGACGGACTGCCATTGAAATCGTATGGTATCTCCGGAGATGGTATGCAAGCCCACTGGCGAAATCAACTGCACCGTTTGTTCAATAATCCTGGTTAAAAACACGGGGCCCGAACGTTTTCCAAAGCCGGCATCGTCTTCCACAACCATTTCAAAAGCTTTGCCGATCAGCTGGTTAACATGCTGTACATTGAACTCTCCTGGCGTTTGCCAGGCATAAAATTCGCCGGCGTCCGCGCCCGGTAAAAGCGTATCGCGAACCCCCAGTTCGGGCACGTTGTAATAAGCCAGGCTCAGGTCGCCAATGCCGTCGGGATCGGTAGCCCTGATGTAAACCTGCACAAAATAGGCATCTTCAACCGGAAACCACCGGGCCTGATGATGGGTCGTAATCCTTATCTCTAAAAACTGCGGAAGCCGGTCGACTTTAAAAGTAAGACTCGTATTCCTTTTTAAAAACATTCTAACCGAATCTTTGCTGAAGTTCTGCCCCCCCACAATGACGGTGTAGCTATCCGGCTTCAAATGCGTAAACTCAAAGCGACCCTGCGCGTCAGAATAGGTTAACAGATTCAACTTTTTTAATTGCACGGGCACCATTTCCAGCGGAAGATGGGGAGCGTAAAAAGTGTGCACGCTACCTTCAAGCGTTAATCCATTTTGATTTTCCAGAGGATTGTCGCGCGGCGCATCCCCCAGACAACCAAACAGGAATAAAATTGCAATAAGAAAAAAACGTTTCATAACTTAAATTTACAAAAAATTGCATAGGTGTGCAAAATTGTAACAAGCAGAAACAGGTTCCTCCAGTTAGAGCGCCTGCCGCAGCTCAGCAAATTTTTGCTCGATCAATTCTAATTTTTTCTCTCATCTGTTTCTTATCTCTAAGACAGCAAAGCCGCAACCAAAAACATTTTTGCAGGAATTTAAGTAACCACTGAGCGCACAGAGAAGTCTCAAAGGGCGCAAAGAATGTTAAAAATTAAAAATAGTTTCAATTGCCCTCGCCCCCTTTCCAAGAAAAAGAGTCTGGGAGAGTGGGAAGAACTGTTCGTTGGAAATTTTTCTCCAATGATGTTCAATATTTGCGTATTTGTAAGTTTCTATTCAACCATTCAACTAATTAACTATTCAACCAATCCAGCGGCATAAAAATTTTCGCTCCCCAGGGCGGGACGGATATTTCAAGGGCAGTATTCAAGGCAGGCGGCATTCTAAGCGCTACTCAATTCCAACAGCTCTCGAATTCCAGCCAGCGTAAAACCGTGCTTCTTTGCCTTTAAAAAGTCAGGATAAGAGTTCGCTCTAAAATAAGGAAGATTTGTCATTTCGAATGAGGATAAAAATTGTAAAATACCAACAAAGTCATTCTACCATTTAAAGGTTCCCGAGTGTACAAAATGGTCAACGCCAGGCGCGTTAAACTATCGATATCTCTTTGTGGCTACTCCAGGTTAAATTTTTTCCATCAAATAATGAACAGTTAAGTTTAACAAAATTCTGACGAATGAATTATACGATAATTCATGTTAAATAAAAATACTGGTAATCATGAATAAGCGGTTCACTTCTTTTTCTTTCCCTGCGGTATTCTTTTTTTTGCTATTAACGCTTTGTTTTTCACTCCTTTTAGCGCAAGAAGATGTCCCGGCGCCCGGGAATCGCATTAAAAAGCAAATTGAAAAGATCAAAAATGATACCGAAATTACAAGTCAGCAGCTTTCACAGTTAAAAAATAAGATTGCCCTGCAAAAAAGATACGATCTGATTCTGAATCTGATCATTTTTTTAACCGTTATCAATTTTCTTGCCCTCTATTTTTATTTTAACAATAAGCGCAGAAACTGGCTTTTTTTTAACGACATTCTCAATTCGTTAAACTATCCGCTTTTCGTATTTAAAGCGGACAATCACAAAATCGAATTAGCCAATTTTGCGGCAGAAAAGAACTTTCCTCATAAGGCTTATTTTGAAGAAATACATGATGAAGAAAAATTAGTGATTGAGGAATGGTTAGACCGCTTAATTAACAAGCGTCAGGCCGTAATGCACGAAGTAGCCCGGGCCACTCCGGAAGGGCATATCAAATATTATCAGATCTATCTCTATCCACTTGTCAATCGCCGGGGAAAAGTAGCCCATATTGTAGAGTATTGGGTTGATACGACCATTCAAAGGCGGGCTCTGGAGCGTTTGCTACGCAGTAAACAGGCGTTGGAGCAATCCAAGCAGGAATTTGAAAAAGTCATCTCTTCCATTCCCGACGCCATTTATAGCGCCCTGGTGGATAAAACTGGAAAAATTTTAGACAGTTATTACTCTCCGGTGATCGAAAAAATAACAGGCTATCCTCCTTCATATTTTAATGGCGATAAAAATAACTGGTCAAAAATTGTGCATCCCGAGGATTTACCGGAATTAAGGAGCCGCAATAAGCGGGCGTTTCTTGAAAAGCAAAACGAAACGCGAACCGAATACCGCATTATTCACAAAGACGGCAGCATTCGCTATATTCGCAGCGCGGTAACTTTAAATTTTCTGGAAAATGGCCTTATTCGCGTAGATGGCGTTTTGATGGATGTTACCGAGATAAAAAAAACAGAGATGGAGTTGATGAAAATCCAGAAACTGGAATCGGTTGGCGTACTGGCGGGGGGAATCGCCCATGATTTCAACAACATTCTTACGGCGATTCTCGGAAATATTTCGCTGGCGCGTATGATCGCCAAAGACAACGCACAAATAGAAAGCCGCCTGGTCGAAGCGGAAAAAGCCTGCCTGCGCGCTAAAGATCTTACGCAGCAACTGTTAACCTTTTCCAAAGGCGGCACCCCGGTTAAAAAGGCGACCTCGCTGGCAGATATGTTAAAAGAAGCCACTACCTTTTTGCTACGCGGTTCGAATATCAAACCTGAATTTGAAATACCTGAAAACCTGTGGCTTGTTGATGCCGATGAAGGCCAGCTGGCACAGGTCATCAACAACCTGGTCATAAACGCCAAACAGGCCATGCCCAACGGTGGAAAATTAAACATCAAGGCTTACAACTATTTTTATGACGGACGATCCGATTTACCTTTAAAGCGCGGTAGATATGTCTGTTTTTTGGTGGAAGATCACGGCGTGGGCATTGACGAAAAAAGTCTGCAACGCATATTTGACCCATATTTTACCACCAAAAAAACCGGCACAGGCCTTGGCCTGGCCGTGACCTTTTCCATTATTAAAAAACACAGCGGTTACATTACAGCCCAATCAAAAGTTGGTCAGGGAACCACCTTTTATGTCTATTTACCAGCCTCTGATAAAAAAGCCGACAAAAAGAAAAAAACGGCAGAAACCTATTCCAGATTAAAGGGAAAAGTTTTGTTGATGGACGACGAAGAGCTGATTCTTGAAATTGGAAAGGAAATTTTAAATAATTTCGGATTAAATGTAGCTCTGGCCAAAAACGGTGAGGAAGCGGTGCAAATATATGTAGAGGCATTAAAAAAGGCACAGCCATTTGACCTGGTTATTTTAGACTTAACGATTCCCGGTGGAATGGGCGGCAAAGAGACCATTAAAGCTTTACAAAAGGTTGACCAAAATGTTAAGGCCATTGTCTCCAGTGGATATTCCACCGATCCGGTGATGTCCAACTTTGCTTCTTATGGTTTTAAAGGCATGGTTATAAAGCCCTATCGAATGTCAGAGATGTACACGACAGTAAAGTCCGTTTTGAGCGACTCCAACTAAGAACCGCGTATTTAGGATACTTCCTCTGGAAGATCTAGTCCCGCCCGCGCGGGATTTGAAAATTTTTGTGCCGCAAAAATGGTTGATTAGTTGAATGGTTGAATGGTCGCCGGCCTGTCATTCCATTTCTCGCCTTTGCACGAAACTGGCCAGCGCAGGAATCACTTACACCGTTGGGAATAACTCACACGCTCAACAGTCCCCTCTCCCAGACTTTTATTCTTGAAAAGAGGGTGAGGGGAATGGAAACTATTTTTAATTTTTAACATTCTTTGCGCCCTTTGAGACTTCTCTGTGAGCTCTGTGGTACTTCAATCCCTGCAAAAATGTTTTTGGTTGCGGCTTTGCTGCCTCAGGTTCTTATCGCATTGATTTTCTGGATTAAGATTGTGACGCTTATTACATCAAAACTTTTCAAAAACTATTTAAAACAATAAAATTTCTTTGTATATTAGGTTATCCCAAAATACAGGTATTTTGAGGAAAGGAAACGATGAAAATTTACACGGGAAGCGGAGATACTGGTTTAACGCATCTGGTTGGCGGGCAACGCGTATTAAAATCGACTTTACGAATAGAAACCTATGGCACGCTGGACGAGCTCAATAGCTTTATCGGGCTTTTGCAGGCTAAACTGGTGAATGCCGAAATTAAAAAACTGCTGGCCAGAATCCAGGCTCAGATATTCACTCTCTCGTCAGAGATTGCCACTCCAGATGAGATACAGCGTTCCAAGTTTAAAGAGAAGATCGATGAAAAAGAAATACATTTTTTGGAACAAACCATCGATCAATATTCTGAAAAATTGCCGCCGCTAAAATCATTTATTTTGCCAGGCGGCGGAGAAAAAGGCGCTCTGTGCCATGTTGCCAGAACCATTTGTCGTCGGGCAGAACGCAATTTAATACGCTGGGCCCAGGAAGAGGACATTGAGAAAAACTGGATTATCTATTTGAATCGGTTAAGCGATTTGTTGTTCGTACTCGCCCGCTATCTCAACTTTCAGGACGGCCGACAGGAGATCACCTGGAAGGGTTTGCGTTAAGTTGCAATAAAATGAAATTAAATTAATTCCGCCGCTTAACTTTAGCGGAAATAATTTCCAGTAAATAATAAAACGCTATTAAAAATCAGAAAAATTAAATTTTTAAGAAGAAAGGAGAATACGCTAAACGATTAATTTTCAACATGACCAACTTTGAATCTGCTTTTTGCTTGTCCAAAAAGCAAGCTGGCATGATATTTGTGCTTTTTTAGATTAAAAAAATGTTATTAATAGGTTTAACTAAAAAATATACAAAGGGGAATTATGGAAAAGCATGTTTTGGATAAGCCGTTTGTCAAGGTTGAACCTGAACTTTGCAAAGGATGCGGTATTTGTATTGAAGCCTGCCCGCCGCGGGTTTTAGAATTTCACAGCAACTTTAATACCAAGGGCTACCATTACGCATATTATCTTGGTGATGGTTGCACCGGCTGTGGCGTTTGTTTTTACGCCTGTCCCGAACCGGAAGCGATTACGGTTTACAAAAAAGGCTATGAATACGTTGGAGAGGAGGTGGCTTAATGGGTAAAATACTGGTTAAGGGCAACGATGCCATTGTACGAGGCGCCATCTTAGCCGGCTGTCGCATTTATTTTGGATATCCGATTACGCCGGCCAGTGAAATTGCCGAAACGGCAGCTATGTATTTGCCCAAAGTAGGCGGCACCTTTTTACAGGCCGAAAGCGAAGTAGCCTCCATAAATATGGTTTACGGCGCGGCCAGCGGCGGCGTGCGCGTGATGACCGCCTCTTCCAGTCCTGGTATTAGCTTAAAACAGGAAGGCGTTTCTTACGCTGCCGGCGCAGAACTGCCGTGCGTTATTGTCGATATCATGCGCGGCGGCCCCGGTTTGGGCAACATAGCCCCGGAACAATCCGACTACAATCAGGTGGTAAAAGGCGGCGGGCATGGCAATTACAAATGTCCCGTTCTGGCGCCCAATAGCGCGCAGGAAATGTCCGATTTTGTTCAATTGGCTTTTGATATCGCCGAAAAATATCGTACGCCTGTTTATGTGATAGCAGACGGCTATATCGGCCAGATGATGGAACCGGTGGAGTTTGGCGAACCTAAAACCGATCTTCCGCGTTTCGACTGGGCGGTGTACGGCGACGCCGAAAGCAAACACAATTTGATCTCCAGTATTTATCTGGAACCGGATGAACTGGAAGAACATAACCGCAAACTTCAGCGCAAATACGCCGAAATCGAAAAAAATGAAGTGCGCTTCGAAGACTTTATGTTAGACGACGCGGAAATGGTGCTGATGGGTTACGGTATTGTATCGCGCGTGATTAAAACGGTTGTTGAAAAATTACGCGAAGAAGGGTTTAAGGCAGGAATGCTACGCCCCAAAACGTTGTTCCCCTTCCCTAAAAACAAAATAGCCGAGCTGGCCGACCGCGTTAATAAATTTTTGGTGGTTGAAATGAGCAACGGCCAGATGGTCGATGACGTACGCCTGGCTGTTAACGGCAAATGTCCGGTGGAATTCTACGGCCGGATGGGGGGCAATGTGCCGACCATGAAAGAAGTATTCGAACACGCTAAAAAACTAATGGAAGACAGGGGGTGAGCCATGGCAGATAAAGTATTAAGAAAACCCAGAAGTTTTTACGATTTGTACGAAAGAAATCCCAGCGCCGATAAAAAAATGCCGCACTACTGTCCGGGCTGTGGCCATGGCAATGTACATAAATTCATCGCCGAAGCGCTGGATGATTTTAATGTGGCCGACAGAACTATTTTTATCAGCCCCGTGGGATGTTCGGTTTTTGCCTATTATTATTTTGACACGGGCAACATTCAGGCTGCCCACGGAAGGGCGCCGGCGGTGGCCACCGGCATTAAACGCGCTCATCCCCATAGCATTGTTATCAGCTATCAGGGCGACGGCGATCTGGCAGCCATTGGTACGGCGGAAATTTTGCATGCCGCCAATCGCGGCGAAAACATTACCGTGTTTTTCATCAATAACGCCATTTACGGCATGACCGGCGGTCAAATGGCGCCGACCACCCTGATTGACCAAAAGACAACCACCACGCCCTATGGCCGAAAACCGCAAAACGAAGGCTTCCCTGTAAAAGTCGCCGAACTGATCAGCC
The DNA here is from genome assembly GCF_001886815.1 of Caldithrix abyssi DSM 13497. GTDB lineage: Bacteria > Calditrichota > Calditrichia > Calditrichales > Calditrichaceae > Caldithrix > Caldithrix abyssi. Next base: position 3,733,845 of record NZ_CP018099.1, read on the forward strand.
AGTTAGAAGCGCCCGTTTATGTGGAAAGGGTGGCCCTGTTTGATAATAAACACCGGGCAAAAGCGCGTATGGCCGTGCGTAAGGCCATTAAAAACCAGGTGGACAATCTGGGCTTTTCGCTGGTTGAAATCCTATCGCCCTGCCCTTCCGGTTGGAAAATGGATCCGGTCGATTCGCTGAAGTGGATCGAAGAAGAAATGGTAAAGGTCTTTCCGCTGGGCGTCTATAAAGACCTGACCAAAGAAGTGGAACCTTATGAAATTCATGAGTTCAAACCGGATGCCGAAGAAATCAAAGAATTATTAGGCCTAAAAGAAGAAACCAGGTCTTTCAAACGCCTGGATGTGCCGCAAAAGTATCGCAATCCCGAAATTAAAATTGCCGGATTCGGCGGACAGGGCGTGCTGCTGTTAGGCGCGGCGCTGGCTCAGGCCGGCATGCTGCAAGATTACCACGTTTCCTGGCTGCCCTCTTACGGTCCGGAAATGCGCGGCGGTACGGCCAATTGTCACGTGAATATTCGCGAAATCGAGATCGGTACGCCGGTGGTGGCCAATCCCTCTATTTTAATTGCGCTGAACCGGCCGTCGCTGGAAAAATTTGAGTCCGATGTTCAACCTGGCGGCGTAATCATTTACGACAGCTCGCTGATAGATATTACGCCGTCGCGAACGGACGTTGAGGTGCTGCCCATTCCGGCAACCAAAATGGCCGACGAGCTGGGCAACACGCGTATCGCTAATATGGTTGTGCTGGGCGCCATCGCCGGTTACACGAATTTCTTCGATCTCGATACCCTGTTTGAAACATTAAAGGCAGCTATTAAACGCAAAAAACTGATCGAAATCAACCGTAAAGCCGTGGAAACCGGCTACAAGTTTGGCCTCGAACACCGCAAACCTTAAAAGCTGCTTTTCAAGTTCGTAAAACGATCCATCCCCTTGAACGCTGTTTTTGCAGCAGACGGGGGATGGATTTTATTTTTTATTTACTATTTGTTATTTTTTATTTGGACTGGTCATTGCAAACGAAGTAAAAAATCTTTTAACTCCAATAAAAAACTGACAATTAAAGACTTTCTTACTGGAATAGTAAAAAGGATGAACTCATCCATAATCCACCATTCGCAATTCGGGCACAGCCTCCCGCTCCGCGTGATAATTTTTAATTCGTAATTCCCACAAAAACCCTCCCCTTTAGCATGATAATTGGTGATTAGTCGTCTCGCCCACCCGCTACTTTGTTGCTTCATCCTGCTTTTCTTATTTTTGAGAAAATAGTGAACCATTTCACCAAACATTGAGAAAACATTCTCTTTAGTAAAATGACCCTCTTTTTGCAAAATGATTGAAATTATTCAATTTCCACCAATGCAATTCCCTTTCTTTTATTTGGTACACGGTTTGCTTAGAATACATATCTAAATCAGAGGAGCCATGGAAACGATTAAAGAAACGGGTAAGATCATTGCGGTTAATGAAAATTTTGTAACCGTCGCAGTACAATCTCCGACAGAGGATTGTCATTCCTGCGCCATGGCTACTTTATGCACTGGCGGAGAAGAGGGACAGAGACAGATCGAAATTTTAAGGCAGCAGATTGATTTTGCGCCCCGGCCCGGCCAAAAAGTGGAGTTGTGTTTCGACAGGGTGCTGGAATACTCGATACTGCTCTACCTGATCCCCATGGCGTTTTTTCTTGCGGCTCTATGGCTGGCTTATGCCGTCTGGAATGTTTCCAGCGAGCTGTACCTGTTCCTGTTCAGCATGGGCGGACTGGGGGTTGGATTTTTTGCGCTGCGCATTGTGAATAATTTAATAAATAAAAAAGGTGTGAATTTGCAGATCAAACTGGTGGGAGAAAATTGATGTTCGAAATATTACTGCCTGGCGTTATTCTGGCCGGATTTGCTTTAATTTCTGCCTCGGGCTTGTTTGTCGCTTCCAAAAAATTTTACGTTTATGAGGATCCGCGCATCGATCAGGTGGAAGCGCTACTGCCCGGCGCCAACTGCGGCGGCTGCGGCCTGGCGGGATGTCGTTCGCTGGCCGAACACATGGTAAACCAAAAAACAGTTGAGCCGCCGTGCCCGGTGGCCGAAGCTGCCATCATGCAGCAAATTGCCGAATTGTTGGGGCTGGAAGCGAGCGTCCAGGAAAAACAAGTGGCTACTTTACTCTGCAATGGAACGCACGAAAACACGCGCGACGCGCTGGAGTATCATGGCATTCATGATTGCTGGGCGGCGATGGTGGTAACGGATTCGATTAAAGACTGCGCCTTTTCCTGTCTGGGTTTGGGCTCCTGTGTTGCAGTGTGTAATTTTGGCGCCATGCGCATTGAAAACGGAATTGTGGTGATCGACGAGGAAAAATGCACGGGCTGCGGAATTTGTATCGCGCACTGTCCCAAAAACTTACTGCTTTTACGACCGGTTTCTGCGCAAACGGTGGTTGTGTGTTCCAATACCGACCGCGGGCCAGAAGCGCGAAAGGTCTGCAAAACGGCCTGTATCGGCTGCATGAAATGTCAAAAAGTTTGTCAGCATCAGGCTATTTTTGTGCAAAACTTTTTAGCGCGCATTGATTATGAAAAATGCACCAATTGCGGCGATTGTGTGGAAGCCTGTCCGACCAACGCCATAGAAATGCGGGGGCAAGAAGTTTATGTTACAGCTTAAAACTTTTCCGAAAGGCGGCATTCATCCGCCCCATCAAAAACATTCTGCTCAGTCTCCGATCATCTTCGGAGAAATCCCGGAAACATTGCTTATTCCGGTTAACCAGCATATTGGGCGGCCTTTAACCGTGGTCGTTAAAAAAGGAGACAGCGTAAAACGGGGCGACCTATTAGCCAAATCAACAGGATTTATCTCCTCCAATGTCCATGCTCCGGTAAACGGCAAGGTATTAAAAGTCTTCCGCTTTCCGTTGCTGGGCGGCGCCATTGGCGAGGTTATTCAAATTAAGCCCGATGAAGCCGGCAAAAATTACGCCGAAGTGCTGGCCGCTGACTCGCAGCTTACGCCGAATTTTGAAACCATCACCGCCGATGAGATTCGCAAAAAGATTGAAGAAGCGGGCATCATTGGCATGGGCGGCGCGGGATTCCCGACGCATGTTAAACTTTCTCCGCCGCCGGAGAAGAAAATCGACGCTCTGATTATTAACGGCGCCGAGTGTGAGCCCTACATTACGGCCGATCACAGAGTGATGGTGGAAAAAGCGGCCGAAATTGTGCAGGGCATTAAAATTCTACAAAAACTTTTTAATGACATAACCGTGTACATCGGCATTGAAGAAAACAAACCCGATGCGCTTCAGATAATGGATCAGGCGGTCGCTCAGGTAGGCGGGATTTTTGTTGTGCCATTAAAGGCTAAATATCCGCAGGGCGGCGAAAAACAGCTCATTAAAGCCGTGCTGAATCGCGAAGTGCCGTCCAAAGGCCTGCCCATGGATGTGGGCGTTGTGGTGCAAAACGTGGCCACCGTGCTGGCCATTCGTGATGTCTTTTACCACAATCGGCCGCTGATGGAACGGGTGGTGACCATTTCTGGCAACGTGGTTGAAAATCCGGGTAATATCTTATTACCCATTGGAACGCCGGTTTCGTACATCGTGCAAAAATTTAATATTGCAACCGATCGCGTGCGTTTGCTGATTTCAGGCGGTCCGATGATGGGACGCACCTGCCATTCTTTTGAAAGTCCGATTGGCAAAACGACCTCTGCCCTGCTCTTTTTTGACGACAGCGCTTTTGTCGAACGGGTCGAAGACCCTTGTTTGCGATGCAGTAGCTGTATCAGCGTTTGTCCGATGGGGCTGGACGTCGCCATTTACGCACAGATGATCAGGGCAAATAAAATTGAAGAATACGTTAAAGCGCACATTATGGATTGCATTGAGTGTGGAAGCTGTACCTATGTTTGCCCTGCCAATCGCAGGCTGGTACACTGGATGAGGTTGGGGAAAAGAATCATAAAAAGAGAGAATTAACTGTGGAAGCTAAAAAACTGTTAATCATGGATTCCTCTCCGCTGGGAACCGTGGGCGAGTCCACGCGCAAAATCATGTATTCGGTGGCGCTTTCCCTGGTTCCGGCGCTGGCCGTTTCTGTATGGATGTTTGGCTGGGAAGCCGTTCGCGTGCTTGTTTTGACCAGCATCTTTTGCGTTGGAATGGAAGCGATTATTGCCAAGTTTTCCAGACAAAAGATCGACTACATGGATGGCAGCGCGCTGGTAACGGGTATTTTGCTGGCCATGAACGTGCCTTCTAACGCTCCCTGGTGGTTGCTGTTCATCGGCTCGCTGGTGGCCATTGTGTTAGGCAAACAAGTTTTTGGCGGGCTTGGACAAAATATCTTTAACCCCGCTCTGGTGGCGCGCGTCTTTTTGCTGATTTCCTTTCCGTTGCAAATGACCACCTGGCCGCTGCCGCAGGTGTTCGACGGGTCAACCGGGGCCACGCCGCTGGGTATTTTAAAAACAGAAGGCGTGGGCGCCATTGCCAAATTAAACGTGGGCGACCTGGCCATGGGACACATGGGCGGTTCGCTGGGCGAAATTTCTGCGCTGGCGCTTCTGGTAGGCGCAGCCTTCCTTTTTTACAAAAAATACATAACGTGGGAAATTCCCGTGACCTTTATTGGCACGGTATTCGTCTTTACGGGCATCTTTTACGCGATTAATCCTGCCCAGTATGCCAGTCCGGTGTTTCACATGTTCACCGGCGGTTTGTTTTTAGGCGCGTTGTACATGGCTACAGACATGGTTACTTCGCCTTTAAGCTTTAAAGGCAAGTTAATCTTTGGCTTTGGTTGCGGTTTTTTTACGGCGTTGATTCGTTTATTCGGAAGTTATCCGGAAGGCGTGTCTTTTGCCATCTTATTTATGAATGCCTTTGTACCTTTGTTAGATCGCTATTTTCCGGAGAAAAAATTTGGGATGGTGAACAATGGATAAACAGGAAAGCGGATTTAAAATCATCAGTGTGCTGGTGCTGATCGCCTTTTTTGCGGCAGCCCTGCTGGCTTATGTGAACAAGATTACGCGCGAGCCCATTGCCCGCAACATGAAAGAGGAAACGCGGCACGCCGTGCGAATTGTGCTTAACAGTTTGGGCCATATAGAATACCCGGACGATCCCCTGGCTAAAAACTTAAGCTCGTTTCAGGCTAAATATTTCCCTGCCAGGGATTCCACCGGTAAAGTTATCGGCTACGCCGTCATCGTAAATGCCCCCAATGGTTTCAGCGGTGATTTTGAAATGATGATCGGCATCGATTCCACCGGCAAAGTTCTGGACACGTACGTGCTCAATCACAAAGAGACGCCGGGGCTTGGCGACAACATGAAAAAAGAAGACTTCAGGAAACAATTCCGCGGTCGGACATTGGATAATACCAAATGGGCTGTTAAAAAAGACGGCGGCGATATTGACGCCTTGACGGCCGCAACCATTACCTCGCGGGCTTTTACATCCGGCGTAAAACGGGCTTTAATGGTGTTTCAGGCGCTTAAAGAGGAAAAAGAAAAATGAACATCAAAGAAAAATTCATCAAATCGTTTTTCGTAGAAAATCCGGTTACCGTATTATTGTTAGGGCTTTGCCCCACCCTGGCCACCACAACTTCTGCTGAAAATGGCATTGGAATGGGGCTGGCTACCACCTTTGTGCTCATCTGTTCCAATGTGGTGATCTCCATGCTGCGCAATATTATTCCTAACCGCGTGCGCATTCCGGCGTACATTGTGGTTATTGCCACCTTTGTGACCATTGTGGATATGAGCATGCAGGCAACGGTTTACAATCTGCACAAAACCTTAGGACTGTTCATTCCTTTAATTGTGGTTAACTGTATCATCCTGGGACGGGCGGAAGCCTTTGCCTCTAAAAATTCGATTGGCCATTCTTTTCTCGATGGTCTGTTCATGGGGCTGGGCTTTACCTTTGCGCTGTTTATTCTGGGCAGCGTACGCGAAATATTAGGTTCTGGCGCCTGGCTGGGCATGCAGTTGATTCCCGAAAGCTGGAGTACCATTCTGGTGTTTGTGCTGGCTCCCGGCGCATTTCTTTCACTGGGATTCATTTTAGTGGCCATGAACAAGGTTTCCCGCTTGCTGGAAGGGGGTAAATGATGGCAGAAATGGCATTGATCATCGTTAGCGCAGTTTTCGTCAACAATGTTATTTTTTCTCGGTTTTTAGGCCTTTGCCCGTACTTTGGCGTATCAAAAAAATTGGATACGGCGGTGGGCATGTCCATGGCCGTGATTTTTGTTTTAACCCTGGCCGGAGCCATCACCTACATTATTCAAACTTATGTGCTGGAGCCGCTGCACATCGGCTACCTGCAAACCATCGCCTTTATTCTGGTTATCGCTTCGCTGGTTCAGCTGGTGGAAATCGTTATGAAAAAAATAGCGCCGGCGCTTTACCGGGCGCTGGGTATTTTTTTGCCCTTAATTACCACCAACTGCGCCATTCTTGGCGTTTCCATTCTGGCCGTGCAAAGTAAGTTTGATCTGATCAGAACAATTATCTTCTCTTTTGGTTCGGCGCTGGGCTTTGGATTGGCGCTGGTTATTTTTTCCAGCGTACGCGAGGCGCTGGAAACGCGCGACATCCCAAAAGCTTTCCAGGGCGCGCCCATTTCCATGATTGTCGCTGGCATCCTGGCCATGGCTTTTATGGGCTTTACCGGAATGGTGAAATAAAGAAAGTATTTTTTGGTGCTCCTCCTAAAATACATGACCAGCCCACCTGCTAACGCGGGTGGGTTTTTTGTTTTTTAACCGTTAAACTATGAGTTCAGTATAAAAACCACGAATTTCACGAATGGACACGAATATATTTTATGTAATTTAAATAAAAACAATAGGCCAATTTAAATGAATTTGGATAACAATACCTTTTTAGAGTGGACTCAACTATCTTTATGCCAAACGACATCAAACGCTGGATTGCCTCATTTTTTAACCTGCAAAATAATTGTGATGCTATGGGTAGTGGTTAAATAGAAATTTACCAATACGCAAATATTGAACATCATCGGAGAAAAATTTCCAACGGACAGGGCTTCCCCTTTTCCCAGAGCTTTTATCCCTGGAAAGCGGGTGACAGGCAATTGAAATTATTTTTAATTTCATATATTCTTTGCGCCCTTTGTGCTTCTCTCTGTGCTCTGTGGTTGCTTAAATTCCTGCGGGAATGTTGTTGTTTGTGGATGTGCTGCCCTGGGAGTTCGAAGGTGGTTTTTGAACCTTGATTAAAAGGATTACAGGATTGCCTTGATTTTATGCACTATATGCGACTTTATTCTGCAAATTTAATGAAAAAGTTAAAAAGCAAAAAAAGCAAATCATGGTAATCCAAAAATCAAGAAAATCCTGGTTCAAAATTTATTTTTTCACCGGCCGGTCATTTCGAATTCCCATCTGGCTGGATACGAAAATTATTGTGCTGTTTTAAAAACTCATCCCCCAGCCCTTTCTCTTTAAAAAAGAGAAGGGGCGTCGATTTTGCCGGCATGATGAGTTTTTTACTTACATGTTGAATAATTATTTTTATTTTTTCTTTGCGTACTTTGTGACTTCTTTGTGCTCTTTGCGGTTAGTTTTGGTTGCGGCTTTGCTGCCTTAGCTTGCGTCTTAAATGTTAAATAATTTTCTGCGATTATTGGCGTAATCTGCCAGAAAATTACTTTGCGCGCGTTGCGGTTTTGCTACCCTGGAAGTTTGGAGGTAGTTTTTGAATTATGATTAAAAGGATTACAGGATTGCCTCGATTTTATGCACTCTTTGCGACTTTATTCTGCAAATTTAATGAAAAAGTTAAAAAGCAAATCATGGTAATCCAAAAATCAAGAAAATCCTGGTTCAAAATTTATTTTTTCACCGGCCGGTCATTCCCCATTCCCGCCCCGGGGAAGATAAACCATATCCCCCAATAAAAGCAATCTATCTTTTAAAGTATTAATTTTTAGGCCCGGCACAAACTGAAAACATGAAATTTAAATTTTTTCAAAAAAAAAAATTTGCAAAAAGCTCATTTTTTTGTAACTTTGACTGACTGGTCAGTATCAAATTATGAAACTGAAGAGTTTTACAAAAAAAGGAACGAATCATGATCGGAGAATTGACGCCTTTACAAAAGGAACGACAGGATAAAATTTTGCAGGCCGCGGCCCGCTATTTTGCCCGCGTCCATTTTCATGAGGCTGACATGGATTCCATCGCCCGCGATGCCGGCGTGGGTAAGGGCACGCTTTATCGTTATTTTAAAAACAAAGAAGACCTTTACCTAAAAACCATTCAATACTTAAGCGTTCAGGCCTTTGAACATCTGCACGAAAAGGCCGGACAAGCTTCATCCTTTAAGGACTATCTGGAGACCATCATCGACACGGCCATTGACTATTTTGTGCAGCATCCCGACACCTTTTCCATGGTGCTGATGTCCAATCTGGCGCGCATTCCCGCCGTATTGCAAGCCATGGAACAGGCGACCGGAAAGTATTTCCACAGCTTTAAAAATCACATGGAACAAGCCATTGCCAGCAATGAAATTTTGCCGCTGGATGCAAAAATCGTTTACAGTACGCTGTTTGCGATGATCATCAATGCGGTGCATTCCATTCTGCTGCGTCGGAGCGGCGATGCGGAAACTTTTAAACAAACCATCAAAACCATTCTGTTACAGGGACTAATAAAGGAATGAGGTGTGCCATGAAACGGAACTATTTGTCTTACGTCATACTGTTTTTGCTTTTCGCAGGAATACATTTGGGTCAGGCGCAGACGCTGACCCTGGACGAAGCGATCGATCGGGCTTTAAAAAACAATGAGCTCATCAAACGTCAGGAAGAACGACTCATCCAAAAAGAACATGCCAATCTGGAAGCCTGGGGAAATTTTTTACCACAGGTCAAAGTAGAAGCCGGCTACACTCACCTGAACAAGCCATTGGAAATCGATTTAAACTTTTTGCGCGAGGGCCTTTTACAACTTCAAACCAGCGATCAGGTAAAAATGGCCAATTTGCAAAGCCTGATCTTAAACGGTCGGCCGTTAACCGACGCTGAACTGGCTCGGGTTCAGCAGCAGGCCTACCTTGCTCTGGATGCGGCTCTACCGCCTTTTGCCCTGGCATTCAAAGATCAGGATTACAAAAGCGCAACCTTATTGGGCGTCCAGCCTCTTTTTTTAGGCGGAAAGCTGATTGCCGCTAAAAAATTTGCTTCGTCTGAATTGCAGGCCAGCAAACAGGAACTTTACAAAACCAGAAACGACGTCATCCAGCAGGTCGTAAAAAACTACCTGGCCGTCGTTTTAATGAACGAAGTGGTCAAGACGCGCCAGAATGTTTTACAGGCTATGTTGCGCCATCAAACCCAGGCCCAAAAATTGTTTGCTCAGGGATTGATTTCCAAAAGCGACGTACTGCGCGCACGGGTTGCCGTGGCCGAGGCCAGACGAAACCTATTTGATGATCAAAATAACCTGGAACTGGCCGAAATTGCCCTGCGGCACAGTCTTGCCCTGGATGACCAAACGCCCATCGTGATTAACGACTCGCTGGTTTACAAAGCATTGAACGATTCGCTGGAAACGTTTTTACGGCTGGCCAGAGAAGGTCAACCTGTTTTAAAACTGCTCTCTTTTAAAGAACAGTCTGCCGCGCAAAAATTTGCAGCAGAACGCGCCGAGTTTTTGCCGCAGGTGGCCGCTTTTGGTAAATACGAAATGTATCCCGAATACCTTTCCATTCTCGAACCGCGCTGGGCTGTTGGATTTCGCTTACAGATTAACCTCTTCAATGGTTTTAAAGACTACAACAAGCTGCAGGAGGCCAGACATCTGAAAAAAGAAGTTCATCTTTTAAAAACACATACGCAGCGACAAATCGATTTATGGGTGCAAAAGGCCTACCGCCAGATGCGTAATGCGGAAACGCGCTATCTGCAACTGGCTTCAGACATTGCGCTGGCGCGTGAAAATCTTCGTTCGCAGCAAAAACGTTTCGAGGCGGGGCTGGGCACTTCGCTGGATGTAATCGACGCCAATTTGATCCTGGAAAAAGAACAAATTGCCCGCCACCAATCGCTATTTGATTACTACCAGTCCATGGTTGAACTCTTTGCCGCCGCTGGAAATCCGGCAAAAATCAAGGAAATCTGGAAATAATGGAGGAATCGAATCATGAAAAACTTAAAGGATAAATTACTGTGGTTTGTGCCGTTGACCATTATTGTGGTTGCGCTGCTGTTTATTTTAATCAATACCTTTGCCCATCACGAGGTCATCGTTACGGGCATGGTAGAGACCAAAGAGATTGACGTTGCTTCCAAAATTCCAGGACGAATCGACTCATTGCTGGTGCGGGAAGGAGAGCAGGTTAAAAAAGGACAGCTGCTGGCCACCCTGCAGAGCAAGGAAATAGACGCCAAAGTATTGCAGGCTAAATCGGTAATGGAAGCGGCCCGCGCCCAATACGAAATGGCGCTTAATGGGGCGCGTCCCGAAGAAAAAGAGGCCGTGCAAAAACTGTATTTACAGGCCAAACATCAGTTCGAGTTTGCCCGCAAAACCTATCAACGCATGCAAAAGGTTTACAAAGACAGCGTGGTCGCCCAGCAAACCATGGACGAAATCGAGTTCAAATACAGGGCGGCCAAAGAACAGATGGAAGCCGCTCAGGCCAAATATCAAATGGTGCTTAAGGGAGCGCGCCAGGAGCAGATTAAAGCCGCAGAGGCGCTTTTTCATCAGGCAGAAGGCGCCTATCGTGAAGCGCTGGCCTACAAAGAGGAAACCCGTTTGTACAGTCCCATTGACGGGCAGGTGCAAACTTTAGTGGCAGACGCCGGCGAAATCATTGCCGCCGGCTACCCGATTGTGACCTTAATCGATCCTGCGGATAGTTGGGCGGTCTTTCATCTGCGTGAGGACCAACTTGCCGGGATAAAAGAGGGACAAATTGTAAAAGGCTTTGTACCGGCCTTAAAAAAAGAGTTAGAATTTAAGATTACCTATCTGGCCGACATGGGCGACTATGCCACCTGGCGAGCAACCAATCAAAAAGGCGATTTTGATTTAAAAACCTTTGAAGTGCACGCCCGGCCGGTTAAGGCCGTGGATGGACTGCGTGCAGGAATGACGGTGCAATTCAAAATTGACGAGATTAATTGAGCATCTGGAGGAGGCCATGTCATTTACCATCATAAAAGCAATCATGCGGCGCGAATGGCAGAGGATCAAATCCAGAAAAACACTCTGGGCTTTGATTCTGGTCATGCCTTTCGTTGTCTTTTTCAGTCTGGCGCCCATTTACGAACGTCAGGCTGTAAGAGAGTTGCCGCTGGGCGTAATAGATCACGACCGCTCCACCCTGTCGCGCATCATTGTGCGCAGTCTGGAAAGCAGCCCGACCTTTGCGCTGTATGGTTACTATGACGACTTACAAACAGTGGAAAAAGATTTTAAAAAGGGGAAACTACAGGCCGCTATTGTCATTCCTGAAAATCTGGAGAAAGATCTTAAATCGGGCAAAAGCGCCCATGTCGTCTTTCTCAAAAATTCCGCTAATATTATTGTGGGCAATGTGGCCTACAAGGCTGCCATGACCACGCTACAAACGCTTTCGATTGGAATGGAGATGAGAAAGTTTCAGGCTGGCGGCGCCAGTTCCGCTCAGGCGCTGGAAAGAGCGCACCCCATTGCCATTGAAACCCTGCCCCTGTACAACCCCTTTTACAATTATGAAACCTATTTAGTTGGCGGATTGTTGCCCATCATGCTTCAAATGGTGGTGTTAATCGCCTCGGTACTGGTTTTTAGCTCCGAACTTAAAGAAGGCACCGTGCGGGAGCTGTGGCGCATATCTAAGGGAAACATGCTGAACATCGTCGTCGGAAAATCGCTGCCCCATTTATTTTTACATTTAAGCAATGTGTTTCTGCTGACAGGCATTGTTTTCACGATTTTTCAGATTCCCGTCCAGGGTTCTCTTTTTCTGCTTCTCGCTTACCTTTTTCTGTTTGTGGTGTCCGTTTTTTTTGTAGGCATGTTTATTTCCTGTCTCTTTCGCAATAACGTGCTGGCAACCGAAGCGGCCATCTTCATCAGCACGCCGGCGTTCATTTTTACAGGCTACACCTTTCCGCTGGAAGCGATGCCCTGGCTGCACCGCTTTTACGCCAGCTTGCTGCCCTCTACTCATTTTATGACCGGCTATCTCAAAATTTTTAGCATGGGCGAGGGCTGGCACGGCGTTTTACCGGAAGCAAGCGCTCTTTTTCTTTTTCTGCTTATTGGATTTGGCGGCACCTTACTGTTGATGTTTTTCCGGAAAAAGCAGATGACAGCAACGGGAATGAAAAAATTGGAGGCCACGCCATGAAAATCTCACAGACAAAACTGCTACAGGCCTTGCGCAGAGAGGTTGCCATCCTCTTTAAGGATGTGGACATTTTACTCATCGTGCTTGTTTCTCCATTATTTTACGCCCTGTTCTACGGAACGGTTTATGTCCACAAAGTAGAAACCGATATACCGGTCATTGTTATCGATCAGGATAACAGCGCGCTTTCCAGAAAACTGATTCGCAGCCTGGACGCCAGTCAAAACCTGTTGGTGGTGCGCGTTACTCAGGACGCGGTAGAAGCTAAAAGCGCCATCGAAGACTGGCAGACGCAGGGCGCCATCTGGATTCCAGCGGATTTTTCTAAAACTTTAAAAAGCGGCAGGCAGGCGCATCTCAAGGTGTATTTAAACACCAGTCGTTTTTTGCCTTCCAACGACATCAATCGCGCCGTTCAGCAAACAGTGGCCACTCTGGCTGCCGGGGTGCGCCTCCGTTATTTTCAGGCCAGGGGATTGAATTTTGATCAGGCTACTGAACAAATTCAGCCCCTGCGCGTGGATGATCGCAATCTTTTTAATGTGCGGCAAAGTTACGGTGATTTTCTTATTCCCGGCGTGCTGGCGTTGATTTTACAACAAACGTTGTTGTTTGGCCTGGCCATGTCCGTAGCCCGGGAATTCGAATTAAACAGCTTTGAAGAGTGGCAAAAAACAAGCAAGGACAATACCCTGTTAATGTTTGCGGGCAAAGGAATTTTTTACTTTACTCTTTACCTGGCCTATAGCCTTTTCTTTTTCAGCGTTATTTACGGCGTTCTGCATCTACCGTTTCATGGACGCTACGGCACGTTTTTGCTTTTGACGGCTTTATTTTTATTGAATGTTACCCTGTGGGGCATGATTATCGGCTCTTTTTTCAGGAGCAAGATTGTAGCCTTACAGACACTGGTGTTTAGCAGTTATCCGTTGTTTCTACTTTCTGGTTTTAGTTGGCCGCTGCAAAGCATGCCCTGGTGGCTTAAAAACTTAAGCACGCTTCTGCCATCGACTTCCTATTTTTTAGCCATGCAGCGCGTAACGGCCATGAACGCAGGGCCTGCCGATATCGTGCGGGAGTTACTCCACCTGCTACTTTTATTTGTGCTGAGTACCAGCCTCGCTTATTGGCGATTTCAATATTTACAAAAAAGTGTGCCATTGGGGGCGAGTGTTAGAGTGTAAGGGTTTAGAGGTTTAGTGGTTTAGGGTTTTAGTGGCTTAGGCGTTTTTGTAGGGGCGAAGGAGTTTAGAAGACTTTCTTTGAAAGATCTAATCCCGCCCGGGCGGAATTTGAAAATTTTTGTGCTGTTTTAAAAACTCATCCCCCAGCCGGGGCTGTCCCAAAAGTCGATGAAAGTAAATTTTTATACAAAACATATTTTGGCGTTGAAGAGACAAGATGAATATTTAACAACTATTTTTTCCTTAATTTCTATAAAAAACTGCTCTAACGATATTAAAATGGTATTTTTTTGGCCTAAATTTTGACACTGGCTTGCCCGGTTTAAATTAAAAAAGATGTTAGCGCTATACTTATACATCTCGTTAACTAAACCGTACTCTTTCATCTGATTAAACATCTTTTTTAAATGGCTCTACTGGGATTCCTGTGGAAAAAGGTCTAATTTACCAAGAAAGAATAGTATTGCTATCCTAAAATTTTCAAATTTTCTAAAGCCTCTACCAACTGTTTTTATCTCCTGTATCTTGCCGTTCAACCATTCGGCTACTGAATTATCTATCTGATATCTTATATAGTTTAATAAGCCATCTGAATGAGCAATGAGCATTTTTGCTACTTTAATCATTTTATTTAAAGAACGTTCCTTAATATCCTGATACCATTCCGCAAAAAAGAATTTCGCATCATTTATTGTTTCACTCCTAAAGAATTCTTTGAAGTTCTCTTTGGCCGCCCAAGCCTGGGAAGTGATAAGGTTAAGTTCTTGAATTTTTCTGAAACGCGATAATTGCTTGTCCGTCATATTTTCCGGATTCTTTAAAAATAAATATTTACTTTTCACTAAGGTTTTATCATTAGATTTTTGTAATTTACGGGCTTCCTCTCGTCTGGTTTTATCCACTCCATCATTTAAATACTTCATTATATGAAATTTGTCATGCACTATGGAAGCATTGGGAAGCTCCTTTTGAACAGCTTTAATAAAAGCTTTCCACATATCCATACTGACCGCTTTGAGGCCCTCCTTTTGTTTCTCTGTTAATCCCTTGTTTATTAACGAACTGGCAGAGCTTGTTGTGCGGCCTTCACTTACATCTATTACACGTCTTCTTTCACTATCGGATAATACGCTTACATAAGTATGACCTCTTTTCATACTCTTCTCATCTATCCCGATATATTTAATGTCCTCTTCCGTTCGGCGTGATAGCCCGCGTTCCACTGCTTTGCTCATTATATGATGAAGCATATCAAAGCTGATCCGTAAAAGTTGCGCCGTTTTGCTCTGGTTTTTGGAGGCCAGTAATAACTCAATAGCAAAACGTTCAAATAATAAAGTCGTTCGACTCGACTTTTCTGCCCAAGGTACTTTGATCGTTTTTACTCCATGTTCCTTGCATTTAATGCGGGGTACTTTGCAGACAATATAGGTCTTCATTTGGCATGTATCCAAATGCCGCCAACGACGTTTTTCGCGATGATCATAAATATCATATTCCACTTCGCATTCGGGACAAAAACCTTTTTTTGACTTATAGATAATCTCTATTTCTACTTCCTCATTCGCAATATCTAAGTCAACTTTAGACACTTCCCAGGGATGCGAAAGTCCCAAAATCTGTTTAAATAATTCTTTATCTTTCATAAACTCAATCTAAGGATTATTTTTGTTTTTCACAAAAATCCCAGTAGAGCCTTTTAAATTATACGCTACTGCTATTATACCAAATTCTGTTTTTACTTTATCTAATCCTCTTAATAAAAAGCCCCTTATTCCAAGATTATGCTTTATTTGTCCAAAAATTGTTTCTATCTCCGAACCTCGTTTGCTGATTAATTTTCTTCCTTCTTCCGTATTCAATCGAGAACGAACCTGCTTTTTATAATCATTAAGCATGACATTTACTCTAACAACACGCGCAGTCTGGCCCTTATAGCACTTCTCTTTCAATACACAGCCTTCACAACTCTCACTACGGTAAATACGATGCTTTACTTTAAATCCCGTCGACGTAACATTTTCCTGTTCTCCAACATATTCTAAATACCGACCGGCAGGACATTCATAGCGATCTAATTCAGGATCATACCGCATGTTATCTATCAAAAAAGGATTCTCTTTGTATGACTTCTTTTGCTCTTTGTAATAACTACTGTATTTGATATAAGCTTCTACACCTTCTGATTCCAAATATGCATAATTCTCCTCACTTCCATAGCCTGCATCGCCTATTACTCGATTTGGTTGCCTACCATAACAACGCTTGTATGACTCCATAAAGGGCTTTAATAATACGCTATCATTCGCGTTCTGATTTATCGTATAATTCACTATAAATTGATTCTCACTTCCTACCTGAACATTATAACTCGGAAGCAAATCCGTATTATTATGATGATCCCGCTTCTTACTCATAAAGGTAGCATCCGGGTCCGTCTGGCTATAGCTATTCCTACCATTTAGAAGCTTTCGTTGCTTTTCATATTTACGTTGGCGCGGTAAATAATCCTTCTCTATTTTATTTTTTGCTCTCTTTAATTCCTTATTGTCCGGTTCCTTTTTTAACCGCTCATTCAATATATCAACTATTTGTTCAATCTGATGAGAGCTTAAAGTAACATCCTCTCCTAATTCTCCTAAATCTTTATTACCGTATAAACGATTCTCTAAATCATTCTCGTTATCTATCTTCTTTAGTAATTCCTTTAGCTTCTCTTGAAGTACTCTCTGGTAACGGTCTACATTCTTCTTCCAGACTGCCTTGTATTTATTCGCATTCGCCTGAAATTTGCTCCCGTCTATAAAAAGATCATTTAATTCGATATAGCCCAACTCCAATAATTGCTCAACTACATAGGTGAATACTTCCTCTATTTTTCCCTTCAATCGTGATGAACGAAAACGATTTATCGTCCTAAAATCCGGACGACTGTTCCCTGATAACCACATGAAATGAATATTCTCTCTTAAGGCCTTAGCTATCTGGCGCGAAGTAAATATCTTCTGCGTATAGGCATAAATGACTACTTTTAATAGCATCCGCGGATGATACGCGGCCCGACCGCCTCCTTTGTATTCTTTAATTAAAAAATCAATATCCATCTTGTCTATGATGGCATTGATAAACCGAACCATATGATTGGGGTCTATGAGCTCATCTAATGAAGGCGGAAGAATAGTAAGTTGGTTTTGATCGGTAGTTTTAAATGGGATTTTCCGACAACGTTTTGGCTTCATGGTTTTTATTTTAAATTTAATATTTTCAAGTTATTAATGCAAGTTATTTTATGTGCTAAAGACAATAAATAGAACCAATTTAAATCTTGTTTTTATTCATGTTTTTTTGTTGAAATCTTTTACCTTTTCCATAATTTCGTATCACATTTACCAATAAAATTATATTTAAAAACCTGCATATTTATACATCTTGATTTACTTTTGGGACAGCCCCGGCGTAAATAGAGCCGGTTTGCTGAACTTTGGTTTCAGAATAATTTGTTTAATCTTTTTCTGCGATGATTGGCGTAATCTGCGAGAAAATTACTTTGCGCGCGTTGCTGTTGATTTTGGTTGAGGCTACGCTGTCTTAGCCGTTTTTTTAATTAATGTTTGTTTTACTTGTACCAAGGTTGCTGCTCGCCAAAGCGAATTTTTCAGGAAAATCCTTCGCCCTTACTGTTTTCCCTCGCCATTTTTTGAGAAAATTTCTCCTCGCCCGTGGGACGGGCTCGTCGAAATGACAGAGGAGAAAGGCTTCTGCTATTCCGAAGAATGTCTCCCACTCTTTAATTGCCCGCTTCACTACTCCTCTTCGGTTAAGCTCAGGGCAGGCATACCGCACTGGCGGGATAAATTTTAAATTGTAATCCATCCATCCTCGAAAAGGACATTTGCTCGAACTATTTCCACTGCCCCGCGTTTATTGTTTTTACTTTCTGAGTTTTTTTACTCAAATTGCAAAAAAAATCTTTTTACCGTTAAATGAATAAAAATCAATTTTATTAAACGAAATGGTCATTAATCAACGCCAAAATTCGCCCAAACTCTATTGTCAGTCCATGAATATTTTTTCATTTCTATTTCTCAAACGCCTGGCAACCATTGACAAAAATTATTAGAACGGTGGATTGCAAAAAATAATCTTTGTAATTTATGCCTGACCAATTCCTTTAAAATCAATGGAAGGGAAAAATTATGGCTATTGTACTGGATGGTAAATCTTTGACCATTGAAAAACTGGTTCGTATTGCCCGTTTTAACGAAAAGGTTGAACTGGCTCCAGAGGCCCTGGAGCGCATCAAGGCCTGCCGGGCCATGCTAGAGAAAAAAATCGCCGCCCGTGAAGTGATGTACGGCATCAACACGGGCATTGGTGAATTTTCCGAGGTTGTTTTAAGCGACGAACAGGTTGAACAATTTCAGAAATATTTGATTTACAACCATGCAGCGGGCATTGGCGAGCCTGCGCCTATTGAATATGTGCGCGCTGCCATGGCCGGACGCATTAATGTGCACGCTAACGGTCGGTCAGGCGTTCGACCGGAAATCACTTTAACGCTGATCGAGATGTTAAACAAGGGCGTTACGCCGGTTGTTTGTCAAAAAGGTTCCGTGGGAGCCAGCGGCGACCTGGCGCCCATGTCGCAAATTGCCTTATTGCTTTTAGGCGAGGGAGAAGCCTTTTACCAGGGGCAGCGTTTGCCGGGTAAAGCGGCCATGGAACGGGCCGGCATTAAAATTCCCGGGTTAAAGGCAAGAGACGGGCTGGCCACAATCAATGGCTCCAATCTGTTAACGGCCATGAGCGCCCTGCACCTGTACGATATGGATCGCTGGCTGCGTCAGGCAGAAATCGCCGCGGCCATGTCTCTGGAAGCGCTGCTGGCCAATTTAAAGCCTTACGACGAACGACTGCACAAAGTGCGCGGATTTGACGGCGCGGTGCGCAGCGCTCGCGCCATTCGCCAGTGTTTGCAAGGCAGCGACCTCTATTCCGGAAAAATTAAGCAGCGCGTTCAGGATGCCTATTCCATGCGCTCCACCCCGCAGGTCATCGGCGCGGCCAGAGACGCCATCCGGTATGCTCGAACTCAGGTGGAAATCGAATTGAACGGCGTGGGCGACAACCCCGTCTTTTTTGTAGAAGACGAGCTAACCCTGACCGGCGCTAATTTTCAGGGCACGCCCGTTGCGTTACCCATGGACATGGCTGGCGCGGCTGTTACCATGGTCAGCGTCATGTCCGAACGGCGCATGAACCGCCTGAACAACCCGGCGTTAAGCGCGGGCCTTCCACCGTTTTTAACAAAGGGCGCCGGCATGTTTTCCGGTTTGATGCTCAGCCAGTACACGGCAGATTCCTTAATCGTCGAACAGCGTATTCTTTCGGTTCCGGCAGCTATTCAATCCATTCCCGCCGCAGCCGATCAGGAAGATTTTGTCTCCATGGGCATGAACACAGCCATTAAAAACGCTCAAATACTGGACAACGCTTACGGCATTCTGGGAATAGAATTTATGGCCGCCGCTCAGGCCCTCGATTTCCGTCAGCACCAGTTTGGCAGAGGCGTGCAAACGGCTAAAAAAATCATTCGTAAATATGTGCCGTATCTGGATGAAGACCGGCCGCTCTACCCCGATCACACCAAAATGAAAGCGCTGGTCAAATCCGGTGAAATTCTGGAAGCGGTGGAATCGGAGGTGGGCAGTTTAAGATAATCGCCGCTGCTTTATTGATCGAATAAATTTTTAGTCTGGCAGGTCGCTCGGGATTTTCCACCCTTTTTTACTTGCACAAAAGGACGTGAACGCTCACCAGCGTAATGCGCCTTGCTGAAGCCATGTGCCGGCCGCGTTATATTAAACTTGCTCAATCTTTTTTCCCTGTAAAAAATCTTCCACCATTTTCACACGTTTTTGAATGGATGGATGGGAGTGGAAGAAAAACTCCACCAGCGGATGGGGTTGTTTATCGCTTAAATTCTGCTCGCTCAATTTTAACAAAGCGCTGGCAAAGGCCCGCGGATTGCTGCTGTGCCGCAGGGCGTACAAATCGGCCTGCCGTTCGTAATGCCTGCTCAGGGCATTGCTCAGCGGTGAAACCAGCAGCATGTAAACAGTAAGGATGATCGCAATCAATGGCAGAGCCGCCAGGTCTGCGGGACCGGTAAAGCCCATGCGCGTTAATAAATCCCAGTAAATAAGATGGGCCAGATAAAACCCGACAAAGGTTTGCAGCGTTCCGGCGGCCATCAATCGGTACAGATGTTTGTGCACAAAATGGCCCACCTCATGGGCAAAAACCGCCTCAATTTCATCATGCGTAAAATTTTCCAGCAAAGTGTCGCCAATGATAATGCGTCGCGATTTACCCAGTCCGGTAAAAGCCGCATTAGCCTTTTTGGTGTCTTTGCTCATGTTAAAACGGAAAATGCCTTGCAGATCAAACTTGCCGATTTTAGCCAGACGCTCCATGCGCTTTAAAAGCTCATCGTCTTTTAGGGGCTCAAACTTGTAAAACAAAGGAAAAATCAACTGCGGCGCCAGTCGCCCCAGCAAAACCGAGAATAAAAAGATCACCACACTGAGCCAGAACCACCAGCTTTGCGGATAATTAAGCAGTAAAAAGTAAAAGGCCAGCGCCAGCGGCAAACCGATCGCCAGGCCGACCAGATTTTCTTTTAATTTTTCTTTTATCCAATCCCATAAAGTCTGGTTGGAAAGCTGGTAGCGGTGTTCCAGAATAAAACCGCTGTAAAATTCAAACGGAAAGGTAAACAGCGAAAGCCCGAAACCCGCCACCGCCATAAAAAGCAAAAAGCGCAGGTAGGCATTTTCTGTTAGCTGATGCGTCCAGTCGCGCAATTCGGCCGAATAGCCGGTAGTCAAAAACAAAACCAGCAGCAAAAAACTTAAAACGGATTCGCTTATGCTAACGATTAATTTAATGCGTTCATAACGCTTGGCCTGTTGTTCCCTTGTTAATTCTTGCATGGCATTAATCCTGCTTCTTAATGTTCCGGTGTTCTCTCGCCTTTGTCAAATATCATTCCTGCGCATGGGGCGCTCTTTTCAGTCAACCCTGCATGTCATTCCCGCGCACACGGAGATCTCCCTCATCCACATAAAGGAGTCGGCTCCATGCCTCACCTCTGTGCGTGATCTTTATGTTCTGGTCTCAGGATCATTGAATCTTAATTTATGAAGGAAACACAAAATCCACAAAAACATTTAAAAACAAAAACAAGAACCAGTGTATAATTATAACCTCATTAAAAAATTTCTTTTTTAATGCGTCGTGCTATGCTCTCTATCTCAAGGAATCATCTACTGAATGATGTTCCGTCTTACTTTTAAATTTATAATAATTTGCATTTTTATAATATTTTATTATTTTCCTGCTAATTTTCAAACAGTCCAAATCAATCAGTTAAAACAAAGAGAGGGGAGAATGATGACACAACCGGCAACATGTCCCGTGTGTGACGCCATCGTCGAGTTAGAAGAAAACGTTGAGCTACACGAGCTAACCACCTGCCCGGATTGCGGCAGCGAATTAGAAGTCGTCGCTTTGCAACCTCCAACGCTGGAAGAGGCTCCACAGGAAGAAGAAGACTGGGGAGAATGACTCGTGGTTAAAATTTTAGACACAACCCTGCGCGAGGGCGAACAAACGCCGGGCGTCTATTTTGATGGCCACATCAAGCTGGCCATCGCCGATCTGCTGGATGAAATCGGTATCGATATCATCGAAGCCGGGCATCCGATGGTAACGCCGGAAATCCACGAGGCTGTGTACCAGCTTGCACGCCATGGTTACCGCGCAAAAATCGCCGCTCATGCCCGTTCACTACAACGGGATGTGGATCTGGCGCTGGAATGCGGCGCGCAATTCATCGGCATTTTTTACAGCGTTGCCAGCGAACGGCTGGGGCAGGTTTTTCGTAAAGATTTAAACAGCGCCATCGATCAAATCGTTAACGTTATTCGTTACGCTAAAAATCAAAATCCAGATTTGTTGATCCGCTACACGCCAGAAGACACGGTGCGCTCGCCATTTGAGAATGTCGTGCAGGCCTCCTGCGCTGCGGTAGAAGCCGGCGCGGATATCATCAGCGTGGCCGACACCACCGGCTTCATGGCGCCCGGCACGGAGCACAACATGTACGATTTTATCGCGCGGCTGAAAGACGCCCTGGCGCAAAGCGGCCATCAACCGATGATTGCCGTTCATTGCCATAACGATCGCGGGCTGGCTCTGGCCAATGCGCTGGACGGCTACCGGGCCGGCGCGGAAATCATCGATGCCAGCGTATTGGGACTGGGCGAACGGGCCGGCATTGTCGATCTGGCTCAACTACTGCTGGCTTTGAAAGAGGTCTTTCAGGTGCAAAACAACTGTCGTCTGGAAAAACTTTTGCCCCTTTACCAGCTGGTCAGTCAATATGCCGGACTGCCCATTCCGGACAACTTCCCCATTGTTGGTCAAAATGCCTTTACGCATTGCGCCGGCGTTCACACTCATGCCGCCGTGCAAAATCCCGTTCATTACCAGAGTCTGGACCCTTCGCTGGTCGGACGCAATATGTCCGTCGCTCTTGACCACATGTCCGGCATTTCTTCCGTACAATGGGCTTTAGACCAACTGGGCCTCGAATACACCACCGACCTCCTCAAGCGTATTTTAATCCACATAAAACAGATCGGCCAGAAAGGTCGCACCGTTGATTTTCATGAGCTTAAGCACCTGGTTGAATGGTGTAAAAAGCATCCTTTAAAGTAAAAATAAATTCCGAAGAACGACATCGCGGTAAACATTAAAAACACAGGGAGATTCCCATGCGTGTAGGATTTTTACATTCAATTATTCGCAAAGACGAAAAATTTTTAATCGAAGCATTCCGCAAACGCCCAAACGTGGAACTGGAAATGATCGACGACCGGGAAATCGTTTTTACCATGGGTAAAAACGGATTTGCTCTGGATGTGGTTATCGAAAGAGCCATTAACCACTCGCGTGCGCTGCATGCTTTAATGCTGTTCGAAAGCGCGGGCGTAAAATGCGTTAACACGGCTCAGGTTGCATTAACCTGCGGCGATAAATTACTGACCTCCCGGGCTATGGCGGCGCACAATGTTCCGCAACCACCAGTAAAAATCGCCTTTACAGAACAATCGGCCATTAAAGCCATTGAAGAGATGGGCTATCCGGTGGTCATCAAACCGGCGGTAGGCTCCTGGGGGCGGTTGATCTCCAAAATCAACGATCGGGACGCCGCCGAAGCCATTTTAGAACACAAAACGATTCTGGGCAGCTACCACCATTCCATCTTTTACATTCAAAAATACGTGGAAAAAAACGGCCGCGATATCCGCTCGTTTGTGGTGGGCGATGAATGTATTGCCGCCATTTATCGCCGCTCCGACCACTGGATCACCAACACGGCGCGCGGCGGCCAGGCATCTAACTGTCCGGTAACCGATGAAATCGCCGAAATTTCGCTTAAAGCAGCCCGGGCGGTTGGCGGCGGCGTACTGGCCATCGACCTGTTCGAAACCAACGACGGCTTATTGGTTAACGAAGTGAATTACACCATGGAATTCAAAAACAGCATTGACACCACCGGCGTGGACATTCCGGCCAGAATCGTGGATTACGTTTTAAAGATCGCAAAGGAGGCGGCATGAGCGCTATTACGGTTTCCATTGCAGGCGCTTCCGGTTACGCCGGCGGCGAGCTACTGCGTCTTTTATTGTTTCATCCCGATGTGCGCATCCAGCAGGCGACCTCGGAAAGACATTTTGGTCAATTTGTGCACAAGGTTCATCCGAACTTGCGCGGGCAAACCACCTTAAAATTTTGCGGTATGGATGATTTACAACCCTGCGACCTGTTGTTCCTTTGCCTGCCCCATGGCGAAGCGCAAAAACGGATCGAGCACTTTTCGCAAATTGCGCCGCGCATTATCGATTTGAGCGCCGATTTTCGTTTGCAAAATCCCGACGCTTACGCCAGATGGTACGGCCAGTCGCATCTACGTCCGGATTTACTCGGCCAGTTCGTGTACGGCATTCCCGAATTGCACCGACAACAAATGCAAACGGCGCGCTTTATTTCCAGCGCAGGCTGCAATGCTACGGCCGCCATTCTGGCCCTCTACCCCCTTTTTAAAGAGGGCCTGGCGCAAGCTAATCAGGCGATCATTGAAGTTAAAGTCGGTTCCAGCGAGGCAGGCAACCGGCCTAACGAAGCATCGCACCACCCCGTTCGTCATGGCTGCGTGCGTTCGTTTAAGCCTACGAGACATCGCCATGCGGCCGAAATTGAACAGGAATTAAGTTTTAATGAAGCGATGACCGCCCATTTTTCGGCCACAGCCATCGAAATGGTGCGCGGCGTTCTGGCCACGGCGCACGTCTTTTTAAACCGCAAGCTCAGCGAAAAGGACATCTGGAAAATCTACCGCAGCTATTACGCTTCCGAGCCTTTTGTGCGCATTGTGAAAGAACGCGACGGACTTTACCGCTATCCGGAGCCCAAACTGGTGGCCGGCACAAATTTCTGCGACGTGGGGTTTGAACTGGACGGCTCGACCAATCGGCTGGTGGTAATCAGCGCCATTGACAATTTGATGAAGGGCGCAGCCGGACAGGCCGTACAGGCTTTTAATATTATGCACGGCCTGCCCGAAACGCGGGCGCTGCAGTTTCCGGGTCTGCATCCAGTGTAAATTGGAGACTGGTTGATTAGTTGAATGGTTGAATGGTTCCTCCTTCTGTCGTCCTTTATTATGGGGTGAAAAGAAGAGGGAGCTTTTTAAAACACAAAACAGATTTTGAAATTTTTAGGTGTATTTCGTGGCTAATGGAAGGGGTAAACATGTGTCGTATTTTGTACTACGAAAGTAAAAGGCCAGAAAAACCACAGGCCCTTTTGAACGACTTTGCCCGCATGGCGCAGAACAGCGTGGAATATCAGGGGCACGGCTGGGGATGTGCCTGGCAAACGCCGAGGGGCTGGGACTTTTACTGGAGCATTCGTCCCGTATGGGAAGATGATTTTTCGGCCATCCCTGCAACGCGTCGCCTGCTGGCACATGCCCGCAGCGCCTTTCGCGATCAGGGAATTGCCATCGAAAACAACATGCCTTTTTACCGGCAGGATACGGTCTTTGTCTTTAACGGTGAACTGCACGGCGTTCGCATTAAAGAAAACGGGCGCATCGGCGCGGAAAAGTTATTCAGCTTTATTTTACGTTTTAAAAAGCAAGATTTGCTGACCGCCGTGCGCAAGGCCCTGCCCGTCATTTTAAAACGTGCGCGATATGTCAGCGCTCTTAATCTCATCATGGCCGATTCCAGGCAAACGGCGCTGGCTTCTTTTTTTAATGAACGGGGCGCTTATTTTACCATGCGCCAGTTTCGTTCAGAAGAAGGCCTGATTGTTTGTTCGGCTCCCCTGTCTGATGATAAAAACTGGAAACCCATCGCAAACGGAACCATTAAGGAGATCAGGCGATGATGATTATTAAAATCGGCGGCGGCTCTGCCATCAACCTGCAGGGAATTGTTGAGGACCTGGCGCAAATCGACGGTCCCAAAATCATTGTGCACGGCGCCAATGCCCTGCGCGACGAACTGGCCCAAAAACTGGGCATGGCCCCCAGAGTGATAACTTCGGCCTCCGGATATGCCAGCGTGTACTCGGACGCTAACGCTCTGGATGTGATGATGATGGCTTACGCCGGCCTGCGCAACAAGCGGCTGGTGGAATTGTTTCAGCGACAGCAAATCAACGCCATCGGCTTAACAGGACTTGACGGCCTGTTGATTCGCGGTCGTCGCAACCGCGGCATTCGCGTAAAGGAGAACGGTAAAATTAAACTTTTACGCGATTTTTCGGGTAAACCGCAGACGGTAAACAAAACACTCCTGATCCTGTTGCTGGAACAGGGCTATTTGCCGGTCATCACCGTGCCCATTGCCGATGAAAATGGTTTTGCCATCAATAGTGAAAATGACGATATTGTGGCTTTGTTGCAGTCGGCGTTGCAGGCAACAACCATCGTCCAGCTCATCGAAGCGCCGGGTTTTTTGGAGAATCCGACCGATCCGGATTCCGTTATCTCCCGCTTGACCATCAGGGAGTTGCGTGTGCGCGAACAACAGAGCGCCGGACGAATAAAACGCAAGTTGCACGCTCTGGTCAAAATTTTTGAAAGCGGCAAACCGCGCGTCATCATTGCCGATGGACGCGTTGAACATCCTGTTAAAAACGCTTTAAACGAGAAAGGAACCGTGATCCAATGAAGGCCTTTCAGGAAATGGAAGATCAATTTTCGCTTCCACTGTTTAATAAAAGAGGATTAACTCTGGTGCGTGGAGAGAATGCGCTGGTGTGGGATATTGAGGGCAGGCGCTACATCGATTGCGCCGGGGGACACGGCGTGGTGAACGTGGGCCATGCCAACCCGCGGGTGGCTGCGGCGCTGGCTGAACAGGCGCAGACTTTAATAACCTGCACCGGTAGCTTTTACAACGATAAACGCGCTCTGCTTTTAAAAAAGCTAATTGAAATTACGCCTGCCAGCCTTGACAAAGTATTTCTGTGCAACTCCGGAGCTGAAGCCGTGGAAGCGGCGCTTAAATTTGCCCGACTTACCACGGGCAAAACGGATTTTGTCTGCGCCCGTCGCGGTTTTCACGGCCGCACCATGGGCGCCCTGAGCGCTACGTTTAATCCTAATTACAAAAAGGATTTTGAACCGCTTGTTCCCGGTTTTACCTTTGTGCCTTTTAACGATTTTTCTGCGCTACAAAAGGCAATAACCGATCAAACAGCCGCCGTGTTGTTAGAAGTGGTACAGGGCGAAGGCGGCGTCCACATTGGGCGCAAGGATTATTTTGAAAACGTGCAAAAACTCTGTAAAGAACGGGAAATCCTGTTAATCATTGACGAGGTGCAGACTGGATTTGGCCGCACGGGGAGAATGTTTGCCAGCGAATACGTCGATCTACAACCAGATATTCTCTGCCTGGCCAAAGGCATTGCCGCAGGCGTACCCATGGGAGCTATGTTATGTTCCGCAAAAATAAAGGCCAGTCCCGGAAAACACGGCAGCACCTTTGGCGGCAATCCGCTGGCCTGCGCCGCCGGACTGGCCGCCATCGAATTTATCGAAGAACACAATCTGCCTCAACAGGCATTTGAAAAGGGGCAGTACTTTAAAAAGCATTTTAAAGGCAGTGAATTGGCCGTGGTCAAAGAAGTACGGCAGATCGGACTGATGATTGGCATCGAGTTGAAGAAAAAAGCGCAGCCCTATATTAAAGCTTTGCAGGAACAAGGCGTTATTGTGATTCCGGCAGGCCCAAAGGTTGTGCGGCTATTGCCCCCTTTGACCATTGAATATGAATTGCTGGATGAGGTGATCGACAAGTTAACCGATGTGCTCGGGCAGACGACCTTGCAATAAGCTGGACTAACATTTACAGCAGGACCCGGGTCACCGGCTACAACAACGGGCGAGTAGCTTCGTAACAAAACTCTCCAGTACTTTATTTCTTAAAATCCTAAATCCGAATTTCGAAATTCGAAACAATTTTCAAAATTCAAATGACAAAAATTCAAAACAGGGTTGTGAAGAAGCGTTTTGAACATTCGAAAATTTGGTGATTGGAATTTGTTTAGGATTTCGAATTTCGTGCTTCGAATTTTGAGATCCACGTTAGTAATCATCCAAACTTTTCAAAAAAAATTTGACTTTAAAATTTTTTTTAAATTAAATTTAGAACGTCAGCTATTTTTTCGCCACGGATGACGCAAACCTCAAAAGGATTTATAAAAATAATTTTTGAGGGACTGTAAATTGATGTTAATCTTTGACATCAAATTTTTACGATTTTTCTTTCTTCATTTCAGCAAAATTATTTTTGCATTGGTGACCGTTAGTACCCCCCCCAATTTGCAAACGATGGTTTCTAAAAACTACTGTTTATGATTATCTTTTCTTTGACCGTTACCCGCCGTAAATTACCAATAGCCGTAACTTTAAAACCAAAAGGAATTATACCATGATACCCAACAGCAAAAAAACCGATTCCTTTTTCCTTTCTCTTTTGTCTTTTGTCTTAATTCTTTCATCCTGCCAAAAGGCTACAGAGCCAATTAGCGATAATTTCAGGTCGGACACCACCAGCCATAACTTTACATGGACGGCGGACACCATATTTGCTGAAGACGCTTACCAGATATACTTATATGATATTTGGGGAAGGGATGAAAACAACGTTTGGGCGGTTGGTCACAGTGATAGGTTAAAATACCGTATATGGCATTATGACGGTAAAAAATGGAGCAATGTTTATGTGCCAGCATTTTACCACGTGCCTACATATAGAGAAATATTCGGCTTCAGCGAAAACGATTTCTGGGTAGTGGGTTATGGGGTCAAAACGAATCTCGATACCGCTGTTGGCTACATTTTACACTACGACGGAGAATGGCGACGTATGGACAATTACGATTTGCCGATTTGTTTTGCTGTATGGGGAACATCTTCAGATAATATGTATTTTGGATGTTATAATGGCGTAATTGCTAAGTATGACGGAGAAAAATTTATTAAATATAAAACGGGAAGAGATATACAATTTCGTTCAATATGGGGTTTCAACGATACTACGATTTTCGTGATGGGTACTGAAATTGAAAAAAATAATAAGTATTTCGCCGTTTTATATAAATATACGTACAACCGATTTACTTTTTTAGATTCATCCAGACATTTTGATAAAGGTTTCGGTATGGATTTATGGGGCTATGATATGGACAATTTTTATTCGGCAAAAGATGGAGTTTATAAGTATAATAATGGTAGATGGATACGAGAATTCAAATCAACAACAATTTATACAATTTTTGGTAACGCACCTAACAATGTGTTTGCGGGAGGTTTTCTAAGTACGTTTTATCATTATAACGGCGATAACTGGGAAAAAATAAATTTTGGCGATGACTTAATAGACACAATAAGAGGTATCTGGAGTAATGACGATCATGTTTTTGTAATACAACATCTGGGATATTATTCCAGAATACTGCATGGCGTAAGGAAAAATTAAATAAGGAGGTGGTGCTTATGATTGTAGAAAAAATATAAGCCCGGATTATGTTGCCGCATAACCCGGGCTGTCCAGCAATAAAATAATGCGGGAGCGTATGATAACGCCGCACATTACTTTAAGCCATAGGCAAATTATACCTCCCGCTCAAATTTGTCAAATTATTTATTGAATGTAGGAGGTGTCATGTTGCCTAAAAATTTGATCCGCTTATTTTTTATTTATGTACTATTTTTATCAT
This sequence comes from Caldithrix abyssi DSM 13497, assembly GCF_001886815.1. Classification (GTDB taxonomy): domain Bacteria; phylum Calditrichota; class Calditrichia; order Calditrichales; family Calditrichaceae; genus Caldithrix; species Caldithrix abyssi. The sequence goes on from NZ_CP018099.1 coordinate 3,762,798, forward strand.
TTTTTTTAAATGAATTACACGCAAATAGTTATATAGAAATAAACAGCAGTACAACATATGCTGTATGCCGATATAAAGACACAAACGGCACATGGTCTTATAATATGCCGAATGTTCATGATATTGGCCGACATAACGGTTCTAATCAAAATAATTCTAATTCTGATTCCGATATCTATCGTTCGATTTATTATTTTGATTTATCGGAATTAGACGAGGACGCTATTATTCAATCTGTTTCGTTGTCAATTCAATCAGGCTATTTTGAAAATAATTATTCAATGGAAATAGGTTCATATTTTGAAGATCCAAATAGTCAGTCCGAAGAAGAAATATGGAACAAGGCAGATGATGGCTATTTATACTATGATAATGTGGGATATGCAGGCGGTGATCTTTCAGAAAACAATGATTTGAAAGACGATATACAGAACAGCCTGCCAGATAGAAAATTTTTTATCGCAATTATTAGCAAGGCCGAAGACACGAATCTTTCTTATTGTGATAATATAACGCTTACGCTTAAAATTCATTTTTTAGACCAGGTGGATGTAACGGTAATTAACACTTTTGAAGGCGGTAGTTTTAAAATGGACGGTATCGTTTATGATAGCGGCATTACTTTAACGCTAACAGAAGATGAAATTCATTCATTCGAAAACTGGGATCAAACTTACAATGGCGTTGATTATATCTTTAAGGCAGTCAAGCCTAATTTTTTGTGTAAATTCCTTCCTAACCAAGGACCAGCGGTGTAACCGGAATGGAGCGTAGCGGAATGGAGGTTACACCGCGTTCGCCATTTCGTAGACCTCTGTCTTTACATCCCTGCCTCTGCATGAACGCACGCAGTCAGGCTCCTTTTTTCCTTCTACTTCATTCTCAATACTCATATTTAAATATCTTCGACCACTTTGCCATTCCTCCGATTTCTCCATGCATATTGCTCCTATCAAACGAATACAGGATTCATCATTTGGGAATATTCTTACAACTCTACTGCGCCTTTTTATCTCTTCATTTAGCCGTTCTATCATATTGGTCGACTTCATCTTCTTTCGATGCTCTATGGGCAAACTGTAAACTGTGAAACAAAATTCTATCTCTCTATCTAACCAGTCTGCTACCGACGGCTTCTTATCCTCTAATTTCTTTACTAGCCCTTCTTTCCTTTCTCTGGCCGATTTAATTTCCGGCGCATTAAAAACATCTCTCAACATCTCTAAATATTCCTTGCTATTCTTCTTGCCTATTTTATCCATAAAATTGCGAATAAAATGGACTTGACATCGTTGCCATCTTATGCCTTGAAATTCTCGCTTTACCGCTTTTACAAGTCCCTTATGATCATCTGATACAACATAGCTTAAGCCTTTTAATCCCCGCTCTTTTAATTTCCTAAATATCTCACTCCATGTATCCTCTCGCTCGCTATCTCCTATTTCTACCGATAGTATTTCTCTATAACCTTGCGCATCGATCCCTATTATCACAAATACCGCCTTCCCAATTACTCCGGCTTCTGCTTCTCGTATGTTCTCATATCGTGCATCTATAACTAAATAAGGATATGATTTATCTAAGGGGCGGTTACGCCATTTATTAATATTCTCATCCAATTCTTTTGATAAGTTACTGATTGTGCTTTTTGATATCTCCGTTCCACATAAGTGCTCCACTATTCGTTTTACTTTCCTGGTGGATACCCCCTGAAGATACATCTCTACTAGGGATAACACCAAGGCCTTCTCATTTCGTTGATAACGTCTGAAAAGTTCTGTCTTAAAATTTCCTTCCCTATCTCTTACTACTTCTAACTCTATCACACCTACACGCGTCTTTAATGTCCTTCTGTATATCCCATTACGGTAGCCTTTGCGATGCTCTGTACGCTCATAACGTCCTGCTTGTATATAATCCTCAAACTCTGATTCCAATATCTTCTGTAAATTTTCTTGAACGATTCTTCTTAAAAAATCTTCATCTTCTAGTAAAATATTTTGAATTTCTCTCACCAAACCATTATCTTTTCTTTGTGTCTTTGCCATATCCTTTCCTTTCTTTTTTTTTCTTTTTTTTTTTTGAAAAAAATCAAAGTTAGGAAGGATGTGGCAATTTTTCACTTTTTTCTTTTTTACACAAATTTAAGGACTTGATCCTTTAAGGCTAAATGGACTAACTTAACCACTGGAGAAGTATATACCGGCAATCCCGTTGACATTTCTTTTACTTCCGACGCTACCCTGCGCGCCGAATTTGCCGAAAAAGTGCACATTATAGTTAAAAACAGACATGACGGCGGTCAGCTAAAAGTGGACAGCGATACACATAACTCCGGCGCGGAGTTTGATTTTGAAAAATACAGTTTGCACGATTTCGAGTCCTGGGAACAAACCTACGGCGGTTTTGATATGAAGTTTAAGGATGGAACAAAATGGGAAATGACAGAAAGAACATATAATACCGCCCTGATTGAAGATCATGAAGTTACAACAGCCGGTGACTACATAGCTCAATTATATCAGCAATACCATTACACGGCAGATAATTATTTTATCAATGGCGGCAGCGGCGGCACGATTATTATTAACGGAGAATCTAAAACAATTACCACCCCCGATCCTTATTCGGGCAACACGTTGGAAGATGACCCGTTTACTGTTGAATCACCACAACAAACACAAACTGTTAATGGCCGTACTATTACATATAATTTTGTATATTGGGAGGACGGCAGCACTGATAATCCAAGGAATCTAACACCAAATAATCATTTTGATATTGTGGCTAATTATAAAGGACATATGTTTTCCAATAATTCCTATGCAACAGGATACAACAATGGTCGTAGAATTTACAAATCAAGTGATGGTACTATTTATATGGTTTATGAAGACAACGACGATATCTGGTTTACCTCTTCAACTGATGGCGGTAAAACCTGGAGTAAAGAAACACGGCTTGATTCCAATACAAAAACCTCACTCAATCCCTCAATAGCCGGAACATTGGACATGCTGTTTGTTACCTGGTTTGATCAAACCGATTTGAACATTAAGTTACGCAGATTCAATATCAATACTTCGCAATGGTACAATGCACAAACTGTGGCTTCAGTGAATTTTGGAGATGCGATTAAACCAGCTCCGGCCATTGCCGTTTAGGAAGTGGTGGGCAATGAATACAATGTGTACATTGCATTCCATAGAGAGAAGATGAGCGATAACTTTCAACCAACGGGCATTCACGAAATCGTTTGTTACAAAAATACGGATCAAAATTTTGATCAGTGGAATGTAATTTTAGGCCCCTTTGAGGGTAGTAATCCTTCCCTTAGCCATAGCAAAACAGGCAGCAACGGCGATATTGGTCTGGTCTGGGATCATAACGGAAAGATTTATTTTAAAGGCACGAATTATTACGGAAACTGGACGGCTACGCAACAGATTTCCGATGATCTATGGTATCATCAAGATAATTGCAAACCGAATCTTTCTTACACTTCTGGCATTGCCCATATTGTGTGGGAAGGTTTTCATGCCATAACCGAAATGCCGACCGGTTATTATCGCTATTTCAAAGTTGATGAAGAACGTTTAAGCGATTTAACGGTTCTACCATCCCACGGAGCCGATGTGCATCATTTGTCGGTTTCTTCCAAACAATATGCAGATAATACCACGGCTTACGATTACACGGTGGTTTACGAAGGCGATGGCATTGTTAAAGTGACGCAAACTTCAGATAATTTTGAAGAAGAAAATTTCGGCGATGGACAATATCCAAACATCACCGAACACGATATGATTCGCAGTGTGTGGACCAAATACAACGATGCGCCCTATCTTCTCAAAACCGATTACGTGGAAAGTTCCGGCGGCGGCATCAGCCCAATCATCATTAATCCCACTCCAGTGATTGACTACGTTATTTCCGCCAACCAAAACAACAGCGTGGAAGGTACGATTACCTTGGAAGTAGAGGCGGTTAAATTTAATCACGACACGGTGTATTTTGACAATGCTCTTAAATCAAAAACCTGGATCGTAACGCAAGATTATATTCCGCTGGAAATGGATTTGAAGGTGCGTTTTCACAATGTTTACAATGGATTTAATGACGAAGATGTTCTTTATTCGTTGGTTTTTGAAGACTCCACACAGGGCGAAATCTTTTTAACCAATTTAAAATACAAAGAATTACCAGCGCCCAATGGAACCGATTTCGAAAAATTCTTTAAGGTAACCACCATTGTAAATCTGGCAGGCAAAACGGGAAAAATCTGTTTAAAAACCAATGGCCTTACGCCTGCTTTGATTACCAAGCGTCTGGATGTTTTCAGTCAGAGCCCTTTGAACAAATCCAGGCCCGTAAACGCTGTAATTCCCAAGACCTTTGCCTTGCGTCAAAACTTTCCCAATCCTTTTAATCCTTTAACTCATATTACTTTAGAATTACCGCAAGAGGCAAAAGTGGGGTTGAGCGTTTACACGATCAATGGTAAAAAGGTGCAAACGTTGTTAAAGGGCCAACAAGCCGCAGGAATTTACGAAGTTGTTTTTGACGGACGCAACCTGGCCAGCGGGGTGTACATTTACCGCCTGACCACAGACAAAGGCTTTGCGCAGTCCAAAAAGATGACACTTATTAAATAGAATTCAAAATTTTGAATTTTGAATGTTGAATTAAAATTGATATCTGTTTAAACAAGAAAGTGAAATTGTTGTGAGCCTCTGGTTCGAAAGGGCTGGGGGCTTTTTTTACCACAGAGGACACGGAGGAAAATAAAATTTTAAATCCGAAATCCGAATATCGAAACAATTTTCAAAATTCAAATGACAAAAATTCAAAACAGTGTTGTGTCGTGGCGTTTTGAACATTTGAAAATTTGGTGATTTGGATTTGTTTAGTATTTCGGATTTCGTGCTTCGAATTTTTAAATCCGCCTTGCACTTTACGCAAACCACTAAAATCAAGTCCATCCTTCAATCCCATTAATCCCGGTTCAAAACCTTTCCTTCGGCTACGCTCCCTTCGGCTCCGCTCAGGGCAGGCCTTCGACTTCGCTCAGGAAGCGGAAGTACGGTTGCTGAGCGTAGTCGAAGCAACCGTTGATTGTGAAGGAACTTTCATCGGCTACGCTCCCTTCGACTTCGCTCAGGGGGCGGTAGGTAACGGTAAGGAAGGAAAAATGACGGGGACGCCGGCGGCTTCGCCCCTACAAAAAGCCTAAACTCCTAAACCGCTAAACCGTACACTCTACCCCGAAGTTAGAACGCGGCGGCCGGAGGCGTCGCGGTGGATCTTGCCCAGCTCAGTCACCTCTTTAAGATCGTTTTGATTGAGTACCGGTCCTTCCACACAAAGGCGCACGCCGGAATCGTCTAAAACACACTGGCCGCAAATGCCGATGCCGCACTTCATGTAGCGCTCCATGCAAAACTCGTAAGGAATACCCGGCGGATCGATCAGTTCTTTAACTTTAACAAACATGACCTCCGGACCGGCGGCGTACACAAATTCGATTTTTTCGTTTTTAATGATGTCCATTAAATCATCGGTCACCAGGCCCTTTTTTCCGGCCGAGCCGTCATCGGTGGTAACATAACAATTGGACGAACGCTTTTTAAAATCCTCAAGAAAAATCAGCTCGTGAGCGGTGGCTGCGCCCAGCAAGCTGACAAAGCGCAAACCTCGAGCGTTCAATTCATGCGCCAGAATGCGCAATGGCGCGATGCCAATCCCGCCGCCAATCAACAGGGCATTATCGTGATGCGTAAAGCTCCGTCCGAACGGCCCGCGGATGCCCAGTCTGTCCCCCACCTGCAGTTCCATCATGGCGCTGGAAAACGGCCCGTACGCTTTAACCGAAATTTCCAGCCAATCATCGTCCAGGGCCGATACGGAGTAAGGTTTTTCATCCACGCCCGGCAGCCACACATTAACAAACTGCCCGGCGCGGGCGTCCATCATGCGTTCGAAATAAAAACTCTTTACGCCGGGACCATGTTCAACAATCTTTAAAATCGGGAAGGTTTGCATCAAGTCACTCATGGGCAAGGCCTCGAATTTCTTCAATGGAATTAAATCCGTATTTTTGCAAATAACTCTGGATTCCGTCAGCAACTTTGCGGAACACTTCAATACCCTGGTAGTACACGGCCGTTCCAATACCGATTAAGGTGGCGCCGGCCAGAATCAATTGAATGGCGTCCGCAGCAACGGTTACGCCCCCGGTGCCAATAATGGGAATTTTCACCGTGCGGTAAACCTCGTACACCGATTTAACGGCGATGGGCAGAATGGCCGGCCCTGAAACGCCTCCGGTTTTATTAGAGAGGATCGGTTTACGCACATCAATATCAATCAACATGCCCGGGCCCACGGTATTAATGGCCGTAATGGCGTCGGCGCCGTTTTCTTCGCACACCCTTGCTAAACGCCCCATGCCCGGGCCGTGCGGCCCCAATTTGATCGAAACCGGAATGGAGCCGGCATGTTTTTTTACGATTTCCGTCACACGGGCCGTATCGCTCAGGCTGTCGCCAAAAGGTTGCCCAAATTCGGAATGCACATTGGGGCAGGAGACATTCACTTCAATTAAATCCGGCTCAGCCTCCACAGTACGCTGGGTTACTTCGGCAAATTCATCAATGGTTCGACCGAAAATGGAGGCAAAAATCGGCGCTTCGCTTTGTTGTTTAAATTTACGGATTTCTTTCACCATTTCATCAATGCCCGGATTGGAAAGTCCGACGGCATTGAGCAAACCGTGCTCAAAGGGAATAATGCTCGGATTTTTGTGCCCTTTACGCCAGTCTTTATTAAAAGATTTGGTGGTAACCGCGCCGGCGCCGCCCACTTTAATCACACGGCGCATGGAAGAGGCGGTTAATCCCAAAATTCCGGAGGCCAGCACCGTGGGATTTTTTAATTTTAGATTTAGAAAATTTACGCCGTCCATGGATCGTCTCATTTTATTAATGGTTGTAGTTCCGAGAGCTCGAAAATACGTTCGCAATAGGCGCATTTAACTTTTTTGGATTCCGGATCAACCGCCTCGAACAGGGTTTCGCTCTCTTTTTCCAGATTGGTGACACAATTGGGATTTTTACACCGCAACAGATTTTTGATGACTTTGGGCGCCTGCACAACCACTTTGCTGTACACCTCGTATTCTTTGATGGCCTTAATGGTAACGCCCGGCACCACAATGGAGATGTGCTGGATGATCTCAGGCGCCAGAAATTCGAGCTGCAATTTAATCAGGTCTTTGCGCCCCATCTTCTGGCTATCGTAATTGATGCCCAGAGTTACCGGGACCTCTTTCATCTCTTCATAACGGCTGATAATTTCCAGAATTTTAACCCCGTCGCCGGCAGGAATATGATCGATCACGATTCCCGCTTTGATTTTGGGAATCATCAACATCTTATCATTCTTTTTGCTCATAGCTCAACTCCCAGATGTTTCAATAAAATAGCCTGACGCATGATGACGCCGTTGCGCGCCTGAGGGAAATAGCCTGCGTATCTGGTTTTGTCCACATCGTAGGCAATTTCGTTGACGCGCGGCAGCGGATGCAAAACGCGCAAGTGAGGACGCGCGCCCTCTAACATGGCGGCCGTTAAACGGTACGAATCTTTCACCTTCTCATATTCCAGCAGATCCGGAAATCGTTCGCGCTGGATGCGCGTCATATACAACACATCGCATTTGGCAATTACCTCTTCCAGATGATTGGTTTCGTAAAACTTAAATTTTTCTGGTTGATCGCTCATCTTAAAATAGCCGGGCAAACGCAGCGACTCCGGAGCCACCAGGTAATATTCAGAAACGCCGAACTTCATCAGGGCGCGAATCAAGGAATGAACAGTGCGCGAGTATTTCAGATCGCCCACAAAAGCAACGGTAATATCCGCTATTTTGCCCAGGTCTTTTTCGATAGTGTACAGATCGAGCAGGGTTTGTGTGGGATGCTGGTTGGAGCCGTCGCCGGCATTGATGACCGGCAAATCGGTGGTCTGAGCGGCCAGACGCGCGGTGCCCTCCCCCGGATGCCGGATTACCATGATGTCACAGTAATTTTCCACGGTGTAAATGGTATCCACAAACGACTCGCCTTTAGAAACCGAGGTGGCCGATTGTTCGGCAAAACCGATGACGCTGCCTCCCAGACGATGCATGGCCGATTCAAAACTTAGCCGCGTTCTGGTGCTCGGTTCAAAAAACAGCGCCGCCATAATTTTGCCCGGCAGCTTCTTCACAAGGCGTTCCGGCGGCGTCGCTTCCACTCGATGCGCCAGTTCAATATAGGCTTTGATTTCATCGACCGTCAGGTCTTCCATTGAAATAAGATCTTTTTTCATGGGCTCCCTCTGCTTTGCTTCGGACGTTAATACATTTTCCTAATTATTTTCAAATACTTCTTTTCCTCAAACAAATCACTTTTCGCTTTTTGCTAAAATAAAACGCTTTTAAAAATGGCGGCAAACTGCCCAAAAATCTCTGGCCATTTTTATCAATAGGCGCCTTTAATCTGTTTAAACCTTCAATTCCTTTTGCACACCATCCAGATAATCCAGCGGATCTTTAGCACCCAACAGCGCACGGCCCACGATCAGGTAATGCGTGCGAAGAAAGCCGAACTGCGCCGGATCGCCGCCCTGTTTACCAAAGCCGGGGGAATAGAATTCTGCCTGCCCGGCATCGGGCAATTGTTGGACAACCTCGCGCACGGCATCCGGCTTGGTCAGCGGCACCACAAAACGCCTTACGCCCAGCGACGCCGAACGGCTGTAAATATCCAGTACGGCCCGGTCATCCAGATAACCGCCTTCCGAAACACGATAGCGGGCATGGGTCATAATTCCGCCCACAATGACCTTTAACTCTTCTTCCTTAAGCGCCTTTACCCACGCTTCCAGGGTGGCCGGCCCGGCCTGCGGAAACAAAATCACCTCATCTACACCGCTGTGCTTCATGACCTGTGCAAAACGTTTGCCCATGTCCGGGATGTCGGTGGCCGCCTTCTGATGGTCGTAAATGATCGGCTTGGCGGAAAAACGGCGGATGGTCTCCACAACCTCTGGCAGGCCGTGCGTTAATCCGGCAATAAAGCCCAGTTTATAGCCATAAATCAATTCGTGTTGATCAATTGTTTGCACCAAATGTTCAATTTGATTCAAATCGCTGGTGTCCAGGGCAGGAATCAATTTACGTACGTTCACCACTTAAGCTCCCATGTAAAATTTTTCTAACAGTTCAAAGCGATTATCATTTTTTCGTTTGAGGTACTGGATGATGTCCTGTAAGTTGATGATCGATTCCAGCCGCACACCAGGCAGACCCGTTTGCTGGTTTTGCGTCCGGCGATCGACTGTCACCAGAATCCCCTCAATGGCCGTCCGAAAGTGATTTTTCAACAACTCAATGGCTTCCAGTTTAGTGCCGCCGGTGGTCAATACATCGTCCATAATCAGCACATGATCGTCGGCCCCGGGCTGGTAACCCACAAATACGCCGCCTTCGCCGTGCTGTTTTATTTCTTTACGGCTGTAAAAAGTTTGCAGATTTTTCTGATACAGTTCGTAGTAGGCCACCGCCGTAGCCGTGACAATCGAAATCCCTTTGTATGGCGGACCGTAAAGGGCTGTTGTTTGTGGGAAAACGTCGTGAATCTTTTGAGCCAGAACCTGTCCCAGCGTACGATAACCGTTACCCGAATGAATATCGCCAATATTAATAAAAAAGGGGGATTTGATTCCCGATTTGAGAGTAAACTCCCCAAAACGCAGAGCTCTTTGTTCAATTAAAAAATCGATAAATTGCTCTCCGGCAAAATCCGTTGGCTTAGATGGCCATTCCTTTTGTGTCATTGACAAACTTCCCTTTCCGATATTTAACAATGCCATTAACCATGGTCATTTCTACTTTCCAGCGAAAATCAAAGTCTTTGTAAAGATTATTCCCCGTTTTCGAAATCACCTGCGCCTCCTGCTGGTTTCGATCAAAGCGTTTAACCATCACCAGGTCTGCCCAGTTGCCCTCCTTAATGCCGTCCCGCCCCTGAATGGCGTAACAGTGAGCGCTGCCCTGAGCAATCAAGTGATTGAGCTGCCTCCATTTGATCACCCCCTCGTCGATCAAATAGAGTAATTGGGGCATTAACCATTCGATGCTCGCAATGCCCGATGGCGGATTTGCGCTTTGCTTTTCGGCCAGTGTGTGAGGCGCATGATCGGTGCCAATAAAATCAATCACGCCCTCAGAAAGCCCCTGCAGCAAAGCCTGCCGGTCGTCTTCGGTACGAATGGGCGGATTGACCTGCAGTGTGGTGCCGTATTTTAAATAGTCATCCTGTGTAAAAAACAGATAATGCGGACAGGTCTCGCCCCAAACGTCAAAGCCCTCTGCCTTCATTCTCCCTAACCATTGCACCTCGTCTCTGGTGTTCATGTGGCAGATAACCACCCGCGGTCTTTTTTGGTCTTCCAAATTTTTCAAGGCCTGCTCAATTTTCTGCAAAGCGCCGGTAATGGCTTCGCGCGGTCGCCATTCGTGGTGCGCTAATTTCTTTTTCTGTTCGTGCAAAAAGAAGGTTTCGTCCTCGGCGTGAATCGAAACCACGGGGTAATACTCAAACAATTGCAAAAGGGCGGATTTGCTGGTAATGGCCGGCAGGGAAGACGATTTTGCCATGTAAATTTTTACCGACTTCACCAGATTGTCTGTTTCAACGAAGCGTCCCTTTACGGCGTGCAGCATGATGCCCCAGTTGACCAGTGATTTAGCTGCAAATCGTTTGCGTTTTTCCATAACCCGGGAGTGGTTGGTGGTCGGCGGCCGATTATTGGGCATATCGATCACAGTGGTTACTCCGCCCTTGAGCGCCGCACGTGAGGCATTACGAATGCCTTCTTTGTACATCTGACCCGGTTCGCGAAAATGCACATGGGGATCGATGGCCCCCGGTAAAATAACGCAGCCGCGCACATCCAGCGTAAAATCGCTTTTAGGGGGATTTGAAGAACGGCCCAGCCTGACGATCCGGCCGTTCTCGATTTCTATGTGGCCCTCTTCAAAGTAGCCTTCCGCCGTTAACCAGCGAGCGTTTTTAAGAATCATTTACCTTTAGCTTTCCATTTAAGTTTTTTAACTCTCCCTCTTTTCTGTGAAAGGGGGGAGTTCCTATGTAAAATCTTCCCCAAAACAACAATGTCCAGGTCTCTTTCACAATCTACCTCTTAATGGTCAAATCAGCTCTTCAGTTAAGTAAAATTTTTCTGGTTTGTTAGATTCCCAACTCACCTCCTCTAACTCCACCTATCTTCAACGAAGAGAGGGGGATGGGGGGTGAGTTCTTATGGAAAATCTTCCCCAAAACAACAATGTCCAGGTCTCTTTCACAATCTACCTCTTAATGGTCAAATCAGCTCTTCAGTTAAGTAAAATTTTTCTGGTTTGTTAGATTCCCAACTCAACCCCTCTAACTCCACCTATCTTCAACGAAGAGAGGGGGATGGGGGGTGAGTTCCTATGGAAAATCTTCCCCCAAACAACAATGTCCAGGCCTCTTTCACAATCTACCTCTTAATGGTCAAATCAGCTCTTCAGTTAAGTAAAATTTTTCTGGTTTGTTAGATTCCCAACTCAACCCCTCTAACTCCACCTCTCTTCTGCGAAGAAAAGGGGATAGGGGGGAGTTCCTATGTAAAATCTTCCCCAAACAACAATGTCCAAGCCTCTTTCACAATCTACCTCTTAATGGTCAAATCAGTTCTTCAGTTAAGTAAAATTTTTCTGGTTTGTTAGATTCCCAACTCACCCCCTCTAACTCCACCTATCTTCAACGAAGAGAGGGGGATGGGGGGTGAGTTCTTATGGAAAATCTTCCCCCAAACAACAATGTCCAGGTCCCTTTCGCAATCTACCTCTTAATGGTCAAATCAGCTCTTCAGTTAAGTAAAATTTTTCTGGTTTGTTAGGTTCCCAACTCACCCCCTCTAACTCCCCCTCTCTTCAACGAAGAGAGGGGGATGGGGGGTGAGTTCCTTTGCTCAATCTGTCTTATTTCAAATATTCCTTAATTTTTTTAATTACTAAACCTAAATTTTCTTCTACTTCCTCATTTTTAAATCGAAGTACCTTAAGACCTTTAAGTTCCATTATCTCGGTGCGTATCTGATCATATTCCTTCTGTCTTAAATGAACTCCACCATCAATCTCAATTACCAATTTCTTTTCACTACAATAAAAATCCGCAAAAAAAAACTTTTTCTTCCATTTATTTCATATTGGATCGGATGTTGACGTAAAAATTTCTTCCCTTCCAGCCTTCGATTTCTCAAAGCTTCCCATAATATTAGCTCATATTTTGTTTGATTCTTCCGCAATTCCCGAACGAATTGTTTAATTTGAGTTCTCATTGTTTTGTGGTTTGTTTTTCAACTCACCCCCTCTAACTTCCGGGGCTTTCCCATAAGTCAAAGACAATGTATTTTTTTAAATTTTTTCTTTCTCTCACCCTCTTTAACTCCCTCTCTCCCGAAAATCGGCAGGGGGAGTTCCCTTGCCCGCTTTCCCTAAAAACTCAGGCAATTGCTTTTATAGTTACACTCTATTTGACTGCAACTTTTCTTTTTCAATGGCTTCCAGCACTTCCTCACCCGCTCCGGTTGGATACTGTCCCGAAAAGCAGGCGTGGCAAATGGGTAAGTCCTTGTACAAATCGATCAAATCTTCCAGGTCCTGGTAAATGACGGCATCTGCGCCCAGGTACTGACGAATTTCATCCACATCGTAATGGGAGGCCAGAATTTCCCGTTTGACGGACATATCGATTCCATAAATACAGGGATGCTTGACCGGCGGCGATGCGGAGATAAAATACACTTCTCTGGCGCCGGCAGCGCGCAGCATTTCCACAATACGCTTGGAGGTGGTTCCGCGAACAATGGAATCATCCACCACGGCAACCTTTTTACCTTTAACAATATCGCGAATGGGATTCAGCTTGCGGCGCACCATCTGTTCCCGCTCCTTTTGGCCCGGGGTAATAAAGGTGCGGCCCATGTGGTGGTTTTTTGCCAGTCCGCGTCGGTAAGGGATGCCCAATTCTTCGGCCATGGCCGAAGCAAAAAAGTAGGCAGAGTTGGGCACATCGATAATAATATCCGGCTGCAGATCGCTCTCCTTAATCTTTTGGGCCAGTCTTTTTCCCATGCGAACGCGTTCGCTGGCCACCAGCCGATTGTGAATCACGGAGTCCTCCCGCGCGAAATAGATGTACTCAAACACGCAAAAAGCCTGCCGTTTAGTCAAACCGATTTTGGAGTGAATTTTGCGCTCTTCATCGATAAACACCATTTCGCCGGGTTTCAAATCGCGGATTTTTTCGTAGCCCAAAAAATCGAAGGTGGTGCTTTCCGAAGCAAAGCCGTAAATCACGCCTTTATCGGTAAACTTCCGTCCCATGACCAGCGGCCGAATGCCAAAAGGATCGGTAAAGGCCAGCAAGCCCTTATTGGCAATAATGGTAATGGCTGAGTACGCGCCCTGCACAATACGCTGAACGCCCTGAACTGAATCGAAGATGTCCTCTACCGTTAAATGGCGCAAATCCTTTTGTTCCAGTTGCGTGGCCAGCGTGTACAGAATTAGAGCCACATCGTTGGAGGTATCCAGCAGGCGGTGGTGTTCTTCGTAAAGCTTACGCCGCAGTTCATTAAAGTTAACCACGTTGCCATTGTGTACCATGGCCAAACCGTAAGGATAATTAACGGCAATGGGCTGGGCATCCACCGCTTCGGTAGAACCAATGGTGGAATAGCGTACGTGTCCCAGACCGATTTCGCCCTTAAAACGATCCAGGGGGAGATTTTTAAAAACCGTGCTTACAGAGCCGTTACCCTTGTGCATTTTAAATGAACCGTTAAACACCACCAGACCGGCGGAATCCTGCCCGCGGTGCTGCAATGTTTCCAGACCGTTTATGATATCCGCGGCCACATCTTCGTAGCCGTAAACGCCTATTACGCCGCACATTCTATCTTTTTACTCCTGATTTTGTCGATTAAATTCTCCGCTAAAAACCTTTTTTAACGCTTCGCTGTAAAATTGGTGTTCCACCTTTAAACCGCGTTTTTCAACCTCTTCCAGGGTGGTTGCCCCGCGTAAATCAACGGTGCGCTGGGCAATGATCGGGCCGGTATCAACGCCTTCGTCCACAAAATGCACGGTAATTTTGGTTTCCGCAAGTTTATTTTCGAAGGCCCATTCGTAAGCGCCCACCCCTTTAAACTGATTGGTATCGGCCGGATGGATGTTGATAATACGATTTTTGTATGCGCGCACAAACAATGGGCTGAGGATGCGCATAAATCCGGCCAGCACGATGTAATCGACGCGGTATGGCTTAAGGAGTTCGATGACTTCCCGCTCAAAATCGGCTCTGTTTTTACCTTTAGAAGGAATGACAGCAGTGGGGACGCCATACTTTTCGGCTACTGCCAGCCCCTTCGCCGTTGGTTTATTGGAAAAAACCAGCGCCACTTCACACACATCTTTTAAAATACCCTCTTTTACCTGTTTTAAAATGGCTTCCATGTTGCTGCCGCGTCCGGATATAAAAATGGCAATGCGTTTTTTCATTGGCGCAACCCCTTTTTGCCGATATCTTTTCGATAGTACATCCGATCAAAATGAATTTTTTCCACCTCGGTGTAAACGCGTTCAATCGCCTGTTCCAGCGTCGGGGCATGGGCAACCACGTTAAGCACGCGACCGCCGGCCGTGACAATCTGCCCGTTTTCCTTTCTGGTGCCGGCATGAAAAATCAGCGTCTCTTCGCCAACCTGATCCAGGCCGGTAATGATCTTCCCCTTTTCGTAAGCGCCCGGATAGCCGCCAGAGGCCAGCACCACATCCACAAAGTAGCCGTCATTCTTCTCCACCGATACCGTATCCAGTTTTTCTTCGAGACTGGCTTCGATGAGCGTCAGCAGATCGCTTTTTAAAGCCGGTAAAATAACTTCTGTTTCCGGATCGCCAAAGCGCACGTTGTATTCCAGCAACTGCGGTCCGCGATCGGTTAGCATCAAACCAAAGTAAAGAACCCCGTGGTAATCCAGTTTTTCGGCCTGCAAGCCTTTCAGTGTTGGCAGAACGATTTGCTCCTGTACCTGTTTAAGCACCTGCTCGGTACAAACAGGCACCGGACAGTAGGCGCCCATTCCGCCGGTGTTCGGCCCTTTATCGCCGTCGAAAACCGGCTTATGGTCTTGCGAAGGGGATAACAACTTAACAGTTTTTCCGTCCGTAATGCCAATAATCGATAACTCCTGCCCGCTGAACTTTTGTTCAATAAAAAAAGGCGCTGTGTCGCCATAACGCCTTTTTAATTCTTCCAGAGCTGTGTACGCTTCGGCCGTGGAATTACAGACAAAAACGCCCTTTCCGGCAGCCAGTCCGTCGTACTTAATCACCAGTTGACCGCCAAGCTGCTCGATCACCTGTTCGATATCGTCGCCGTCTTCCAGCAGCCAGAAGTCGGCGGTGGCCACACCGTACTTTTTCATGAATTTTTTGGCAAAGATTTTAGAACTTTCCAGTTGAGCGGCGCGCTGATCCGGCCCAAAGACGCGCACCTTTTTATTTTTAAAGAAATCGACCACGCCGTTGGCCAGCGGGTCTTCGGGCCCGACGACAATTAATTCAATGCCTTCATCAAGACAAAAAGTTTCAATGGCTTGAAAATCGTTGGGTGCAATGGACACATTGTTCCAGGTACCGCCGTTACCGGGCAAACAAAAGATATTTTTCTGTCCCACACTTTGGGCTAATTTCCAGGCCAGGGCATGTTCCCGACCGCCAGAACCGATTATTGCAATTTTCATGGTACGTCCTCTTGTTCAAGAAGTTTTTTAGTCATTAACAGGAAACCGCGACTCTGACAAGTAGAAGTTCAAAGCCGCAATTTAATTAAATTCTGCGCATTTGCAAAATTCAGATTCCCGCCCCTGATCCCTCTCTCTTCAACGAATAGAGGAGGATGGGCGAGAGTTCCTTACCCCAATCCTTCCAAAATCACCCCGTCAATTTCTCGCTCAAAATCTTCCATTTACTAGATCAACATGCGCTTAAAGCGCCTTCTCCGCCTCCTCGATCACCAGCTGACAAATGCGCGGCGCATCGCCAACATAAGTGGTAACATCAAGCGCCAGCAGTTCCTGTTTGACCTCTTCACGTACCGGAAGTCCTTCGATGAACTTTTGCAGATCATCCTCGCTAATCGTACGACCGCGCGTCATCTCTTTTAACAGGTTGTAAGGGTCTTCCACTCCTTCACGGCGCAAGATGGTCTGGATTGGTTCGGCCAGCAGTTCCGGGTGACGTTTCAGTTCGCTCAAACAGTAGGCGCGATTCACCTGCAAGCGGCTCAATCCGCGCAGGGTTTCCATTAAGGCCAGATGTCCATGAGCCAGCGCCACCCCGATGTTGCGCGTTACGGTGCTATCCGAAAGATCGCGCTGCAGGCGCGAATTGCCCAGCTTATCCGTAATGCCGTTAAGCAAAGCCAGCGCCACCTGCAAATTGCCCTCGCTATTTTCAAAGTTAATGGGATTCACCTTGTGCGGCATGGTGGAAGAACCCACTGCGCCCGGATCGGCTTCCAGCAAAAAATAGCCGAGGGTCAGGTACAGCCACATGTCGCGATCCAGATCGAGCACAATATTGTCCAGCAGTTTGGTCAAATTTAAGTAGCGCGCCCAGCCGTCATGATCTTCGATCTGCGTGGTCACCAGATTAGCCTCAAACCCCAGTTCTTGCAAAAAGTTACGCGAAAATGTCAGCCAGTCGTAGTCGGTAAAAGCGGCCTTAAAAGCCGAAAAGTTGCCTGTGGCGCCGTTCAGTTTGGCCGGAAAACGAAAGCCTTTTAAATCTTTGTACACGCGGAACAGGCGATTGAGGTACACCGCCAGTTCTTTTCCGGCCGTGGTGGGCGAGGCCATCTGGCCATGCGTGCGCGCCGGAAAGGGCACATCCTTCCATTTCTTGACAAATTCTAACAACTGCCGAAGTAGTTTTTCCAGAAGGGGCAATTGTTCGTTGTGCAAATATTCGCGGAACAGCAGCGAATAGGCCAGATTGTTCACATCTTCCGAAGTTAATCCGAAGTGAATCATGTTCGGATTACGCAACTCCAGACTCTGGCGCAAAAAGACCTCGCAGGATTTCACATCGTGGTTTAACTTCTGCTCGATCTCCTTAATACGCCGGTAATCATCTTTGGAAAAATGGCTTAAATAAAATTCGATTTTCTGCCGTTCGGCCTGATTCAATCCGGGAAAGAGACCGGTGGAGTCCAGCGCTTTTAAAAAATGCAATTCAATTTGCACGCGGGCGCGCATCAGGGCAAATTCCGAAAAATAGGCGCTCAGATGCTGCAGGCGGCCGGCGTAACGTCCGTCCAGCGGCGAAATGGCAAAAGCCCGTTTAGCGTCCTCTGAGTTTTCTATCGGCATCGATTAAGTCCTTTTTCATTTGCTGAATTTCGTTCATGATTTGCTCGCGCAGCGCCGGTAAATTTAAGCAGCGTACGGCAAACTGCGCCGCATTTTTGGGATCGATTACCGTGGCCGCCGGCGTATTGGACGGCATCATCAGCGAAGAGTTGACATTCACCATCAGGTCGGTCTTGTCGGAAAAAGGCGGACAGTTGATCACCGGGATGGTTAAATTAGCTGCCAACGCGCCGCCCAGGCCGTTGGAACGTCCGGCAATGGCCACCACAACGCCTGGCTCTACAGAAAGGTTGTAATCTTCCACTACCTGCGGAATGCGTTCGCCGTTCTTGTGCGCCGACACCACGCGCAGTTCGCTAAAAACGCCGTACTTTTCAACCTCTTTTTGCATTTTACGGGCGTGCGCCTCATCCGAAGGCGAACCCATCACAAAGGCCACAAATCCGGGTTTGATCAAACCGGCCTTAAGCAGATTTTTGTACACCCGCTGCCGCACATCTTCTTCGGTGTCGGGCAATTCGCTGCCGGTAATCATGCGGAAGATTTCGCGATAGCGACGTGTGGTTTCGGCAACGACCTCGGGCGGCAGCTCCGCAGGATACCGACCGTCTTTTTTGTTTTGCAACAGGTACGAACGCACGTACTCCTTGTCCAGCTGCTCGGCGTTTTCTGGATGGTTTTCGTAATCTTCTTTAGACCAGAAGCGCGACGAATCCGGCGTGTGGATCTCATCGATTAAAACCAACTGGCCATCGACCAGCCCAAATTCATATTTGGTGTCCACCAGAATGATGCCCCGTTCGGCCAGGAATTCGGAGCCGCGTTTGAACAATTTCAAACTAATTTCTGCCATTTTCTGGTAGGTTGCCGCATCCACCCAGCCTTCTTTTACCAGGTCTTCTGCGGAGATCTCCCGATCGCTCTCTTCCTTGGTCGTGGGCGTTACAATCGGCTGGGGAAAGGCCTGGTTCTTTTTCATGCCATCAGGAATGGGCACACCGGAAACCTGCCGTTTCCCCTTCTGGTAGCCGCGCCAGGCCGAACCGGTCAAATAACCGCGCACAATCATCTCGACTTTAATCGGTTTTGCCTCGCGTACCAGCGAAATGTTAGGATCGATTAGTTTGACAAAGTGATTGGGCACAATGTCCTGGGTCTTTTCGAACCAGAAAGCGGCCAGCGAATTGAGCACCGCCCCCTTGCCCGGAATGGCTGTTTTGAGCACACTGTCAAAAGCCGAAATGCGGTCGGTGGCCACAATCAACCGATGCTCGGCATCGACGCGAAAACTCTCGCGCACCTTACCGGAATGGATCTTCTCTAATTGCGGGGTAATGAGATTGGTTAAAACGCTCATTGTTTTCTCCGAAATTTTGAATGTTGAATGATGAATGTTAAATTGTTTTTTAGAAAAATGTTCTCCATTTTAGTCATGGGCATTAAAAATTCACTTTTTCTTGGTTTCCAAATTCCTTGCTGTCGTTTTGACGATTTTTGTTAAAATATTTATTATTTCATCAATTTCTGTTAAATAAGATTCCAAAGATATTTTCACCAGATCACTTTCATTTAAAAGACGCAACCAGTATTTTGTTTCCCTTGCTTCCTTTGATGCAATGGACATTTTACTTAAAAAATCCTTCTTACTTTGAGCAGCCGTTGCTTCCACGATATTTGCACCAATACTGGTTCCACAACGTAATAATTGTTTTGAAATGACAAACTCTTTATTTGCTTGAAGCTTTTGGTAAAGTTTAATAATGTTTAACGAAAAAGCAAATGAGCGTTTTTGAATCAAATTTTCTTTCATTTCATCAATTCAAAATTCAAAACTCAACATTCAACATTTCATTAGTGTTTAAAATGCCGCAGACCGGTAAAGACCATGGCAATGCCCAGTTCATTACATTTTTCAATAACCGATTTATCGCGGATCGATCCGCCGGGCTGCACAATGGTTTTAATGCCGTAAGACGCGGCGATCTCCACATTGTCCGGAAAGGGGAAAAAGGCGTCGGAAACCAGTACGGCCTTTTCCATTTGTTCTTTAATGTACCGCTCCCGTTGCGCGTCTTCGCCCGTAAATTCATTTTTCAGATTTTCCCGGCTGCGTTCCAGGGCCAGACGCGTGGAATTCACGCGATTGGGCTGGCCGCAACCCATGCCCAGTAATTGCAGGTAGTTGTCTTTTTTACGCACCACGGCAATGGCATTGGATTTTAACTGGCGCACAGCCAGCAGACCAAAATTGAGCAGGTCGTCGTCCACCTCGGTTTCGTGTTGAGTCACCGTTTCCTTCTCTTTTAGTAACGTATTGTCGCTCGTTTGCAACAACAACGAACCAGCCAGTATTTTGAACTCTTTTTCCTGAGTCACGCGCTTGGGTTCAAAGCGCACCAGCCGCAGATTTTTGTGTTTCTTCAAATATTCAATGGCCTCGGGGGCAAAATCCGGCGCGGCGATCACTTCCACAAATTTACGCTGCATTTTGTTCTCCGCATCCAGATGTAAAAACTCGACGGTCGAACGTTCCACTTTTTTATTGAAGGCAATGATCGAGCCAAAAGCCGAAACCGGATCGCCGGCCCAGGCCAGTTCAAACACCTGTCTTTGATCGTTTCCTTCGCACAAGCCGCATGGATTGTTGTGTTTGATGATGGCACAGGCCGTTTTAGAAAGATCCTTCACCGCGTCTAAGGCCGAGTAAAGATCAACGATATTGTTGTACGAAAGCTCTTTACCGTGTAAAAATTCCAGATCGTGTAAGGAATACGGCGCGTGCCGCTGGCGTAAAAAGAAGGCCTGCTGATGGGCGTTTTCGCCGTAGCGCAGGGTTTTAGCGCGATCAAAAGCCAGACGTACCGAAAGATGTCCGGCGGTTTCGTCCATGGCCGTGGCGATCATGGCGTCGTAATCAGCGGTTAAATTGAATGCCTTGCGCATCAGTCGAAAACGCGTTTCGTAACTCAAAGCGCCGTCGTTGTCCTGCAGTTCCGTAACCAGATCGGGATAATCCTGCGGATCCGTAACAACAGCCACATATTTAAAATTTTTGGCCGCGGCGCGCACCATGGTCGGCCCGCCAATGTCGATGTTCTCAATCAGGGTGTCAAAATCCACGCCCTGATTTTTGACGCGTTCAAAGGGATACAAATTGCAAACCACCATGTCAATGGGCTCGATGCCCAGCTGGCGGGCTTCGTCGGCGTCTTTTTCGCGGTCAAACAGCAAAGCCGACTCGATTTGAAAGGAAATGGTTTTCATGCGACCGCCAAAGGCTTCCGGATTGCCGGTAACTTCGGAAATTTCCGTAACCGGAATGCCGGCCTTTTCCAGGACGCTTTTGGTGCCGCCGGTGGAAATAATCTGACAGCCGTTCTGATGCAAAGCCCGGGCCAGCGCCTCCACGCCGCTTTTATCGGAAACGCTAAACAAAGCCCGTTTGATTTTTATAGAATGTTTCATTGACACACCTTTCTTTGGTTCTTTTTTACCACAGAAGTCACCGAGAACGTAGATTTTTTTATTTTTATTGTTGCTCTGTGCTTCTCTGTGCACTTAGTGGTTACTAAAATAATCCACCATGTTTTTAAAAAGCTGCAAACCTTCTCCCTGCTCGCTGCCGCCGTTTTGTTCCTTTTTGCGGGGCCAGGCGGGATGGTTGTAAATCGACAAATAGGCTTCGGGATGCGGCATCAATCCAAACACCCGACCGCTGGGATCGGTAAGCCCGGCGCAATTCAATTCTGAACCATTGGGATTGTAAGGATAGTCGGCCGTGGGTTGCCCGTCCGGTCCCAGATAAGTTAAGCAATTCAGATTTTGCTCCAAAATGGCCCGTTCGATTTGCGCATCACGAATGATTAACTTGCCCTCTCCGTGACGCACCGGCAGATCGATTTTTTCGATGCCTTTTAAAAACGGGGTGCGGTTTTGGGGATGGACGCCGCAGGTTACCCAGCGATCCTCAAATTTTCCGGAATCGTTGTGCGTAAGCGTAACTTCCTGCTCAAAATTGCCGCCAATGTTGGGTAGCAAACCCATTTTTACCAGAGCCTGAAAACCGTTGCAAACGCCAATAATGAATTTGCCATCCTGTAAAAAACGCGCCAGATCGTCAATAAAATGACGCCCCGAGGCCATTTTTTTAAACTTGAATTTATTGCTCAACACCTTTGCGGAGCCCAGATCGTCCCCGAAAGAAAAACCCCCCGGAAAATTGAGCACCTGATAATCATGAATCGAAACGCGCTCCTTGAACACCTCGTTCAGATGGACAATATCCGCCTCGGCGCCGGCCAGCCGGTAAGCCGCGGCCATTTCCACCTCGCAATTAATTCCAAACCCGGTAACCACCAGGACACGCATCTTGCTCATTATTTATAATCTCCTGTATTAAACAGCAAGCTAAAATTTTTTTCGATCTTACAAAACAATTCAGATTTAAGAGTTGAATGGTTTCTGCAACACCAACCATCCCCTTTCATTCGTAATTCGTAATTTGTAATTCAACACTTACACGCTTAACGCATTTTCTGCCATTTCCTCTACGACTCGCCGCATCAATGCATTGGCCGGTCGACAGAGCGCCATCTTTTGCCGGATTTCCTGCGCGCTTTGCACGTACGCTCCTGCTTCCATTTCATTTGCGCCGTGCGCTAACAGGCCTGCGATGAGCTGTGGCGTCACTTCCAGATGGAATTGCAGAGCAACCACGCGCTCTTCAAAGATAAAGCCCTGGTTTTCACAGGCCTGCGAATAGGCAATCCGCTGCGCTCCCAATGGAATTTCAAACATTTCGCCGTGCCAGTGAAAGGCGGTAATGGTCTCCGGCCAAAAATGGGCAAAAGAGCTGGAGGCAACCTCCGGCGCACGAGTAATGTCGAACCAGCCAATTTCACGATGCGCACCTTTAAAGACGCGCGCGCCAAGCACTTCGGCAATTAGCTGTGCGCCCAGACAAATTCCCAGTACCGATTTCCCCTGCTTGATCACGTTTTCAACAAAACGTTTTTCATCTTTTAACCAGCTAAACACCGATTCGTCGTGTACGCTCATTGGCCCGCCCATGATCACCAGCAAGTCCAGGTCGGATGTTCGGGGCAACGCTTCGTCGTTGAAAAAACGGGTAAACGAAATATCTGCCCTATCTTTTAGCGCTTCGGTCAAAATGCCCGGCGTTTCAAACGGCACATGCTGTAAAAAATGGACGCGCATAAGTCCTCGGATTAATTAACAATTAACAATTTTAATGCTATCTTTGAAGATTAAACAATCTCAAAGATTTTTTGTGTTCATTTTCCCCGTTTGCCAGAGTCAACCGTTGTATTTTTGGTTGATGCCCTCCTCTCTTTCGCAAAGAGAAAGGGATCGGGGGAATTTTGTATTTCAAAGATTTCGTAATTTCTTACAAGTTTAACTTTGTCGATGCTTCTTTTTTTAAAAGACCAGTCCGCTGCGCCAGGCATCGAGCATGGCCTGAACATCTAGCGCCAGAACGGTTTTATTTTGATGGTCAATTTCCAGTTTTTGCCGGCCGCTTACCTGACCGATTAAAAAGGCGTCGTCGCCCATGATTTTCTCAAAGGCCGGCTGATTTTGCGGCGCAACGCTCACCACAAAACGCGAATGCGATTCGGCAAACAGCAGGGCGTTCAGCGAAAGATCGAAATCCGGCAATTCGACCAGCGCGCCCAGGTTTCCGCCAAACGCGCACTCGGCCAGGGCAACTGCCAGCCCGCCGTCGGAACAATCGTGCGCCGAACTTAACAGTTGTTGTTCAATCGCCTCCATCATCTTGCGGTAAATACGCAGGGCTTGTTCCTTGCGCACGCGCGGAACATTGGCGCCCAGCTCGCCGAACAGATGGTAAAACTCCGAAGCGCCCAGCTCATCGTAGGTGTGCCCCACCTGGTAAATTAAATCGCCCTCGTGTTTAAAATCGGTAGTGATGGTTTTACGCACATCGGGAATTTTAGCCACCATTGAAAACAGAATGGTAGGCGGCACCGAAATTTTTACCCCTTCTTTAATGAAATCGTTTTTCATGCTGTCTTTTCCGGAAGTCATGGGGATATTAAAAAAGGTGGCCATGTCGAACAGCGCTTCATTCATCTGCACCAGTTTGGCCAGTTTCAATTTACCGTCCGGATTGTTCTGCGGATGGTAAAGCGAATCGGGCACGCAAAAGTTGTCGTTGACCGACCAGAAGATGTCGGGATCGGTTTGCGGATCGGGCAGGCGACCGCCCACGGCAATAATGCCGCGCACAGCCTCGTCAAACGAACCGGCCGCCATCTGGTAGGGATCGATGTCGCCGTAACGCGGTAAAATCCCGTTAGAAATGGCAATACCCACGTAAGAATCGAAATCGAGGCGCAGCACCGCCGCATCCTGCGGGGCGTAACCGTTTTGGCCCATTAACGGTTTTACAATACTCTTTCCTTTTACCTCGTGATCGTAACGCCGGATGATGGTTTCGCGCGAACAGATGTTCAGACTGCCCAGCAATTTTAATAAAACGTCATTGTAGTCCAGCGATTCTTTGATGATCGGCTCGCTCAACTTCGGTTTTTTCCACTCGGCCTCCATGCGTTTGGTGGGCACGCCATCGTGCAAAAAGATTAAATCCAGATAGGCCACTTTTTGCTCGCCGTAGCGCACATCCAGAAAGCCTGAATCGGTAAAGTAGCCGATGTCGGAAAGCTCCACTTCAAAATCTTCGGCCAGGGCAAACAGCGTTTCCACCTTTTGCGGCTCCACCACCAGGGTCATGCGTTCCTGCGATTCGGAGACAAAGATTTCCCAGGGCTGCAGGCCGGCATATTTTAGCGGGATATTGGCCAGCTGCACAAAAGCGCCTTTAGGAATGGTGGCCAGCTCGCCAATGGAAGAGGACAGCCCACCGGCCCCGTTGTCTGTTGAAGATTTAATCAGGCCGCGGGCCACCGCCACCTGCATGAAATCGGCCAGATTCTTCTGCGTAATGGGCGAGCCGATCTGCACGGCGGAACGCGGCGAATGCTCGTCAATTTCCTGTGAAGAGAAGGTAGCGCCGTGGATGCCGTCTTTGCCCACACGCCCGCCGGCCATGATGATGCGATCGCCGGGATCGATGCGCTTTTCCCAGGAAGGCTTGCCATCCACGTAAGCCGGCATTACGCCGCCCGTGCCGCAAAAGACCAGCGGTTTGCCGCGATACCGTTCGTCAAACACCACCGAACCGTTGACCGTGGGAATTCCCGATTTGTTTCCGCCGTCTTCAATCCCCTTAACCACGCCGGTCATGATGCGCCGGGGATGCAACTGCCCGGGCAGCAGTTTGCCCTGATAATCCGGCGGGCCAAAACAGAGAACATCCGTATTAAAAAGTAAGCTGGCGCCGCCCACGCCTGTGCCCATCGGGTCGCGATTGACGCCCACAATACCGGTTAACGCGCCGCCGTAGGGGTCCAGCGCCGACGGCGAGTTGTGCGTTTCCACCTTCCACACAAACACGCGTTGATCGTCCACGCGAACCACCCCGGCGTTGTCGGAAAAAATCTTGAGCAACCAGTTGTGGCCCGCTTTTTCGTAGCGCTCGCGGATGATCTCCGTCGAACGTCTGATGTAAGTTTTGAACAGCGAGTGAATGGTCTTTTGCGCGCCATTGTCCAGGTCTTTGTACGTAATGGTGGCGTTGAATTCCTTGTGTTTGCAATGCTCGGACCAGGTTTGGGCAATGACTTCAATTTCACAATCCGTAGGCAGCTGCGATATGCCGTGTTTTTCGCGCGCCGCCTGCACCAGTTGATTCTGGTAATAGGCCTGAATGGCCTGCATTTCGTGTAAATCCAGCGCCAGCAAGCGTTCTCTGGAAATCTTTTGCAGCTCTTCATCGGAGACAAAGATGTCGATCGTCTGCACCTGCGGCTGGCTTTCCAGATGCACTTCGGGAATGTAGGTCACCTGGCCGCTAAATTTCCCGTATTCAAAACGATTCACCAGCGGATTGCCCAGTAATTCTTCGGCAATGGTTTTTAATCGTTCATCGTTTAACGGATTTTCAAAATAGTAAATTTCGTGCGTAAATATGACATGCGCGCCGTAATCGAAAGGGATGTTTAAAAAATCGCACATCGCCTTTTGGGCCGAAACGCCTTCGTCGTCGGTAACGCCCGGCAATTTAGAAATTAGAATGTAAGCAGGAAAACGTTCGGAAGTAAACAGGCGGTCGATGTAAAGATCATGAATAATGCAGTCGCAAAGAGAATTTCTGGCAAAGGCCAGCAGGATATCGTCAGGCATGGGGTGCACAATAGAATAGATTTTTCCGGTCTTTACTTTGCCCGTGTCGATGTGCAAAAACTTCTTGGCGTCGCTTTGCACATGCAGACCGGCGACATCTCTCATGGAATCTTTAAGCACGATCTGAACATGTTTTGCCGTTTGCATGAGTAGCCCTTAACATTAATTTTTTATTAAAACTGTTTATTTAAAAAATTTCCCATTGCACGCATTTTAATGATTATCTTTACTCCTGCCGCTTCCACGGCTTCCGGGAAAAAACAGTGCATTGGGCGCGTTTATGAATCTTTTTCTTTTAAATGATAAATCAACGTCTGCGGCTCCATTCCCCGGCTTTTCAGTTCAATGGCGGATTCTTTCTGCACCGTTCCGGCAATTTGCGCCTGATATTGTTGTTTTGCGGCAAATTGAACCACGGCCTCGGCCTGCTCGGCTTTTACCACCAGCAACATGCCGTTGCCCATATTCCACAAACGGTAGGCCTGCGCTTCGCTAACCTGTCCCAGTTCTTGAACCTTGCGCATAAAATGCGGCGGTTCAAAAAGACGGTCTAACACGGCGCCAAAGCCGTTGATTTTAAGGACGCGCTGCAGATTATCGCCGATTCCTCCGCCGGTAATGTGAGCGATGCCGTGGATTTCAAAATCCGCCTTGATTAAATCCACAATCAGCGGTGTGTAAATGCGCGAAGGAGTCAGCAGCGCCTGTCCCCAGGTTTTACCCTCTCCGTAAGCCGCCTGGTGCCAGGCATCGCCGAACTGCTCGTTCATTATGCGCCGCAACAGAGAAAAACCATTGGAACGGAAGCCCTGACTCTTAAGAGCGATAATCCGATCGCCGACCTGCACTTTGCTCCCGTCGATCACCTCCCGACCAGTGGGTAAAATAGCCAGGCCGGTAGCCGCCCAGTTAAAGTGCATACCGTCGCCATAGCCGGAAATGCGCGAACCCAATTCGGCAATTTCGCCCCCCGTAACGGTTACGCGGGCCACTTTAGCCGCCTGGTACAACCCTTCCATCAAACGGTCGATCACCGCGGCATCCAGCGCATCCACATCCAGAATGTTGGAAAGATTAACCGGCTCCAGCCCGTTGGCCGCCAGATCGTCCACGACCATGGCCACCAGATCAAAGGCAATGGTGTGGTAAATTTTTGTTCGTTCGGCCAGCTCGATTTTGGTGCCCACGCCGTCGGAAGCCATGCCGATTTTCACCCCGCCCAGGTCCATCACATTGGAAAAAGCGCCGTCCAGACCGGGCAAAGGATTTCCGCTGCCGGCCGATCTGAAATCAAAGGTTTTTTTAGCCCATTCAAAGGCGATCTTAGAACAGCGGTTGCCCAGATCGATATCCAGACCGGATTGTTTGCTTTTATTCATTCCCTTCCCCATTTTACTTTCGCTTTTCGCGCCCTGCTGCAAAGCGCTACCACAGAGGCTGCCTGTAAATCACATGGTTGCGATCGGGCCCGGTAGAAACCAGCCCGATCGGCGTTTGCAGGTAATCTTCAATAAAGCGCACATATTCCCGCGCGTTTTGCGGTAAATCCTGCCATTCGGTCACGCCTTCGATCTCTTGCTCCCAGCCCGGAAACGAACGGTACACAGGTTGGCCGGCCGAATCGTAATCCACCGCGATCTTAATCGTTTCAAAGCCGGAAAGACAGCTCAACTTGCTGAGCGTAATGTAATTAAAGCCGTTGATGATTTGCGCTCGTTTGACCAGTTTTAAATCCAGCCAGCCGCAGCGACGCGGGCGTCCGGTGGTCGCGCCGAATTCGTGTCCTTTTTTCCGCAATTTCTCGCCGGTTTCATCGTTCAGTTCGGTGGGAAACGGACCCTCGCCTACGCGCGTGGTGTAAGCCTTTACCAATCCAATGCGTTTGTCAAATTCCAGAAAAACGCCGCCGCCTGTAAAGGCGCCGCCAATGGTGGTGGAAGAAGACGTCACAAACGGATAGGTACCGTGATCCACATCCAGCATGGCGCCCTGCGCGCCTTCGTACAAAATGTTAGCCTGTTTTTCAAGATAAGTGTGAATTAATTCCACCGTATCGCCAATGAAAGGACGAATGTAGGTTTCGGCTTCTTTCAATTCCTCCACGGCCTGCTCAATGTTTAAAAATGGTTCTTTGTACAAATTTTGAGCGTATTGTTCGTAAAGCTTAGCCTGCTGTTTAAAATGTTCTAAAAACGTGCCGTTGACAATGGCTTCCAGCCGAACGCCTGTGCGTTGAATTTTATCGGTGTAAGCCGGGCCAATGCCTCGACCGGTGGTGCCAATCTTTTTATTTAATACGCGATCCAGGTACTTGTGCACCGGGGTTACCACATGGGCCTGAAAGGAGATCATTAATTTATCCGGCGTTACGTCAATACCCTGCTTTTTTAAGTACTCGATTTCCTGTTTAAAAGTAATGGGATCGACCACGCAGCCATTGCCGATGACATTCATGGCTTTGCCCGAAACGATACCGCCGGGGATGAGGTGCAATACAAACTTTTTGTCGCCCACAATAACGGTGTGTCCGGCATTGGCGCCGCCCTGAAAGCGCACCACCAGGTCGGCATGGCTGGCCAACAAATCAACGATTTTTCCTTTTCCCTCGTCGCCCCACTGGGCGCCCAGAATAATGTAATTTGCCATTAATTGCCCCAATCTATTGCTGTGTAGTCATTTTCGCTTCCCGGCAGGTAGATGTCGTGCGCTTTGCCCTCGCGAATAGACAGAGCTGAAACCACCTCCAGTTCGGCTTTTTCGTGCAACTCCCGAATGTTCGCCGCCCCCACCGACGACATGGCCGCTTTAATTTTAGCCAGGGTTTCTGGCAGGTTGTCGCGCAGTTTGCCGGCGTACTGGACAAATCCCTCCACGCCTTCCACAAAGATCAACTGATGGTAGCGCGCTTCCTTCCATTCGCGGGCGCGGGCCGACCCTTCGCCCCAGTACGGCTTCATCACGCGGTTGTGAATGGTTACTTTTTCGGTGGGCGATTCGTCCATGCGCGCAAAGTACCGCCCCATCATCACATAATCGGCGCCCAGCGCTAGGGCAATGACGATGTCCTTGGAGTTAACAATACCGCCGTCGGCCACAATGGGAATGTACCTGCCGCTTTTTTTAAAATAGCGATCGCGCGCCTCGGCCACTTTAATGATGGCCGTGGCCAGGCCGCGCCCGGTGCCTTTTTGTTCCTGCGTGATGCAAATGGAACCGCTGCCCATACCAACCTTCACAGCGCGTGCGCCGTGTTCAACCAAAAAATCGAATCCATCCTCAGTAATGATGTTGCCGCCCATGACCGGAATGTGAGGGTAATGTTCGCGCACCCATTCCAGCGTTTTTTGCTGAAACACCGAATGGCCGTCGGAGGAATCGATGGCTAAAAAATCCACGCCTGCCTCCACCAGAGCGGGAACGCGCTCCATGTAGTCGTGCGTGTTGATGGCCGCGCTGGCAAAGTAGCGTTTGTGCTCATCGAGAATTTCATGGGGATTGTCCAGATGATTGCGGATATCTTTGCGGAAGACTAAAAACAACAATCGATCCTGTTCGTCCACGATGGGCAAAACCGACTGGTGCGTTTCGCGCAAAAGAGTATTGGCCTGCTTGATATTGTCGATATTCACGCCAACGGTCAGTTCTTTGCGCGGAATCATGCGTTCTTTAACCGTTAAATCGCCATGTGGCTTAACGTCGTAGTCATTTTTGGTGATGATACCTAACAGATGCTTTTGCTCATCCACCACCGGAAAGGTGTTGTAGCCTCGTTGACGCGTCAATTCGTACAAATCGCGAATCAGCATGTCTGGCGAAACGGTTTCCGGGGGCACAAAGCCGGCCTTGTAACGCTTGATCTGGCGGATCATTTCGGCCTGACTTTCGATGGGTTGCGAGCAATAAATGAAGGCCGTGCCGCCTAATTTAGCCAGCTCGATGGCCATTTTAACGCCGGAAACCGACTGCATGGCCGCCGCAACAATCGGTATGTTCAGATAGTACTTGGAATCTTCTTCTTCCTGATAGGCCATGGGCGTTCTTAATGAGATATTGTGAATGAGGGTTTGTTCGGTAGTAAGGCCGGGTAATAAACGAAACTCCATCAGCGTACGCGATGGTTCAAGATGAATTTTTTTCGGCATATTAATCCCCGTTTTTTTATCTTTATCGGTTGCCCGAATTATACAAAAATTAATGGTAATTTTAAAATAAAAATTTTAAGCAAAAATGGGCGGAAAATTTCAAAAAAAATTGCCTGCGAAAAAGAAGGTGAGGGGGGCTACTTCAGGCAATTCCTGCCGCTGCTGGCCAGGGGAAGAGTATAAAAGTCGTTTAGTTGAATGGTTGAATGGTTGAATGGTTGAATAGGAATTGGGCGGCGCAGATCCACCTACACCGTCGATAAAAATTCTCCCCGCCAGATCGTCCTCTTCGCCGAGACTTTTATTCAGGGAGAGAGGGATTGAAGGGGTGACTGTTATTCCGATTCTCACCCCGCCTCCGCGTAATCCAGCGCCTATGGTTCCACGCAGTTTTAATTAAGGTTTTCATCAAGATCGTAGTAGTCTTCAACATCCAGAACGGTTTCGTCGTTAACAGGCAGGAACTTAACCTCGGACAGGTAATTTTCGACTAATGTGAACGGCAGGGTATAGGTTATGGTTTGCTCTAAATGTTCAAAGAATCTCCGGCTAATGTAAATAGGGCGGCCATAACGCCCATGAAACCTGGGGATAACAATATTTTCAGGAAAATGTTGGGCCATGGCGTAAATGGAGCGCAGAGTTTCTGGCTTTATTTTCTGATCCTCCCAAAAAGCCAGGATAAAGCCAAACACTTCATTGGGCAGTTGCTCTACAGCAGAGCGCAAGGCGCCCATTTCTTCCTGTTCAGGATCGGGATTATTGTAGCACGTAAAGGAATCTTCCCCTTCCTTTTTACAGATATAATAAGGATCCTGACCGGCGATCACAATAATAGGATCACAGCCAATTTCCTCAAACCTGGAAATCAACAGATTAAAATGATCCAGCTCTTCTGGCAGTAAAATCGTATGCGGTTCTTCAACCGCCCTTTCCAGATTCTGAGAAATAATAATCGCTGCAATTTTATATTTTGGCATCGTTCCTCTTATTTAAATACCCAATAGAAGAAATTAAATAATCACTAAAAAAATTCAAAATTTTTTAGCATGCTTTTGAACTATTTCAAATTGACTCACGACGCCTGGCCTGCTTACGCCCTAAAACGAGATGAAATATTCTTTGAAGTGATGAAATCTCTATGTATGGTCTCAAAGTACTGACAAAAAAAGCCCCGGCGGTCGCCCCGGAGCTATGGCCATAAATTATGACCGGGAAAAATACTTTCGTTAAAGAGTGTGGTCTGGTATCTGTTTCTCGCAGAAACCTTTATTATTTCGCGCCGATTTTTTTACCCAACACATGGTCCAGGCTGAATTTACCGGCGCCGCTGACCGTCAGGCTAAACAGCATTAACAGATAATAAAGAGGGATTTCAAAACCATTGTTTCCGGCTGCAAATCCATTGCCCAGATGCACGGTAAAAATGGCCACCAGCATCACAAACATCAACGGTAAAGAAATTAAACGCGTGCCCAGACCTAAAAGCAAAAGAATGGAGCCCGAAAATTCCGTAATGCCGGCAAGATAGGCGTTTAACGTGGGGAATGGATAATTCATGCTGGCAAACCATTGAGCTATGGAATCGATGTTATTCAACTTTTTTAGAGCTGGTTCAAAAAAACCGTAACTCAAAATAAGCCTGAAAAAAAGAGGCGGCAAATCCGTCAAATTTTGAATAAAATTTTTGTATTTAAGATAGAATTCTTTCATTTCTGTATTCCTTTCTGAAAAACGGTGCTCAGGCGCTAAAACCGAGAACGGCGCCCTGTAACAACATATCGTTGAAAAACGGTAAAATCACGGGCGTTAATTGTTCGTAAGTTGTTTCGCCTAACAATTCGACTACGCTTTCAATGGCTTCCTGACCAGTCTGTCTTTTTTCCTGCAGATGTTGCCAGACAAGAGCCAGAAGCGGAGAGATTTCTACAAACTTAACCTGGCCCGAATCCAGTTCACGAAATACAAGCACAAAATATTGTCCCCGAAACGGTGGCGTTTCATCGGCCGCCATCTTGTGTACCGGATACTCCAGTTCAATGATCTTATGATCAGGATTGAGCGCAATCTTTTCCTTTAAAAAGTCGCCTTCCGAACGGAATTCAGGAAGCGGCTGATCGGGCATGGTAAACACATCGATTTCGATCCATTCAAAAAATAAAAGATCATCCAGATAGGGACGTTTAAATTCGCCGGCATAATCTTTTTCCACAACGAACGCATAAAATTCATAAGGCATTTTCCAGATGTAAGGCGTTTGCGGTCTGGCTTCGCGCATATAAGCTTCGAGGAGCGCATCCCACTCGGCCGAAGTTAAAATTTCAACGGTAATGGGAAAAGCGCGCCTCAGCGTGTCGGAAAAAATATTGCGCACCAGACGCCGATAATGCGTCATGCGCTGCGCGTCGGTTCCCGGAATGGAAACTTCGCTTCCACTTAAAATATAGCCGTACATCTTTTCCATCAATTGTCTGGTTTCAGCGGAGAGCGACATGTTTTTTCTCCCATTCTTTTTCCATAATGGCCGAGAGGTTCCCGAGTTCCGTCTGTAATTCCTCAATTTCAGGAATATTAAAGTCACGCTCCAATAAAACGGGCACCGGCGGCAGGTGTTTAATGGTCCATTCGAACAAATCGTACACAGGATCAATGATCGGCTGCCCATGTGTGTCGATTATCAAATCCGGGCTTACCTTTTCGTGCCCGGCCATGTGGATGTTGCTCACGCGTTCCAGCGGCAGGCTGCGGATAAATTCCCTGGCATCAAAACCGTGATTGAATGCATTGACGTACACATTATTGACGTCCAGCAAAAGATGGCAGTCGGCCTCTTCCACAATCGACCGAATGAACGTTGATTCATCCATTTCCGGCGCGGCGGTGGTGTAGTAGCTAACATTTTCGATGGCAATTTTGCGGCCTAAAAAATCCTGCACCTGCTTAATGCGTTCGACTACATGTTTAACCGCATCTTCCCGAAAAGGGATGGGCAACAAGTCGTAAAAATGCGCGTTCTGACATTTACTAAAGCTCAAATGTTCTGAATAGTGGATAACCGGAAACTCATTGAAGAACTGCTTTAACTGTTTCAGAAAATTCCAGTCCAGCGCTTCATCGCTTCCCAGCGAAAGAGACAGTCCATGGCACACGAGTGGATATTCTTCTGCCGCTTTTTCTAATTGTTTTCTCCAGAATCCGCCCATGCCCATCCAGTTTTCAGGGGCAAATTCCAGAAAGGCTGGTTTATTGGTTTGCAAACTGACCAGCTCTTCTGTTATATCTCTTCTTAGTCCCAGTCCTGCGCCTTGAATCATCTTTTTCTCCCAAAAATTAATAAAAGTCGGGTAGGCCCCGACTTTTATTAATAGTTTTTATTAATTATTTATCCGATTTACCTTCGCCGCATTTGGCTTCAGAGGTTTTAGAATCGGCCTTTTTGGCTTTTTCATCGGCTTTTTTTACGTCTTTGCTTTTTGTTTTCATCATCTCGCCGCCGCATTTGCCTTCTCCGCATTTGGCTTCGCTGGTTTTTGATTCTACCTTTTTAGCGGCAGATTCTTTCACGGCCTTAGCTTCTTTGTTTTTAGCGTCTTTCATCTCGCCGCCACATTTGCCTTCGCCGCATTTGCCTTCACTGGTCTTAGTGTCTTTTGTGGTTTTGCTGTCCATTGCGCCGCAGCCTAATTCTGCCGGTTTTTGTAAAGAATTGATGGTGCTTAATGCTTCGCGCACTTCCGATCCGGAGCCCATTACCGAATAATTGCCCGCATTAGCCTGTGCGCTGAATCCGGCCACTGCGCTCATCAGGACGGCGCTCGAGGCTAATTTGATCAGCTTCCTGGATCGGCTCTCTTTTTTGGTTGTCTTGCTCATGATTGAATCTCCTTCATATTTGGTAAAGTTGTTTTTAACATCTGAGCATTAAAACAGAAGCAAGGGCGTACAAATTCCTCAATCTGAATAAATATTGAAGATTTCAATAAAAATTTATCTTTTTGTTACACTTTTGTGATATTTAATGGAAACAAAATGGGCAGGGATTCTGCTGGTTTTAAAGCGGTTATCGGATTTTATTCATGCATTCACTCCAAGACAGCGAAGCCGCAACGCGCGCAGGGTAATTTTATTGCGGATTACGCCAATCATCGCAGAAAGAGAATAAACAAATTATTCTGAGACCAAAGTTAAGCAAATCGGCACTCTACTATTCGGGCACAGCCTCCCGCTCCGCGTGATAATTCGGGCACAGCCTCCCGCTCCGCGTGATAATTTTTAATTGAAGTGCAGCACAAAAACATTCCCGCAGGAATTTAAGCACCCCCAGAGAACATAGAGAAGTCACAAAAGGCGCAAAGAGTGTTAAAGATTAAAAATAGTTTCCATTGCCCTCACCCGGAATAAAAGTCCTGGTGAGGAGAACGTTGAGCGTGTACAGTTGCAATTCCACCATTCAACCATTCAACTAATTAACCATTCAACCACCCCGGCGGCACAAAAATTTTTGAATCCTGCCAGGGGGGGCGAAATAACCAATCACCTTTGAGTAAACTCATTCATTGTCGCTCAACAGGCCAATCGTTACACTGCCGTAAAAGGTCTTATTTCTTGAAAAAAAGTTGATCCCTGACGTTCACATTCCCGACCGGGGATAAAATAGAAAGCGGCTTGCCCTTCACAGTCTGTCTGAATTCGATGCAGCATGGCACGTAATGCAGGAGAGCGCAATGAATTCAATTTTTCCCTTTCGGACTTATGGAAGCGCCTTACAATTTAAGTATATTATCCGGGAAATTATTATTATTCTTTGATTGTATATAGATATCTAATTCTCCTAAAAACGCAGATACGATAAGTAAAGTAATGGCATCTTCCGACAGAAAATCGAATTCCTCGACAATATATTCCAGAGCTTCATAAACCTCTTCACTCGTTCGATCTTCAGGATCAATTTTATCCAGAAGATACTCAAAAGAGTTATACATCTCTTCTATCAGTTCGTCAGAGATCAGCGGAGCAAGATGTTTTTCTACAGCCATATAAAGGTCGTCCATTTGTTCCTCGCTCAATTCGGATAGCGCCTCAAAAATACCGCCGTCCGCAATAGCCAATCCGAGCTTATTTTGGAGCATGTTTTTTACTATTCGATATCCCTCTTCCAGATCTTCTTCAAAAAAAATGTCCAGAAAAAGCGTCCCTGATAATAACAACGATACCATGAAGTCCAGGTCCGGGTTTTCAGGAATTTCGTTGATTAAATATTCTGTCAACCCAGGGAATTCATCTTCCAGACGCAATAACTTGTCTCCATTTATTGCTATATGTTCTACCAGATCAGCAGGGTCGTCTAACGCTACACCGTTTTTCTGAACATTTTCGACAACCATTTCCAAAATTCGCCGGCCCAGGTCATAACTACGCATAATAATGCTCTGATACAAACCGCAATGTATGATATAGGAGTCCATGGAATCTAACTCTAAAAGTTCCAGGATGGCATCGGTTTTGCAAATCAATTCGCTGTCGTTTTCCATTTCTGCGCGTTCATTGAGATCATAGACGCGGATGAATAAATCATCAATGAATCGATCCGTTAAAAACGACTCGCTTAAATATTCAATCAGCGTGAGAATTTCTGCCGCAACACGATCTTCGATATGTTTCTTTTTCTTTGCCCGTTTTCGGACCACCTTGTCAGCTTCCATGGCCTTTAAAATCATGTCAATAGGATTAAGATAAAAACCATCGAATTCAGGTTGGTCAATAAGATCGGCGGTATCAGAGGCCTCTGCCAGAATCCGCCTGACTTCTGGCGGGATGCGCGTCTGGCTGCCGCTCTTTAGCGGCTCAGGCGGGCTGTTAAGTTTTGTTTTACTGTTTAATTGACCATTGCGTTTTGCATTTTTTTTTGATGATTTTTTTTTGCCGGTCATCATTTCTCCCTTTTTAGAAAATAAAACAAAAAAAGAAAACTATCGCCTGAAATCGACTTAAGAGATTTCAGACAACACAACCTTAACACAAAATAGGGGAAAAAAAAGGTGAGATCAATTTTTTCAATGAGAAATGAGGAGCCGCCGTAGCTTGCTTTTTTTGTAAGGCTCGTTTGTAGTTTTTGTTCGGCGCTTATTATTGTGTATAAGGTAATCCACAAAGAGAAAATTTTTCAAGCCGATGTTCAACGACCGTCATTTTCTGGCAGAAAAACCTTTTTGATTGAAAGGCAGGCCAAACTTTTTTAATTTTTATTTAGTTATGATTTTTTTTATAATAGAACATAAAATGAAATTAACGAGAAGACGCTATGCACATTTTAATAGCAGAGGATGAGCAAAGTCTGGCGCATTCGTTGCGTAGAAGTTTTGAAGCGGAGGGCTACACCGCTTCGGTGGTGTACGATGGACAGGCTGTTCTGGACTTTCTGGAACAAAATAAGACCATCGATCTTCTTTTATTAGATTGGAGAATGCCCAGAGCAAGCGGCTTCGAGGTTTGTAAAACATTACGCGCCCAGGAAAATAAAATACCGATCATTCTCTTAACAGCCCTGAACGATATTTCCAACAAGGTGGAAGCGTTAAACGCGGGCGCCGACGATTACATTACCAAGCCGTTTGCTTTTAAAGAACTAATCGCCCGTATAAACGCTGTTTTACGCCGCGTTCAAAGCAGCAAAGAAGTTTTGAAATTCGGCAGCTGCATTTTGAATGTGGTCAATCATGAAATCCACTCGCCTAAAGGGAAGACTAAACTATCTGAAAAAGAGTTCGAGTTGTTTTATTATTTTATACAACGTAAAAACTCCATCATCACGCGCGATCAAATTGCCAGAGATATCTGGAATTTAAACTTTTTACCAACGACCAATTTCATTGAAGCGACGATCAAGAATCTAAGAAAAAAACTTGCAGAAATTACCGATTGCCATCATATCAAGACCGTTTATGGAGAAGGATACACCTTCATCGATGATTAAATATTTTTCTCACAGTAGTCGGCGAATTATTTTATTCAATACTTTTACCATGCTCATTTTTTACGTGGTGTTTAATGTCTTTTTCCTTTTTCTGCTTAACCGTCACCTGGAAAAGGAAATCGACAACGGACTGATCCATGAAATCGACCATTTTCATATTGCACTGGGAGTTGAAAACGACTCCATTTATTTTAAAAATAAAGAGGAGTTGCAGGAACGCGGTTTGCGCGAGATAACCGAAAAGCCATACTTTTTGCGAATTCTGAATAAATCTGGTCACGTCCTCTTTCAGAGCCCCAATCTCAAATATCTATCGGATATCCCGATACATCTTCCTATAAATATTGACACGTTAACCTTTGTCAATCATTCTGTCGAGCACTACTCTTTACGCACCTGTTACGCGCCTATTAAAAAAGACAACAAAGTATATGGATATATCCAGCTTTCTACTCTCAAATCGGCAGGGAAGAAAGTTTTTACCGACATTCTGTTTTTTGATATCCTGACCTTCCCTCTTGTTTTGTTGGTTATATTGGGCATTTCCTTTATGAACGCTCACCAGTACCTGGCGCCCATCCGTAAGATTATTCAGATTACCAAACACATTTCGGCCACTGATCTTTCAAAACGCATTGATTATGAAGCCGATCCCTCTGACGAGATAGGACAACTGCGCGACACGCTCAATCATTTATTTGATCGACTGGAAAATCAGATTAAACAAATCGCTCAGTTTACAGACAACGCCGCCCATCAGTTGTTGTCGCCGCTTACGGTTATGAAAACCGAATTGGAACTTCTGACGCGCCGTGAACACACCAATCCCGACTGTGTCAACAGCTTTAACGTGTTAATCCAACAAACCGATCGGATGATCCGCATCATTAATACGCTGTTAATTATTTCTCGCAATGACAACATCCAATCCGTACCTTTATCCATCATCTCTCTTAAAAAAGTCATTCAATTCATAAAAAATCATTACACGCAACGCGTAACCTTCAAAATTCAAAGGGGCAATTTTTTTCTCAAAGGGAATCCAGAATATTTCTTAATGGCCTTACAAAACCTGATTGACAACGCTTTAAAATACTCCGATGAGAACAGCGAGGTTATCGTAAAAATTTTTAAAGTGGGCTCGATCTTAAAGATTCAGGTTATTGATCAAGGCATTGGCATCCCGGACGAAGAGAAAGAGCGTATTTTTGAACGCTTTTATCGAAGCGATAAAGCTAACCATCAAAAAGGGTTCGGGTTGGGGCTGAGCCTGGTGCAAAGCGTGGTTAAACAGATAGATGGGAGCATTCAAGTTAGAGACAACCAACCTAGAGGCACCATTTTTGAGCTGAGTTTCCCTTTGTTAAAATTAGAATAATCTGCCTCTAACTTCCCTGCCATACTTGTAAACCAAAATAAAATTTACTTCCCTCGTTGAGTTTGCTCTCCACAGTAATGTTACTTTGATGCAGCTCAATAATCTTTTTGGTAATAGCCAGGCCCAGGCCTGAACCATTGGCATTTTCACCATGCACTTTTCGACCACGGAAAAAGCGTTCAAACACCAGGGGCAGGTCTTCAGGGGCAATACCCCGGCCAGTGTCCATAATTTCAATTAATACCTGTTCGTTTTGCCTGGAAGCGCAAATGATCACGGCGCCGCCAGGCGGAGTGTAGTTCACTGCGTTTTCCACCAAATTGGTCAGAGCTCGTTCCATGAGCCTAAGATCCGCATAAACCTGCGGCAAACCATCTGGCGCGGAAATTTTAATAGCCATGCGTTTCTTTTCGGCCACGTGTTGGAATTTCATCGCCACGTCGTAAATCAGGTCTTTAATGGAGAATGGCTCAAAATGCGGTTTAATTTGCCTGGCCTCTAATTTAGAAAGTTCAAACAACTGCTCGACCAGTCCCTGCATGCCTTCGGCGGTTTCCGAAATAATTCGCAAGTATTCTTCGTATTCTTCGTTGGTCAGGTGTTCGCTTTTCATTTGAATGGTTTCCAGGTAGCCGCGAATGGAAGCCAGCGGCGTTCGTAAATCGTGCGAAATATTGGCAATCAATTCACGTCGCAGGCGATCGGTATTTTTCAGTTCTTCAATATTGGCCACAATCTTTTCAGCCATGCGGTTAAAAGAATGGGCTAACTGACCCAATTCATCCCTGGCGCTGGTTTTAATGCGTTGATCTAACTGGCCGTTTTCAAAACTTTTAACCACTTCATTCATCTGGTGCAGGCGCTTGGTTAAAAAGAAAAATAAAAGCAAACCAATAAAAGCGGTAAAAACCAAGGTGACCACCAGCCCTTTAATGATGGTTTGCGTCAAATAGCTTTCGCGAATGGTGTTAATGGCCGAATCGTACAGTTCCCCCCCCAGAATGATGTACAGAAAGCCGTTTATATTTTTCCCGATTTTGAGAGGGGCTGCTGAAAAGGGCTTCATCACACCTGGATGACGTGGGTCCTCACCTAAAATCGGGCTGTGGTACGAACCTGCCAAAAATTGTTGAATAGGTTCCAGCGAAACGTAACGGGCTTTTACTTTTTTTTGCGGATCGGCAAAAAAGGCTAAAATTTTTCCCTGTTCATCCAGCAGGTAAATTTCAATTTTAGGATTGAGCACCATCATGTAATGAATGGTGTGCCCAATATTGGCAATATCGCTACTATCTTTTAGCAGCGGTTCCAGCTCTCGCGCCATGTCGGAGGCTAAATTCAAATTTAAACGCTGATCGGCTTCTTTATGATATTTATTCCATGTTTGCAATGTAAAACCAATTTGTAGCCCACCCAGAATGACCAGCAAAATCAAAAATACGGCCGAAAGCCGAACGTAAAACGAATTGAAAAATGATTTCATGAAGTTATTTCCTCAGGAATTTCGAAGCGGTAGCCCACCCCCCACAGGGTTTTAATGAATTTGGGTTTGGTAGGGTCGCTTTCGATTTTGTTGCGTAATCGATTGATGTGCGAATTAACGGTGTGTTCGTAGCCCTCGTAATGATACCCCCACACCAACTCCAGCAGGGTTTCACGGTTGTAAATTTTGCCAGGATGGCGAGCAAACAGTACCAGCAGGTCAAATTCTTTGGCGGTCAACTCAAGGGGACGTCCATCTAAAATCACTTTGTGCTGCTCGGTATCTATCAGCAGGTTGCCCAGTTCAATTAAGGTCTGATTCTTATCGTCTGAGTTCTTTTCTTTTTCCACCTCAATGCGTCTTAAAATCACTTTTACGCGGGCAATAAATTCCCGAACACTAAAAGGTTTGGTAATGTAATCATCTGCGCCAATTTCCAGTCCAAGCACCTTATCAAATTCTTCCGACCTGGCCGTTAACATTAAAATGGGCGTAAATCGGTTCTCCTGACGGATTCGACGACACACTTCAATACCATCTAATTCAGGCAACATCAAATCAAGTACGATCATTTTGTAAGAGTTCTCCAGCGCCTTTTCCAGACCGCTCTGTCCGTCAATAGCCGTCTCTACCATAAAGCCCAGATCGCTCAGGTGAATTTCCAGTAAATTGACAATTTTGGGATCGTCTTCAATGATTAGAATCTTATTGGTTTCGCCCATGGTTGCACCTTCGTTTTTTTTAATGGTAAATGCTTTGTGCAAAAATTTTATTCCCATAAGTAAAAAAAGCGAACGATTTGCCAGCGGCAAACCATTCGCTTCAGGCTAAACTATTGAACCATGCGAATGGTCAATTTGGCCACAGGCTGCTGCCAGCCGTAAACGGCCGGATCCAGGTCTCCGATTCCTTTAATACCTTTGTGCGGTTTGATTCGTTCGTGCGTTGGGATTCCTTTAAAAGGATTACCGCAGCACGGCCCTGGAATGTGTGCGGCCAGCTCGGTGTTCTTTTCCGAACCAGCGTCGTAGGCCTTTAGATAGTACACTGCGGTGCCAAAGCGGGGCAAACGAACGGCGTCCAGTCCGGCAAAGGCGTCGTTGGTGTTGACCAACATGGTAACCGCAGACAATTTGTGAAAGCCAGGCTTGGCTTTAATGCGCACCGTACTTTTCCCGCCCGGTAAAATGACGCCGTCGCCCTGCGCCACGTCAAACACCTGCGGAGACTGATTTAACTGTTCCACCATGGGGCCGCTTACGGCATCCTGGGCTATCTGGGCCAGTTCTTCTGAAGCGTAATCACCCACGCGAAACAGGTGAAAAAGCGGCGTATGCGTGGTTAAAAGCAGCGGTGAAAATGGCTGACTTGCGCCGTCGCCGGTGGCCGGGGTCAAGTTTTCGATGGTAATCTCAAACTCAAATTCAGTGTTGATTAAATCGGGCGGCGTAAAACGTCCCGAACGATCAGGCTCGACACTGCCGGTCTGCTCTAAAGTTTGCGAAGTAACTCCTGCCGGTTCCTGATTGCAAGCCCAAACCAAAGCCAGCGCTAAAACCATCAGCGATGCACGAAGTAAATGTCTCATAAATCCTCCTAAAAATTTAGTTGTGTTCTTAACTGCAAGACCAAACTACCCACGCTTTCTAACAAACACTTCACAGAAAATTGAAAAAAAGCTAAATCTTTTGGGGCGCATTTTAGCTTAAAAAAATGCGCCTGAGCTAAAAATGAACTTTTTGGTTTGGAACAAGTTACTTTGTTTATTAAATTTTTTTCTTTAACAGAAACCATTAATTAACTGACGAGGTGAACGCTATGAAACCAATCGAACGTCGTTTGTTTTTAGACCGTTTTTTAAACTACGTTAAATTTGATACGCAGTCGAGCGAAGAATCGGAGACCTACCCGAGCACGGAAAAGCAAAAAGAGCTTGGCCGCTATCTGGTTAAAGAATTGACCGAGATGGGCTTGCAGGATGTGGAAATGGATGAACACGGCTACGTGTTTGCCACTCTCCCGGCCAATGTGGATTACCCTGTGCCAACCATCGGTTTAATTGCCCACATGGATACCTCTCCCGAGGTGAGCGGCGCCAACGTAAAACCGATTATTCACGAGAATTATCAGGGCGGAGACATTGTTCTGCCCGGCGATCCGGAACAGGTTTTGAAGCCTGAAACAGATAAGGCCTTAAAAGAATGCATCGGGCAGGACATCATTACTTCCGACGGCACCACCTTGCTCGGCGCCGACAACAAGGCAGGCATTGCCGAAATCATGGGCGCCTTACAATATTTGATCGAAAACCCGGACATCAAACACGGCAAGATTCGCGTGGCTTTTACGGTTGACGAAGAAGTGGGTACCGGCACCAAATATTTTGACGTTAAAAAGTTTGGCGCAGATTACGCTTACACCATCGACGGTGAATCGGCCGGCGAAATTGAAGATGAAACCTTTTGCGCCGACACCGCCAAAATAACCATCAAAGGCGTTAACGTTCACCCGGGCTACGCCAAGGGCAAATTGATCAACGGCATTAAAATCGCCGCCGAAATAATCGAACGCCTGCCCAAAGACAGCATGTCGCCGGAAACCACCGAAGGCCGCGAAGGCTACCTGCATCCGCACGCTATTAAAGGCGGCGTTGAACTGACTGAAATCATTTTTCTGGTACGCGATTTTACGGTAGAAGGCCTGAAAGAGAAAGAAGAGTTTTTGCAGAAATTGTGCGACGAGATGAATAAAAAATATGCGCCGGCAAGCGCCACGCTAACCGTTGAAGAATCATACCGCAATATGAAATACAAAATCGATGAAGACCCCAAAGTGGTGGAATATGCCATCGAAGCGGTTAAAAGAGCCGGTTTACAACCCAAACAGGGCTTAATTCGCGGCGGCACCGACGGCGCTCGCCTCTCTTACATGGGCTTGTTAACGCCCAACGTGTTTACCGGCGGACACAATTTCCACAGTAAAAAGGAGTGGATCTGCATTCGCGATATGGAAAAAGCGGTGGAAACCATTGTGCACCTGGCGAATATCTGGGCGGAGAAGAGCAAATAAGCAAGTATAAGAATGTAAGCGTTGTAAAGATGAATCTCGTTTCGTGGAAAGGCCGCGAAACGAGATTGTTTTTTAATTGAGGGCCTTAAATTTTTTCTGTTTATCCGCCCTCGGAAAAATTTTAAGGTTCAAAGCAAGGAACGAAAAAAATGCTGCAACCCACAGAAGTTGTTCTGGTTAATGACCAATCGCTGACCATCCGCTGGAATGACGGACACGCCGCGGTCTATTTTGCCGAAAACCTGCGTTTTAACTGTCCATGCGCCATTTGCGAAAAGGCCAGAAAAAGCGATCCCGAATCTACGGATCACAAAGAATTAGCCCAAATAAGCCGCAAAGTCAGATTCAAAGAATTTAAGATGATTGGCCGCTACGCCATCGGCATTGAATTTAGCGATGGGCATAACCTGGGAATGTACGCCTACGACTATCTGTACCAGCTCTGTCAATGCGACGCGTGCAGAAGCGACGTTACACGCATCCAGGGGCCGGTTCGCTAAAGCGCCAAGGCGGATTCGAAAAATGGCCAACGTTTTGCAAAACGTCTTGCAAAAAGCAAAATTTTATCTTAAATTTGGCAACCTGTAAACATTAAGCCACCGTAGCTCAGCTGGTAGAGCAACTGATTCGTAATCAGTGGGTCGCAGGTTCAAATCCTGTCGGTGGCTCTCTTACAAAAAGGCAGGCTGCTGATCGTCTGCCTTTTTAATTTTGTCTTGACAGGAAGCTAATCCGGGAACCGTAGTCCACAAACCATTTCCTGATTCTGGTTTATCCATTCTTTATTAATTATTTACTTCCGCCTTTTTTTGAATTAAATTGTGCAAAGGTACATAAAGGGCAATAGCCATGCGCATAAAAGAAACTGCCGAAAAATATCAGGCAAAAAACAAAAATTTAACCTACCAGGATTATTTAAACCTACCGCCCGACGACTTCCGTTACCAGTTGATTGAGGGAGAACTGATCATGACACCCGCGCCAAAGGTCATTCACCA
This sequence comes from Caldithrix abyssi DSM 13497, assembly GCF_001886815.1. Taxonomy (GTDB): domain Bacteria; phylum Calditrichota; class Calditrichia; order Calditrichales; family Calditrichaceae; genus Caldithrix; species Caldithrix abyssi. The sequence continues at coordinate 3,806,652 of NZ_CP018099.1, forward strand.
GATTGTAAAAAGTAATATTGAAAAATTTTTACGAAAGTTTGTTGAAGAAAAAGATTTGGGCCTTGTACTGGACGCTCCGTGCGATGTCTATTTCGACGAACAGAACGTACTGCAACCCGATATTTTCTTCATTTCTAAAAACCGGTCGCACATCATTACCGAAGATTTGATCAAAGGCGCACCCGATTTGATCATTGAAGTGCTCTCTCCCAATAGCGCTTATTACGACCTGATAGAAAAAAAGGCTCTGTACGAACGCTACAAGGTGCAGGAATACTGGCTGGCCGATCCCAAACTGAAATGGATTGAAGTTTACATTTTAAAAGATCAAAAATTTCACCTGCACCAGCGCGCCGAAAAGAATCAGACGATTCATTCACATCTGTTAAAGAATTTCAGTCTACCGCTGGAACAGGTCTTTACAAAACTTTGATTTAAAAAGAATTAAAATCCCCATGACCTTTATTATTTAGAGGCAGCAAAACCTCAACCAAAAATATTTTTGCAGAGATTAAGCAACCACAAAAAGCCCAGAGAAGTCGCAAACGGCGCAAAGAATGTTAAAATTAAAAATAGTTTCAATTGCCCTCATCCGGAATAAAAGTCCGGGTGAGGGAGAAATTGAGCGTTGGGAGTTATTCCCAACGGTGTAAGTGATTCCTGCGTTGGCCAGTTTCATGCCAATGCGAGGAAAGGAATGACAAGCCGGCAACTATTCAACCATTCACCCACCCCGGCGGCACAAAAATCTTCGCACGCTAATGCATTACATTTTTTAAAGGAAGTATTCTAACTAATTGATTCCGATTGCCCGGCCATTTGCCTCTCTCTACGCGTTTGAAAAATTTTGTAATTGATGCTATCGGTTAATGCCTGCAGGCTGGCTTTAATGATGTTGTGCGAAACGCCAACCGTGGCCCAGCTATTCTGGCCGTCGCTGGTTTCTACCAGCACACGCACACGGGCGCCTGTTCCGTCTTTTTCGCCTAACACGCGCACTTTGTAATCAACCAGTTGCGTGCCGGCAATTTCCGGGTAAAAACGGACAATCGCCTTGCGCAGCGCATTATCCAGCGCATTCACGGGCCCGTTTCCGTCAGATGCCGTATGTTCAATTTCCTCTTCCACCTTTACCTTTAAAACCGCCTCGGAATAATCCGTCTCCTCTTTATCCAGCATAACATTGATTTTGGCGTAGATAATTTCAAAGAAGGGGCTGTAGGTATTCAGCTCCGAACGCAGTAATAATTCGAAGGAAGCCTCTGCCCCGTCAAATTGGAAGCCCTGATATTCCAGATTTTTTATATACTGGACCAATTTTTTACTAAACTGTCGGTCATTAGCGATGTCGATTCCCAGCTCCTGCGCTTTGTAGCGAATATTGCTCTGGCCGGAGAGATCGGAAACCAAAACATGCCGCCGATTACCAACCTGCGCGGGATCAATATGTTCGTACATGCGACTATCTTTTAGCACGGAACTAACATGAATGCCGCCTTTGTGCGTAAAGGCGCTTTTGCCCACAAACGCCGAGCGGTTATTGGGCGCTAAGTTGGCCATCTCGTAAACGAAATGCGACAGATTGGTTAACCCCTTTAATTGGACGCGTCCTCTGGTCTGCAGCCCCATTTTCAGCAGCAAATTGGGAATAACGCTGCACAGGTTGGCGTTGCCGCAGCGCTCGCCAATGCCATTAATCGTCCCCTGCACCTGCACGGCGCCCGCTTCGATTGCAGCCAGAGAGTTGGCCACGGCCAGCTCGCCATCGTTATGGGCATGTATACCCAGCGGCGTCTTAAATTCTTGTTTAACCTTTTTAAAGATGGCGCTAATCTCCGATGGCAAACTACCGCCGTTAGTATCGCAAAGCGCCAGCACATCGGCGCCGGCCTGCTCCGCCGCGCGCAACATACGCAGGGCAAAGGCCGCATCGTCTTTGTAACCGTCAAAAAAATGTTCGGCGTCAAACACCACGCGCCGGCCCTGCTCCTTTAAAAATTGAATGGAGCGGTAAATTAACGCTTCGTTTTCCTCATCGGTCAGCCCAAGCGTTACGCTGGAATGAAAACGCCATGTTTTGCCAAAGATAGAAATCCATTCGGTCTCGGCGCCCAACAACATGTTCAAATTGCGGTCTTCTCGCACTTTATCAGGAAAACGCGCCGTGGAGCCAAAGGCGCATATTTTAGCATGTTTCAAATTCAGAGAGCGCACCTCTTTAAAGTACGCTTCGTCTTTGGGGTTGCTACCCGGCCAACCGCCCTCTATAATATCTATGCCAAAATCGTCCAGCCGTTCGGTAATCTGCAACTTGTCATGAATGGAAAGATTGACGCCTTCGGCCTGGGCGCCGTCGCGCAACGTTGTATCGAATAGTTCAATAACTGTAGATTGTTTCATGATTTTTCCCTGTTTTTGATAAAACTTCAGGAGATCATTCCCGTTTTGCGGGCGTATTTAAAAAGTCCGCCGGCTTCAATAATGGGCAGCACATCGCCCGGATGTTTCAATTTAAACCTTTGCCCGTCGCGCAAACGCGTAATACTCTGCCGTTCAATATCCACCTCCACTTCTTCGCCGGTCTCAAAATGCTGATTGATTTTGCCCTCTGATTCCAGCGGCACCAAAAAACCGCCGTCAACCGAATTGCGGTAAAAAATACGCGCGTACGATTCAGCCACCACCGCCTGCACGCCGGCCACCTGCAGGGCAAACGGCGCATGTTCGCGGGATGAGCCGCAGCCAAAATTGGCGCCTGCTACCAGAATGGTAAACTCCGACTTGTGGTCGTCTCCTTTGATAAATGGAATACGTCCCTGTGGTAAACCGGCTTTTTCCGGCGGTACGCCGGACAAAGCAAAATGGCCGTACATTCTGGCCTCTTTCGGATCGCTTAAACTGTACACCAGATGTTCAGCCGGAATGATTTGATCGGTGTCGATGTTATCGCCTAAAACGTAAACTTTACCTCTAATGATTTTTTGCATCGTCTTCTCCGTTTGGTTGAATGGTGTAATGGTTGAATAGTTGAATGGTTGAATGGTTGAATGGTTGAATGGTTGAATGTCTGCCGCCATCATTCCACCTTCCCCCACAAATTCAATTGTATTTAGATACTCTTCCCCACTTTCTGCAAACTCCTCCACAATTCGGGCACAGCCTCCCGCTGCGCATGATAATTTTTCATTCGTAATTCGTAATTCGTAATTAAAAAACTAATACACTCTTCCTGCGAATAATTGAAAATTAATCCATCATTTCCCGGGGATCGGTAATCACTCCGTTAACCGCCGAAGCGGCCACGGTCAACGGCGATGCCAGATAAACTTCCGATTTTTTACTGCCCATTCTTCCCGGGAAATTTCGATTGGTGGTAGAAATAACCACATCTCCGTCAACGGATCGTCCCACCGTATCCGCCGGGCCGCCCAGGCAGGCCGCGCAAGAAGACGGCGCAATCACGCAGCCGGCATCCAGCAAAATCTGTTCGATGGTTGAACCGTTCAGTGATTCTTCACGCAAACGCCGCGCCACAGCCGTGCTGGCCGGCACCACAAAAGTGGGCGCTTTAACTTTTTTGCCCTGTAAAATTTTAGCCACATTGTAAAAATCGGTAAACTTGCCGCCGGTGCAGGAACCAATGTAGCAGCGCGTAATTTTTGTGCCGGCCACATTGCGCGCCAGTTCGCGATTATCCGGGCTGTGGGGCATGGCCACCACCGGTTCCATCTTTTGCACATCGTAGCGATAAACGGAATGGTAGCGAGCGTCGGCATCGCTCTCAAATTCATCGTAGTCAAAAATATCTTTCTGCGCCAGATAGGTACGCACCACCTCGTCCACGGCGATAATGCCGTTCATGCCCCCTGCTTCCACCGCCATGTTGGTCAAAGTCATGCGTTCATCGATGTTCAGATTGTGCACCGCGTGGCCGTCAAATTCCATAGCTCTGTAAGTGGCGCCATCGGTGGTTATGTCGCCCAGTATTTGCAAAATCAGATCTTTGGCCGTCAGATATTGGGGCATTTCTCCTTCAAAGATGAATTTCATCGATTCGGGTACTTTTTCCCAGATTTTACCCGTGCCCAGCACAAAGGCGGCATCGGTATTGCCCACGCCCGTGGCAAACAGGCCAAAGGCGCCGGCCGTACAGGTATGCGAATCGGTGCCGATCAAAACCGTTCCCGGGCGATCGTAGCCCTCTTCGGCCAGAGCAATGTGGCAAACCCCTTTGTAACGTTCTGTACCCACATCGTAGTAATTGGGCAACTGATATTTTTGCGCGTATTCTCTCAAGATATTGACATTACGATTGGCGTGCGCATCGGCCGTAAAGATGTAATGGTCCGGAAAAATGACCACCTTTTCTTTGTCCCAGACGCGCGCTTTTTCTCCAAATTCCCGCTCCATAATCTGAAATGTCGGCGGACCGCACACATCATGCGTCATCAAAACGTCCACATTCAACCACACATTCTCTCCAGGCCGCACCTCCTTTTTGCCGGCCGATTTTGCCAGAATCTTTTCGGTTATGGTCATACCCATAAAGTGTTCTCCTGCTTATTCGTTAAACGATTGACCGTTGTCCAATCGCCTCATCGGCGCTCGCTGGCCTTAACCAGAATTCCTGACTAAAGCCAAACCAGGGCCGTTTTTCTCTCTCAGGCCGATGTTTTTTCTTCTAAACTTACCGTATCTCTTTGTTTTAAAATATTGTTAATGGCCTGTAAATACGCCTTGCCGCTGGCCTCGATGATGTCGGTGGAATGACCGCGGCCGTGCGCCTCCCCCAGCCCGTTCTGGATGCGCACAAAGACCTCGCCCAGGGCGTCTCGCCCCGAAGTTACCGAACGCACCTGGTAATCGGTAACTTCAAAATGCGTGTGCAAAGCGCGATCGATGGCGTTAAACACGGCGTCAACCGGCCCGTCGCCAGTGGCCGATTCTTCCAGGATCCGGTCGTCTTTTTTCAGGCGGACGGTGGCCGTGGGGATGGCGCTGGTGCCCAGGAAAACATGCAAATAGTCCAGCAAATAGGCGGGCTTTTCCGAATAGACTTCTTCGCCCATCAAAGAGCGCAGATCCTCGTCGTACACTTCCTTTTTTTTGTCGGCCAATTTTACAAAGAGTTTGTACACCTGATCCAGCTTCTCTTCGGAAAGGCGATAGCCCAGCTCCTGCAGTCGCGCCTTTAAACCATGTCGGCCGGAATGGCGGCCCAGCACAATTTTACTGGAAGAGACGCCCACGTCTTCCGGCTTCATAATCTCGTAGGTGTTGCGGTCTTTTAATACTCCGTCCTGATGGATGCCCGATTCATGGGCAAAGGCGTTTTTACCCACAATGGCCTTGTTGGGCTGTACCGGAAAACCGGTAAAGGTGGAAACCATGCGGCTGGCGTTGTAAATTTCGCGCGTATTGATCGCGGTGTAAAAGGGTAAAATATCCTTACGCACGTTCAGCGCCATTACAAACTCTTCCAGCGAAGCGTTACCGGCCCGTTCGCCAATGCCGTTAACCGTACATTCTACCTGTCTTGCGCCTGCCTGCACCGCCGCCAGCGAATTGGCCACAGCCAACCCCAGATCATTGTGGCAGTGCACGCTAATAACCGCTCGTTCAATGTTTTTGACGCGTTTTTTGAGCTGCCTGATCTTTTCGGCAAATTCATCCGGCAGGGTGTAGCCGGTAGTGTCCGGAATGTTCACCGTGGTGGCGCCGGCTTCAATGGCCGCCTCAATCACCTCCGCCAGATAACCGATGTCGGTGCGCCCGGCATCTTCTGCCGAAAATTCCACATCGTCACAAAAAGTTCTGGCGTACTGAACAGCATCGATGGACATCTGAATTACGGTTTTACGTTTTTCTGCCAGTGTCTGGCCATATCGGCTGCTGCCAAATTTACCCAGAATGTGGTAATCAGAAGTGCTGGAAAAAGTGTGGATGCGTTTGCGCGGCGCTTCTTTTAGCGCCTGGTAAGCGGCCTTAATGTCGCCTTCTTTTGCCCGGGCCAGCCCGGCTATGATAGCGGGCACTTCGCCGGCAATGCGTTTAACCGCCTCGAATTGCGCCGGTGAAGAAACCGGAAATCCGGCTTCGATCACATCCACCTTTAAACGCGCCAGTTGCCGGGCAATCTCTACTTTTTCCGCAATATTCAACGAGGCGCCCGGCGATTGTTCGCCGTCGCGCAGTGTCGTGTCAAATATGATGATCTTTTCTGGCATGGTTTTCCTCGTTTCTTTTTTTTTAACTCAAACCTCAATTAATAACGTTCTGTTAGATTGTTTAATCGCGTCTTATGCTTTTAAAAGGGTTCCATGCGGTAAATTCTCTGGTTAAAGAGTGAAAACACCCAGTCCTTCTTCATGGTACAAAACGTCAAAATTGTAAATAATCTGTTCCGTCATTTCATCGGTGGAGACCAGCTTATTACCTGCCTGGTAGATATCCGCCGTCCGATAGCCCAGCTCCAGCGTTTTTTCAATGGCTCGCTCGATCAGTTCTGCCGCCCTGGTCATCTGGAACGAATAGGCAAACATCATGGCTACCGAAGCAATCATGGCGATGGGATTGGCTTTGTTCTGTCCGGCAATATCTGGTGCGGAGCCGTGCACCGGTTCGTAAAGGGCATGTTTTTCGCCCAGGCTGGCCGAAGGCAGCATGCCCAGGCTGCCGGTGATCATTCCTGCAATGTCGGACAAAATATCGCCGAACATGTTGGAGGTAACGATCACGTCGAATTGCCCGGGATCGCGAACGATTTGCATGGCCGCGTTGTCCACGTACATGTTGGTTAATTCAACATCGGGAAATGCTTTGTGGACATCGGCCACCACCTCGCGCCAGAACTGCGAAACTTCCAGCACGTTGGCTTTGTCCACCGATGTAACGCGTTTTTTTCTTTGCCTGGCGATTTCAAAGGCGCGGCGCGCTATCCGCTCCACCTCGTAGCGCTGGTAAATCATGGTGTTCCAGCCCTGGTTGGCGTCGTAGCCTCGCGGTTCTCCAAAATAGATTCCACCGGTCAGTTCACGAAATACGACAAAATCGGTGCCCTTTAAAACTTCGGCCTTTAATGAAGATGAATCGATGAACGCATTGTACACCTTTGCCGGACGAATATTGGTAAACAACGCCAGTTCTTTGCGCAAACGCAACAGCGCAGCCTCGGGCTTTAAATGATGAGGCAGATTTTCCCACTCGTAACCGCCAACCGCCCCAAGCAACACGGCGTCGGCCTCAAGGCAGGCCTTTAGCGTTTCTTCGGTTAATGGCGTGCCAAATTCTTCAAAAGACGCCCCGCCAATCAAATTTTCGCTAAATTGTGTTTCCGTCTGAAATTTTTCCGCCACATGTTTAAGCGTTTTAAGCGCGGCCCGCATCACTTCCGGCCCGATGCCGTCTCCCGGTAAAACTGCGATCTTGATTTGCATTGCACCTCCTACTTTTTTTCTTTTAACCAGGGCATCATGGCCCGTAATTGTTTGCCGACTTTTTCAATCAGGTGGTTGGCATACTCTTCACGCAATTTTTTAAGCGTGGGCTGCCCTTTTTCATTCTCTTCGATCCATTCCCGGGCAAAGGAGCCATCCTGAACCTCTTTTAAAATTTCGCGCATGTTCTGCTTGGTCTGTTCAGTGATCACGCGTTTGCCGCGCGTCATTCCGCCGTATTCGGCCGTATCGCTCACCGAATAATTCATAAAAGACAGACCGCCTTCGTAGTACAGGTCTACAATCAGCTTCATTTCATGTAAGCATTCAAAATAGGCCAGTTCCGGTGGGTAACCGGCTTCTACCAGCACTTCAAAACCGGTTTTGATGAGCTCTTCCGATCCGCCGCAAAGTACGGCCTGTTCGCCAAACAGATCGGTTTCGGTTTCATCCTTAAAATTGGTTTCGATCACCCCGGCGCGCGTTCCGCCAATGCCCTTTGCCCAGGCCAGCGCCTTTTCTTTAGCCTGTCCGCTAAAATCCTGATGTACGGCAATTAAACAGGGCGTCCCAACACCGCTTTGATAGGTGCGTCGTACCATGTGGCCCGGACTTTTAGGCGCGATCATGATCACATCCACGTTTTGAGGCGGCACAATTTGTTGGTAGTGGATATTGAAGCCGTGGGCAAAGGCCAGAGTGTCGCCTTCTTTGAGATTGGGCGCAATGTCCTGTTCGTACACTTTTTTTTGTGTTTGATCGGGCAACAGAACCATAATCACATCCGCCCACTGAGCGGCCTCGGCCGTCTCTTTCACCGCCAGTCCTGCCGCCTGGGCCTTACTCCACGATTTACTGTCTTTTCTTAAGCCCACGCAAACATTCATGCCGCTGTCTTTTAAATTCAGGGCATGGGCATGTCCCTGGCTGCCAAAACCCAAAACGGCCAGATGTTTATCTTTTAGAACATCCAGATTGGCATCCTGATCGTGATAAACCTTCATGTTCTTCCTTTCTGTTTTAATCAATTTTTGAAAGTTTTGAAAAACCTACACCATCTCAAATATTTTTCATGTTTTGAGTTTACTTAAACTCACCCCTTTAATTCTTCCTCTCCCGAAAAGCGAGAACGAGGGAATACCTGCCTTTAAACCGCTTCCAGATCCGGTTTGGAGATATTGAGCTGCTCTCCGCGCTTTAAGGCCACCGTGCCGGTGCGCGCCATTTCTTTAATTCCAAAGGGCATCAGCACATTTACCGCGGCATTGATTTTGGCCGGCGGCCCGGTTATTTCCAGCATGAGCGATTTGTTGTTGATGTCCACAATCTTGCCGCGAAAAATATCGCAGATATTTTTTAGCTCCTGTAAATTTCCCTTCTGGTAATTAACCGTGATCAAAGCCAGTTCGCGCTCGGTGCGTTCATGCTCCGAAAGATCGACAACCTTTAAGGTATCTATCAGGCGATTCAATTGTTTCAACACCTGATCGACAATTTGCTCGTCGCCGGAGGTTACAATAGTCATGCGCATCACGTCCTTAATTTCCGTTTCGCCGATGGTGATACTGTGCAGGTTAAAGCCCTTGCCGCTGAACAGATTGGCCACGCGGTCAAAGGCGCCAAAGCGATTTTCCAGTAAAATACTAATGGTATGTTTCATCTTACAACATCCTCTGTGGATTTAACCGTTCTACGATCATTTCCGATACCGAGGCGCCGGCCGGCACCATCGGAAAGACCAGTTCTTCTTTAATGACTCTAAATTCGACAAACACCGGGCCGTCATTGTAATTGAGCGCTTCTTCCAGCGTCGCGTCCACCTGATCCGTCCGGGTAACCAGGAAACTTTTAATGCCCATGGCCTGCGCAATTTTTACATAATCCGGATTGTGTTCGCTCAGGTCTGTAAAACTGTAACGTTCCTCAAAAAACAGTTCCTGCCACTGGCGCACCATGCCTAAAAAGCTGTTATTGATCACCATGAATTTGATGGGCAGTTTATTGGCTTTGGCGGTGATCAATTCCTGCATGTTCATGGCAAAACCGCCGTCGCCGCTAATGGAGATGATTGGGCGATCGTGCACGGCGTAGGCCGCTCCAATGGCCGCCGGCACAGAAAAGCCCATGGTGCCCAGACCGCCAGAAGAGAGATGCGAGCGCGGATGGTTGAACTTGTAATACTGAGCAATGAACATTTGATGTTGCCCCACATCGCTAACCACCACCGCCTCGCCGCGCGTCTTTTCGCTCAATCGTTCCAGGATAAACTGTGTGCGTAATTTACCGTCGTGTTTTTCGTAGGTTAAAGGGCATTCCTGCTGCCACTGTCTGATTTGCTGCCACCATTCGTCGGTGTTCGGCCTGCCGGGCATCACCTGGCGCAGGGTCTTCAAAACGCGCTTCACATCGCCCACAATCGGCACATCTACCTTCACATTTTTATCGATGCAACTGGGATCGATATCCACATGGATTTTGTAGGCATTGGTGGCAAAGGTATCGACCTTACCGGTCACGCGGTCGTCAAAACGCGCGCCCAGAGCCACCAGCACATCACAATGGTTAATGGCCTGATTGGCCCAGTACATGCCATGCATGCCCAGCATGCCCAGCGACAACTCGCTGGTGCCCGGAAAAGCGCCAATGCCCTGCAGAGTCATGGCCACCGGCAAATGGTTTTCGATGGCAAAGGCGCGCAATTCCTGCGAAGCCCCGGCCATAACCACCCCGCCGCCCACATACAGCAAAGGACGTTTGGCCGCGGCAATGGCTCTGGCCGCTTTTTTAATTTGATTGATGTGGCCCTCGTAATTGGGTTTGTAGCCTCGGACTTCCACCTTTTCTGGATATTCAAAAGAACTAACCGCACTGATGACATCTTTTGGAAGATCGACTACCACAGGCCCTGGTCGGCCGCTTTGGGCAATGTAAAAAGCCTTTCTGATGGTGGAAGCCAGGTCTTTAACATCGCGCACCAGAAAGCTGTGTTTGGTAATCGGTCGCGTAATGCCAATGATGTCGGCTTCCTGAAAGGCATCGTTGCCGATCAGGTTGGTGGGAACCTGCCCGGTAAACACAACAATCGGCGAAGAGTCCATATAAGCCGTGGCAATGCCTGTTACCGTATTGGTGGCGCCAGGTCCGGATGTAACCAGTACCACGCCGGTTTTGCCGGATGCGCGGGCGTAACCGTCGGCCATGTGTGTGGCGCCCTGCTCATGACGCACCAGGATGTGCTTGAGAAAATCGATGTCGTACAGCCGCTCATATATTTGAATGGTCGCCCCGCCGGGCATGCCAAAGATGTATTCTACGTTCTCTCTTCGCAAACTTTCGAAAAAGATTTCTGCGCCGTTGTACATATTCTTTGAAGGGGACATGAAATGCTCCTTTTTTTTAAGCCCATGGATTTTTCAAGATTGCGCCTTTGCTGGCCGAGGTTACATTTTGCTGATACCTGGCCAGGTAGCCTTTTTTGATTTTTGCTTCAAAAGGCGGTAAGCCGTTCAATCGTTTTTGCAACTCTTTTTCGGGAATCAAGACGTCCAATCGACGGTTCGGAATGTCGATGCGAATGCGATCGCCATTTTGCAGGGCGGCAATGGGACCTCTATCGGCGGCTTCCGGCGAAACGTGTCCAATGCAGGCGCCGCGCGTACCGCCGGAAAAGCGGCCGTCGGTAATCAAAGCCACTTTATCGCCCAGGCCCAGGCCCATGATGGCGCTGGTGGGCGAAAGCATTTCGGGCATGCCGGGCCCGCCTTTTGGGCCTTCGTAACGAATGACCACCACATCGCCGGCTTCTATTTCCTGCCGGGCAATGCCCTGCAGCGCTTCGGCTTCCGATTCGTAAATTCTGGCCGGGCCTTCGTGCGTCATCATTTTTGGGTCAACAGCCCCGGTTTTGACCACGCCGCCCTCCGGAGCCAGATTGCCAAACAACACCACCAGGCCGCCGGTCTTTGAATACGCGTTTTCAATGGGCCTGATGACCTGTTCATCTTTTATTTTCGCAGTTGAAATATTTTCTCCCAGGGTCTTACCGCTAACCGTTAACTGATCGAGACTTAAAAGCCCGTTTATTCGACTCAACTCTTTTAAAATGGCGGAGATGCCCCCGGCTGCATCCACATCTTCCATGTGCACAAAAGGCGTTGCCGGGCTCACTTTGCACAGGTAAGGTACTTTTTCAGACAATTCATTAATTTTGTGTAGATCAAAAGCAATACCCGCTTCATGGGCCACAGCCAGGGTGTGTAAAACGGTATTGGTGCTGCCGCCCATGGCCATATCCAGCGCAAAGGCATTTTCAAAAGCAGCCTCGGAAAGAATGTCGCTCGGTTTCAAATCGTCTTTGACCAGTTGAACGATCTGTTTTCCGGCCTGTTTGGCCAGTTCGTTACGCGCCGGGTCCACAGCCAGAATGGTGCCGTTGCCAGGCAGAGCCAGGCCCAGCGCTTCCAGCAGGCAGTTCATGGAATTGGCCGTAAACATTCCCGAGCACGAACCGCAGGTAGGACAACCATGATTCTCCAATTCTTTCAGTTGTTCATCATTGATTTCATTGCGAATTCTTTTGCCTACCCCTTCAAAAACGGAAATAAGGTCAACCTTTTCCCCTGAATTCAACACACCGGCTTTCATCGGCCCGCCAGAGATAAAGATGGCGGGAATATTTAACCGGACGGCGGCCATTAACATACCGGGAACGATTTTATCGCAATTGGTAATGCAAATCAGCCCGTCCAGCTGGTGCGCCTGAATCACGGTTTCCACGCTGTCGGCAATCAACTCCCGACTGGCCAGCGAATAGCGCATGCCGATGTGGCCCATGGCAATGCCGTCGTCTACGCCAATGGTGTTAAACTCAAAGGGTACGCCGCCCGCCTGACGGATGGCCTCTTTTACCACCCTGCCCAGTTCGTGCAAATGAACGTGGCCGGGGATCAGGTCCGTGTAGGAATTGGCAACGCCAATAAATGGTTTTTGAAAATCTTCGTCCGATTGGATGACTCCGGTTGCTTTTAACAAGCTGCGATGCGGCGCTCTTTCCACACCTTTTTTAATCCGGTCAGAACGCAAATTTGCTTCCTCCTGTCGTTTGTTTCCGTTCCAGATAAACTTCTGCTTCCCGGGCGTCAATCCCGAAATCTGATGTTATTTTTTAATATGGGGAATTATGGATTTTTATGATCTCGGGATTGACTTGTTTATTAGCCGATAATAAGGATAAGAATAAGGCTAATTATAATAATCCCGAGAAGAAGGAGGTTATCTAAAAGGTGAAGATTTAAGACGGACAAAATGCGCACATTGACTTCTGAAGCTACAGAAGCCCGGATTGGGAAAGCCGTTTTGTGCGCTGTTTTTTGCATATTTATTCAACCCATTAAATAATTTTCCGCCAAATATAAGGGCATGATATGGATTTGTCAATAACTTTTTAAAAAAAGTTGTAAAAAAATTTATCGGCGTTGTTTTTTATTCAACGCCGGTTACCTTCTTTTCGCTTTCTCTTTTTAAAGAGAGCGGCGTGACAGAGCCATATTTTTTAAAGGGATGGTTTGCAGCGAGGGAATCGAAATGACCTTAAAAGCTGGCTTTGGGCCGGCGCGCGCCGAACTCTGCTTCACAGGGCGCGTTTTTGGTCACATGTTTTTCTAATTTTTTACACCACAGGGCCAGAAAGGTACGGCAGCTGGCCGAGCCGTCGATGGCCTCCTCTTTTGGGAAATCAGCAAACTCGCACCGCAAATCGCAGAATTTTATTTTGCTGGTCTTTACGCCTGCATTGTCTTTATCCATCAAATTTCCTCCTGTTTGGTTTATTTTTAATCCATTATCCGCCAGCCAACAAAGCCGTGCAGGCACACAGTGCAAGCATCCAGTGCAGGCACACAGTGCAAGCATCCAGTGAAAGAGAAGGCGGATGGTTTTATGCCCCTGCCGGCTTGCCGGAGATCGGCAATTTTTTAAGGTAATAGTAAAATCTAAACAAAAATACAATTCCTGCAAAACTTAAGCCGCTGAGCAGTCCCAACCAGATGCCGTTTACATGGAGCTTGAATACAAATCCCAGAACATAGCCCACCGGCAGACCAAAAATCCAGTAGGCGATAAAGCTTAAAATCATTGGAATTTTCACATCGGTCAGGCCGCGTAAGATGGCAATTCCCGCCGCCTGCGTTCCGTCAGAAATCTGGAACAGCGCGGCAATGACCAAAAGCGAAGCCGCAATGCGAATGACCTCTTCATCCTTTACAAAAAGCGTGGGCAGTTTGTAGCGCAAAAGAATAAAAATCAGACCAAAGGCGCTCATCACCGCCACGGATAGTATTACGGTGGTCAGGCCGGCGCGCTTCAGGTTGTGCGGATCGTTTCTTCCCAGAAAATGCCCGACGCGAATGGTGCCGGCTGCGGTAATTCCCAGCGCGATCATGAACGACATGGAAGCCATGCTCAGGGCAATTTGATGCGCGGCCAGCTGTTTACTGCCCAGCCAGCCGATCATTACAGCCGAAAAGGAAAAGGCGCCCACTTCAAAAAAATGCTGAAAACCGGTGGGAATGCCCAGACGAACAATTTCTTTGATGCGCGCCATACTGAGTTTTTTAAAGCTTAGAGAAATTTCAAACGATTTAAAACGCCTGTCCAGCGCAATGAAAAACAACAAGGCCAGCGCCTGTGCGACGCGCGTAATCAACGTGGAGATGCCCGCTCCGGTCAAATGCAAGGCGGGCAATCCCCAGTGGCCGAAGATCAAAAGCCAGTTACCCAGCACATTGACCAGGTTGGCCAGCAGCATGACAAACATGGCCGGTTTGGTCAGACCCAGGCCTTCTAAAAATTGCTTTTGCGACTGAAAGATAACGAATGGGATAAAACTGACTCCGATGATCTGGGCATAGGGCACAGCCAGTTTTGCCACCTCCGGCGGCTGATTTAACATGGTTAACAAAGGCGCGGCAAAATAGATGACGCCAGACAGGACCATGGTAAATAGGGTGTTGAACCATAGACCGTTTTGCAAAATTTGCCCGCAGGCGATTAAATTTTTCTGGCCGCGGGCAATGGCCACCAGCGGGGTGATGACCAGCGAAAGCCCCAGGCCGAAAACCAGAAAAAGAAACGCCAGTCCATTTACCAGCGAGGCGGCGGCTAAATGATCGGCGCCTACATGTCCCACCATCATGCTATCGACCACGCCCAGCATAACATGGCCCAGATGAGCAATAGAAACCGGATACGCCAGACGCAGCGTTTCTTTTAAGTGTTCTGAATAGTTGCTATAAAATTGCCGCATGACGGTCCCATCTATTCAACATATTTATGAAAACAGAAACCTGACACCAGAATTCTAAAAATTAAAGATATGAGCGCTCTAAAAAGGCTGATTTGTCATCTTGACCCCGCCCGGCCAGCTTCCTCAGATACTCGCAGAAAAATAAAAAAAATCCGCGCGATCTGCGAGAAACGAATTCTGCAAGCATTGAAAAAGCAGAAGAATCGCGGAGTGTCCCCTGCCGCTGAACCACTTAACCACTTAACTATTCATCCATTCAACCACAAAAACTTTCGCACGCTAAAAGCGGTAGATATTACGAAGGAACTATTTTAAACACAAGCAAGCCATCCGATATGGAAAAATCGAATGGCTTGCACTGGATTTAATATCAAGAATGGTTACAATTCATTTAAAATTTTGGTGTACAAATTGAGTAATTCCTGTTCAGGGTCTTCAGAATAGCAAGCATTAATTTCATCGGCGGAAATGCCCAGCTTTTGCAGCAGCAATCTTGCCTGATACCAGGTAGGTATCCAGACCAGCCGTCGACGAATGGCTTCTTTGTTTCCCAATAATTTTTCGAAGTGACCAACATTTAAAACAAAATAGATATCGTTAGGAAAGGGAGAAGAGAGTTTAATGGCGCGCGTGGGATCCCAAACAAAACAACCCGGATGCGGTTCCCACACCAGTCCGTTTTCTTTTAAATTTCTGGCAAACACACAAACGCGTTCGGTAAAAGGAATAGGCGACAAATCCGATTTAGGATTAAAGGGCATTGACTTCATACCTTCCTCAATTTGATTTCACAATTGATTAGCTTTTAATGGTTTACGACGCTCAGAATAATTTATAAAAAAAATGAGAAAATTCCTAATTAAACATAATACGGCAAATAGGCTTTAAATTCAGGGGGAAATGGTTGTTGGTTGAATGTTGGTTTTTGAACCTTGATTAATAGGATTACAGGAATAATTTGATTTTTTTCGCTTGAGAAAGTTCACGCTCGATTTTTGGAGAAATTTTGTGAGCACAAAAAGCAAATCAAGGTTGCCTGCACTGTGTGCCTGCACTGGCTGCTTGCACTGGCTGCTTGCACTGGATGCTTGCACTGGATGTCTGCACTGGTGCGATCATCTGGCGGGTGAGGACAGCTGCCTGAATTAGAGTTAGAGTCCTACTATAGTGATCGAAAGCATTTTTCCACATGAGTACGGTTGCTTCGGCTACGCTCAGCAACCGTACACACCCGCTCCCTGAGCGTAGTCGAAGGGAGCGAAGTCGATGGAAGTTCCTTCACAATCAACGGTTGCTTCGGCTACGCTCAGCAACCGTACACACCCGCTCCCTGAGCGTAGTCAAAGGGAGCGAAGTCGATGGAAGTTCCTTCACAATCAACGGTTGCTTCGGCTACGCTCAGCAACCGTACACACCCGCTCCCTGAGCGTAGTCGAAGGGAGCGAAGTCGATGGAAGTTCCTTCACAATCAACGGTTGCTTCGGCTACGCTCAGCAACCGTACACACCCGCTCCCTGAGCGTAGTCAAAGGGAGCGAAGTCGATGGAAGTTCCTTCACAATCAACGGTTGCTTCGGCTACGCTCAGCAACCGTACACACCCGCTCCCTGAGCGTAGTCAAAGGGAGCGAAGTCGATGGAAGTTCCTTCACAATCAACAGTTACTTCGGCTGCGTTCAGCAACCGTACACACCCGCTCCCTGAGCGTAGTCGAAGGGAGCGAAGTCAATGGAAGTTCCTTCACAACCAACGGTTACTTCGGCTACGCTCAGCAACCGTACACACTCGCTCCCTGAGCGTAGTCGAAGGGAGCGAAGTCAATGGAAGTTCCTTCACAATCAACGGTTGCTTCGGCTACGCTCAGCAACCGTACACACCCGCTCCCTGAGCGTAGTCGAAGGGAGCGGAGCCGTAATAAACAAAATTGAAAGAAAACACATTCAACTTTTATGCTTCTTGTAATGTGTTTCATTACTGCATTCTGCATATTCGTGTAGCTTTTCTATTCTCCCATCAATTAGCGCTTGTTTTTTCTTATGACTCCAGCCCTGCACTTGCTTCTCCCTGTAAAAAGCCTGATCAATTCGATCGTATTCTTCAAAATAAACTAATTCTACAGGTAAGCGTTTTTTGGTGTAATTAGCCCCCATTCCATTTTGATGTTCGATCAAACGTCGCTCCAAATTCGTGGTACTTCCCGTGTAAAAGCTACCATCAGAACACCGTAAAATGTACATGTAGCCTTTCATGTTGAGCCCCACGGTTTTTATATTTAAAACAAGTTTGTGTACGGTTGTTTCGACTACGCTCAACAACCGTACACACCCGCTCCCTGAGCGAAGCCGAAGGGAGCGGAGTCAATGGAAGTTCCTTCACAATCAACGGTTGCTTCGGCTACGCTCAGCAACCGTACACACCCGCTCCCTGAGCGAAGTCGAAGGGAGCGAAGTCAATGGAAGTTCCTTCACAACCAACAGTTACTTCGGCTACGCTCAGCAACCGTACAATCCCGCTCCCTGAGCGAAGCCGAATGGAGCGGAGTCGCAGGAAGTTCCTTCACAATCAACGGTTACTTCGGCTACGCTCAGCAACCGTACACACCCGCTCCCTGAGCGAAGCCGAAGGGAGCGCGGGAACAACATGGCCATCGCCATAACCAACGGCTGCTTCCGTCTTTTACCTTTTTTCTGTAAATTATTACTCAACTACCTTAAAAACAAGCGAAGTAAAAATTTCCTTTCCATTCTTTGCCTCTTTCCCCTTGTTTTTAAACCGCCGTAAATTTAAATTGCATTTTTGCAAGATACAGCAATTCAGGAGGATAAAATTGTCCAGATTAATGGTTTCTATTTCAGGATTGCGCGGCGAAATTGGCTCCACCCTTACGCCGGAGGTCATCGTCCGCTACACCCAGGCTTTTGCTAAATACGTCAACGGAGGAAAAGTTGTTTTAGGCAGGGATTCGCGCGTAAGCGGACCGTTTATTGCCGAATTGGTGCGCGGCACGCTGGTCGCCAGCGGCTGCCAGGTCGTCGATATCGATATCGTGCCCACGCCAACCGTCCAGCTGGAAATTGAACATCACCAGGCTGCCGGCGGTATTGCCATAACGGCCAGTCACAATCCCATTCAGTGGAACGGTTTGAAATTCATGGGCGCCGATGGCCGTTTTTTGCCCCCTGCCGCCGCCGAGCAGGTTTACCGGCTGGCCGATCAAAACGAAAAACAGCTGCAAACCTGGGATAAATTAGGAAACGTGGTTTTTGACGATCGGGCCATTGAGCGACACATCAAAAAAGTGCTGAGCATTTCATTTATTGACGTAGAAGCCATTAAAAAACGAAGGTTCAAAGTGGCCGTGGATACGGTTAACGGAGCCGGGGGACGCATCATTCCACAGCTTCTGGAAACGCTGGGCTGCCAGGTTATTGCCATCAACCAGGAAGCAAACGGACGCTTTGCCCATACGCCTGAGCCGTTGCCGGAAAACCTCATTCAGCTCTGCGAAGCAGTTCGCGAAAATCAGGCCGACCTTGGTTTTGCCGTGGATCCGGATGTGGACCGCTGCGCCATTGTCGATAACGAAGGCAATCCCATTGGCGAGGAATACACCCTGGCGATCGCCGCTAAATTGGTGTTCAGTAAACAATTAGGACGCATGGTGGTTAACATGTCCACTTCGCGCGCTTCGGAAGATATTGCCCGCTATTACAACAGCATGTTCGTGCGCAGCAAGGTGGGCGAGATTAATGTGGCGGAAAAGATGAAGGAAATAGACGCTCTGATCGGCGGCGAGGGCAACGGCGGGGTTATTCTGCCGGAAGTGCATCTGGGACGCGACGCGCCGGTAGCCGTGGCCTTAACCCTGCAGGCCCTGCTGGAACACGGCGGCACAATGAAGGAATTGAAAGCGTCGCTGCCTCAATACGAGATGGTCAAGAAAAAAGTGTCCATCGAAGGACTGAATCCGGATGAAATTATCGAGCGCCTGAAAGAAAAATATAAAGATCAGGAGATCAATACCCTCGACGGCTTGAAAATCGATTTTGACGACCGTTGGGTGCATTTACGCAAATCAAACACCGAGCCGATCATGCGCGTTATTGCCGAAGCGCCGACATTGAAAGAGGCCGAGGAGCTGGCCGATCGGTTCATGAAAGAAATCACTCAAAAATAAAAGGAAAACGCCATGTCCAGTATTACTCCGGAAGTCATAGAACGCATTATTTCGCAGGTCATTGCCGAGTCCAATTTATCCGGCGTTGGTGCAATTCGACCGTTCTCTTACGATGCCGCGGATGAATTGATCTCCTTTGGCGCCAATCGAATCGGCGCGGTGGGACCGACCTGCCCGCCCAAACGCGAGCTGGCACGCTGGATCGATCACACCATTTTAAAGCCGGACGCCACGCGCCAGGAAATCGAAAAAATTTGCGACGAAGCCATCGAATTTGGCTTTGCGTCGGTTTGCGTTAATCCCACCTGGGTGCCGCTGGTTTACAAAAAGCTGCGCGGCCACTCGCCAAAAGTGTGCACGGTTGTCGGTTTTCCGCTGGGCGCCACCTTTCCGGAAGTCAAAGCGCGCGAAACGGAGCTGGCCGTCCAGCAGGGCGCCGATGAAATTGACATGGTAATCAACATCGGCGCGTTAAAATCCGGGGATTACGAGCTGGTCGAACACGACATTCGCTCGGTGGTGCGGGCCGCGGGCAGACGAATCGTTAAAGTGATTATCGAAAGCTGCCTGCTGACCGACGAAGAAAAGGTTAAAGCCTGTACATTGGCCAAAATTGCCGGCGCCAACTACGTTAAAACCTCCACCGGATTCAGCAAAGGCGGGGCAACGGTGAAGGACGTGGCTTTAATGCGCAAGGTGGTCGGTAGCCAGATGGGCGTTAAGGCCAGCGGCGGGGTGCGCAGCTACGAAGAGGCCTGCCAGATGGTGGAAGCCGGCGCAACGCGCATCGGGGCCAGCGCCAGCGTGGCCATTGTGGCCAACGGCTCCGGTGAAAAATCGGAGTATTGAGGGAAGGGGAAAAAATATAAGAGTTGAATGGTTGAATGGTTGGAATTGACTTTTTAAAAAAGTAAAAATGGCTACTCTGTTTGTCAGAAAGATTATTGAAAATTGACAGAAAAAAAGATTATCCGCGCGAATCGGCGAAATCCCTGTTTATTAAGGAGATTTTTTTATTTAAAAGCAGCGCAGCCGCAACGCGCGCAGAGTCATTTTCTTGCAGCTTAAGCCAATCATCGCAGAAAAATTATTTCAAGCAACCAGAGAAGCTTCAAAGGGCGCAAAGAATATTTTATATTAAATTACCCTTGCTCGCTCGATCCTCACTACCAGACAAAAGATCAGGAATGACCGTACTTGTAAGGGCGAAGGATTTCTAACCTCATTTTTTCCAGAGCACTTTTTTATATCACTAAAGATTAATGCTTACCAACGCTGAATTGTTCTTGGAAATCCTTCGCCCCTACATTAACGGTGATAGGAATTCGCCACATTTGCAGAAACAGGTTTGAAATAACAGACAAACTATTCAACCATTCAACTAATCAATTATTCAACCAATCCATGGACGGGGGATGAGTTTTTAAAAGCAGCACAAAAATTTTCAAACGCTTTTCCTTTAGATCTTCCACATGAAGTATCCTAAAAGAGGGAAGGCTGAGCGTGGAAGATTATTTCCAACAGTGTAAGTGATTCCAGCCCTGGCTATTTTTAGCAAAAGCGGGAAGAAGAGTGCAAGACCGGCGACCATTCAACCATTCAACTAATCAGCCACCCCAGCGGCACAAAAATTTTCAAATCCTACCAATGCGGGACTAGATCTTCTAGAGGAAGTATCCTAAACGTCCCTGTCTTCTTCTACATTTAAATGTATCATTTTTTTTCTTGATTTTAAAATGGCTGACATTTAACTTACGGTAGTGTACCATTCAAACCGTTAGCAAAACAAGCTTGAATATTCTTGTTGTAGATAGATTTTTAGAGGATAAAGCATGTTCAGGTTTTTTTTCCCTCTGTTTCTTATTTGTTTTAAATTGCTCTTTGCCCAGAACACTCCTCCCTCCTCTGCCAACGCGCTGCAATTACAACTGACCAATCTCAACGGCATCATCCATCTCGGCCCGCTTTACGGCGGCGCGCTTTCTCTGCAGCATCACCTGTCGCCTGCGCTGGCCCTGCGTCTGGGCATTGAACCGACCTACATCGATCGTCACAGCGAGAGCGAAGTAACAGATACACTTTTCGTTACCAGGCGGTGGAAAGACTACCAGTACTACCGGGGGCTGGGCGCCAATCTGGATGCGTTGTACTATCTGAATGGCGGAAAGCCGGTCAAACCATACCTGGGCGGGGGCGTAGGCATCTTTTATAAAAAGCAAAAAGAAGCTAACTCCAGATATGAACTGCAGATCTGGAACTTGCAGCTCATCGCTGGCGTGGCCTGGTTTGTTAAACCCAACTTTAGCGTGGAATTAGAATATGGGCTGCGCTTTGAAAATCGTGTTTTTACTTATGACTATCAGCTACCCCCCAATGCCATCAAAAAAGTAGAGCAAACGAATCAACAATTCTACAGCAAACCCATTACCATTCTCTTAAGTCTTTATTTTTAGAAGGAGGAATAAAGAATGCGCGTTTTAAAAATTTTGCTGATTTTGCTTACCGCTTCCGGCGTAACGTTCGCTCAGGAGCAAAATTTTCAATTCCCAAAGTACGCCCTGCAGTTTGGGGTGGTTGATTTATTAAGTTTCAGCCCTTATTACGGAAATCTGATATCCTTTAAATACCACTTCAATAATCACTACGCCCTGCGCGTCGGTTTAAGCGGGGCAAATCAGGACACGGAGAGCGATACAAAAAAATATTTAACATACTCTGAAAGGCCGGACAGCATCACCACAGACACCAATGTGGATGTCACAACCCGCCAATACGGGATCAATCTACTGCTGCTTAAATATTTTAAGCCCGACAAACCCATTAAATTTTACGTCGGAGCTGGCCCTACCGTATCTTACGCGACGTCCAAAAGCGTCACAAAGGAAAAAGAAAGCTACTTACCGGGCACAAGCAGCGAAGAGCGAAATACGATTAATCTGGGCTTGCGTGCCGTGTACGGCGTGGAGTGGTTTTTCCACTCTCAAATGAGCCTGAACATGGACTATGGTATGGATTTCTATTACGAACGCAGTGATACTAAACGCCAGCGCGACTACTATGCCCCCGGTGAAAAAACCGATTACGTACGCACAAGCTGGACATTTTCTCCGGTATCCCTGCGTCTGGGACTGACCGTCTATTTTTAAGCAAAAGAGGCATAGCTTCATCCATTGGCCACATTTTTTTGGGAGGTCCAGAGCAACCAAAAACATTTTCGCAGGAATTTAAGCACCCACAGAGAGCATAGAGAAGTCGCAAAGAATGTTTTAAATTAAAAATAGTTTGAATTGTCCTCACCCCCTGCATCCATCCAGTGCAGGCACACAGTGCAAGCAGCCAGTGCAGGCAACCAGTGCAGGCAACCAGTGCAAGCAGCCAGTGCAGGCAGCCAGTGCAGGCGGTCCTTATTTAACGCTGTAAGACATGAGAGTTTCGGTGAACATTAAACCATTCAACTAAAAATACCCACCTCGCTTAAGGCGGTGCAACCTCGCTGATTGCGCCATCTTCTCTCTTCCCCAAACCATAATTTTTTCAGACCAATGTAAATAATACTTGACATTATGTAATTTATTCATTACATTGTTCATGGTTTTACAAATGCAGGGTTTTATCATGAAAAATAAAATCCGTTACTACCGGCACATCAACAATGAAATGACGCAACAGCAGTTGGCCCAAAAAGTCAACGTTGCCCGCCAGACCATCATCGCCATCGAAAAAGGTAGTTTTAATCCTTCCGTAAAGCTTGCTCTAAAAATTGCCCACGTATTTCAGATAAAGGTTGACGACCTTTTTGAATTAGATGAAGATGAACTCCCTGAAACAAAGGAGGACGCCTCATGAAACAAAAAATCAGTCTTTTAAAAAGTGTGTGGCTTTTGCTTTTGATTTTACTCATCATGGTCGGCAATGGGCTTCCGCTTGCGGTTCTTATTCCCCTGTTTTTCATTGTGCTCATCTCCCCCTTAATTCGCGAATTCCACCCCGCTACCGATCTGGACGAAAGGCAGTTGCAAATCAGCCATTTTTCCAGCCACCTGGCCTTTTACGCGTTTTTGGTTCTGCTGGTGATCGTCATGATGCGAGATTTTATTGCGCAGGGGCAAAATCCGCCGCCCTGGGCCTATGCCCTGTTGATTATTCCGCTGCTGGTTAAAGTGACGATCAGCCTGTATCAAAATTACCAGGCGGAGCGTGTGGCTTTCTGGATCGGTTACGGCTGGTTTGGCGTCTGGTTTTTGTTTGTGGTACTATCACACGGATTGAGTATTGAGGGCCTGGTGGAAATTTCGCCTTTTTTATTGTTGTTGGTTTTAATTTTGCTGTTCAGGAAAAAGATTTTGATCAGCGGAACAATCTTTATTTTGTTTGCCGTTGGTTTGACCTTTTTTTTCAGGGGCTGGCTGCGGCTGGATTTTTATGTTCGCTTGCTAATGTATTTTTTGGTTCCCCTGCCCTTGCTGAGCAGCGGCGTTGTTTTAATATGGCAACAACTTAAAACAAGGAGCGCAAAATGAAAAGCTCAAGCAAAATTTTTTTAGCGGCGCTTTTGGCCATTTTTATTACAGGACATTCTGCTTTTGCCGGCGGCCAGAATCGGATCGGCGTTAGTTTTGTTTTAAGTGGACACTTAATGTTCGGTCTGAAGTTTCAACACTATTTTGACAGCAATCAAAATGTGCAGGTAACGTTTTTTCCCCTTCTGATACCCGGGAAAAAATTTCCCTTTGCGCTTACCACCGGCTACAATTATTTTATTGGCCAGGGTAAATGGCAAACGAAAGTGGGCGCCGAATTTGCCCTGATCGTCAGCCCGCCGGATCCGGATAAACGCAAAATTTTGCCCATGATCAATCTTACGCCCGGTTTCCGGTACAATCGTACAAATGAACAATCTCTTAGCGGTAGCATCTGGGTCTCCTATTTTCTGAAAAAAACGCGCAAACCTATTTTTCCCACAGGCGTTGAGCTGTGGTACGACTTTAAAAAATAGGCTCCTGTAGCGTTGTTGATTGATTTAGCGGCGCCGGCGTGTTTTGCAAAAAACAATTCAGGGCCAATGCGCATCGCTCTGGCGCCTTCAATCATTTTTAAATCGGGCTTTTGCCACGCTCTTCTAAATTCGAAAGCCAACTCAGGTGTCTGGCGCTGAAAGGCGGTTAATCTTCCTCAATTATTTTTTGCGCCGTTTAAGATTTTAATCGAAATTTAAAGCGGTTGCATTTAATTTCGGAGACTCAGCGTGAGACTGCCAGCGGATTGGGAGAAATTGTTAACGCCGGTTCTGGATGTACGCGCTTTTTACAATGAGTTAGAACGTTTTATTAAGCAATTTTCTCAAATTATTCCAGAAAAAGAAAAAATCTTCAGCGTCTTTCACCGCGTCCCGCCGCACAGGGTTTGTTGCGTACTTTACGGCGAGGATCCTTATCCGCGCTTAACCAGCGCCAACGGCGTGGCCTTCTGGGATGAAGAAATCCGTTCCTGGGACGATCGAACGGCCGGCAATTCCATGAAAAACATTTTAAAAGCATTACTGGTGGCTCGCGGACTGGCTACTTACCACACGCCAATTGCCCAATGCCGCGAGATTGCCCGGGCGCATGGATTGAAATCGCCCGCCGATCTATTTGAGCGCTGGCTACAAAACGGAGCGCTGCTGGTCAATGTGGCGTTAACCTTTTCTTCAAACAAAGATAAAAAACAACATTTTTTATTCTGGCATGAATTTCACCAGGCGCTAATTCAATCCTTTGCTTCGCTGCCCGAACAGCCTTATTTTATTTTGTGGGGTAAAAAAGCGCAAAACCTGGAAAGCCGCATCTTAAAAGCGCTTAACCAGCCGGAGCGAATCATCAAAAGCGGTCACCCCACATTCATTCATCAATTTTTAAATGCCGAACAGCCCGCCTATTCTCCTTTTAAAGAGATTGAACAAAAAACGGGTTTTAGCTGGCTGTAGCTGTTTGGTTTATTGGTTGAATGATTGAATGTTGGTTTTTGAACCTTGATTATTTGGATTTAAGGATTGCCTGGATTTTGTGCCTCAGGGAAAGGCCATTCTCAATTTTCTGACGGAAGATTAAAAACAAAAAAAGAAAATCATGGGAATCCCAAAATCAGGCAAATCATGGTTCAAAGTTGAAGGTCGGCGCAAAAAAGTAGTTGCGAAGGATTTCCGTCGCTGCTTTGTCATCAAACAAAAACTGGCGGACTACGCCGAATCCGCCAGCATAAAATGAGGATTTTTCTTTACCTTCTTGTTTTATTCAAAGGTTTTTAAAACATATCGCCTTCGCCGCCCATGTCATCCATGCCATTGCCATTGGCGCGTTTTCGTTCCTTTTTGTAATTATTAAAAATGTAAGAAACCGTAAGCGACAGCATGGGCGAAGGGAAATCTACATAACGATAGTAGTAAAAACCGCTTCCCTGTGAGGTGTATTCGTGACGCATGGTGTTGAACATATCTCTTAATTGTAAAGTAAGCGAGAGTTTGCGATCAAGCAGCTGTTGTTTAATAGCCACATTGCCGCTCACAAAACCTTCGCTTCGTCCCTGTGAGGTAACGGTAGGGCTTCGATAGCGCAAGCTCAATTGGAAGCGTGTATTTTTACCGAGACGGAAATCGTTATTCAACCTCAGGCTCCAGTTAAAGCTCTCGCGCGAAAAGTCCTGGTTCAACAACCGTCCTTCTACTTTATACTGGTACACAGAAGCCATGTAGTTGATATTCCACCATTTGAAAAAATCCCGATTGATCAGTAGCTCGCCGCCCAGGGCGTAATCTTTGCCAACATTTTCAAAGGTGTGCAAGATGACATTTTCTTTGTAAGGATACACCGAACGCACGCGCTCCACCTTGTTGTTGGTAACGCGATAAAACGCCTCCAGCGAAACCAGAGTCTGCTTAAAAAATAACTGATGCCCTAATTCATAGGAATCGATGTATTCCGGCTTGAGGCCCGCATTTCCTCTAAAGATATTGTAGGCGTCCACCCAGGTGTAAAACGGTTCAAGCCAATAACCGCGCGCGCGATTGATTCGCCTGGTGTAACTGGCCATAATTTGCCGCCCCTGTGCGATTTCGTAAGAAAAATGAGCCGTCGGGAAAAGATCCAATCGATCGATTTTAGCCTCGGCCGAGTCCCTCAACCCGATGGTGCGGAAGGTGTATTCGCCCCGCAAGCCGATCTGGTAGCCCAGTTTTTGCCATCTGGAAGAAAAGGTGGTGTACAACGAATGAATGTTGCGTACATATTCGGCGTGATGATTGAATTCCGGCTGCAATACATAAATCTGCTGGTTCAAATCATACTGAAAAATTTTATTGTCTTCGTTCGACTGGCGCACGCGGCTCTGGTAGCCGGCCTCCCATTTAGTCGTTTCTGAAAAGGGATGGGTGTAATCCGCCTTAATCCGCCAGCCTTCAGCCGGGCCATTTTCCTCGGATTTCAGGCGTTCCGTTAACTGGCCGCCAGGCAGGAACAATTCGTTGATCGACTCCTCATCGCCGGTGCGATAATCATAGATAATTTGCGCCGTGAACTCCCGGCCTCTTTGCGGCCATTTGTGTTGATAGTCAACATTGAATGAATAATAATCTCCGGTACGTTGCCAGGTGTCTTCGCTCAGATAGGAATCAACCGTATTCACGTCCAACGACGTCCATTCTCTGTAATTGAGGCTGAAAGTGCGCTCCATGCTGCGATTGCCAATACGTCCGCCAATGCTCAGCACATCCCAGTGGCCCAGATGGATATCCAGCGATGCCCGCATACCGTAAGGCACCATTTGCCATTTCGTGTCGCCGTTGGACTCATTGTAAACGGTGAGGCCGCCGCTTTCGGTGTTGCGGATGAGCCTCTGATCGCCAGGAAAATTGCGCCGGTTGTAGTCCATGGCCACATTGAAGACGTACCGTTTATTACGGTAGCTTACCAGAAAATCGCCGCCGTATCGCCCAAAGGTGCCGGCGCTGGCATTGATCATCCCACTGACGCCTTTTAATTTATTTTTCTTAAGCACGATATTGATGATGCCCGAAACGCCGTCTGGATCATATTTGGCCGACGGATTGGTAATGATCTCGATATTTTGAATGGAGCTGGCCGGAATTTGTTGCAACACCTCGCTGGGCTCTAAAATGGTCGGACGGCTGTCGATCAAAACCTGAAATTTTCCGCTGCCTCTTAACGAAACATTGCCGTCGATGTCCACATCAACCGAGGGGACGTTTTCCAGCACGTCAACGGCCGTACCGGACTGCGCCGTGGCCTGCTCGCTGACATTAATCACTTTTTTGTCGATTTGATAGGTAATGGGCACGCGATCGGCTTCTACTTCCACCGCGTCGCTTAACATGGTAACGGGCTCTAAAAAGATCTCGCCGAGCACCACTTCTCTATTGCGGGGCGTGATTTTTACATCATTAATGCGGATTTTGTCGTAACCGATAAAATCCACGTCAAGATAATACCGTCCTCCCGGTACGTTTTCCAGTTTAAAATAACCGTCTTTATCCGTAATCGTACCCGTAACCTGGGTACTGTCTTTTTTATGGTACAATATGATATTGGCATATTCAATGGGCACTTTCGCCTCATCATCGAAAACAAGCCCATAAATCACCCCCTGAACATCGGCTTTGTTCAAATGGCCGGGCCTCTGGGCAAAAGCAAAACCGGTCAATAACAGCATTAAGAAGAGTAAAGTAAATTTATGGTTCACAACAATCCTTTCATTTTGATTTTCTACTACGGCGCAAAAATACCATTGGAATTTGTAGAAATTTTGTAGTTGTATGAAATTTTAGTTTTGAATACTTTCTTCGTAAAAGCTATCCTGCCAGGGGGGATGTGAAAATTCTTGCGCCGCCGGGGTGGTTGAATGGTTAATTAGTTGAATAGGTGTTATGTTTAAAAGTCAGCATTACCTGAGGTGTGCAGATGTCGAGTTTTCCTTTTCTGGCTTTTAAAGAAGATATTTACTTTTTTGAACTTGTCAAGGGGCAGAAAAAAGCCGCTTAATCAAGGTAGCCCTTGACAAGTTCAAAAAAGTAAAAGTTAATTAATTAAAGCCAGAAAAGGAAAAAAAGCTGTAACGGTGGTCGTTTCAAAAAAAGGCATCCTTTCTTATTTTAAGTTGAAATTTTTTTTAACGTTAAATTAACCAAGAAAGGATGCCAAAATGAAGCAATCACAACAAAGTAATAAGTTAAGGTTTGACGGACAAGTTTTTTTTATTGGGATTGATGTCCATAAAAAAAGTTGGACAATCACAATTAGGTTAAACGGCATGCAGTTGAAAACCTTTACCATGGAGCCAAACGCCAAACAACTCCAAAAGTTTTTGAAAAAAAATTATCAGGGAGGACATTATTTCTCCGTTTATGAAGCCGGATTTAGTGGATATTGGCTTCACCACCAACTGACGGAATTAGGCATCAAAAACATAGTGGTCAGTCCTGGCGATGTACCTATTAGCAATAAAGAAAAAAGTTACAAAGATGATGCTATTGATTCGCGTAAGCTTGCAAGGGAATTAGAAAACAACTCACTCAAAGCAATTTTTGTGCCTACTCCTAAACAAAGCGCCACGCGCCAAATATCAAGACTGTACGCACTACAGAGTAATGAGAATAAGAAAATTAGACTCCGGATAAAATCATTTTTAAATTACCTGGGAGTTGAGATTCCTTTTGAAGTTGGGAGTCGATGGTCTAATCGATTAATTAATTGGTTAGAAAAACTGGAATTAAAGAATGAAGGAGATCGTTATTACTTGGATCAGTTAATCAAAAACATGAAAGCCAAAAGAAAAGAGCTTTTAGCTACTTTAAAGTTAATCAGAAAAAACTATGCTGACCATCAAGTGATTAAACGATTACGTACTATTCCAGGTATTGGATTAATAACGGCCTTTACCTATTATGCGGAAATAATGGATATTCGTCGTTTTGATAATGAGAATAAGTTAGCTTCCTATGTGGGCTTAATTCCATCTCTTAAATCGTCAGGTAATAGAACTCGAGTTCGAGGGCTTAATCATCGTCAGAATAAACTTTTAAAATTCAGAATTATTGAATCAGCCTGGGTAGCTATAAAAAATGATCCGGCTTTAACCTCAAGTTACGTGAGCTATATTAAAAGAATGCCAAAGCAGAAAGCGATCATCAAAATAGCCAGAAAACTATTAAACAGAATGCGTAGTGTCTGGATTAATCAAAAAGAATATCAAATAGGGAGAATGATATAGAAAAGTTTTAAAAAAAACCGATCTCGTTTCGCGCAGACCGCTTTGTTCAACCTGCAGTTGCAGAAAGTGTAAATTGCTTTTTATAGACTGCGGCTGCGCATTTATCACCAATAACAAACACCTTGTGGCTTTACATAACATGATAAAGACCACTAATAACAGTTTGATCGGATATTTTATTATTAAAGATAGGCTTCTGCAAAATTAACCTGTGTCTCTCATTCTAAGGAGCGAAGCGACGAAGAATCCATCGTTTCTATTTAACTTATGAGATTCTTCGCTTCGCTCAGAATGACAAATAAAGTAATTTTGCAGAAGTCTAATTAAAGAAAATTTGGAGTAAATTTTTTATGATGAAGAAAATAAGAAGGGATGCCTCTGTCCAAAATTGAAAAAAAATCGATTTTTATTTGACTTTTAACATAACGGTTGATTGGTTGAATGGTCGCCGACTGTCTTTCCGTTTCTCGCATTTGCACGAAACTGGCCAGCGCAGAAATTATTTACACCGTTAGGAATAACTCCCAACGCTCAATTCCCCCTTTCCCAGATTTTTATCCTGGGAGATCGAGTGGGTGAATGCAATTGAAACTATTTATAATTTTTGACATTCTTTGCGCCCTTTGTGATTTCTCTGTGCGCTGTGTGCTGTGTGCTGTGCGCTGCGCGCTCTGTGGTTGCTTAAATTCCTGCGGGAATGTTTTTGTTTGCGGCTATGCTGTAATAGAGTTAAAAATTATCACGCGGAGCGGGAGGCTGTGCCCGAATTATCACGCGGAGCGGGAGGCTGTGCCCGAATTATCACGCGGAGCGGGAGGCTGTGCCCGAATTAGAACGCTGGTTTGCTTAATTTTTGTCTTAAATATTAAATAATTTTCTGCGATGATTGGCGTAATCTGCAAGAAAATTACTTTGCGCGCGTTGCGGTTTTGCTACCCTTGAAGTTTGGAGGTTGTTTTTGAACCTTGATTAAAAGGATTACAGGATTGCTTTGATTTTATGCACTCGATGTGACTTTATTCTCCAAATTTAATGAAAAAGTTAAAAAGCAAAAAAAGCAAATCCTGGTAATCCAAAAATCAAGTAAATCCTGGTTCAAAAATTAAATTAGTCACAGGCCGCTCATTTCGAATTCCCATCTGGCGGGATGCGAAAACTTTTGTGCTGTTTTAAAAACTCATCCCCCCGCCCCTTTTCTTTAAAAAAGAGAAGGGGAGCAATTGTGCCGATTTGCTTAACTTTTCTCTCAAAATAATTTGATTAATCTTTTCCTGCGATTATTGGCGTAATGTGCAAGAAAATTACTCTGCGCGCGTTGCGGTTGATTTTGGTGACGGCTGCGCGGCTGGAGTGGTTGAATGGTGGAGAGAGTGTAAAGTTTAAGGAGCTTAGTTCTGCTTTTACAAATGCAAATTTATGGGTAAAAGGACAGCCGAGAAATCTTTTAAACTTTTTTATGAGTGGGTACCTGCTTACAGCGTATATTTAAAATTAAAAGGACCACAAATATGGTCTAATGTTTTTACTCTTCATACCGATATACGTTTGTAAACTTTGAAATGGATTTTTAAATTAGAGCGATTGTGAAATGGCTCACTACCACGGCGTTCTTTTTCCCGCATTAAAGGGCGTCATTCATTTTAATTAAGGAAGGCCAAGTGTGAGTATCAAAAAACAATAAATACCGGAAGTCTTTAAAAATTATAAAAATGGTTCTTATTAATTAGTTTACGTCTTTACAATCATGGAGGAATTACAAATGAAACGTCTTTTAAAATCCCTACTTTTAATTGTACTTTTTTACGGAACCGCGCTTCCGCAGAATCAAATTGCTGCGGTGGATAGCAACATTACGCTTCTGGGCTACTTACCCATCGGTTACTGCAAGGTAAGCGTTCCTTTTGGCGCGCATTATCTCGCCATAACAAGCGGCCGCGGGATACGTATTTTAGATATAGCGGACGCCTCACATCCCGTAATGGTATCCGAGGTTAATAGCGGAGGTAACGTTTCGGATATTTTTGTCTCCGGTGATTATCTTTATTTTACCACCGAAGGAAGCGGATTTTATATAGACGAAAATTTTACCGCCGGATTAACCATCGTTAATATTTCAGACCCTCACCATCCTGTTGTTGAATCATTTTACCAGAGCAATGAGCGGTATTTTGCCGTTACCGGAATCGATCATTATGTCTATGTTTCCGCCTCTTCTAAAGTTCAAATATTTGATGTTTCTGATCCGCGAAAACCGACCGCTCTTTCTTCATACGCTATCAACAATACGCCTAAAGATTTAATTTGCTATGAACAAAAACTGTTTGTATCGGCACAGAACGCCGGGGTTTTAATTTACGATCTTACAGATCCTTCTCAGCCTTCGCTTTTAGGTTCCATTCCGGTATGGGCCTCCTCCGTAACGGTACATGACAACCTGGCCGCAGTAAGCGGCAATACGTATTCCGTACCTATTTATTCCATTAACGATCCTGCCAATCCGCAAAAGCTGGGCGAAATCAATTCAGAGAATAATAACGACAGCTTTTACGCCGCGGTTTTTAGCGGCTCGCTCCTCTACATTACAGGCAGCAACTATGACCAGAGCACAAGATTTATGCTTAAAACCTATGACCTTACCAATCCCTCCGCGCCTGTTTTTAAAAACGGGTATTTTGATACCAGTGGTTTATCTAACAGTAACGCGGGGAGGTTCATATCTATTGAGGGTCAATATGCCCTTGTCGCCACAAACGACGGGCTGCGTATTTTGCAATTGAATGATCCGGCGCCGCCGGAAATGGTCAGCTTTTACGCAACCAACATTACTCCAGGTCATTTGCAAGTGATAGGGAATTATGCGTACTTTACCTATCAGATTGGCAATTTTTCCATGAATGGCTTTTCGATTGTTGATGTGAGCGATCCTTCCTGTTTGCGTGAGACGGGATATATGTATTTAAAACCATACGCTCAAGATCGACCGGCTATTGCCGTAAACGGAAATCGTGCTTATGTCATTGTTCCGGCGATTTCACCTGACTCGGCGCGCGGCCTGCATGTCATCGATATTTCTGACGTTGGAAATCCAGTGAAAATACAATTTATTCCGCTCTCAGTCATGCTTAAAGATATTATTGCTTCATCCGGCGACTATTTGTATTTCCAGACGACCAACATGGAAACGATTTATGTCTACAATATTTCCGATCCGGATAATCCCTATTTATCAGGAACCTATGAGATTAATATTTGGGATTATGGTTATGCACAGGACTATTTTCTTGATGGCAATTTTCTTTATGTGGGTACAACCAAAGGTTTGCTAATTCTTGATCGAAGCGCCCCGGCCAACTTACAATACAGGAATTTTTATACCCTGCCCGATGGCTATTACGGGGTAAATGGTGTTTACGTAAGCGAACAAACGGCCTACCTGGCCACTCAAAACGGATTATTGGCCGTTGACATTTCAGACGTTGCAAATCCCGCTTTATTAGCCGGCAATTCGGGATTTTTAATGGATGTAACTCTAATTGGCAACGACATTTATGTGGCCAACCCAGGGCAGGGCATTTTTCTTTATCAGCTTTCCGGATCAAACTTTGTTCAGGAAGGGTATTATGATAATAAAAATTATAACCTTTATAAGCTGTTTGCACACAATGATTTAATCTATGCAACCTATGAAGGGCTGATGATTTTCCAAAAAGGACCTTCAACGGCGATTCAAACGGAACAGCAGCTAACCTCGGCTAATACCTTTCAATTGCTATCCAACTACCCGAATCCTTTTAATCCGCTTACGCACATTCGCTTTCGATTACAAAAAGCCGCTCATGTGCGTCTTTCCATTTACAACACCGCCGGTCAAAAAGTCGGGCAGTTATTAGATGCGCATAAACTACCGGGCGAATACGAGTTACTATGGAATGCGGAACATTTAAGCTCAGGCTTGTACCTGATAAAGATGCAGGCCGGTAATCAAACGCAAACTCGTAAAGCGCTATTGATTAAATAAAGTTTTTTTCTTCTTTACATCAAAGCCGTTTTGGAAAATATTTCAAAACGGCTTTTTTATTTAACCATCAAGAACATTAAAATTGTATCACGCGCAAAATAGGCAAAAAAACTCGGCGGCAATCTGCCAGGAATAGACGCTTCTGTCGTTCCAATCAATTCGTGAAAATAAAATTTGCACAGGCAAAAACCTTTTTTAGAACTTGAGTTTGACAGTTGTATGGAACATAATTCCTTTATTATTATTAAGTTAGTTTAATTTCATTTTCGTTAAGTTGTCACTACAAAGATAAAAGCGTTGGCTTGCTGCTGCCTATCTCCTGAAATATTTCCAATTGTTCGCCATGCACTCTGGATAATCCTTTACGACGTCTCCCTTCATTTTCCCATTCTACAACCACGACTCGACGCAGGCTCTCCATAGCACGCTGCCAACTTAATTTTATGCCACTCAAACGCTTCTCAAACAATACCGCCATCTGGAATGCAAGAAAACATACCATCACATGAGCCCTGATACGCTTCTCTGTCCAATGAAAATTGGGACGTAAATTCAAACTATGCTTTAATTCGTAAAAACCATGCTCCACATATTTTAAATCTTTATAGCGCGCTATGAGTTCTGATTTACTCAGGTCATGAGCATTGCTTATCACTATAAACCAACCGTCGCTCTTTTCTTCTTCTGATAATACCTCATCTTGCTTATGAATCTCTATCGTATCTTCTGTTAATTCAACATTAAAGAAACGACTTAAACGTTTTCTTGATAATACACTCTTTATTTGATGATATTTATCTTCTGTGTTTATTTCCTTTTTCTTAATCTCTTCTGACAGCTCTAAAAATTCATTAATACGATTGATGCGATTTTTATAGCGCTTTAATGCCGTGGCGGCATTGTAACTGGCCACATAACGAAGTTTTATCTTTTCCTTTTTACCATCTTTTGACTTGATTTCACGCTCCGTTAGGCGCTCATAGATCGTCTCACCAGTCGCCTCTTTATGCGCATTGGCTTCTTTTATAACCGATTTGGCATCCTTGCTCTGACGAACACTCTCTCCAAGAATAAACTCATAACCTTGTTGGATTAAATGCCAGAGATTGTCATTGCTTAATAAACCTTTGTCTGCCACCAGCTGGATATCTTTTACCTTAAATCGCCTGCGAATATCATTGAGCATCTCTTGCAAGGTAGAGCGATCAGCCTTATTGCCAGGGAAGACGTAATGGGCTATAGGAATACCATCTCCGGTCATCACCACGCCAATTACGATCTGTTCTCTATCTCCGCGGTGGTCACGACTATAACCAAACTGACGAATATCGCCTTCTACCAATGAGTTTTCGGCTTCAAAGTAGCTTGATGTTAAATCATAAAAACAAACCTTTAGATCCTGATTAAACAGATCTAGTAAACGATTAGCAAGTTGGGTTTCAATCTTTTCCTTATGAGCTATTAGAAAATCCATCGCTCTTAAAAGATACTCATAACGAATGTCGTCTTTGTTGATACCCGGAATATAAACGGTTTCTAACCAGGTGAGTAGTTTTAGTTTGGAAGAAGGATCATCCAGGCGGTTAAATATCAGACTTTTTAAATGAGCTTCAAGATCAAACTTTATTCCGCTTTTTTCCTTTTGCCTGGCAATAATCTGGCTCATTTTAAGCTCTTTCCATAAATGGACAAGCGCCCAGATTTGACCGAAGGCCTTGACATTATCAATATTGCTATCTAAGTCCTGTAAAGTTAACCCCTTAGCCCTTAAAAGTCCGTTGATAAGCGTGTCTACGTCTTTTTTGATGAATTTGTCGGTAGGGCCTAAATGCAGCAAGATTCGATGGCGTACTTTTCCATTTGAGTCTCTGTAGGACTCAGCGATTTGTAAAGTCTCATGGACTTTGTTATTTCTTTTGGATCGACTTACCTTAACAAACATAGAATGAATATAATAATAAAACGATTTGATAGCTAATAAAAAAAGCACGCCTGCATAGACTACATAGAAATTGAAACAGAGAAACTTAATTATATGTTTTTTTTGATTTGGCTTTGAAAAATTTGGCGTTAACTGTCAAACTGGGGTTAGAATACGTCCTTCAAAAGATCATTCTCGCCAGGGCGGAAGCGAAAATTTTTGCGCCGCCGGGGTGGCTGATTAGTTGAATGGTTGAATGGTTAATTAGTTGAATGGTTGAATGGTTGATTGTTCGCCGGTGTTGCACTGCTCTTCCCGCTTTTGCTAAAAATAGCCAGCGCAGAAATCACTTACACCATTGGAAATAACTCCTAACGCTCAATTTCCCCTCACCCTGACTTTTATTCTGGGAGAGGGGATGATGAGGGTAATTGAAACTATTTTTAATTTTTAACATTCTTTGCGACCTTTGTGATTTCTCTGTGATCTCTGTGCTTGCTTAAATTCCTGTAGGAATGTTTTTATGCTGCACTTCAATTAAAAATTATCACGCGGAGCGGGAGGCTGTGCCCGAATAGTATAGTGCCGGTTTGCTTGGCTTTCGTCTTAAATGTTTAATCTTTTCCTGCGATGATTGGCGTAATCTGCAAGAAAATGACTCTGCGCGCGTTGCGGGTGATTTTGGTTGCGGCTTTTGCTGCCCTGGTAAGTACTTCCAGCACTCATCAACGTGTTCGCTTTTCTGGCGTTTTAGTAAAGCCAAATCGTCCTTTCCAATATCTGAGAATATTGTGAATTTTATTTCAAGAATTGGGAAAGAAAATTTATTTAATATCTGTCCAAAATAGACGAGAAAAAGTATAAGTAATTGTTTTTTTATAGCACACAAAAAGTTTGGGAAATTTGGCACAATATTTGTGTTATAATTTACAGGGACTAAAACTATGAGGAAGGACTATGAACGTTCAGAAACTTGCGTCTTTAAATCGATACTTTTTCGATCAGGAAACGATGAATCGTTTCATTGCCTTTTTAATGCAAAAGGCTAAAGTAATTGCTCCGCACAAAAAAGGTGAAAAATCTTTTGCCTTTCAGGAAGTAAAAGACCCTGAGCAGGTTGTGCTTTCCTATTCACGCACCATGCACCCTTTAAAAAAATATTTTCTTCCGCCGATTGAAACGTTGCTGGAATTCGATCTCAAAGAAAATGAAATAAAAAAACCCGAAATTCCAATCGAAGACCGCTTTTTCTTCGGGGTGCATTCTTACGACATGAAAGCCATCCTGCTACTGGATCACAGCTTTAAAACGGGACATCCCGAGGCTAACTATTTGCAACGCCGTGAAAGATCCTTTTTCATTGGCGTTTCGTACCAACCGGATGAACACCATTTCGCTGAAGACCTGGGGATCGATCCTTATGACGTTTCCGGTTTTTCTATTTTCTTAGATCCCGTTGAAAAGGGATACATGGTTTTTGAAGTGGATGAAATTGGCAAACGTTTATTAAATGAGTTCGACGCGGGACTTCCCTTAACCACGCCGTTAGAATATGAAGAAAAAGAACACCGCGCGCGGCTCAAAATGCATCACAACCGCCTGCCGCAAATCTTTGAACACGTCTATCATTCAAAAGTATGGAACGAAGTCGCCAAACGCTGCGTGGGCTGCGGGACATGCAATTTACTGTGCGCCACCTGCTACTGCTTTGATGTGGTAGATGAAGTAGAGCTGGATATGACCAGCGGTAAGCGTTATCGTTACTGGGATGGCTGCATGCTCAATCCATTTGCGGAGGTAGCAGGAGGAGAGAATTTCCGTCCCACGCTGGATTCGCGCACACGGCACCGCCTGTACCGAAAATTTAAATATCAAACCGACCAGACCGGCGAGCTGCATTGCGTGGGTTGCGGACGCTGTTCAAAATTCTGCCCTGCAGGCATCAGCATGATCGAAGTTATTAACCAGCTAATTGACGATTACAATAAACAACAGCAGGCTGTTAGTTTAGTTTAAAAAAAGGGATAGCCTATGGATACTTTAACGGTTGAAAAGAAAGAATTGTACATACCGGTAATGGCCACGATCGATAAAGTGGAAACATTAACCGCCACAGAAAAGCGATTTCATATTTTACTGCCAAACGGCGAAGAGTTAAATCATAAACCCGGTCAGTTCGTACAGGTTTCTATTTTTGGTTTTGGAGAAGCGCCCATCTCAATCAGTTCTTCTCCTACGCGCAAACCGGGGTTCGAGCTGACGGTGCGCCGCACCGGACGCTTAACGGAAAAAATGCACGCCCTGCAACCGGGTTCGCAGATTGGAATTCGCGGGCCGTTTGGTAATGGATTTGATATTGAAAAATTCAAAGACAAAGATGTGCTGTTTGTTGCCGGCGGCATTGGACTGGCGCCTTTAAAATCTTTGATCGAATACACGCTGGATGAGCGGGATCAATTCAACAGAGTAATCATTCTTTACGGCACCAGGAATCCTTCCGAAATCTTATATCCGGAGGAGATCGCGGAATGGCAGGCAAGAGAGGATGTGGAGTTTTACATGACGGTCGATCGCGCCGATGAGACATGGAAAGGCAATGTGGGCGTGATTACTACCTTGATTCCTCCTTTAAAACTGGACGTGCAAAACACCATTGCCGCCATTGTGGGGCCTCCTGTGATGTACAAATTCGTGGTGATGGCGTTAAAGGCCAAACGTCTGCCCGACGCCAACATGTATCTTTCGCTGGAAAGACGCATGAAATGCGGCGTGGGCAAATGCGGCCACTGCCAGATCAACCATAGCTATGTTTGTCAGGATGGTCCTGTTTATCATTACCCGGTTATTAAAGAGCTGGAGGAGGCGATATGAGCCAGAACAAAACAAACGAAAAACCAAAGGTAGCCTTTTTCGATTTTACCAGTTGCGAAGGTTGCCAGTTAAATAAATTGAATTTCGAAAACGAACTGCTGGATTTTCTGGAATACGTGGATATTGTCGAATTTCGCGAGGCCATGGACGATAAAGCGGAAGAGTACGACATTGCCTTTGTAGAAGGCAGCATTTCCACGCCGACCTGTATTGAACGCATTTACGATATTCGTCGGCGCAGTAAAATTTTAGTGGCGCTCGGCCAGTGCGCCGTTACCGGCGGCATCAATGCCATGCGCAACGATCAGCCGTTAGAACAGGTTCAGGAAGAAGTTTACGGCGAGCACAAGTATCTTTTTCCTTCCATCCCCGCTCTGCCGGTCAGCGCTATTGTTAAGGTGGACTACGAAGTACGCGGCTGCCCAATGAGTCCGCCGGAATATCTGCATGTCTTCAAATCGCTGGTGCTGGGCCGTAAGCCGGAAATCAAAGATTACGCGGTATGTGTGGAATGTAAATTAAAAGAAAACGAATGCGTTCTGGAAAAGGGCATGTTTTGCCTTGGCCCCATCACGCGCGCCGGCTGCGACGCCATCTGCCCTACCAACGGTCAGTACTGCACGGGCTGCCGCGGATTGGTTTCCAATGTGAATAAGGACGGAGCCATCGAAATGTTAAAGCAACACGGCTTTTCGCTGGAGGAAGCGCTGAAGCGCATGAAAATGTTCAATACCAATGAGTTAGAAAAAGAAATTTGCTGGGGGAAGGAATGAGCAGAGATTTAAGTATAAATGTTCATCACGTCACGCGTGTTGAAGGACACGGCAATATTGTTGTTGACGTCAAAAACGGCGTGCTGAAAAAGGCGGAACTGGATATCGTTGAACCGCCGCGTTTCTTTGAGGCCATGCTGAAAGGGCGGAACTTCCACGAAGTGGCCATCATCACTTCGCGTATTTGCGGAATCTGCTCGCTTGGCCATCAGATGACTTCATTAAAAGCCACGGAAGCGGCGCTGGGACTGGAAATTTCGGAACAAACGGAAATCTTAAGAAAAATATTGGTGCACGGCGCAACGTTTCAGAGCAATGTTCTGCACGCTCTGTTTTTAGCCGCGCCCGACTTTTTAAACGTGGGATCGGTATTCCCGCTGGTAAACACGCATAAGGAGGTTGTTCTGGCCGCTTTACGCTTAAAACGCCTGGCTAATGACATGGGCGAGGTGATCAGCGGACGCGCCGTTCACCCCATTAGCATTGTTCCCGGCGGTTTTACCAAATTACCGACCGAGCAACAACTTAAAGAATTACGCGAAAGGTTAACCGGCGAGGGAATGAAAGACGCCCTTTTTGCCATTGACGTACTGGCTTCGCTGGCCGATCAAATCCCGCAATTTGAAAGAGAAACCGAATACATCAGCCTGTACAACGATCAGGAATATGGCCTGTACGACGGGGTAATTTGCTCCTCGGATGCGGGACTCTTTCCGGTGGAAGATTACGAACGTATTACCAATGAATTTGTGGTTCCTCATTCTACCAGCAAACATACGCGTTTTAGCCGCAGTTCTTATATGGTTGGCGCGCTGGCCCGCTTTAACAACAGCCATAAATTGCTCAAACCCAAGGCGCAGGAAGTCGCTCAAAAATTAGGTTTAAAAGCGCCCTGCCATAATCCGTACATGATTACGGTGGCGCAAATGGTTGAGGTCATTCATTGTATCGAAGATTCCATCGACTTAATAGACGTCTTGCTGGAACGAGGCATTAAAGACGAAAAACCGAATCAGGAACCAAAGCGTTACGGCCGTGGAATTGCAGCCACCGAAGTTCCGCGCGGCATCCTTTTCCACGATTACACTTACAACCGTAAAGGCCAGATCGTAAAAGCCAACTGCATTATTCCCACCGGACAAAATCTGGCCAATATCGACGATGATATGAAAAAACTGGTGCCCGAAATTCTGAATGAGCCTAAAGAAGCCATCACCAAAAAACTGGAAATGCTGGTGCGCGCTTACGATCCGTGCATTTCTTGCTCGGTACACATGTTAGATGTAACGTTTGAAGAATAAATGATGAAAATAATTGGTTTAGGAAATCGGTTGCGGGGTGACGACGGCATCGGACCTGTGGTCCTTGATAGTTTGAAAAAAAAAGACATACCTATCCCCCTTCAATTTATCGAAGCCGGGTCCGATGCCTTTACCCTGCTTGAACATTTAAACGCTTCCGAGCCAATGATCATTGTTGACTGCGCAGATATGGGGTTTGAACCGGGAACGGTTAAAGTATTTGATGTTAACGAACACTTTGCCATGCAACATGATTTCATTTCTTTGCATGGATTTAGCTTTGCCGAAGTGCTGAGCCTGGCTCAGGCCATGGGGCCCATTGCCCCCTGTAAGATTATAGGAGTTCAACCCGCTACAATCGAATTTGGGCAACCCATTTCCCGGGCGGTGAACAAGGCGTTGCCTGAAATTTTAAACTTGATAATTGAGGAGGCACAAGCGTATGCCGAAGAAAATCTTAATCATTGACGATGATATCGATCTGGTCGAAGCCATGCGTTTAACTCTTGAAAACGCCGGCTTTGAGGTCATTGACGCTCAGGACGGGGAAAAAGGTCTCGAAAAAGCGCTTAAAGAAAAACCCGATCTCATCATCCTGGATGTCATGATGGGCACTCAGGACGAAGGATTTCATGTGGCTTATCAGATGCGACAAAATGAAGACCTGCAGTCCATCCCAATCATCATGCTGACCGCAGTGGGACAGGAAACCGGTTTTAAATTTGACAAAGAAAAGGACGAGGACTTTTTACCGGTCGAGGAATTCATTGAAAAACCGGTTGATCCGCAAAAACTTGTGGAACGCATAAAAGTAAACTTAGGTATGTAAACATCCCCCCAAAAACCATAAATAGATCATTGCGAGGGTGTCTCAAAAGCGACATCAAATGTATATATATCCAAAATATAGAAAAAAGATTACAATACCCCTCACCCCCCTTCCCCCTCTCCCGATTTTCGGGAGAGGGGGAATTAAAGGGGGTGAGGGAAAGAAAAACTTTATAAAAATACATTTTCTTTGACTTTTGGGACAGCCCCGCAATTTTCTTAATTTTTTCTAAAGACCTTCTTTTTTTGTGAAAAATTTTATATATTAGCATGTAATCATTAAGTGGAGATGCAATTTGCTTTTAAAGAACATCATTAAAGCAAAGGGGGAGCTCTTTCCTTTTTTAGACATCAATATTTTGCAAGACAGGCTCGGCTGGTCCATTAAATTACGGTGGCTGGCCATTGCCGGCTATTTTATGGCCACGCTGGTCGCAAAATATTTGATGG
The DNA here is from genome assembly GCF_001886815.1 of Caldithrix abyssi DSM 13497. Lineage (GTDB taxonomy): Bacteria > Calditrichota > Calditrichia > Calditrichales > Calditrichaceae > Caldithrix > Caldithrix abyssi. The sequence goes on from NZ_CP018099.1 coordinate 3,847,988, forward strand.
AGTTTAAAATACCCTATCATCTCATCTGGCTTACTTTATGCATTTTATTAATCATCAACATCTTCTATTTTCTGGTGCAAAAGTTCCTTAAAAACATCTCTTTTTTTACAGAGCTGTTCATTTTAAGCGTTCATATTTTCGTCGATCTGGTTTTCCTTTCATTACTATTGCACTTTTCCGGTGGGGTGGAAAACCCGATCTATTTATTTTACCTGTTTCATGTGGTATTGAGCAGCATTGTATTTCCCCGGAACTATCCTTACCTGTTTTCAACGCTGGTCGTTATCCTCTTTGCCCTGCTCCTGTTTGCGGAATACAGCGGGATATTGCCCCATTACTCAATTTTTGGCGCGCATCTACATCTCAATCTTTCTGCCATTGGGCTTACGTTATTTGTTTTTGCCATTACCGTTTATGTTACCACTTATATTTGTCTTGGTTTTATGAAAATATTTCGAGAGAGCAAGCAGGTCATCGATAAGCAGAACCTGGAACTGCAGAAAGCGAACCAGCAAAGGATGCAATTTTTCCGCTATGCCTCTCATGAGCTCAAATCGCCAATTGTGGCCATTAAAACCACCATCGACTCGGTTCTGGCCAATTTTGGCAAAGAGATCAATCCGGCCGGGGTTGACCTTTTACAACGAGCTTCCAATCGCGCAGAACAGATGTTGTCTATTATCAAAGACCTGCTGGAGCTCTCCAAAGCGCAGCAGAGAACGCTTAATAAAACCACAGAAGTAATAAATGTAAATCGCGTGCTCGATGAAGTCATTGCTCAAGAAGGCGTGTTAGCTGCCGAAAAGAGAATTAATCTGATTCTGGATGTAAATTTTGATTCTTTGACCGTTCACATGCACAAAGACGACCTGGAAAAGATTTTAAGGAATCTGGTCAATAACGCCATCCGCTATACTTCGGAAGAAGGCAGCGTAACGGTAAAAGCGATTAAAGATAAGAATCAATTGATTTTTCAGATCAGCGATACGGGCATTGGTATTGAGGAAAAAGATATCGATCACATTTTTAATGAATTCTACCGGGCCGAAAATGCCAAAAATATGGTTGGCATGGGCACCGGTCTGGGACTGAGTTTGGTCAAACAAATTGTCGAAAGTTACGGCGGTAAAATCGAAGTAAAATCAAAACTTAACGAAGGTTCTACCTTTACAGTTTATTTACCTTTAAGGACTCATTAAACAACGAGGGATGAAAAATGATAAAGATCGGGGGGCTTGTCGATCAGACAAACTTGACCATGTACGCCATTACTTCTTTAAAAGATCGGCCTGGCGCGGCGGCAGAGGTATTGAATCTTTTTGCCAGAGAACATATCAATCTTGAATATATAACTGAAGGATGTTGTCAGCAGAATTACGCTTCGCTTGTCTTTTGCGTTAATTCCGAATTTTCACAAAAAGTGGATACAATTATTAGAGAAAATATTGAGGAGCACGCCAATCATATTCGCAAACGGGAATATGTGTGTATTTTGGGCATCTATGGTCCGCACTTCAGAGAAAAGCCGGCCATAGCCGCTCATTTCTGTTCGGTGTTAGGCCGCGCAGGAATCAATATTCTGGGGCTGTCCAGCAGTATTTCAACCATTTCGGCCATCATCGATATCCGGGAGCGCGAAAAAGCCTTAAACGCCCTGATGCAGGTATTTAAGCTGCCCTGAAAAACCTGTGCCGGGCGCCTTATTCTTTGTTATCTAAAATGGCTCTTACTTTTTTGGCCATCTGCTGAATGGTGTAGGGCTTGTGTAAAAATCGATACCCGCGGCTCAACAGGCCGGTTTTCATCAACTGGCTGTCGGTATAACCGGAGGTCAGCAAAATTTTGATATTCGGGTTCAGTTCTTTAATCTCTTCGGCTAATTGATCGCCGCCCATGACCGGCATCACCATATCGGAAAACACCATATCCAGTTCATTAACCAGATTATTCTGTTTAATGATTTCCAGCGCTCTGGCCCCGTTTTCTGCCGCGTAAACTTTGTAGCCCAGGTTCTTTAAAAAGGTGCAGGCCAGCTCGCGCACATCCGGGTCATCTTCTACCACCATTATGGATTCCTGCGCTTTGGTGGAAATTTCGCTGGTCTCGTCCCGTTCGGATTTATCCTGCTCTTCCTCGCTCACCGGCCAGTAGATATGAAACGTGGTGCCCTGCCCCGGCGCGCTTTCCAGATAAATACTTCCGCCGTTTTGCTTGATAATGCCGTAAACCGTTGAAAGCCCCAGGCCGGTGCCCTTGCCCTCGCTTTTGGTCGTAAAAAACGGCTCAAATATTTTGTCCTGTATTTCCTCCGGAATTCCGATGCCGTTGTCCGAAATGCTGATGCGTACATACTCGCCTTCTCTACTGCCGGCATGACGCGAAACAAAATCTTCGTCCAGTACCACTTTTTCGGTCTGTACTTTTATCATTTTACGGACGCCCGGATCGCTCAAATGGTTCAGGGCGTCTCTGGAATTGATAATCAAATTAACCAGCATCTGTTCGATTTGCCCGGGATCTGCCTTAATCGGAGGCACATCCTCCGCCAGTTGAGTTACCAGCTCGATGTCTTCATTGATCAATTGACGCAGCATCTTTTTAAGGTCATCAATGATCTGGTTCAGATTGACCACGCGCGGTTCGATTAATTGTTTGCGGCTAAAAGCCAGCAGCTGGCGGATCAAATTTTCGGCGCGGCGCCCGGAACGCAAAATATTTTGAATAAAGGCCTGCATCTCATGGTCATCCGGCAGACCGCGACGAATCATTTCTGCATAGCCGTTAATAGCTGTCAGAATGTTGTTGAAATCGTGGGCAATGCTGCCGGTTAACAAACCGATGGATTCCATCTTTTGCGCCTGGAACAGTTGCTGTTCGAGCTGCTTCTTTTCGGTTACATCGCGCATGATGCCTTCGTAGGCCACAATTTTGCCAGCTTCGTTTTTTACGGCGCCGGCGGTAACCAGCACTAAAATTTTCTGACCGTCTCTGTTCTTTAACGTCAATTCGTAATCTTTAACAAAACCTTTCTTTTCTATCGCTTTCATAAACTTAACGTGGTCCTCAGGATTTAGATACAGATCGCCTGCTTTAACTTTTAAAACGTCGTTTAAAGATTTAAAACCGAACAATTTGACGCCGGCCGGATTCATATCCAGAATTCGGCCGGAAGGGGTGGCCACAAAGATCACGTCGGCCGAACGTTCGAACAGCATTTTTATTCTGCTTTCGGAGCGGCGCAAATGTTCTTTGTACCGCTTGCGCTCCAGGGCGTTTAAAAAGATCAAACCGGCGGTCAGCAGGGTATGCTCGGTAAAAGAAGGCCAGTCTTCCCGCTTACGTAAAAAGTCCAGCCCGATAAAACCGACGATGGATTCATTTAAGATTAACGGCACGATGAATAACGATCGAATGTCCTCCACCTTCCAGATAGATTTAATGGTGCTGGCTTCCACAGGTAATTGATCCACATCGCTTATGGCCAGATGGCTGGAACGACGCAACGCTTTTACAAACCATTTAAAATCTTCTTTATCGATCTGTTCATGGCGGGCGATTTTTTCCTTTACGCCTTCCTTTCGATATTCGTGTGATTTTTTTAGCGAGGTGCCTTTTTGCGCAAAAAAGTAAAGATACGATCGATCGGCTTCAAAATATTCGCAAAGCGTTTTTAAACCGTTGTTCACCATAGAATCGATTTCATCAATCGTGGCCTGGATGAATTGCGTGGCCAGAGTGGTCAGCGATTGTTCCAGCTGGAAAATATTGTTAAGATCGATGATCTTTTCTTGCAAACTCTGGTTTTTATTGAAAAGTTGTTCTTTTTCTTCCTTTAATTGCTCAAACTCCACCTTTAAATCGTGCAAGCGCAAAGATTCGTCGGACAGGGTTTTGATCTCTTCGCGCTGTTGTTTTAAATAAGAGAGCAAATTGGTATCGAGAATTTTGAAAACAATGCCAAACAAATTGGCAAATAAAATAAAAATGATGTGCACCGACTGCAGCATGGTCGCGTTCTGCGGCCAGATAATGGGAAAGAGCGAATAAAGGGTGGATAAAATCAAACCGCCGGCCAGCGCCCACCAGAATCCAGGCAGCAGAAAAAAATAGCCCACCAGCAAAATGGAAACAAAACCAAAGTTAAAAACTTCGCTGTTTAAGCCGGGTTGCGAATGGAAAAGCACAAGGAACACCGTTCCCACACTCAAGTAAAATAAAAATAAAAAAGTATCAGCGTGCCTGATAAGCGCTTTATAACTTAAGGCCAGAATGGACACCAGCCACATCCCAACCGGTAACCAGAATTCCCACTCGCCAAGCAACCATAACCAGCCTTTTTGATTGAAAAACAAAAAGTGGTTAAAGGCCAGGTAAACCACCAGTAAAAAACTTACGCCGATCCATCGTTTTTGCGTATCCTGTAAAAGAGGAAAAAAAGAATTGGTTTGCAAGGCAATCGAGTCTTTTTTGTTTTTTTTCATGTGCTAAGACACCTTTTGTACGTTCCATGTATCAATTTCTATTTAAATAAAAAAATCATTTTTGCAAAATTATTTTTTTAACCGCCGAATATTTTGCCCCTTTTAAGCGCAAAATGTACATCCCGCTGGCGACAACGCTGTTTCCATTATTCTTCCCATTCCATTTAAATTGATGATAACCGGCCTCGAACTTATAGTTTTTAACCAGGGTTTTAACGCGGCGACCGTTAATGTCAAAAATTTCGATCGTAAGACGATCGGCTTCGGGCAATTGTAATTTAAAAGTCGTGCTCTGATTAAACGGATTGGGAAAGTTCTGGCTCAACTGGAATTGTTCGGGAACGGGCAGAAATTCTTCGCTCTTTTTTTGCACAAAGTCAGCGCTTCCGACGATTAAACGAAGCCGAACTCCAGGAGAACTCAGCTTTGCCGGCAGCTCAGAATAACATAAACGGCCGGTCGGCGAAACAAGCTTCCACGTCCAGCCCTCGGGCAGTGAATCCGGTTTAATATTAACGTAAGCCGCAAGGCCCGTGTTCCAATTAACCTTAAAATCGAACTGGTAGCCCTCTTCGCCGGCGGGGCGGATATCCGCAGCCATTTTTTGGCTGTCATCATTTTCAAAATAGAGCGAAACAAAAGAGCCGATGGTCGGCGGCTCGGGGACGAGAGCCGTTTCCGAATGGCCGTCGGTTGTGGAACATGCGCCCACAAAATTGACCTCATCCTCATAAAACCCGCTGCGGGCCGTCAGTTGAACCTGCCAATCCAGATCCGTTAAAATCGCCGCTCTGGCCAGGGTATTTTGCGCAGGGCTGGGCGGGATGGCGACGGCGGTTTTGTCGCTGATTTTGACGGCGTACCCTTTGTACGGTTCAAGAACGTTGGCGATGATCCAGCCCGTTCCGGTGTAATAATACAGCACGGGCGCCCCAGGCCAGTTTTGCGTAACCTCCTGCCAGGCAACCGGAAAGGGAAAAGGATTGGCGATCATATTCCAGCCGCTGGCAACCGGTATTTCAAAGTTGACATTTGTAGGCACGCTTTGCAGGTCGCCGGCGTCCAGCTGCAAAGAGTCTCTGGCGATCAAATACAACGCTTTGCCCGGCGGTAATACCGTTTCTAACTGCTTCTGTTCTACAAATTTTAACTGCTGCGCATCCCAGTCAAACAAGCGGTACTTTTCCGCATCGTACGCTCCCAGATCGTCTGTAAAAAGATCGGCCAGCGAACGATCGGTAACAAAGGGTAAAGAGATCATCTGATATTTTTCTTTTCTGGTAAAGTACGGAAACTGGATTTCAGGAATCTGCACCGTAAAATAAAGGGGATTTTGCGCGCCATTTTCCGGAAAGATCGTCTTCCTTCCACCGTGTTCAATCTCAAAGTACGCTTCAAGGCCTGTGACGGTAATCCAGTCTGCCGGGATGTGCGCCGTCCAGCCCGTGTCGGGACTAAACTGCAGGGGCAGCGTCTGATACTCATCACCGGCTCCCGGCCGCAGATAAAGAAGCGCGCTCCGGATGGCGGTAGAGTCGTCTGTGATGGCAAAGCGCACGGTTGACTGCTCGCCAAGCACAAGACGCAGAGAATCCGGTTCAAAATTTACCTGCGCAGGCGTTGGATCGATTTTCCCCCTGCCCAGCAGCGGAATGGTAAACGGCGAGCGCTCGGGATCGTTGGAATAGATGATCAGGGCTGCCGAATAGCTGCCCGCCGCTGTTGGGTTAAACGTAATCTGAAGCGACGTCAACGAGTCGTCTGCGGCAATGGTCAGGTTGTTCAAAGCGGATTTAAGACCAAAGGCAGAAGCCTGGGCTCCGCTAATTTGCGAGCTATCAATCATCAACACGCCGTTTCCTAAGTTGAACAGGCTAAAGGAACGCACGCCGCTCTCCTGCACAAAAATCGCGCCAAAATCACAGGTATCGTTTAAACTGCTAATGAACAACGGCGCGGCCGAGGAGTAGAGCGCCACGCCCCGCAAATTTACGGAGAGCTGACGTTGCGCAAGGTCCTGCGAATAGATTTGCAGCTGCGCCAGGTGCAAACCAGTTTGTTGAGGACGATACGTAATTTTGAAGGTCAAAAGCGAGTCTTCCGGATTCAGCGCCAGCGGAAAATCAAAATCCGGCAGGCTGAATGCGTCCGAGTTCGGGCCGCTGAGGCGGATGCTGTCCACATAAAACACCACGCGGCTGTTGTTGCGCATCTCCAGGGTTTGCTGCGCATCGGAGTGTATGATCTGCTTGCCGAAATCCAACATGGGTTGCACAGTAAAATGCACGCTGTCCGCTTCGCCAATCAGACGCAGCACGTAAGGCTGGTGGTAGGGGTTGTTCCAGTAAATGGTTAAGTCGCTTTCGAAACGGCCGACATCTTGCGGCGTAAAACGGATGTTCAGGGGCAGCGGGTCCGCGCCGGCAGCAATGCGTTGGGGCGTCGGTTCAACCAGCGAAAAGACCGCCGGATTACTCAAAACGATGGAATCGATGACTACCGGGGCGTTGCCTGTGTTCTTTAAAAACAACGATTGGACGGGCTGACGATACAGAGAATATCGGCCGAAATCCAGCGTGTCTGTAAGCGCCTGTAACACGGGTTCAACGCCCAGCGCCCGGATGGTCAACACGCGCGGATTACGAAAAGGATCGTTGGAATAGATTTTAACGGAAGCCTCCTGCCAGCCTGCCTTTTGCGGAAAAAAAGAAACGGGAAAGCTGAGCGTATCGACCTGCGGCTGCAGAATCTTCGGAACGTTGAAGGCGGTAATGGTCAGATCGCTGTTTTGCGGCAAAGTTACCGACAGCGAATCGATGAACAACTGGTAATCGCCACGGTTAAAAATTTTAACGATTTGCGTCTTTTGATCGAACAACATGACGGAATCAAAGCGCACCGAATCCGGTTCAAACGTTAGCTCAGCCGCTTTTACAAAAGCGGCAAGGGGCAATTGGAACTCAGGATTCAGGGCGTCGTTGCTGACGATTTTAAGGGCGGCGTTTAAAGCGCCGCTACGTTGCGGCAGGCAACGCAGGTAAATGCTTAACGAATCGTTTTGCGGCGCAATGATTAAATCGCCGCCGACCTTCCACCACGAAAAAGAGCCTGCATCGTCTCCCACAATGGTCATCGATTTGATTTGCAGGTCGATGTTTCCTCCATTGCGGATGGTCAGCCTGGTTAACGAGTCGTCGGGCATGGTCAACTGGCCAAAATCTACCCGTTCGACCGGTAAACGCACAAGGGCGGCAATGCCCGCGCCCGTGACGGGAATCCGGACCAGGGGGCTAAACGGATCGTCGCTGGCAATGAGCAGGGTGTCGCTGTAAAAACGGGTGGAGTCCGGCGTAAAACGGACATCGACCGCCAGCGGGCTGCCCTGCGCCTCAATTTCTACTTCTGAAGTAAAATCCACCGTAAAGCGCGAATCCTGGTTTATAAAGGCCATCGAATGGATGGTCAACGCTGTATTTCCCTGGTTGCGGATTTCGATTTGCCGCAGCGAATCGCTAAAAATCAGCACGGAATCAAAGGCGATGGAATCGGTGTCGGTTTTTAAAACAGGCGCCAGCCCTTCTCCGGAAAGATAAATAGACCGCACGGAATCGTCCGGATCGTTGCTAAAAATGCGCAGGGTGTCCAAAATGGCGCCGATGGTGTCCGGATGAAAATAAACCATTAGCGAAATATAATCTCCGGAATAGGGAGGCAGTTCGTTTTGCGAAAGCGTTGCCGAAAACGAAGAGGTATTTGATTTTAGTGAATCGATAAAAAGCGTGTCGGTTCCGGTGTTAAAGATTTTAACCTGCTGCGAATCGACCTGCGAAACGGCCTGCCCGCCAAAATCCAGCGCGTCGGAAAGGATTAAAATATTGGGCATAACCACCATGCCCACCAGAGGCGTTTGTTTTTGTCCGAGATTGGTATCGATTTGTAAATTTGCGGTCAGGGGCAACGAACTGGTTTGCGTGGGATGAAAAATCACCGGCACCAGCAGGCTGTCGGCCATGGGCAGGTTGACGTTATTGAACGCGCCGTCAATCGAAAAATAGCTCTGATCTGCGCCGCTTAGAACAATTTGTTGGATGGTTAAAACATCGTCGCTGTAATTTTTAATGGTTAAAACAAGGGTTAAGGAATCGCCCAGACTCACGTTGCCGAAATCGAGCGTATCGGGCGTTGAAAACAGTGGCGGATACCATTTGCGCGCATACGGCCCGCCATAGGCGCCCATATCGTTACGCTGGCCGCCCAGCGACGGCGGGAAATAGCGGTCTTCAAAAACGGTAGAAGGATCGCCGGCATCGATGGCCGGAGACGATGCGCCAAGCGTAAAATCCTGGGTACTGGCAAATTGTGGATCCTGCATGATATTGCCTACGCCGGAGATAAGCTGCTCCACGGCAGAATAGCTCACCTCGCCGCTCCCCGAAACCGTGGCAATTTGCTGAACAGCGCTGTTAAAGTAGATAATCGAATTTTTAACGGTATGCGTACCGCCAATATTAACGATGCCTTCCTTACCGTTGTAGGCCACGACGCTGTTTACACATTCCAGTGCATCGCCTGTTGCGCTAAGCAAAATGCCTTCTTCTGCGTTAAAGGCGATCAGCGAATTGCGCGCGGTGATCTGCCCCTGGTTGGTCTCCAATCCGCGATCGCCGTTGGAAAAAATCCGACAGGCGATCAGTTCAACCCGTCCGTTATTGTCGGTTAAAATACCGGTCTGGCCGTTATTCAGAATATTGCACCGTTCAAGGGTAACCACGCTGTTTGCAACATTAAGACCAAGGGCTTCGTTGTGTTTAATGACCGTGTGTTTAACGATTAGATCGGTGCCTGATATTTGCAGCGCCGGATTGGCTGTTACATCGCTAACGCGGCAATAACTCAGGGTTGAATTTGCGCTGGCATTGTTAAAATAAAGGCCGGCCCATCCCGCGACATTACTTTCGGCCGCTTCAAATACAATCGAATCCTGCTCTGTTCCTGCGGCATTTAACACGCCGAGAATCTTCATGCGGTAGTTGCCTTCGAACAGAACGGTTACGCCGGCTTCAATGGTTAATTGCAAAACATCCAGATTGCCCGTCACATGGATGGGACTTTGCGCCACGCTCCAGGTTTCACCGTCGATCAGACCGGCAACCTGCTTTTGCCCGCGGGCGGTCTGCACAACGCTAATGGAAAGCAAAAAGACAAATAACAAATTGGTTACACGCATGCTGTATTAAACCCTTTTATTCTTTCGGCCAGTCGGGCGGAGCGGGTAAAATATTATCCTGCCCGCCGCCATTACCATTTTTCAATAAGATAATGCCAAACAGGCCAACAGTGGCCGCTCCGGAAATGAGCCAGAATTTTTTGTTTTGATAAAACGCTTTTTCGTTTTTTTTCAGCGCGCGGCGTTCTTCCTGAACCAGCAGTACAAAAGACGGGGGCTCCTGTTCAATGGTGGGGTTGTAATCCGGCTTTATTTCCAGAATGCGGCGGATAATTTTTCGCGCGCCCGGTTCATCATTTACAGCTCGTCGAATTTCAGCCAGGATGATCAGCGCCTCGAATTGTTGCTCGCTGTTCAGGGTTCCGCTTTTTAACAGTTTCATTACAATCTCTTGCGCCTGTTCAAAATGACCTTCATAGTAATCGCTTCTGGCTTTTTTTAGTTGTGCGGAAATGGAATTATCATTTTGTAAAGCGAAAAGCGTTTCAGAAAAGGCCAACCAAAAAAATGCAACGATGAGTATGGAAGTGATGGTTTTTTTACACATTGATTTCCCACGCTTTTTTTAACCGCTGCTAATTTAAGAAATTTATCCGTAACTTGTCAGATAATTTTACAGAATACGATAAATAATCTCCCCAATTTTTTAACATTTTTAAAATCAGGGACAAACGCAACGGCAACTTATTCTTTTTCCAGGGTAAATTTAAGCGTCTTTTTCTCTTCTGGCACGATCATTACCTCAGCCGGGCCGTCCACCAGTTTGTAGCCCTGTTTGCTGACCGAAATGCGGTGGAAGCCGGGGCTTAGACGAATGGCAGCCGGGGTGTACTTATCGGTAAGGCGTCCATCGACCACAATTTGTACAAAGAGCGGCTGTTTGTTGACATCAAAGGCCAACACACGCGTTTCTATTTTGCGGTTAAAATCATAGCTCAGCCGAATGGTCTTTTCGGGTTCGATGACCACGGTCTTTTCGATGGTTGAAAATGCGGGATTTTCAATGCGCAGCAGATGCCGCCCGGCCGTCAACCTGATTTTATGTTTGATGTTGGTTTCTTCTTTTAGCAGTTGATCATCGATGTAGATATTGCCCCAGGGCAAAACGTGTATTTCCAGAGTTCCGTAGAGGGGGGTAAACGCCACCTCAATCGTTCGTTTTTCGCCGGGCTGCAATTGCAGGTTCTTTTCAACGTTTTCGAAATTCGGTTTTATAAAAATAAGACGACGTTGTCCGGGCGCAATGCGAAGCGCGCCGGAATGCCGATCGATCTTTTGCGGTTTACGGTTGTCGATCTGCACCTCAAACGGCCACTGGCGGGATTGAATGGTAACCAGCGCCTCCTGTGGCTCGAGCCGTAGGTTCAGGTTCCAATTTTGTCTTTCGGGAACGGTAATCTGGCGTGTTAGCTCCTTAAAACCGGCTTTGCGGACGCGCAAATTTAAGGTTTGCCCGCTTTTTAAAACATAGCTGAGCGGAGTTTGCCCGATATGACGATTGTCCAGATACACATCGGCCTTTGAGGGGGTGGAGTTAAAGGTAACACGGGTTTCGCTGACTGGCTTGCTTTGCGGCACGGGAGCCAACGGTTTCGTCTGCGCTAATTTAGCGTCTTCTTTTACCGCAGCTTTGCGTAACAGGGCGATATCCAGCGCCAGATGTTGTCCGCCTTTTACCATTAGAGTGGAATCGTAGGACACAAAGCCCGCCTTTTCGATGCGTAAGGCGATGGACCCTTTCTGGATGGTCAAAGAATCGATGGGCGTTTGTCCGATGGGTTCGCCATTCATGTAAACCCGGGCGCCCGGCGGCCGGCTATGCAGGCTGAGCATGGTTACGGCCGATTGTGTGGACACGCTACCGGATGGAGGCGGCAACGAAATCAAATAGATAATAAACAGAATAATCAGGATCGGCAGCAGACTAATCAGCCACAACCGTTTGCTTTTTACCAGCTCGGTCATGCGCGTCAGTTGCGACATTTCGGAAAGGTCTTTGGCCTCTTCATCATCTTCTTCAGGGGAAACGGGCGGCGGCGTTTTTTCCACCGGAATCTCCGGCGCCAGAGAGACATCCGAAAAATCATCTTTGATGTCAAAGGCGTACCTGTCGAAATTAATTTCATCATCGATTTCGCTGCCGGCGGGACGTCCGTTCTCCAGTTTGTCTTTAAGCTTTTCTTTCAGTTCGGCCAATCGCTGCGCCATTTCCACCGCAGACTGAAAGCGGTCGTCCGGATTCTTTTCTATGGCCTTCATAATGAAAGCATCGAATTCCGGAGGAAGATAGGGGTTAAAGGTAGAAGGCCGGGGAAGCGGTTTGCGGACGATGGTCTCACGGATGTCGAAATCGGTTTGCGCCGGATCAAAGGGCACGGTGCCGGTGGCCATCTGGTAAATGGTAATGCCCAGAGAATAGATATCGGTTCGATGATCGGTTTCTTTGAGGCTTCGTACCTGTTCCGGCGACATGTAATACAGGGTGCCGCCCACAGCCGAAATATGCGTATGAATCAGCGAATTTTCCTGAATCTTGGCCAGGCCGAAATCGGTTACTTTTACCAGATTATCCTGGGTGAGCAAAATATTACTCGGTTTAATATCGCGATGCACAATACCGGCGGAATGGGCATGTTGCAAAGCCGACAGAATTTGCTCGCTGATTTCAATGACTTCTTTTAAAGGCAACGGCCGTTTACCTTTTAAGCGATCGCGCAGAGTGTCGCCCTCGATGTACTCCATGACGATGAACCACTGGCCATTGGCTTCCAGCAGATCGCTGATGCGCACAATGTGCGGATTTTCCAGCCGCGCCAGGGCGCGCGCTTCGGTTTTAAAACGGTTTAATAGCTTTTCGTTTAAGGAAAGGCCCGGCGCAATCATCTTAAGCGCAACGATTTTGTCGAGATGGGTATTCAAAGCCTTGAAAACAAGCCCCATCCCTCCCTGCCCCGCCGGCTCCAGGATGCGAAAGTGGCCAAAAACTTTTCCGATGAATTGTTGACTATTCATAAAACCATATCTGGGACGAAAGTGTATTTTTCGATTAAACTATCTTAATTTTCCAAACGATATATCCGACTTTTGTTCGTCTGTTTTAAAAAGAACTTTAGACAAATCTCTGGCGTTTTTTCTACGCCTGTGGTTTCTGGTTCGGCTTTGTTGTCTCTGTAATTAAATAGGTTCATGGTTTTGATTAGTAATGCGCATAATCTTTTAACAGATAATTTCGCACATAGTCCTCAATGCCGCGCTCCAGTGAGGCGAATTCTTTTTGATAGCCAGCCTTGCGCAGCTTTTCGATTCTGGCTTCGGTAAAGTATTGGTAGCGGTCGCGCAAATGTTCCGGCATATCAAAAAAGATAATTTCCGGCTTTTTGCCCATCGCGGCAAAGGTGGCGTTCACCAGGTCTAAAAACGAACGCGCCTTGCCGGAGCCCACGTTGAACAAACCGTTTTTGTCCGGATTTTGCAGAAAAAATAGAATCACTTCCAGCACATCTTTTACATAAACAAAATCGCGCAACTGTTCACCGTCTTTAAAATCTGGGCGGTGCGATTTAAAAAGCCGCACAGAACCCGTTTGCCGAATTTGATTAAAGGCCTTAAAAACCACGGAGGCCATATCGCCTTTAAAATACTCGTTGGGCCCGTAAACATTAAAGAACTTCAGGCCAACGATGTTTTTAAACCATCCCTCGCGCCGGGCTTTTAAGTCGAACAACTGTTTGGAATAGCCGTACATGTTCAGCGGACGCAGGCGATGGATGTTGTCTTCGTCGTCATCGTATCCTAACTCGCCCAGGCCATAGGTTGCGCCGGAGCTGGCATAGATGAAACGCGCTCCGTGGTTCATGGCAAACTGCGCCAGTTTTAAGGTGTAGCGATAGTTGTTTTCCATCAAGTAGTGTGCGTTGCGCTCGGTGGTGGCGCTACAGGCGCCCATGTGAATAATGGCTTCGATGTTGGCGGCGCCTTCCAGAAAATCGAACAATTGTTCTCGATCGAGGTAATCGACAAAATCGAGATGGCGAAGGTTTTTCCATTTGTCGTTTTCCCGCAAAACGTCTACCGCAATAATGTCGGTGATCCCTTCTTTATTCAAGCGGGACACCACGCAGCTTCCGATAAATCCTGCAGCTCCGGTGACAATAATCATTAGATGTCCTCAAAGTTAGTCGTCTTAAAACACAATGTGCAAAATTTAAAATAAAAATGCAACGGTCGGTGGGAAAAGATTGCGCGCTCCAGGCAGATAAAACGGTCTGTTGGCTTTTTAAAATACCCTGTTTTACAAGGGCACAGAATAAAAACAGACAATGGGGGCTTTCCCAAAAGTTGAAGTTTGCGCTGCTTTTTTGATTATTGATTAATGAGTTCACTTTAACAAAGGTATTTTTTTAATGGAATTAAAAGATTTCTCTCTTCGTTCGAAATGACAAATCACACTTATTAAATAGAACTCATAAATTTTAATTTACTCCAACTTTTAAGACACCCCCAATCTGTTTACGTACAGTGCCTGCCCCGCCATGGAGGCTGTTGCAAATTCAGTTTGAGTAAAATTCAAAAAATTTGTAAATTCTGGGCGACAGATAAAACAAGTAATAACAAAGGAATTCCATGAGTTTTATTACTTATAATCGCTCACAAATGAATCTCTTTGGCTATAGTGTGGAAGATTTTGCCAGAGACGATCCAAAGAGTCGATTTGTAGTGGAGTTGGTTTCGCGCCTTGATTTAAGTGCACTTTATTCCCGTTATAGTTCACAAGGCGGTGATTCTTATGCCCCAGACATGATGCTTGCCTTATGGTTTTATGCTTATAGTAACGGCATTACCAGCACCCGTAAGCTGGAGGAATTGTGTAAATATGATACGCGCTACATTTATATCACTGGGAATCAGCATCCGGATCATAGTACATTAAGTCGTTTTCGCAAGGCACATTTGGATTTATTAGACCAATATTTTGTAGAGATACTTTTAATTGCCCAGGCCGAAGGCATAAGTAGTTTCAACCAGATAGCCATAGATGGCACGAAAATCAAAGCGCACAGCAGTAAGCGTCATGGCTACACTGAGGATCAATTAGACAAACGTATAGAGAAGTTAAGAGCAGAGATCAAGCAATACATGCAGCGCTGTAATTTTGTAGAACAGGGGGCCACGGATGAATTAGATTTAGAAACTCTTCGAGCGGAGAAAGAACGGCTTGAGCGCTTAGAGAAAGAGATATTAGAACGTAAAGCCCAATTGAAAGAGCGTAAGAAACAGCTCAAATCAGAACACCGTTCAAGACATCAAATAAATGTAAAAGAGCCGGATGCCCGCATGATGCCTTCGGTGGATGGACCGGGCTATAACGCACAATTAGGCGTAGATATGTCCAGTCATTTAATAGTAGCTCATGAAGTCGTAAGCCAGCCCAACGACCAGGGTCAATTCATACCGATTCAAGAACAAGTAGAGAAGAATCTTGGTTCAGATGATAAGCGATCTTACACGGCCGATTCCGGTTATCACAATAGCACAGACCTAAAAGAATTGGAAGAAAAGCAGATTGATGCCGTAATAGCCGATCCCCAGTTATCCAATCGTTCGATAAAGGAGACACCAACCTCCAAGGAAGAATTGCAAAAAGAAGAAAGAAAACTAAAACGAAGTGATTTTGTGTATCATGAACAGGGAGATTACTATGAATGTCCGACGGGTAAGAAGCTTTTTCCAGTTGAGAGAAATAGCGAACGGATCGTATATCGTTCCAATGATTGTCAGGACTGTCCCTTAATTAATTTATGTATTTCCAGTAAAAAGAAAGTTAAGCAAATCCATCGTTCAGTTAATGAGAGTTATTGCGAACGTATGGCGAAAAAGTTACAAACTTCAGCGGCGCAGGAACGACTAAAGAAGCGTTCGGTGACAGTTGAACCTGTTTTTGGTAACTTGAAGCATAATTTAGGCTATCGTGGATTTTCCTTATCTGGTCTTAACCCATCTTGAACACTAAAACGATTTAAGTTATTTAAAAACAACATGTCGTTCTTTTTTATTACCACTACAATATTTAAATTCTTATCTTTTTCATACCTAATGGCTTGGGCTTGATCTTAAATGCCTGCGCCATTAAATAATGAATCGCCTCCGGTTCGGTCGTATCTCTTATAACTAATAAATCTCCTTTCTGAGTTTTCATCTCCACGCTTACTCGCTGCTGTACGGAAAGTAATTCACGAATGGTTGTCCAGCGATGATAAACGCCTGCATCATGTAATTGTTTTTGAAGACTTATCAATACATGAAAGGCTAAAATCGAAATGAAAATATGCCCTTCAATGCGTTTATCCTTCTGGTGAAAATTAGGCCTTAAGCCTAATTCACTCTTCAACGAGCGAAATCCATCCTCCACATCCGTTAAACTGATGTAGAGCTGCCAAATCTCACGATCCGTTAAATCCAGACGACTCGTCCGTAAATAATACGTGCCGGAAAATCGATCATCCATCTTTTGCTCATCTTTTATCTTCCAGCTGATCTCTGTCACGATACCATTGTGATGCTCAACCGTAATATCATAAAAATAGGCCACCTTTGCATGACGTTCCTTTATGCGGCCAATGCGTTCTAAAACCTTGGGATATTTCTTCGTGCCTCGTTTCTTGTGCAAACTCTCCGCCGCATATTTCAACTCCGCCTCAAAGCGCTGCTGATGAAATTGTCGAATGGCTTCCTCTTTCTTTTGCCTTGAGGCGCTGCGACAGTATAAATAAAGCTCTTTATCCTTACGGTAAAGATAGGCTTCCACTTTATGGCGTTGATCGTGATTAATCTCTTTAAAAGCATTTTCTTCGATCTCGATTTCCGGTTTACTGCGTGAGACAACCAGATAGTCGTGTCCACGCTTTGTGATCAGTTGCAAGTTCTCTTCTGTGGCAATCCCGGCATCTAAAATAATCAATTTCCTGACTTTGCCGCCTATCGTATCCAGAATTTTAGACAAAGTCTCTGGTTCGGAAACATTGCCAGAGAAAAGACGACTCTCCTTGGGGAATCCATCCTCATCCAATACCAGGCCTAAAGTAACCAGGGGCATATCGTGACGCTTATCTTTACTACGTCCGCGAGCCTTGAGTTCACTGGTACGGCTACTCTCAAAATACGTATTGGTTAAATCGTACAGGATGATCTTTTCCTGCAAGGAAAATAACAGACGCTCTTGCTCTACTAAACCATTCTCGATTTTGTCCTTATGTTCTAATAATTGATCCGTAATTCGATAAAGTTTATTGTGAGAAAGTCTTGAAAGGTCTAACTCTAAAAGCTCATCGATGGCGCTTTGCTTTTTGACCCAGCGTAAGGTCGCCCATTCGCTTGAGGGGTGCACCAGGCGCCCAACGATCAACAGTTCGGCCAGTTTAATATCCTTCTCCTTAAAGCCCAGCTTTTTTAAAAGTTCATTGAACTTAAGCTTTCTTAACATCATCAAACTGATGTATTCGCCTCCTATACTGCGAGCATCTCTGAATTTGACAGAGCCCGTAAAAATGGTCTCGGTTTCCTGTGGGCTTTCTTTTTTTTCTACCTTTTCTTGTTTTAGTTTGTTTTGAATTAAAAGCGAGGCATAGCGCTGGGCTAATTGTTCAATTTGCTCATCCACTTCGATCAGTGAAGTTTGTCCGCTTATGATCTCTTCGATGCGATTGGCAAGTGTTTTCCATTGGTCTTTAGGAATGGTAAGCTTGCCCAGGTTGAGCAATTTTCTTTGTCTTGGGCCTTTTTCAGTACGATAGGATTCGACCAATTGATGGTAAACGAAGGTTTTATCGTACCCTTTATTCTTTTTTGTGACTTCTTTAATAAACATGTTCAAATATAATCATATCAGTCAATTAAGTCAAGGGGGAAACCAATATAGTATGGGGCACTACAACGACATCTCGAAAACTCGATCCAAAAAAACCAATAACTTACAAAAACCGAAGGTGGAAATTTGGTGATTTGGGCTTAAATTTTGTTCAAGATGGGTTAATAATGTTCGTAGTGAATTTACGTTAATGTGTATTGGGCATAATATTAATGTTCTATTTAAAAATATGTTAGGGAAACGTTTAGCAGCGTTTATAACAGCATCACAAGAAAAAGATGATCTATTAATTTTATTTTCAAAGAATATTTTGGCGTTTTTAATTCTATATTTTGCCCAACGCTTAAGAATGAGAAAAAATTATCAATATCGGAGAATATAAGCATTAATTCCTCCCCCCCATGCAACAGCCTCCATGGGAAGGATAATCTAACGGCCGATCATTTCCTTGACGTAGGGCGGCAAAACGAACGACGCTTTGTGGATCTCGGGGCTGTAGTATTTTAATTGGTGGGCCCGACAAAATTCGCTGGCTTTTACTTCATCAAATTCAGCCGGATTAAAACTTCCCTTCACGCCGATTTGTCCGCTCCACACGCCGGTGGGATAGGTGGGCACATGGAACAACATGATATGAGCATTTTTCGGGCCAAAAATATTTTTCAGCGTCTGGTGAATATCCAGAAACACCTGCTCGTTAAAGCGCGGCGCTTCGCCCTGTACAATCATGGCGCCGTTATCATTTAAGATACGGTGGCAGTTACGGTAAAAGGTTTCAGAAAACAACCCCTCGGCCGGTCCGATGGGGTCCGTGGAATCGACAACAATTAAGTCGTAAGTTCCTGCCGGAGCATCGGCGACAAATTTAATGCCATCTTCGATGCGTAAATCAAGCCGCGGATCATCAAAAGCCACGGCGATTTGCGGTAAGTGCAAGCGGGCGGCTTCCACCACTTTCCCGTCGATTTCTACCATGGTTACTTTTTCCACGCCGTCATGGCGCAGCACCTCGCGCACAACGCCGCCGTCGCCGCCGCCAATGACCAGCACGTTTTTCACATTGCCGTGGGCCATCATTAACGGGTGGCTCATCATTTCGTGGTAATGGAATTCGTCTTTTTCGGTACACATGATCATATTATCAAGCGTTAAGGTTTTGCCAAAGGCATAGGTATTTAATACTTTAACATGCTGATAGGGCGTACGCTCATCGTAAAGCACTTCGCCGGTATGGCGCAATGACAGGGCGATGTTCTCATCTTTGTCGGTCAGCCAGACATTACGTTCGATGCGTCCTTCTTTCATGTATTTTTTAAATTGTTCGCGTAGTTCCGCGGGCTCGAAATCAATACGCGTTAAAAGATTTAAAGACCCGCGGCGTGTTTCCAGGGCGGAATAATTTTGGGCCTTAAATACATCTTTTAAGTAATCAAAAGCCTTCCAGGGGTCCACCTCATCGCCGCAGGTGAACAGATCAACCGCCGCGTAGCGATACTCGGGCCAGGTGTGCACAGCCAGATGACTTTCCTGGATGACCACCACTCCCGAAACACCGTAAGGCGAAAAATAGTGAAAGGTGGAATTGATAATGGTAGCATTGGCGCGATCCGCAGCGGCGAGCATGCCCTGTTCAATGGTAGTCACTTCATTTAAAACATTTGGATCGCATCCCACAAACTCAACCAGTATGTGTTGACCTAAAGCATTCATTTTTATCTCCGTTCTTTCGTTTGTTTTTAAATTTTCAAAACAGTGAAATATACAGTAAAAATAATAGTTTTTGCAATTTCAATCTTTAGCCATTTTTGATCTCACTTAATAAATAGATAATGCGGCGCTTATTTTGCCATTTTTCATTCCCTTTCAAACTATTTGCCAGAGACAAATTCAATACATTTCCTGCCCGTCGCCACATTCTACCTTATTGCAGTCTACAAATAAATGATTTTGATTAGATTTTTAAAATGAGGTTACAATTAAATTTTGTATTCAATATCATTTTTTTTCTAAATTATAAAAATTTCATTTTAATAATGGGGGAGCCCGCATGAAAGAACAGAGAAAATTACAGCGACGCCACCTTATTTACTATCTCCGGGTATTTAACAACGACACCAACGAAGTAATCGGACATTTAATCAACATTACGCCGGAAGGCATCATGATTATGAGCGAAAAGCCGCTGGAAACGAACAAGCTGTACCATTTGCGCATGGATTTGCCGGCTGATGTTTTTCACAAACCGATCATTGAATTTGAGGCGGAAAGCCGCTGGTGCAGGAAAGATGTCAATCCCGAATTTTACGACACCGGGTTTTCGATTAAAAATCTGGCTTATGAAGACGGGCGTTTGATCGAAAAATTAATCGACGATTATGGATTCCGTTATTAACCGCAGTCATATTTAAGGGAAACCTCCTACATGATCAATCCTTTTTTAATCGGCGAAAAGATATACTTACGCGCTCCGCAAAGAGGCGATGAGGCAATTTACGCGCTCTCTGAGAATCATCCGGAGGCCAGGAGTCACCTCTACTACGCCCTGCCCACTAACGCTGAGGAACAGTGGGTACAAATTCAAAAAAAGATGAACGATCCGCACACCGTTCTTTTTACCATTGCCACTATCGAACCAGATCAGCCCATTGGCAACACGGCTCTGGTGCGCATTGACTGGGTGGGCAGGATGGCCATCTTTTACATAGCCATCGCCGAGGCGCGAAACTGGTCTAAAGGCTACGGCAGCGAGGCCACCAGATTAATGGTTCAATACGCCTTCGAAACGTTAAACCTGAATCGTGTTCAATTACACGTAAGCGTCGAAAATCCAAGGGCGATAAAGACGTACGAAAAGATCGGATTTCGCATTGAAGGCACATTGCGCCAGGCCATGTTCTTCGATAATCGCTATCACGATTTTTACGTAATGGGTATTTTGCGGGAAGAATACCAGGCGTTAAAAAGAAAATAAGATTCTGGGAGATTAAAATCCCCGGCATCATAAACGCACTCAGATACTCTTTTTTAAACAGCCGCAAAGGGCAGAAAGAAGACAAAAGGATTGGTTGAATGGTTGATTGGTTGAATGGCAACTGTACACGTTCAGCGTTCCCCTCATCCGGACTTTTATTGCGGGTGAGGGGAATTGAAACTATTTTTAATTTGAAACATTCTTTGCGCTCGTTGTGACTTCACTATGCTCTCTGTGGTTGCTTAAATCCCTGAGGAAATGTTTCTGGTTGCGATTTTGCTGCCGTTAGAATAAAAGTGCGAGAGGGGACGGAGGGTTGGCACGAGCAATTTCTTCTAATGGTGAAAGGAATTTCTTGAATTGGCCACATACGCTCCAGGTGATAAGGGAATATTCCATCAAGAAAGGATATTGTCCAATTGCTCATTGGCGTAAACCGTTGAAACGGTTTCCCCGGCAAACCTTCCCAAACGGATAACCCACCGTTGAAACGGCGGGCTATTTTCATTTGATCCCTACGGGATTTTTAAATTAAGCAATTAGTTAATCGACTAATCAATTCTTACACTTATTCCCTCTGCAAAAACAGGCAGCGATCAAAATGACAAATGGTCCTGTTTAACGCGAATGTCTTCATCTTAGCGCACTTTCATTTTCAGCCCAACAACGAGTTGTCCGTACTGCCAGCGATCAGCAGGGCGAATCAAACGTTCTTGCTCGTAGCCCAGTCGGAGGTAAATCTCTATGCGGTGATTGACATCGTGGCCGAGTTTCAGGTGGAAACGGTTGGCCGAGTTGACCGGGGAGTACAACAGCCGGGATGTAAGATTTTCACTTGCAGAAGGCAGGCGATTGTAACCGACAAATAAAAAGAATGTCCAGCGTTCGCCGAGCCAGACGCCAAACAAAAAATTAACCTGTTGATCCGTAAGCGGTTTGATCAATCCCTGATGAAAGTGTAAGAGAATTTTGTAGTTGAGAGAGAAAAGAAAATCGCGTTTGCGATCGATGGAAAAAGATAGGCCCACGCGCTGCCCGCTTGTTGTGCGGAGCGTATCACCGGCCACAGGGTGCAGCACGTAGCGTTCATGGTAGAGCAAAGCCATCAGGGAAAAGGATTGGAAGATTAGGCCAGGGCCGATCTGCGCCACAGCGGCGTTCAGCTTCTGGCGGTCAAAGTCTTTAGTGTCGCGGTACCACAGCATTCCCATGGCGTTCCAGGAAAAAGATGGCGACGTCCGGTAAACGAGATTCAGGGAAAAATCGCTGCTTTGCCAGGCGTAAGCTGCAGATGAAAATTGAAAATGCTGGTAACGCGTTCGGAAACGGATGTCAGCCGCCAATTTTTGAATCTGGCCGCTAAGCACGAATTGGCCTTTGAAGCGTTGCGAAAATAGGGAAGCATTTAGGTCAAAAATTTCCTGCTGGTAAGAAGCGCGCCATTTAAAACGAACGTGGTCTTCGGAAACGGTCTGCCCCAGCTCGAGTCGCGGTCGGATGAGCAAGTAGCTTTTTTCGTTTTTAAAACGCGAGAGCCCATTTTCGAACTGGAGATGCGTAAAAAACTGGGCGTAACCGTCTGCAGACAAGCTTAGTTCAAACAGTAAAAGAAGAGCGAGAGAGTGAAACATTCGAGGTAAGACAGCCATTGCATTTCACTGTTTTAATTTGTCTTGGATGATTTGTCGGTACATTTTTAGCATGGCCCGGGTTCGTTCGATGGCTTTGAGCGCCGAATCGATAGGCACAGGCGATTGGCCCTGCAGCGACTGGTTGATCAGGCGATCAATTTGTGGCAGATCGACTACCACGCCCGACGCGGAGGCAGAGGACGGAGTTGACATGAAAGATGCGGCGCCATCACGATCGTCGGAAGCCTGCGGCGCCATGTTCGTCTTTGGATTCTGCTGAAAAGGGGCGGCGGCCGTCATTTGCGCGTCGTCGATCTCTTCGACAAAAGAGAGCGCTTTTTGCTGTAAGCGTTGCATCTGGCGCAATTCTTTGCCCTTTATTTCCAGATACTGCGTCTGCCGATCGATTTCATTCAACGCGTTTTGCAAATAATCGATTAAAATCGCTTTTTTAAGACTGTCCTGCACCTGATTCAAATTCAGCTTGCGGATGTTTTCCAGATTCAGCGATAACGTTTTAAGTTCTGGCGAAACCTGCAAACGTTTACGCCTCAGGCGTTCGATTTGTGTGGACAGGATATCTTTTTGCGCCGGCTTTTTTGCGGATTGGAGCGCCTGGCGCAAGGAGTCGATTTGCCTGCTGTAAACACGAAACAGACGGGCGTTGACGGAGGCAAGCCGTGCGTGCAGCGAATCGAGTCTTTCCTGAAGAAAAACGATTTGTTGTGAGTAGGTCAGGGCCTCTTTTTGCCGGGGATTAATGGCCTGGAGATTGGCCTGCGCTTTTTGTAAGGAATCGATCTGGATTTGCAGGGGGCGCAAACGTTGGTTAAGGGCCTGTTTTTTCAGCGAAAGTTGCCAGCTTTGCTCGAGTAGATGCTGGCGTTCGGCTTCCAGATGGGACAGCGGGGTTGTTTGCGCCAGCAGGTTGAACGCGTAAAATAGCGATGCGATTAAAATGAATCTCATGTGTTCAGTCCGAATTTTTCCAACTTGTAATACAGGGCGCTGGTGCCAATGCCCAGCAATTTGGCCGCGCGCTGCTTGACGCCATTAGCTTTTTTTAAAGCCTGAATGATCAGGTTTTTTTCGAAGTTGTACAGAGCTTCGTCCAGGGGCAGATGTTGCCAGTCCTGCGCGTTTATCTGTACGTTAGAAAGTTGAGCGGCAGCCAGGTGCGCGGGAATGGTTGTTTGCGGGCAGATGATGTGCAGGCGTTCCATCACGTTTTGCAATTCGCGGATGTTGCCCGGCCAGTGGTAAGCGCTCAATATTTCGAGTGCGGCCGGGTCGAGCTGTTTAACGCAGCCGCGGCGCTGGTTGAGCTGTTGCAGAAAATATTCCACCAGCAGAGGAATGTCTTCTTTGCGTTGACGCAGGGGCGGCACTTTGATGGGAATGACATTTAATCGGTAATATAGGTCTTCCCGGAAATGGCCGCTGGCGATTCGTTGTTCCAGATGGCGATTGGTGGCGGCGATAACGCGCACATCGACCTGCAAGGTTCTTTCGCCGCCGACGCGTTCAAATTCTTTTTCCTGCAAAACGCGGAGTAATTTAATTTGCAGAGCGGGAGAGACATCTCCAATTTCATCCAGAAAGAGGGTGCCGCCATCTGCCAGTTCAAAGCGGCCCTTTCGCTGGCGAATGGCTCCGGTAAAGGCGCCTTTTTCGTGCCCGAATAGCTCGCTTTCCAGCAGGTTGTCGTTCAGAGCGCCGCAGTTTACTCTGACAAACGGACGGTCGGCGCGTTTGCTTTGCTGATGGATGGCCCGGGCGATCAGTTCTTTGCCCGTACCGCTTTCGCCCTGGATGAGCACGGGACTGTTTTCGTTGGCCACGGTTTCGATCAAACGGAAGATCTCGCGCATGGCTGGCGACTGGCCGACCATCTGCCCAAACTGACCGCTTAGTTCCTGATTAAGGTAAGTGTTTTCAGCTCGTAGTTGTTCGATTTGTTGGCGTTGAAGAATCTTTTGCGCGATATTGCGCACGCGCAGTAAAAATTCATCGCCGGAAAAGGGTTTGGTTAAAAAATCGGCCGCGCCAATTTTCATGGCCTGTACGGCTTCTTCGATGGTGCCATAGGCGGAAATGAGCAGGGCTTCGATGTGCGGTTGTAGTTTCTTGCTTTCCTGCAATACCTGCAGGCCGTCCAGCGGCTTCATGCGCAAATCGGTTACCAGCAGATCGACTTCATGGTTTTTCAGGAACTCCAGCGCCGAAGGGCCGTCTGCAAAATCGAAGGCCAGATAGCCGGCGCGTTTTAAATTTTCGCTCAAGCCAAGGCGCATGGTATCGTTGTCTTCCACCACCACGACAGTTAATTTATTCTGTTTCATTTTAGCTTACTTCCGTGGTTAATTGAATTCTGAAAACGGCACCCGCAGAGGCGTTTTGGACCAGGCTGAGGGTGGCGTCGTTCAGGGCGCACAGTTTTTGACAGATGGTCAGGCCAAGCCCTACGCCGCTGTTTTTGGTGGTAAAGAAAGGTTGAAAAATTTTTACGCGGTTTTCCGGCGCAATGCCCGGGCCGTTGTCTTCGATTTCCAGGGTGTTTTGTTCGCAGCGCAGCATGATAATGCCGGGATGACCGTTCATGGCCTGCAAACTGTTGGCCAGCAGATTGCTTAAAATGTGTTTCAAATGCTGGCGGTCGAAACGCAGGACGCTCTGTTTAAAGTGCGTTACGAGTTCTACTTCTTTTTTTTGCATTTCGATCGCAAAACGCGCTTTAAGCTCATCCACCAGTTGCGGCAGGTTTACTTCTGTTTTTTCAGCGGGGCGCGGCCGGCTGTATTCCAGAAATTCATTGATCTGCTCTTTGAGATGGCGCACTTCTTCCAGCGCCTTTTTTAAATAGGTTTGATCGGCGTGTTGCGGCGGCAGGTCGTCTTTGACCAGACCGATTAACAACTCGATGCCTCCCAGAGGGTTGCGCAATTCGTGGGCGATCTGGGCCAGCAGTTGTTCTTTTTCCTGATCGCGGCGGGCCAGGGCATCGCGCATGTTGGTGAGGGCGCGGGTCAGATCGACGATTTCTTTAAGACGGGTGGCCGGCGGTTGGGCAGAAAAATCGCCGCGGCCAATCTTTTGGCTGAAAAGAGTAATGCCCCTGATGGGCGCGTGTACGGAATGGGCGATGTACAATCCGGCCAATAGCGTTAGAACCACTCCTACCAGTACAAACCAGACAAAGTAATCGGATAAGCGATTGATTTGGGCCAGTTGGTGAGCGCCGGCCCGCAGGCCGATGAAATGCTCGTTGGTCAGGCGCTGAAAAGCCCACAGGTACCACTGCCGATCGTCGCCTTTAAAAGGCTGCGTGATGAAAACCTGCCCGATTTTCAGATGGCGCAGGATTTCTTTATTGACCAGCAAACCGGCCACGGCATCGGCACGCTGCAGGGCGTTTAATACCTGCCAGCGATCGTTAAAAATAAAGGCGTTTTCAAGACTTAAAAGAGAATCGAGACGATTCAGAGTTTGGCTGAAATAGCGTTGGGCCATCGATTGTTGGTTGACTGTGAGAAAATGCAGTAATTGCCGATCGATGGCGTTGTTTGCGACGCGCAGGCTGGTTTGCATTTGCTCTTGAAATTGCTGCAGGTACAAATTACGCACAAACAGGTAGCTAAAGCGGGCCAACAGAACAAGGGCCAGCACGTTGATGAAGGCAAAAAGAACGATGGTTCGCGCTTTTAGAGAATGAGGATTGATTATGTTCATGATACGACCTGTTTTGAATGCACTAATGTACAAATTAGTTTGATTACACACAATGGGGATTGGCCTGCTGCATTCCCCTGTTGTGGATTAATCACAATTCTGCCAGACCAGTTTTTCTGATCAGCTCCGCCTGGGCTAATCAACGTTTCAACCTTCAGGCTTTCTTGCCATAAATAAAACACCGCGCTGGATTTATTGGTCAACCTAAAATTCTTCCCACAGCGGTTTCATTACCTTCCCCATGAACAACACGGCGCCAGTAGATCTTTCACTGATCACAAAAACAAAGGGCCGATCGAATACCAGGCTTAAAATGGGTGGCGGGCCAATAGTAGTGGTCATCATTTCAACAATGGTGACGGCTGCCGCTTCGGCGCCTTTTTCGCTGACTTCAATAAAGGTCTGATGAATGACACGATTGATGAACAGTGGAAATTGGTCTGTAATACGGGAGAAATCGGCATGCACAGGATCAAAAGCGATATCCATGCCCAGCTTTTTTAACGGTTCGTTGAGTAATGCCTTAAAGCCGAACCGTAGTTTGGGTAAACCGATGGTGCAGCTATCTTCTTTTAAATTTTCTTGAATTCGCGTCCATTCGTTTTGCGTAAAATTCAGCAAATATTCATTAAAATCATCCATACGCCTGGGCATGATGAAGGTCATAACGTAATTGCCCTGACCAAAAGGCACCTGAGCCACCTGAATTCGTTCCTCAAATAATGCTGGGATTCTGCAAGTCACAAACATCATGGAGCACTCCGCGCTCTGGCCGTCGATCTGATGAAAAACACGCTGTTGCACCTCGTCTTCCGGAAACTGGTAGGTCCACAAGCCATTAAAGTACAGAGCGTTGATCAAATACATTACGGCGTCTGGAGGAATTTCATCCAATACTTTTTTAATTTTTTGATTGGTGGCCTGGGCGATCCAGTTGTTAATGGTTACAACAGCCTGAGGATCTGCAAAATTTAAATCGCGTACTTCAGCGTTAAAATACTGGCGATTAACGGCCAGAAATTCCGGAAAAAAATCGCTGCCTTTTTTACACCAGATGGAGTTAGCAATCTGAAAGGTGACGCGGGGATCAAGTTGTTGTAAGTTCTGGTAAAGATAGGCATAGGTCTCATTAATGGACTGTTCATCCATCTCAGAAAAGCCAAGCGTATTTTGCATGGCTGAATAGGTTTGCCCATTAGCGCCATTTAAGGCCATGCCCAGAGCCATGGAAACACTAAAGGGAGAGATGAATACATTATCTTTCTGATTTACCTGATTAACCTGAGAAAACAGAGAAAAGGCAAAGGCGTTGTTGGCGTTTATTACTTTTTTATGCAAACTATTTACAGGAAACGTTTTGTATCCGGAATCTTCTTGCGCTAACGGTGTGCGATCGATGCTGCACCCTACTGCCAGCCACAGGCAGCAAAGCGACACGCTAAAAGAGAAAATCAAACGTTTCATTTTACCCCCTCCTGATTGCGCAGTCGTGGCGCATACGCCACGGTACGAAAGCATTTTACGTTATTAAGCAGGCTTTACCATCTTACCTATAAACAAAATGGCGCGGCTGTCTTTTTCATAAATGACAAAAAGGAACGGCCGGCTGGCGATCATTTCAAAAAAGTCTGAAGACGTCCGTTCAAAACCGACGATGGTTACTCCGGCCGCTTCAGTTCCTTCCTCATTTACCTCAACAAACGTTTTGTGTTTAACCAGGCTAATATAAACTCCACTTTCCGGCGTCATATTGGAAAAATCGGCCTTTGTCGGACTGAAAGCGTCCGGCATGCCCATCTCTTTTAGAAGATCATTCAAAACCATTTCAAATTCCATCTTAAAGCGCGGCAGGCCGATTGTTCCGCTGTCCGCCTGGCAGGCCTCCAGCCACGACTGCCACTGCGTAAAATTCAGTTCTGCCAGCAAGCTATCCACACTCAACGAAACATCGGGCAAAATAACGGCCATGTTAAAATTTCCGTTGCCGTAGGGCAGTTGAACCAGCTCAAAGTTGTTCCCTTTGTAATGGAGTAATTTTTTGGTTAGAAACATCATCGGGCAGTTTACGCTCTGTCCGTCTGCCATGCGGAAGCTCCAGTCCCTTGTGGCCTGCGGATCAAAGGCGTACGTCCAGGCGCCTTTAAAATAGATGGCGTTAAGCAGGTAAAGAACGGCATCGCGCGGAATGTAAGTCAGAATGGATTGAATTTTGTCGTGCGTTTTTTCCTTAACCCAGTTGTTGATGGCCATTAACGTGGCGGGATCTGAAAAATTTGCCTGGCGCGCTTCGGCCTCAAAGTATTGTTGATTGGCATCCAGAAACGAGGGCAGGACAGTAAAATTTTGATCATACCAGATGGCGTTGGCCAGTTCCAGCGCAACCTGCGCATCGCTATTCATTAACTGCTCAAAATAGTTTTTGTAAGTCTGGTTGATGGTCTGCAGATCGTGGGACTCATAGCCCAGAACCTGACGGATTTGTTCAAAGGTGTTGCCATGGGCGCCGTTTAAGGTCATGCCCAGAGCCATGGAAATGCTGAAGGGCGAGATAAAGACGTTCGTATCCTGTTTGGACGCGTTAATTTCCCGGAACAGTTCAAAACTGAAGTCATTGTTAATGTTAACAAATTCGCTTTGCGCCAGCGCCTGACCGGACAAATCGTCCGCCGGAATTAAAGGCGCTTTGTTTATGCTGCAGCCGACCAGCCAGAACGCTAAAAGCAATACGAGACCTAAAAAAATTCGTTGCATGATTTTTTCCTTTAAAGGTCATTTTACATTGATTGTACGAAATAGCGCCGAAATTCGTTCGACTTTACGTTATTCTGTCGTTTAAAACCGGCGCTGTATTTCCCCGTCTGCCGTTCAGTGATGATAATATCGATAATCATAGTTAAGGTCAAGTCCTGTCGCCATGCTCTTTAAACTCAAACGTTATTTTTCAACATGCAAATCGACTTAAAAGCGCATGGTGATGCTGAGCCACCATTGAGTGATGGTCATATCTTCCACAAAATCCGGATTAATTAAATAGCGAACGGTAGTGTTTTTCACCAGCGGCGCTTCAAAGCCCAGGGCCATGTCTGCCGTGTCTTCGGTGAAATGTCTGCCAGGCTGAATTTGAGTCCGTTCGATAAAGTCTTTGCGGACATTTTCTTCGCCGTCGTGTAAATCATATCTTTCCCTGTAATAAGCGTCGGTCTTTTCGCTGGTTTCCCAGGCCGTCCAGATTTTATTGATGATCAAAAAAATAGCCAGGTTCTTGTGCATACGATGCCACCAGTAGATGGGCATCTGTATGGTCTGCCTTGTGTAGTCATACGTCCAATACAGCGTTTTATCTTCGCGCGTGTGATAAGTACTTTCGTAGGAATAGTAGCCGGTTATGGGGCGCTCTCCCTCTTCTACACGATGCGAATACGCTTCGTACAAAACCGGTTCCTGCACGCTTTTTTTGCCTTTTAAATAGGAAAAATAGAGGCCTAAATGCATTCTGGTCGTGGCGTTTTGATTAAGCATGACGGTAATCATTGATTCGAAAAGACGTTCGCTCAAATCGCCGCGACCGTTTCTTGAATCGGTTAAGGTAGAAATGCCATTCATTAAATAATATTCCAGCCCGTTTTCAGAATAATAGTCGGACTGACGATGAGTGCGGATTTCTGCAAATGTGGCAATGTCGTTGTTCAGAGAAGCAAAATTGAAAAAGCCGAAAACCTTGTTCCATTTGTTGGGCGTAAATTGAATACTGAGCGTGGCGTAGTATCGCTGGCCGTCGTGTTGCAGGCGTGTTTTTTCCAACTGTCGGTAGTCGTAGCTTCCGTATTGGTCTTTGCTTTGCAGAGTGTCGTCCAGAAATTCTTTTTGTTTCACCCCGCCGTCCAGCAGACCGGCCTGCCAGCCGACTCGCCAGCGCTCATTTATCTGCCAGCTCATTCCCGCAAAAAAATCCGCATGACGGTAATCCATATCCCGTTTATTGATATATTGGCTAAAATAGTAGTTTTCATAATCGTTACGCTTCAGCGCAAGATAATCGGCGTTGCGACGGTGCGCAGCGAAATCGGCGCCAATGCCCACCGCAATAGAGCGGCTCAGACGGTAAGAGAGGTAGGCGGCGAACAGATGCGCGCGAGTCAGCGCCTGATCGCCCTGCCGATTCAGCCTGGTGATCGGGACGTCCATTTGCTCCGGGAAAATGCGCTGGTTAAATCCATCGTAATAAGGATTGGGCTGATAAAGATAAACGGGCTGACGGTAAAAGGGCTCTTCTTTGTAAATCAACTGATAAGCAAGCGTAAGCTGCCATGCCGGCGCCAATCGGGCGCGAAAACCGGCGGACAACACCGGTTCCGGTTCGGAACGCGTAACCCTGTACCAGCGAGGATCGGGCGGATAGATGGCAATGTAGTCGCCATAAACATATATTGGGGTGGGGCGAATCAGGCGATCAGGCACATTGTTCTTGCGTTCGCTGCGGTAATCAAAATAAAATTCCATTTTTTTGAGTGAATCCAGCGCGCCGGTTACCGGATTGAGACTGGCCCTGAGAAAGGGATCATCAAAAAAACCAGGCGCCACGCGGGTAAAATTGGTCAGGCCAAAGGTGTTCAGATAAAAGCGTTGGAAATAGAGAGCGGAATTTTCGAACTGTTTTTCCAGCACCTCATTACTGGAAAACTGAGCCTGCGCCGCAACGATCCAGAAAAATAACAGGCCGTATGCCATTATCTTTTTCATTACAAAAGTTCTCCCTGAGAAATTTGCCGTCGGACAACGTATCTTCAAATAATGTGCCGCTTTTCTCTTACCTGAAATTTAAGCAATTATGGGCGGCATGCCATAGATTATATTCAGAAATTTGAAAAAGTATCAGAAATTTGATACTTTTCGCCCGGATTATTGAAAAGCGGGAGCCATTGGATGGAACTTAAAATTTTAATGATTGGCTTTGGACATGTGGGCCGGGGCTTTGCTGATTTGTTGATTAAAAAAGAACAATTGCTGCGGCAGAAATTCGATCTGTCGGTCAAAATCGTTGGCATTGTCACGCGCAGCAAGGGCAAGATCATTGATCCTGAGGGTGTCGATCTGCAAAGAGCCTTGAAAACCTCCCAGGCGGGGAAAACTTTTAAAGATAGCGGATTGCCCACAACCGACGTCCTAACAGAAAGCTTGCTTGCATCGGTTGATTACGACGCGCTGGTTGAATTGTCCATTACCAATCTAACGGACGGCCAGCCGGCAACGTCTTATATTCGAATCGCCCTTGAACGGCGAAAAGATGTGATTACGGCCAATAAAGGGCCCATTGCTCTGCATCTCGATGAATTAAAAGAACTGGCCCGGAAAAATGGCGTGCAGTTGCGTTATGAAGGCACGGTAATGGCCGGCACGCCGTTAATCAACCTGATTCGAAGCAACCTGGCCGGTCTGGAAATAAAAAAAGTGCAGGGCATTGTGAATGGCTCCACCAATTACATTTTGACGCGCATGGAAGAGGGCCTGGAATATGATCAGGCGGTTGCCGAGGCGAGGCAGCTGGGCTATCTGGAAGCTGACCCCACGGCCGATGTGGAAGGCTGGGACGCGGTAGCCAAAACCATGATTCTGGCCCGCGATGTATTCAACGTTTCCCTGAGCAAAGAAGCGATTCAGAGAAAGGGCATCAGCGCATTGCGTAAGGCAGATGTGGAACGCGCCAGAACGGAAAATCGTGTGTGGAAGTTGATCGCAACGCTTGAAAAAGAGAACGGCGCGTTAAATGCCTCCGTACAGCCGCAGTTATTGGACATGTCCCATCCGCTGGCGGGCGTGCGTGGGACGACCAACGCCGTGACCATCACCACCGATTTTCTTCAGGAGGTAACGATTGTTGGCCCGGGCGCCGGAGAGCGCGAAACCGGCTATGCGGTTTTTAACGATTTACTGGCCGTAGCGGGAAAGTTGTGAGATTTTTTTTCTACTTCGCCGGTGAGGATTAGTTGAATAGTTGATTGGTTAAATGGCAACTGCCCACGTTGAACGTTTCCCTCATTCGGACTTTTATTCTGGGAAAGGGAGTGAGACAATTGTAACTATTCTTAATTTTTAACATTCTTTGTTCCCTTTGTGACTTCTCTGTGCGCTCCGTGGTTGCTTAAATCCTTGCAAAAATGTTTTGGTTGGGGCTATGCTGCCATTGAAAGTGGATTCCTCTTTAATCTTTATTTCATCTTCCAATATTTTCTGGCATCTTTGCTGATTTTCTTTTATTATTAAGGATCGATTTTCACAGGTCGTCAAATTGGAGGAGGCAGTGAGGGCCCATGGAATGGATGGAAAAGCTTCTTAGTTTAAGTTTTCAGGTTCGCGATTTTATGTGGGGTAACTGGATGGTTGCCCTGCTGGTTATTACCGGTATTGTGCTAACTGTTGTCACCAGGATGATCCAGATTCGTCGCTTGGGCAATGCATTAAAGCTGGTTTTCTTAGGCGCGCGTGGCAAGGATTACTCTAAGGAAGACGAAGGCGATATTTCTCCATTTGCGGCGTTAATGACCGCGCTGGCAGCCACGGTAGGAAATGGCAATATTGCCGGCGTGGCCACGGCTATTGCCACCGGCGGGCCGGGCGCTCCGGTGTGGATGTGGATTTCCGGTTTTTTTGGCATGGCCACCAAATATGCCGAAGGATTTTTGGGCGTCAAATTTCGCAAAGTAGCCGAAGACGGCACCATGGCCGGCGGGCCCATGTACTACATCCGTTACGGCTTAAAAGAAGGACGCTTTAGTAAATTTCTGGCCGCCTTGTTTGCCGTTTGCGGCGCTTTTGCCGCTTTGTTTGGCACCGGTAATATGGCGCAGTCCAATTCCATGGCTCTGGCCTTTAAAAGTCAATTTGGCGTGCCGCCCCTGCTCAGCGGCGCTATTTTAACCATTATGGTGGGGCTGGTGGTGATTGGCGGCATTAAACGTATTGGCGCGGTGGCCGAGCGATTGGTACCCACTATGATTGCCTTTTACTTTCTGGGCGCCATTACGGTTATTCTGGTTAATGTGGCCCATATTCTGGAAGCCTTTGAAATTATTTTTGCCTCGGCTTTTACCGGTAAGGCGCTTGGCGGGGCGCTGATCGGCACATCCGTACAAAAAGCGATAAGTCTGGGCGTGAGTCGAGGCGTGCTCTCTAACGAGTCCGGCCTGGGATCTGCGGCCATTGCGCAAAGCGCTTCCAAATCCAGCGATCCAGCCAAAAATGGTTTAATTGCCATGACCGGCACTTTTATCGATACCATCGTGGTAAACACCATGACCACGCTAACCATTGTCTTAAGTGGCATGTGGATGTTAACGCCGGCTGTGGGCGTCGATTTGAACGGCGCCAATGTCAATCTGCAAAACCTGTCGCCGCAGGTGGTCGATTTCGCCAGCCAGGTGGGGTACAATTTGCAAAACGGCGGACTTTCCAGCACGGCGTTGACTTCAGCCGCCTTCAATACCGTGCTGCCTTTTGGCATTGGCGGCACGATCATTGCCATCGCTTCCTTTTTGTTTGGCTACACCACGCTCATCGGATGGGCTTACTACGGCGAACAGTGTCTGGAGTACATCGCCGGCGTTAAGATTAAAAAACCCTATCGCCTGATTTACATCTCCTTATTGTTCATCGGCGCCAATTTACAGGGACAGTATCTTGACATTGTCTGGAATGTGGGCGACACGGCCAACGCCTTGATGGCCTTTCCCAATTTGATCGGACTGCTGTTTTTAGCGGGCGTAGTGGCCAAAATCACCAGCGACTCATTCAGCGGAGGGAAACGCATTTATTAGTCGGTATTGGTTAGCGGCCGGATCATGCCATCTGTTTGGTTGAATGGTTGATTAGTTGAATGGTTGAATGGTAACTGTCCACGTTCAGCGTTCCCCTCACCCGGTCTTTTATTCCGGGTGAGGGAGTGAGGGCGATTGAAACTATTTTTAATCTTCAACAATCTTTTCGCCTTTTGTGGCATCTTTGTGCTATCTGTGGTTGCTTAAATTCCTGCGGAAATGTTTTTGTTTGCTGCTATTCTGTAATAGAGTTAAAAATTATCACGCGGAGCGGGAGGCTGTGCCCGAATAGTAGAGCGCCGGTTTGCTTAGCTTGCGTCTTAAATGTTAAATCATTTTCTGCGATGATTGGCGTAATCTGCAAGAAAATTACTCTGCGCGCGTTGTGGTTGATTTTGGCGGTGGCTGCCGAAATTAGTGAAGTCTCAGGCAAAATGGCGCTGTGTAGTGATTCGTTCTGCGAACCAGATTTTAGATGCAGGGCTATGAAAAGAGCGCCCGATCGCCATGATAGAGCGATCGGGACGCGAGAATGTCCGTCGTCCGGGAATTGCCGCTGCGGAATGGCGGTTCATCAAAAGAAATAGCGCAGACCAACGCCGGCGTTAAAACTCAGATAGGTGCCGGGCAGCAGATCCAGGATGGGAACGATCTCCAGAAACATGTCAAGCGGCGCAGACTGAAAAAAATAATTAACGCCCAGAACGCCGCGCACGCCCAGTCGATCGTCATCGCCCATTCTCAAACGCACGCCGGGACCGTAATAAAAGATGTAGTTTGGTTCTTTGAGAACATTTTTATTGTGAATCAGGTAATCAGCGTGAAAGTGCAATTTGCTGTTGGAGCCAAAAGACCAGGCCAGACCGCCGTCAATGGCTGTGGTGGCCGTTTGCCAGACCTTCAGGCTGATGCCGGTGGGCTCGCCAATAATTACGCCAACGCCCTTGCCGGTGGTTTGCGCGGCAAGCGTACCCAGTAAAAATGCCGATAGAATAATAGCCGAAATAAATCGTCTCATCGCTCATTGCCTCCTTTTCGTAAGTCGCTTCCGGTTAAAATGAATCACTTATTAACTACCATAGTTTAAAAAAGTTCTGCAAAAAAACAAAACCGCCGTTCGCTTAAACTGGTCAGTGTATGAAAACAAAAAGCGGAGCGAAAATAAGTCAATCATAGCGCTTATTTGGGAAGGGTAAATAATAATCGCACATTGAAGACGAATAACACCCGGGCAAAGAAACGTCTTAAAAGTTATGGTTCTAAATTCTTTTTAGAATACTTTCTTCTTCGTAGCATCTGTCCCGCCCTGGCTGGATGCGAAAATTTTTGTGCTGCTGGATTGGTTGAATAGTTGATTAGTTGATTAGTTGAATGGTTGAATGGTTGAATGGTTAAATGGCAACTGTCCACTTTCAGCGTTCCCCTCTCCCAGACTTTTATTCTTGGAAAAGGAGATCAAGATGGTGTGGGCAATTGAAACTTTTTTAAATTTTTAACACTCTTTGCACTCTTTGTGACTCCTTTGAGCTCTCTGTGGTCGCTTGAAATAGTTTGTTTAATCTTTTTCTGCGATGATTGGCGTAATCTGCGAGAAAATTATTTTGCGCGTGTTGCGGTTGATTTTGGTTGCGGCTATGCCGCCTTAGAAATTTTAAAAACGTGCCGGCCGTTCAGATATTCGTAAGAGACGTTCAGCTCGTTCAAATCGCAAATCTTTTTAACCAGGGCCAGCCCCAGCCCCAGTGTTTCGCCATTGTTTTTTCGTTTAACAAAGCGTTTGAAGAGCTGCTGCGGCGGGAAATCCAGTTCTGCGCCAATGTTACTAATAATCAGCGATTGTTCATCTGTTTTAATTGTAATACTGGCTCCGGTCGGCGCATGCTGGATGGCATTTCGCACCAGGTTCTTAAGAACCAGTTCAAACAAATATGGATCAATGTTAAAAGCGTGTTCTTCATTCAAATCAAACGTAATTTTCAGGCCCTTTAATTCGGCCAGTTCTTTAACCGATTGCAAATGCTCTTCAATGATCGGCTTTGTGCGAATGATTCTGGTGTTTTTGAATTCTCCGTTTTCAATGCGCGTTATCAGGTTCAGCACATTGCCCAGATGAGAGAGGTGATTAATCTGCCTGTAAATGACCTGGATTGCTTCTCCGTGGCGTTCCAGCGCCGCCTCGTCGCGCATTAAAGTTTCGAGCTTGTTGCGGATGATCGCCAGCGGCGTTTGCATTTCGTGCGCCATGTCTTCGGTGTATTCTTTTAGATTACGGTAATCTTTTTCGATTTGATCCAGCATTTTTTGAAACAATTTTTGCATTTTAATGAATTCTTCGGTTGTCGTAGAGATAGCCGGCGCGCTGGTTTGCTGTCCTACCTTGTAAGTTTTCATAACGTTTAAAATTTGATAAAACGGGCGGAAAAGGTAGCCGGAGAGGAAATAATTGAAAGCGATCAAACCCAGGGCCAGCGCGCCAAAAACAAAGAACATGCTGGCCAAAAAGTCGTCGCGCAAACGATAAAAATCTCCCACGTGGACGCGCGTTTCGTAAACATAGTAATCTTTGCCCACCTTTATGGCCGCCAGACGCTTTCGGTAGTGCTGATATTCGTCAATCGATTCATTATAAATGATCGTATCTTTGACGACAGGCAGTTTTTGCAAAAGTTGCCTGTCAGAAAGGCGTCTTAATTTTAGATAGCGCGGCAGACGAGAAAGGGTGGAGTCTTTGGTCAGATGTTTTTTCAGCCGCCAGTCAAATTTGCTGAAGCGGTTTTGCACATAAGAATCGATGTACTGGTTGGCCATTTTAGACATGATAAAGGCGCTGATAAAAAAGACCAGAAAAGAGAAGATCAGATAAAAGGCGGTGGTTTTGTTTAACAATTTTATCGGACGTCTGCCGCTCATGGATTACTCCGTCATTAATGGATTAAATTCGGCCTTGCTAAATATCTTCGGTAAACTTATAGCCCATGCCATACATGGCCTTGATGTAGTTGTTGCCGCCGGCGGCCATGATCTTTTTCCTCAGATTTTTAATATGGTTATAAATAAAGTCAAAATGATCGGACTGATCAACATGATCGCCCCACAGATGTTCGGCAATACTCTCTTTGGTTAGCAGTCGGTTTTGATTGTAAAGAAAATAGAGCAGAAGATCGTATTCTTTGCGTGTTAAATTCAGCCCCGCACCATTAACAAAAACGCGGGCAGCCTCTAAATCCACTTTAATTTCATTAAAGACCAGCTCGTTTTTACCGTTAAATTTTTTGCGGCGCAGTTGCGAGCGCACCCTGGCGTTTAATTCGGCCTGATGGAAGGGCTTGGTTAAGTAGTCGTCGGCTCCTAATTCAAGGCCTCTTACTTTGTCTTCAACGGCGTCTCTGGCAGTCAAAATGATAATGATTGTATCGCTGGACTGTCGCCGAATGATCGGAATCAACTCCATGCCGTTGCCGTCCGGCAGTCCGAGATCAAGAATGACAATGTCGTATTGATAGAGCGCAATTTTCTCCCGGGCATGTAAAAAATCCTCAGCGCTTTCCACCAAAAATTCTTGCTCGTTAAAAAAGTTGGTTAAATCTGCCAGTAAAATCTTGTTGTCTTCTACAATTAACATTTTCATTGTATCACCGGGAACAATTGTAAGTTTAAATTCTGTAGAAATTCTGTTCTGAATAAGGCAGGCGAAGCGAAAGAGAACGGATCAACGAACCGCTCTGGACTCTTTCTGTTTACAGTCGAAGCAGATGCGGGTGGTGGGGACAGCGCGCAATCGTTTTTCATCGATTTCCTGGCCGCAAACACGGCAGACGCCATAGGTTCCGTTTTCGATGCGTTCCAGCGCCTGGTCGATTTGATTTAAAAATTTGTCCATGCGCGCCAAAAACATGTACGATTGTTCGCGGTTCATGGTGTCGGTGCCGAACTCGGTGTATTTGTAGGCCGTTTTCCCGTAATCTTCTTCGGAATTGGTATCCTGTAAAATTTCGCCATAACGTTCGCGTTCTTCTAAGGTTTCTTTTCGCTTTTTAAGGAGAATTTCTTTGAATTCCTGCAATTTTTTGGCGTCCATTCTGGCCTCCTTCCTTTTCCTGATCTTTGTTCACAATTTAGCATATTTTTGATACATTGCGCAAATAATAAGTTACAGAAAGATTAAAATGAGGCGAAGGGCGAGTTTGTGTCTCGGGAGCGTGGGTGGTTAAAAAGTGAGTCCTGGGGGTGTCTCAAAAACGAAATTAAATGCATATTTATTTAATATCATGTAAAACCTTATATTAGCCCTCACCCCCCTGCTCCCCTCTCCAGGTTTTCGGGAGAGGGGGAATTAAAGGGGGGTGAGGGAAAGAAATAATTTATAAAAATACATCTTCTTTGACTTTTGGGACAGCCCCAGGGATTTTTAATTTAAAACATTCTTTGCGCCCTTTGTGAATTCTCTGATCTCTTTGTGGTTGTTTAAATTCCTGCGGGATTGTTTTTGGTTTTGGCTATGCTGTACTTGAATTAAAAATTATCACGCGGAGCGGGAGGCTGTGCCCGAATAGTAGAGCGCCGGTTTGCTAAGCTTGAGTCTTAAATGTTTAATCATTTTCTGCGATGATTGACGTAATTTGCGAGAAAATTACTTTGCGGGCGGTGCGGTTGGTTTGGGTTGCCGTTTTACTGCCTTGGATTTTTTGCTCTGGCCTTCATCCAACAAAACGACATCTGGAATGACAGCCCTGTGTCCATTCAAATAATCAACCAATCAGTTCAAAATAGACGTTTTCTTCCCTCCTGCAGGGCAAGTTAAATTTCAGCGGTTGATCAGCACCACTTTACCAAAAGCCTGGCCGCTTTCCAGAAAAGCGTGCGCTTTAGCCGCCTCTTCAAAAGTGAACTCTCTGGCGATCTGCGGTTTGAACTTACCGCGCCTGATTAAATCTGCCAATTCGATAATATCTTTCCGTGTGCCCATAGTGGAGCCGATAATCTGCTGATGTTTAATGAACAAGGCGCGCAAATCGATCTCTACTTTGGGCCCCGTGGTTGCGCCGCAGGTTACCAGTTTACCGCCCTTTTTTAAGGCCCGCAGGCTTTCGCGCCAGGTAGCCTGACCGGGATGCTCTATGATGATGTCTGCGCCCTGTCCGTCGGTCAGTTCTTTTACTGTTTTGCCAATCGATTCCTGATCGTAGCGAATGACATGGTCGGCGCCCAGTTTTTTGGCCAGTTTTGCCTTTTGCGCGCTACCGACCGTGGTAATAACGCGCGCGCCAAACGCTCGGGCAATTTGAATGGCCGAGGAGCCAACCCCGGAAGAAGCGCCGTACACCAGAACGGTGTGCTCGGGTCGTACGCCTGCCTTTTGTACCAGCATGTGGTAGGCGGTCATGCCGGCCAGTGGAAAAGCGGCCGTTTCTGCCCAGCTTAAGTTCTCGGGACGCCTGTAAACATAGGCAGCCGGAACCGCAATATATTCGGCCTGAACGCCCTGCATGCTTTCGCCGGGAATTTGAAAGCGGGCGCACAAATTTTCTTTTCCGGCAAGACAATACGGACAACGTCCGCAACTGTGTATGGGAATGTTGAATACATGGTCGCCCACATTCAGGCCAAAACGGTTGTGCGCTCGTTCGCCGACGCGCACCACTTCGCCGGCCGCCTCGCTGCCCATAATCAGCGGTAAGGGAACGCCTGGAATACCTTTTCGGACCCACAAATCAAGGTGGTTTAACGCGGCGGCTTCCACGCGAATCAATACTTCATCGCTTTCAATTTCCGGTATGGGCAGTTCTTCTACCCGCAGGACATCGGCGCCGCCATGTTCATGGATGCGGATTGCTTTCATTGCGTTTTCCTTTCTTTGTAAATTTTCAAAATTTGCAGCAGGTCGCTAATTACCCCGTAAGCCGTATCGGTAATGGTGGGATGGCGCTGTACAATGGTTAAAGTGGCAAGATTTTTTAACTCTATTTGTAAAATCGAACTACTGGCGTCCACGCTAAAAAACGGGTGATCAGCTTTTAATACCTGCAACTTAACCCAGGCTTTTATCTGACCATTTTCATGAGAGCCGCCGGCCACAAATTTTAAGCGTTTGCCCGCTTTTTTAGCCTTTTGCACATCCTCCGGCGTTATCCGCTCAAACGAGTCTCTCGGGATTTGAAACGGATCGATCTGAGTGTCAAAAAAGACATTGCACAAAATAGCTGATTTCAGAGCGGCATCCCAGCCCTGCAAATCGTGGTTGGCATCGGCTTCTACCATTCCAAGACGGCGCGCTTTATCCAGCGCCGCCGGCAATTCTACGCCTGATTCCAGCTCGCCCAGTAAAAAATTAGTCGTTGAATTCAGGATGCCGGAGAATTGTTTTACTGTTGCGCCCGCTAAAGCGGCGCGGTACATGTTAAAAATGGGCGTGCCGTCCATGACCGTGGATTCGAACAGCAATTTCCGCTGCTGTTTCTGGGCTAA
The DNA here is from genome assembly GCF_001886815.1 of Caldithrix abyssi DSM 13497. Classification (GTDB taxonomy): domain Bacteria; phylum Calditrichota; class Calditrichia; order Calditrichales; family Calditrichaceae; genus Caldithrix; species Caldithrix abyssi. Next base: position 3,888,167 of record NZ_CP018099.1, read on the forward strand.
TGTCTTTAACTTCTGGTAATGGAAGGCAATAGGTCCTTTGTTGGCGGTTACCACGTGTTTTCCGGCGCGCAGGGCGCGCTCCAGGCGCTGCGCGCTTGAGCGGGCAAAGTCTTTCAATTCCAGCGCAGAAAGATCGACCAGCACATCGTAGTCTGTATGTTGCAATAGTTCATCGGTTGCGGCGTTGGTAAAGCCATCGCAACCTCGATCGAAGCGCCCCTTTTGTAAAAAATAGTTCAACGCTTTTTGTACGTCAATACCTTCGGCAGCGGATAAACTGCCGTGCGAACGCGTGGCGATGGAGGTTACGCTAAAATGGCGCGTGTTAAAATCTGTAAAAGGGCTGCTCCGATCTTTTAAGAGCCGCGCCAGCTCACGTCCTACGTTTCCAAAGCCGACAAGAAAAAGTCTGATCATATTTGCCCCGTTTACGTTTTGGTTACATGATGACGAATCAATAATGCAATGCCGATGCCCATTAAAAGTAAAGGCCAGTATTTGATAACGGTCAGCCTGCGCAAAAAGAATAACAGGCCAAAGAGCAGTAGCAATCCTCCGGGTACCAGAAAGTATGTTTCCCGTTTCTGTAAAAAATAGAGGAGCATAAAGCCCAGCCCGGGGGCCAGAAATAATACAGGCCACAGCAGCGACATATTCTGCCACTGGCTCAGAGCGCAGTACATAAAAAGGAAACCATACACCGTTAGCATAACGCCCGGCAAAAGGAAGAAAGTCAATTCTCTTTTTAAAAAATAAACCAGTAAAAAGAGCAGGCCTGCCAGAATAATGTAAAGCGCCCAGTGTAAGCGCAATACATTAAAATTATCCAGCGCAAATACCAGACCAAAAAAAATGAACAACCAGCTTAAATATTTTTTTTCGAAAAGCATTTTTTCTTCACCGATTGTTAATTTTTTTTCAAAATTTAGTTCAGTTTTAATCTAAGAATTATTATATTAAAGGCAACAAAAAAATAAGTATTCGAAGGTTCAATGTTCTATCAAGTGGAAAGGGGTATTACAATGAAAGAGGGACGTATTTACAATTTCAATCCGGGTCCTGCGGCGCTCCCATTACCGGTTTTAGAAGAGGTGCAAAAAGATCTTTTGAACTATAAGGGCGAGGGCATTTCCATCCTGGAAATGAGTCACCGTTCCAAAACGTTCGATGGTATTATTAAAGATGCGGAACGTCTGCTGAAGGAAATAATGGACATACCGCAGAATTACAAAGTGCTTTTTATGCAGGGAGGGGCTACCTTGCAGTTCGCCGCCGTGCCATTGAATTTGATTGGCGAGGGGCAGTTTGCAGAATATGTTAACACTGGTTCCTGGTCTAAAAAAGCCATTCAGGAAGCGCAAAAATTGGGCAAAAAGGTGAACGTTGTGGCCAGTTCGGAAGACGAGAGTTTCTCTTACATTCCCGGCGATATTAAAGTTTCGCCCAATGCCGCCTATCTGCACATCACCTCGAACAATACGATTTTTGGAACTCAATTTCAACAGTTTCCCGAAACGGGCGATGTGGCATTGATCGCCGATATGTCGTCGGATATTGCCTGCCGCAAGATAGACGTGAGCAAGTTTGCCCTGATTTACGCCGGAGCTCAGAAGAACATGGGCCCTTCGGGCGTTACCGTGGTCATTATTCGCGAAGACCTGCTGGAAAAGAGTCCGGACAATATTCCCACCATGACCAGCTACAAGATCATTGGCGGAAAGGATTCGTTGTACAATACGCCTCCAACTTTTGCCGTTTACATTGTGAAGCTGGTGCTGGAATGGATGAAGGCGCAGGGCGGGCTGGAAAAAATCGAACAGATCAATCGCCAAAAAGCCGGCCTTATTTATGATGCGCTGGATCAAAGCTCTTTTTATCGCGGCACAGCCCGGCCAGACAGCCGCTCGTTGATGAACGTTACCTTCCGTTTGCCGTCCGAAGAGCTGGAGAAAAAATTTGTGGCCGAAGCGCTGGAAAACGGCATGCTGGGCCTAAAAGGACATCGCTCGGTCGGCGGTATCCGGGCTTCCATCTATAATGCGGTACCCATGGAAGCCGTGGAGAAACTGGTTGATTTCATGAAAAAGTTCGAGAAGGCCAACAGCTAAATTCTTTAAATACAAAAGCCCGCTTTTTTAAAGGCGGGCTTTTTCATTTTGAACAATTTCTTGAAAATGATTGAACGCCTCTTTTGCTACCAGAATTTTCATAAGGCCTTAGTGGTTGATGGATTTGACTCGGTTGAGAACAGGGTAAACCGTTTCAACGGTTTACGCCAATGAACAAAGGAATTTCATCCTTCATTAATGGGCTCTTTCTTTCCACTCGGAACGCCTATCTCCGTGCCAGAAGTCCTGAACACTGCTGGAAAAAATTGCCCGCCGGCAACATCCACCTCTTCCAGACCTTATCTGGGAATGAGGGGGTGAGGGTTACCCCGGCAAATGAACGCCAACGTTGATATTGAAATAAGTGTAAGAGTTGATTAGTCGACAAGCTAATTTAAAGTCCCGAAGGGACGAAATGATTATAGCGAAACCGTTTCAACGGTTTAGGCCAATGAACAAAGGAATATCATCCTTCATTAATGGGCTCTTTCCTTCCACTCGGAACGCCTATCTCCGTACCAGAAGTCCTGAACACTGCTGGAAAAAATTGCCCGCCGGCAACATCCACCTCTCCTACATTCTTATTCTAAAAAAGGAAGATCGATGAAGTAAGTGGCTAAATAAAATAATTTTCTTAATTTAAAACATTTTTGCGACCTTCGCGCCCTTCGCGCTTAATTAAATCAAATATTTTGCTTGCTGGCGCGCTATTTTTTTCCCCAAAAAAAACAAGAATTTGGTTATTGCACAAAATTACGTTATATTGGCTGCAATTAAAGCGAAGATTCTCCGGTGCATTTTCATGTCCTTTACCAGTCGGGGTAAGGATGCCTGCCCAAAACCAGGTTTTTGATTTCCTCACGACCTTTAAGGATCCAAAATTCACGGTAGAAAATATTTAAGCGGAATGTAATGATTCCATTGATATCATTATGCTCGTTTTCGTCTTAAACGATACGCAAACACATTTATCTAAAAAAGAGAGACTTTATGAACAACAACATGACATTCAGTGATTTTGCCCTTTCAACGCACGTCTTAGAGGCAATCGACCGCAAAGGCTTTGAAAAACCGACCGACATTCAGGCCCTTACCATTCCCATGATGCTGGACAACGACGCTAATTTAATCGCCCAGGCTCAAACCGGCACCGGTAAAACCGCAGCCTTTGGTTTGCCTTTGATTGAAAAAATAGATCCTTCCACCCGATCAGTTCAGGCTCTGATTCTTGTGCCCACGCGCGAGCTGGCCATTCAGGTGGCCGATGAAATCGATTCGCTTAAAGGCGAAAAAGACCTGAAAATCGTGCCGATTTACGGCGGGCAATCCATCGAAACCCAGTTACGAAAACTGAAACAGGGAATTCACATTGTGGTAGGCACGCCTGGCCGCGTCATCGATCACATCAATCGTAAAACACTTAAACTGGATCGCATCGAACAGTTGATTCTCGACGAAGCCGACGAAATGCTCAACATGGGCTTTATCGAAGACATGGAAGAGATCATGCGACACACCAATCCTGACAAAAGAACGCTGCTTTTTTCGGCTACCATTCCGCCGCGCATTAAAGACCTGGCGCGAAAGTACATGGATGGCTACGAAATGATTACAGCCAAAAAAGAACAACTGATGCCCAGCTTAACCGAACAAATTTTTTATGAAGTTCGCGTGTCGGAAAAGTTCCGCGCTCTCTGCCGCATCATCGATTTCGAAGACCATTTTTACGGTCTGATCTTTTGCAAAACACGCAAAGACGCGGCATCGTTAGCCGAAGACCTGCTGGAACGCGGTTACAGCGCAGAAGCCATCCACGGCGAAATTTCTCAGGGACAGCGAGAACGCAGCCTGAATCGTTTTAAAAGCCGCAAGGTCAACATTCTGGTGGCCACCGATGTGGCAGCCCGAGGCATCGATGTAAACGATATCAGCCATGTGATCAACTACGCCCTGCCCCAGGATCCGGAATCGTATGTGCACCGCATTGGCCGAACGGGACGCGCCGGAAAACAGGGCGTGGCCGTTACCTTTGTGACGCCCGGCGAAACCAGAAAATTTCAATTTATTCAACAAATCGCCGGCAGAAAAATCATGAAAGCACGTCTGCCCAGAGCGCAGGACATCATCAATGCCAAACGCAATAAAATTAGCGAACAACTCAAAAATATCTCCGAAGGCAAAATCGATAAGCACTATCTGGAATGGGCTCAAGAATTATTAAAAGATAACGATCCGGCCGAGGTGCTGGCCGCCGTTTTACAGTTCAGTTTTCAAAAAGAACTGAATCCTAAAAACTTTGCAGACGTGGCCGACCCGGACAGACCCAGAACAAAGAGCAAAAAAAATGGCAACGCTCGCCTTTTCATCGCACTGGGCAGAACGGATCAGTTAACGCCTAAAAAACTGGTCAAACTGATTACCAGCAAATCGGACATTAAGGCCCGGCAAATCAGCGATGTTAAAGTGAAAGATAATTTTTCATTCATCACTGTTCCTTTTGACCGTGCGATGAAAATCATCAGCAGTTTTAAAGATAACGGCAGCCGTTCGCTGGTAACCTTTGCCAAAGATTGATGAGATTTTAAAAAGTTTGCGCGGGGACCAAACGCCTGGCAAAAAAACAACATAAAAAGGTTTATAATGACCGTTCCTCGCGGAACTTCTGAATGTCCCCCAAAATTTCAAACAAAGACCTTATAATCGATTGATATTTAAGGGAATACAATAGCTGAATGTATGAAAAACTCACCCCCTTAATCCCCCTCTCTTTTTGCAAAGAGAGGGGGATAAGAGCATACCTAACGTGTTAGTAAGTATGAAATTAGGGGGTGAGTTGTAAAAATGATTTTAGAAAAAATATTGTTATCCTAAAAAATTTGGGGGCCATTCAGTTCCTCGCGGAACTTTGCTTGACTCTCATCGTTTCTCTAACTAAATTACAGAGCTTGCAGGGGCTACTGCTCTGTCGGAGAGCCTGGCCTTAAATGGCCAGCATTGCGGTTCGACTCCGCATGGTTCCGCTTTGCCAGGTCCCGCGCAATAGGGCGGCACCGAACCCCGTCAGGTCCGGAAGGAAGCAGCGGTAAGTGCTTTACCTATGTGCCGCGGGTTCACCTGGCAATTTTTTATGACAGGTGTTCAGTAAGGATTGGTATTCAAATGTCTTACGTTGTCATTGCGCGTCGTTATCGTCCGCAAACCTTCGAAGAAGTAATTGGTCAGGAGCATGTTTCTAAAACTCTGGCTAATGCCATTGCCAATGGACGAATCGCCCATGCTTACATCTTTTCCGGCCCGCGCGGCGTGGGTAAAACCACCACCGCCCGTATCCTGGCCAAAGCCGTCAACTGCGAAAAGGGCCCAACGCCCACCCCTTGCAATGCCTGTCCATCCTGCCAGGCCATCACCAAAGGCAACGCGCTCGATGTTTACGAGATCGACGGCGCTTCCAATCGTGGCATCGATGAAATCCGCAACCTGCGCGAAAAAATCCGCTTTGCCCCCTCCATGGGCAAATACCGCGTGTACATCATCGACGAAGTACACATGCTCACTAAAGAGGCTTTTAACGCCCTTCTAAAAACACTGGAAGAACCGCCCGAACACGTCATCTTCATTTTTGCCACAACTGAAATCCACCGCGTACCGCCGACCATTCTTTCCCGTTGTCAACGATTCGACTTCAGAAGAATGCCCATTAAAACCATTATGGAACACCTGCGCAAAATTTGTGATTCAGAAAACATAAAGGTCGAAGAGGAAGCGCTGCTGCAAATTGCTAAAAAGGCCGATGGTTCCATGCGTGATTCGCAAAGTATTCTGGACCAGCTTATCTCCTTTTCCGGCAACGAAATAAAATTTGAAGATGTGGCTAAGGCCCTGGGCGTCATCCATCAGGACGAATTTTTCCATTTGACGGATTACATTCGAAATAGCGATATTAAAAACATTATTTTAACCGCCAATAAAATCTTCCAGACCGGTTACGATTTAAACGAATTCCTTTTAGGACTGGAAGAACATTTCAGAAACATCCTTGTATTAAAAGCCACCAACTCCCCGGACCTTTTAGATACTTCTGAAGTTTACCTGGAACGCTATCGTGAGCTGGCCAAAGAAATTTCCGAGAACGACCTCATCGGTTATTTAAAAACCATCGGCGAGACGATTAATGCCGTTAAAGCGAGCCAACAGCCTCAATTAAAATTTGAACTGGGGCTGGTAAAGCTGGCTAAATTGCCAAAAACGACAGAAATCGAACAAATTTTAGAAAACCTAAATCTGCTAAAAAAAAAAGCCAGTAACAACATAGCCTCTGACCATCAACCGGCTTACAGCGCTTCTTCGCAAACACCGCCAACGCTTGACTTAACTACCATTCAGAACAAATGGAAACAATACGTCGAACGGATTAGCGCCCAACGGCCTTCCCTTTCATCGGTTCTGGAAAAAGCAGTGCTAAAACATTTTAATGACGGCAAATTAACCGTCTCTCTGGGTAAAGAAGGAGCCATTATTAGCAATCAACGCTACTGGCTGGAAAATCAGCTTTCGGAACTCCTGCAGTCTTCCATTCGTTTTGAAATTCAGGTAAAAAAGGAAGAAGCGCAACAGGCCGTCGCGGCCGAACAAAGCAACGCGACTAAAGAAGAAATTATGAAACAAATCCTTTCCAAATCCGATCATCTACGCAAATTGGCGGATGAATTTGATCTGGAAATAATGTAAAAGGAGCATACCATGCTGGATATGAATAATATTTTAAAACAGGCCCAAAAGATGCAGGAAGAGATGAAAAAGGTTCAGGATTCCCTGGCCTCCGTTACAGTGGAAGGCAGCGCCGGCGGCGGTATGGTAAAAGTGATCGCCAATTGTAAATTAGAAATTCTTTCTATTAAGATCGAACCGGACATCCTGAAAGAAGAAGACCAGGAAATGATCGAAGATTTGCTGGTGGCTGCGGTCAATCAGGCCATTCAAAACGCGCAAAAACGCGCGGAAGAAGAAATGAAAAAAGTGACCGGCGGTTTGCTTGGCAATCTAAACTTACCAGATGGTTTTAAATTTCCGGGTCTGTAAACATGCGTGAACTGGGAATTTCTGTTCTGGACGAATTAATCGGCCAGTTGGCGCGTTTACCGGGCATCGGTCAAAAAACCGCGCAGCGTCTGGCCATTTTTATTTTAAAAAGCAGCGACGGCTACGCGCAGGAACTGGCGCAGGCCATCTTAAACGTCAAACAAAAAACACGCCTCTGTAAACGCTGCTTTAATGTGGCGGAAGACGAGCTTTGCGCCATCTGCTCCGACCCGCGTCGTGACACACATAAAATTTGCGTGGTTGAAGATATTGTCGATGTTTTGGCCATTGAGGAAACGCACACCTACCGCGGCCTTTACCACGTCCTGGGCGGCGTCATCTCGCCCCTGGCCGGCGTCAACCCTGAAGACCTCAACATCAGATCGCTAATCGAACGCGTTAAAAACGAACCCATTGAAGAGGTCATCCTGGCTTTAAATCCCAGCACCGAAGCAGAAACAACCATCATCTATATCACCAAATTGTTAAAAGACATGGAAGTACAGATCAGTCGTCTGGCCAGCGGCGTACCAATGGGAGCGCATCTGGAATATCTGGATGGAGCGACCATTGGTATGGCCATCCAATCCCGCCAGAAAATCAGTAAAGATACCTAACCCCACGCCAACCCGTCATCCCTGCGAACGCAGGAATCCCCTTCAAACCAACAAACACGTCATTCCTGCGCAAGCAGGAATCCCTGCAAACCAACGAACATGTCATTCCTGCGAACGCAGGAATCCCTTCAAACCAACGAACATGTCATTCCTGCGCAAGCAGGAATCCCCCCAAAAAAAAGCCCCGTCATCCCCCGCAAGCCGGAATCCCCCCAAACCATCACAGGATTCCGGCTCTCGCTGCCGCTCCGCCGGAATGACAGCCCACCAACGTCATTCCTGCGAACGCAGGAATCCCTTCAAACCAACGAACATGTCATTCCTGCGCAAGCAGGAATCCCCCCAAACCAAAAGCCCCGTCATCCCCCCCGCAAGCCGGAATCCCCTCAAACCTTCACAGGATTCCGGCTCTCGCTGCCGCTCCGCCGGAATGACATCCCCCAACCCGTCATTCCTGCGTAAGCAGGAATCCCTTACACAAGGAACCCGTCATTCCTGCGCAAGCAGGAATCCCTTACACAACAAACACGTCATTCCTGCGAACGCAGGAATCCCCTCCAACCTTCACCAAAGAGAACAACTATTTCAAATACATGGGACTTTTCAGACCTGCCAGCTCCAGCCCTCTTTAGCCAGTTCGGCCTGCGGGAACAACTTTTGCGCATCCTTTTCAAGTGTCTTCAGTTGCTCGTCTGAATTATTGGGGTCATGATGGAATAGAAGCAATTTTTTTGCACCGGCTTCCCGGGCTGTATCGCAGGCCATCACAAAGCTGCTGTGGCCGTATCCGCAAAACATCTTGTACTGCTCTTCAGTGTACTGCGCGTCGTGAATCAGAATATCGGCATTTTGCGCGAACTTGATTAAACGCTGATCGCCGCCTTTGTAACCTTCAATATCTGTGGCAAACGTAATTTTATGGTCATTCCACAAAATGTTGTACAAATACGTTCCGTCTTTGGGATGGAAATAATACTTCATGGTGTCGATCCGAAAACCGAATTGACCGGGCTTTTGATGGCGTACATCTCCAATGACGGGCTCTTTTGAATCGTTAAAATAGACAAAGGTATTTTCACTCACATTGTAAAAAGACTTTTGACTGCGGAATTCATCCATGCTCACCGGAAAATATTGCGGCAAAACCTGAGTCCGTAAAATGGTTTCAAAATCAACGCCTACGGTAGGCGGCCCAACAAAATGTAAGTGGACCTGAGGCATGTAAATCGGTGTAAAATAAGGCAGCCCTAAAATATGATCGATGTGCGTGTGCGTAAAAAGAATGGTGATGTGAAACGGACCGTCTGACTTTTTTTGATGTTCCAGAATCTCGGGCAAAAGCTCTTTACCAAGGGGAATGATTCCGCTGCCTGCATCAAATATGACCACATGGTCTGGCGTTCGGGCCATCACGCAAGTCGTATTTCCGCCAAATTGCGTTCCTTCAACCGGCGCAATAGGATAGCTTCCTCTTACACCGTAAATCTTAAATAGAAAATTATAATTGGGCATACAGCACCTTTCTCCAGAAAAACATCAAGAACCGGATTCCATCCGTTTTATCTTGTCCCTTATTTTAGCCGCTTTTTCATATTCTTCATTCTCAACCGCTTTTTTCAACTGTTCCCGCAATAATTCCAGTTCGTCTTCTTTGGTATGTTTCATAAAACTCTTGTTTCCGCTTTTGGATTCGCCAAACTCATCCGCTTCTTCTTCCTCAGGAACATAAGAAGCCTGCTCCATCACCATCTCATCAACAAAAATGGGTGTTCCCAGCCTTAACGCAAGAGCAATGGCGTCGCTTGGCCGTGAATCGATTTCAAACAACTGTCCGGCATAATTTAGCTTAATTATCGCATAATATGTGTTATCCTTTAATTCCGTGATGATCACCTGCTCCATTTCAACGCCCAGCGTTTCCAGAATATTGGCTGCCAGATCATGTGTAATGGGACGCGGCGGTTTTAAATTTTCCAGGGCCAGCGCAATAGCCTGGGCTTCATATTCACCGATTACAATCGGCAGGGCGCGGTCGCCGTCTTGCTCTTTTAAAATGATCCCGCTGGCCTGTGTTTGGGTCATAAATATCCCATTTACACGGACTTCTACCATTATTCACCTCAAATTCTAAAAATTTTACTTTCAAATTGCTTCAACTGCTTTTACTTCGGGGATTTGCATCTTCATAATCCGTTCTATCCCCTGTTTTAATGTAATTTGCGACATCGGGCAACCACCGCACGCACCAACAAGACGGATGTACACCACATTGTCTTCATCGATCTTTACAAATTCCACATCTCCACCGTCGGCCTGCAATCCCGGACGGATACTCTCTAATACTTTTAATACTTTTTCTTTCATTTCATTTCCCTTATTTCAATATTTCTTTCACCTCTTCAAAGTATATAAAATTACCACTTAAAGTCAAATAGTTTTAGCGCAATTTTTTACCAATGTGACGCAGAACAATTAATCTTTCAGATGCTAAAGAGTACTTCCATTTTTAAAATACCACATTATTTTTTAATTTTCAATGACCGTTGACTATTTTTTGCCGATTTTAAATAAAATGTTTATTTTCATTCTTTAATTGGATGCGTCTGACATAAAAAACAGGATTTCGGGAACGTTTTGCAGAGAGCTATGATGAACAATCTTTTAAAATATATTGTTGCCATATTGATCGTTTTGAACGTTGCTTTTTCAGAATCGCTTTTTGCTGCCTCGCCGCCGTTAACCAAACGTCTGGCAGGCGGCCCGACGGTAATGTTCGAAAAAAATCCATTTGTCGATTATGTTAATATCTATTTACTAATCGACAAAACACCGTTTAATAACCCGTTGACGATCGATTATATTTTAGAGGAAATAGAAATTGCTTTACAAAGACAGGGCGCCATTTGCCAGCCGCTGCTCAACCGCATTATCCCCGAAAAACCTTTTAACGCCCATGAACAGGCCTTTCTTATTGTTCGCTTTAGCGCGGACGACTTTGAGAATAATCTACCGTCCATTCTAAAAACCTTGTTACTGCTGAACAAGCGTCATAAATACCTGATTTACGATCAAAACCTTGTCTATCAGCAAATGAAAAATATATCAAAATTTTTACAGCCAGATTCTTTCTTCAAAAGAGTGAAAGAGGCTCAGGTCAACCATGTCCCCCCTGTAACTTTACATCCGCACATGTATCTATTAATTTCTGGAAGGATTGACATATTTCATATTTTAAATACTCTGCATCGTTTTATTGCCAGTAAGGCAATAAAAGAAGATACCTTTTCAAGCAATAATAACGATCGACTTTACTGGCTGTTTGTTTTCCAGAGGTTTTTAATCGATTTTTTAAAGAATCAGATAAATATACAGGAGCAAAACTGCTGGCGAATACTGGCTCCGATTCAGATTAAGGAAGGGAAAATTTCACTTAAGGCAGATAAAATAAGCGCATTAGACGAGAACCGATTTTTTGAACAGCTCAGGCAACAAAAAGCAGTTTTTAAGGACTGGTATTTTAAGGACTATTTAAAATATTTTAAGTGGTTGAATTTTGACAATGACACCAAAGCGTTGTTACAGTTGTATTCCGAATGCTATTTAAAAAGCGATGCATTGTTCCGATTAAACTTAAAACCTGAAAATAAATTTGTCGATGAATTTTTTGAAATGCCGAACCAATATATTGAGTTTAAATAATATGCTGAAATATTTTTTTTCATCCAAAACGGGTTGTGTTTTTCTTTTGCTCATCTGGGGCGCGTTGAGCCTGCCGGGATACCTTACGGCGGGCAACACTTTTTTTATTGTTCACAAAAATAATTTGCAAGACGAATCAATTGACTCACTAAAACTCAGCCCCGTTACCCAAATAGGCGACGTTTTGATTTTTAAGGCGTATGACGAAAGTCCATCTATTTTTGAGGAGAAAAATTTTAGCTGTACGTTTTTGCCGCTGGCCCAGCCGATGGATAGTATTCTACAAGTTCTGTTCCGTGCCAGCCGCACACTCAAATCCGGCGCTTTTTTATTGAATTTTGACGACCGCTTTCAGGTTAAAGCGCTTACCAAACCCGCTTTCAGAGCGTCTCCTTTACCTTTAAAAGAAATAAACATGATCGTTTCCCCAAAAATCATCCAGAATGAAATTTACATCGATATTGACATTCATGCGCTGATAAACAAAGGGATCTACGACTTCCGACAAATTCTGTTCTTTGAGTTTTTGTTTCAGAAATTTTTACTGGAACGAATTGCCAGAGGACGGGCCTATAGCGAATCTATTTTCTCAGTATTATTCAAGGATTACCGACCGGTTTACGAACCCGAACTCCATTTTTATCTGGATGAAAAGGCTATTATGGCCTTGATAGAAAAATGGGCTAAAATAAAAACCGCTTTTCAAGAATTCGTTTATTCCGATAAATTTTCTCTTTTAACACAGGAATTTAACAAAAAGCTGGAAGTCATTCAAAGCTCGGATTACAATCGGCTGATTGGATTCAGCAAATTAATCTCCCGCTATGGCTATTTTTTTCCGCCAAAACAAATCCGAATCGTAACAGAAAAAATAGAAGAGCAGCAGCTGAGATCTAATATTGCAGAAATTTCCGAACACCTTATCATGCTCTGGTTTAAACCCGGCCCATTGGATTCAAAAACGCTGGAAACGTTGAAAAGTAAATCGCAACAACAAAACATATTGATTTTACAGGAATAATTGAATTTAAAGATAAAAACACAAGGAGGAAAAGATATGATCAGTCCGTACATCTTTCGAGAATACGACATCCGCGGTGTTGTGGATAAAGATTTAACCGAAGAAGTGGTAGAACTGCTGGGCAGGGGCATCGGCACTTACATGGTGCGGCACAACGCGCGGCGCATTACCATTGGCGGCGACGTCCGCCTTTCGACCGAAAAGCTGCGCAAGGCTTTGATGGCCGGTTTACGAAGCACGGGCGTTAACGTCGTGGATTTAGGCCAGGTCCCCACACCGGTACAATATTTTAGCATGCACCATATTCCCGATGTGCAGGGCGGTGTGATGATTACCGGTTCTCACAATCCTCCTGAATTTAACGGATTTAAAATCACCCTGCATAACGCTCCGGTTTTTGGGCCCATGATTCAGGACATCCGGACTCTGATTGAAAAAGAGGATTTCGAAAAAGGCAGCGGTACTTACGAAAAACAGGAAGTGATTGATGACTATATTAATTTTATCAAACAGAATGTCAAACTGGAACGACCGGTAAAGGTGGTTCTGGATTCCGGCAACGGAGCGGCTTCTCTGGTGGCGCATCGTCTGTTTAAAGAACTGGGCGCCGATACCATCGATCTGTTTGACACCCCGGACGGACGATTCCCCAACCACCATCCGGATCCAACGGTTGTTAAATACATTCAGGAATTAATCAAAACAACGCAGGAAAGCGATGCGGAACTGGGCATTGGCTACGACGGCGACGCCGACCGCATTGGCGTTATTGACGAAAACGGCGATATTATCTGGGGCGACCGGCTGATGATTATCTTTAGTCGTGATATTTTGAAAGATAATCCCGGTGCGCCGATCATTTTTGACGTTAAATGCTCGCAAGCCCTGCCGGAAATGATCGAAAAATTCGGCGGCAAACCAGTCATGTCTAAAACCGGGCATTCCAATATCAAACAGAAGATGAAAGATCTGAAAGCGCCGTTTGCCGGTGAAATGAGCGGACACCTCTTTTTTGCTGATCGCTTTTTCGGTTTTGACGACGCCATTTACGCCTCGGTCAGAATGGTGGAACTGGTTTCCCGCAGCCATCAAAAAGTTTCTGAATTTTTGTCTGATGTACCCAAGTACTACTCCACCCCTGAAATTCGCGCCGAAGTGGAAAATGATGAAATCAAATTCAATATGGCGGCCAAAGCTAAAGCGTACTTTTCTCAGAATTACGAAGTAATCGATATCGATGGCGTGCGTATCCAGTTCGGCGACGGCTGGGGATTGGTTCGCGCTTCCAATACGCAACCGGTGCTGGTTATGCGCTTTGAAGCGCGCACTCCGGAGCGTTTGCAAGAGATTCAGAAAATGGTGATCGACAAACTGAAAGAGTTTGGAGAGATCAAGCTTTAAAAGCTTTGATAGGTGAGCGTGTAAGAGTATAAGAGTATAAGAGTGTAAGAGTGTAAGAGTGTAAGAGTCACCGGTTTGTCATTCCTGGGGCTGTCCCAAAAGTCAAAGACAATGTATTTTTATTAATTTTTTCTTTCCCTCACCCCCTTTAATTCCCCCTCTCCCGATTTTCGGGAGAGGGGGGGGCAGGGGGTGAGGGCTAATGTAAGATTTTCCATGATTTTAAATAATTATGTGTTTAATTTCGCTTTTGAGACAGCCCCAGGGGCAACCCGGGTGAATCCTTACCAGGTTTTAAAGTGCAAGAGTCGAATGGCTGCACGATTCAATAATAGCTTGTAATGCCTTACATCGTAAGATAAAAAACGCCTGAAGAACCTACGATCAGCAGTTCCCCTCTCCCAGACTTGTATTCTGAGAGCGGGCGCTAAGGGTGATGGCTGCGGCCGCGGCCCTCGCCTGCCATCTGACTTTTTTAAGGAATGATCTTGGTTGCCCGATAAATGACAGCCACGCCGTTGAGCAGCTTCCAGTGTTCCACCCGATCAAAGCCGGCCATTTTTAATTGGGCTGTAAATTCGCCAATGGAAGGAAACTTTTCTACCGAAGCCGGTAAATAAGAATAGGCTGCCGGATCTTTACTAACCAATCGGCCTATCAATGGCAAAATATTTTTAAAATAAAACAAATAGAGCTGGCGGAACAGAAAAAAGGTCGGTAAAGAGAACTCCAGAATAATGGCCTGACCATCCAGCGTTAAAACGCGGTTTATTTCTTTTAACGCGCGCTGCATGTCGCCCATATTCCTGATGCCAAATGCGATGGTCATGCCATGGAAACTGTGCTCTTTAAACGGCAAATTTTCGCCGTCGGCATTGATCAGCGCCAGACGAGAGCGTATTTTTTCATCCGCTATTTTGGGACGGGCAAATTTAAGCATGCGCAGGGCGATATCCACCCCCACCACCTGGCAGCCTTTTTGCCGAATCGCTTCCAGAGCAAAGTCTGCCGTGCCGCAGGCCAGATCGAGCACGCGATGCTCATCAGAAACCTGCAGCTTGCGAACGGCCTTTTTGCGCCACAGAATGTCGATTCCAAAACTTAAAAAATGGTTCAAAAAATCATAGCGATGCGCAATGGCGTTGAACATATTACGCACATAGTGTTTTTTCTGCTTTCCCGGTTCCAGAACCATCTGCGGCTCAGCCATCGTTTTCTCCCCAGCGTTTACTCAATTGATGCTCAATATTCAGGTGATCCATCACGCGGGCCGCCACAAAATCCACCAGATCGTTCACGCTTTGCGGCTGGTGGTAAAATCCCGGCGATGCTGGTAATATGGTCGCTCCGGCCAGCGTTGCCTTTTTCATGTTTTCGATGTGAATTAAACTGTAGGGCGTTTCGCGTAACACCAGAATCAGCGGCCGCCGCTCCTTCAAATGAACGTCGGCCGTTCGTTCCATCAGGTTGGCCGCGTAACCACTGGCCACTCCGGAAAGGGTTTTAGCCGAACAGGGAATGATGACCATCCCTTTAGTTATAAAAGAACCGCTGGCCACCGGCGCAAAATGATTTTCTGCCGGATGCACAACAATGGCGGCGCCCAGATAGGGCTCTTCGCTAAAGGTTTCCCAGAACTGCGCAAAAGGCTGTTTTTTTACATCCCAGCCGAGCTCAACCTGCAAAATTTTCTGCGCCACAGAGGAGACAATCAGATGCACCTCGTAATCGGCCGGCACGGCACGCAAAAAACGCGCCGCGTAAAGCATGCCGCTGGCGCCGCTGATCCCCACCACAATACGCTTCATAACAAAAAGTAATCTCCCAGAATGCTAATAAAAAAGATGACGCTGATGATACCGTTCATATTGAAAAATGCCATGTCCAGCTGGGAAAGGTCGTCGGGTTCTACCAGCGCATGTTCGTAGCTGAGCAAGCCGGCAATGACGGTCAATCCCAAAAGATAAATAAAATGCAGGTCCAACAAAATCCAAAGGCTAAAAAGCAGGGTAAAGGCCACTAAATGGCTGAAGCGGGCGATCCACATGGCTTTACGCGCCCCCACCAGCCGCGGAATGGAATACAACTGATACTGCCGGTCAAAGTCGTAGTCCTGCAAAGCGTACAAAATGTCGAATCCGGCCACCCAAAAAACCACCGCCAGGCCTAATAAAATCGGCGGCAGGGCAAACGAACCGGTAATGGCCAGCCAGGCGCCAACCGGCGAAATGCCCAGCGCCACGCCCAGCACATAATGGGAAAAAGCCGTAAACCGTTTGGTGTATGAGTAAAAAAAGATGACGAACAGGGCCACCGGCGACAGGGCAAAACACAACATATTCAACTTGAATGATGAAAAAACAAAAACCAGAGACGAAATTAACACAAAGGCCGCGACTTCTGCCGCTTTGATTTTACCGGCGGGCAGGTGCCGGTTTTTAGTGCGCGGGTTGGCGGCGTCGTACTCGCGATCGACCAGGCGGTTAAACCCCATGGCCGCGCTACGGGCGCTAACCATCGCCACAACAATCCACAGCAACTTTTCCATGGTCAAAGGAACCGCATCATTGGCCAGAACGGCCGACGACAGGGCAAACGGCAAAGCAAATATGGAATGCGAAAACTTAATCATGTGGCCGTATTCTACAATGCGTTGCAAAATCTTCTTCAAAAGCATCTCAATCTTCTCCATTTTCGTGAAACCACAGCAGATTCAGGCTCTTCTTTAATCGCTTCGTCAAATTCAAACACGTTAAAGGCCGCTTTTTTACCAACTTCCAGCGAACCAAACTCCCCTTCACGACCCAGCGCTCTGGCGCCGTTCAAAGTCGCCATGCGCACCAGAGTCACAGGATGCAGCGCCTGGTTAAAGCGCTCCCATAGATAATAAATTTCGTCATTCAAATCAAGGCTGACGTTGGAAGCCAGACTGTCGGTTCCGATACACAGCGGAATCCCTTTCTCAAGGTATTTTTGAATCGGCGGCAGCCCCACGTTCAGCCGGTCGTTGCTGCGCGCGCAAATGCAAACCGCAGCGCCGCTGTTTTTCAAAATATCCAGATCTCTGTCCGTTACCTGCACGCCGTGCACCAGCAGTGTTTTACCGTGTAGCAAACCAAGATCGTTTAAATAGCCCACCGGCGTTTTTCCGGGCGTCTTCCAGTTCTCCGGCCAGGCCTTGCGCGCTTTTAAAAAGGCGGTCAGCTCTGCAGAACCTTCCGTTAAAAACGCATATTCGCTTTTGCTCTCGGCCAGGTGGATGGACATTCTGGCAGAAGCGCTGGCGATCTTTTTCAGCAAGTGCGGAGAGGTTGAATAGGGCGCATGGGGCGTAAGAATGGCGTGTGGATTTCTGGCCTGTAATTCCTGTTGGGCCTTTTCAAAAATGACCTCAGCGCGCTCCGGTAAAAAGCCCAGAATCTCGTAAAAGATCGCCCGTTCAAGCGGTTCGTCGGGCAAAGGCTCCAGCAGCGGACCGTTGGTAATATCGCCCGCCAGCGCAGTCCCCGATTGCCGCATCAGGCGCATCTGCTGCAGGGCAGCCGTTTTGACGCGCTGCGGATTTTCTTTTTGCGCGCGAACGGCCAGCAACCTTTCCACCCATTCAAAAAACTGCCCGGCCGGTATTGTTTCATCTTTAAAATAAGATAATTCCAGATGGGTGTGCGCATTGACCCAGGCCGGCAATATAACGCCATTGGGGAAGTTGTAAATTTTCAAATTTTTAGCATGCCGGGGCAATTCATGGCCGGGCACAATGGTAGAGATGACGCCATCTTCGACGATGAGCGCGGCCTCGCGCATGGGCGGGCTGACAACCGGTACAATCCAACTGGCGCAGTAGGCTTCTTTTTTTTTCACATTAATTCAACAGATTATATTCCATGTCGCGCAGGCGCGGCTCGAATCCCGCCTTAATAATAATGCGTTCGATTTCCTGGCGGTCCATCCGAAAAGTCGCTCCGGCCGCCGCCACCACATTTTCTTCGATCATCACGCTGCCAAAATCATTGCCGCCAAAAAACAGGCCCATTTGCGCAATCTTAGCGCCCATGGTCACCCACGACACCTGAATATTGGGCAGGTTGTCCAGCATCAATCGAGAAATGGCCAGGGTTCGCAAATAGTCGTAGGCGCTGGTCTTTTGCACATGAACGCGCGTGTTTTCCGGCTGAAAGGTCCAGGGAATAAAAGCCGTAAACCCCAGGGTGTGATCCTGCAGCTCGCGGATTTTTATCATGTGCTGCAAACGGTGCTCGTAAGTTTCCACATGCCCAAACATCATGGTGGCCGTGCTCTTCATGCCCATTTTGTGCGCAGTTTCCATCACCTTAAGCCACTGTTCGGCAGTGGTTTTATTGGCATTCAATTTTATGCGGACTTCATCTACCAGAATTTCAGCGCCGCCGCCGGGAATGGAATCCAGACCGGCCCCGCGCAAACGAATCAGCGTATCTTGCAGCGAAAGGTGGGAAATCTTTGCAATGTAGTGAATTTCCGGCGGGGAAAGCGAATGAATGCGCACCGCTGGAAATTTTTCCTTGATAAAACGAAAGAGATCCTCATAAAAATCAATTTTTAATTGCGGATTCAATCCGCCCTGCATTAAAATCTGGTAGCCGCCCCGATCAATCGTTTCCTGAATTTTGCGCGCGATTTCTTCTTTTTTGAGCACATAGCCGTGTGAGGAGCCTATTTTTTCGTAAAACGCGCAAAAATCACAATTGGCCACACAGATATTGGTGTAATTGATATTGCGATCGATAATAAAGGTGACAACAGGCCTGGGATGGAAGCGGCGCTTAACCCGGTCGGCCAGTTTGCCCAGCCAGATTAGATCGGCTTCTTCAAACAAAAACAGCCCCTCTTCCAGGGTTAATCGTCCGTTCTCGGCCACCTTTTGCTCTATGGTCTGTTTATTGATCTTCATAAAAATGCAGCTCCGGAATATGTTCAATTAAGCCCAGATAAAACGCGTAATGGTAAAATTCCAGTAACCCGGCTTTTTCGTCCTCGTCCAGCTTGTAGAAAATATTCCTGGTCAAATACTCCTGGTAGAACTGCCAGCTCTGCGTTTTACCCACGGCATATTCACGGGAAATTTTTTCGATATTTTGCGCGCCGATTTCATAGGATTTTTGCATGATGGTCACTTCGTCGTTGCTCAGGCTCAATTCATGACCGGCCCAGAAGGCGTAAACAAAAGGCAGGCCCGTCATGTCGGTCCATTCTTCGCCCAGGTCCAGATGGTTGGGAAAGGACGCCTGGTATTGCAGCGCCCGGTCGCCAATGACCAGGGCCGCATCGGCTTTTTGTAGCATCTCCTGCAGGTCGGGCGCCATGGGCACAAACTGCGGCTCGATTTCAAACTTTTCTAATAGCAAGATTTTTAACAGCGCCACGGAAGTTCGCGAGCTGGTATCCAGAGCAATGGTGTTGATGCGCCTGATATCCTGATTGAAAAAGAGCGCAACGCTCTTTACCGCACCTCTGGAAGCGATGCACAATTCCGGCACAATTTTCAAACCGCCCTTGCCGCGGGCATATTCAATGGAAGGAATCAGTCCGAGCTCCACCTCGCCCTGCAGCAAACGTTCCGCGCAAACAGAAGGCACATCTTTTTGCATGACGAAATCATGTTTCACCAGACCTTTTTCCAGGCCGTACACCAGCGGTTTGGTATTCAAATAACTAACATAGCTTACATTTTTTACTTTGTAAGAAATGGGGGCGTCGCCTTCCGGCTGCGTTTGCGATGCTCCGCCAAATAGATTATTAATTTCCATTGAATTCTCCGAATTAAACCTGATCGATGATTTCCGTTTCCGTATTTACACTCTGGTACAGCGCATTTCGTTCCACAGGGACAAAGCCGCATTCGCTGATCAATTTTTTCAGTTGACTGCGCGTCATCATTTGTGACGATCTGGCGCCGGCCATGTGGTAGATACGTTCTTCCACCACCGAGCCATCAATATCGTCCGCGCCAAAAGAGAGGGCAATTTGCGCCACGTCTTTACCCAGCATCACCCAATAGGCCTTGATATGATCAAAATTATCCAGCAACAGGCGGCTGATGGCAATGTGCTTTAGATCTTCCACACCGGTGGCCATGGGCAGGCGAGCCATGCGCGTATTTTCCGGATGGAAAAGCAGTGGTAAAAAAGTGAGAAATCCGCCCGATTCATCCTGCGCCTTACGCAAACGGATTAAATGATCGACCTTTTCCTCGTCTTTTTCGATGTGGCCGTACAACATGGTGGCATTGGTGCGAATGCCCTTTTGGTGCGCGATTTTATGGATTTCGATCCACTCATCGGCCGAAAGTTTGTCCATAAACAGCTTGCGCTTCACCCGTTCGCTGAACACCTCCGCGCCGCCGCCGGGCATGGTGTTTAAACCGGCCTCCAATAAATCATCCAGCACCGCTGCCCATGATTTGCCGGAGCGTTCGGCCAGGTAGGCGATTTCAACAGCCGTGTAGGCTTTTATGTTTACATTCGGCCGCACCTCTTTTACCACGCGCAATACATCAATGTAGTATTCGTAAGGCAGGCCGTCGTCTAAACCGCCGACAATGTGGATTTCGGTGATCGGCTCTTCGATGCGTTCCAGTACCTTCTGACGCACCGTTTCCAGCGACATACGATAGGCGCCCTCCTGACCATCCTTACGGTAGAAGGCGCAAAACAGGCAATCGTTGCGGCAGATATTGGTGGGGTTGATGTGTTGATTCAGGGTGTAAAAGGTTTTTAAGCCGTTTTTTTGAACGCGGATATGATGCGCCATTTCACCAATGGTCAACACATCGTTAGAATTGAAAAGCGTCATCCCGTCTTCAAAAGACAGCCGTTCACCGGCCATCACTTTATCGTAAATTCGTTTTAAGTTCGAGTCTGTCAAGTCAGCGCTCCATTTCATTTTACCATGAAATCGAAAAATTTACAAGTCCTGTACGGTTAAAGCAAATTTATGTTACAAATCTGAACGATTCCCATGTTTTGATTATCTGGATTAACGATTAAGGCAGGAGATTTATTTCATATCAGCAGCCCTGAAATGTGAATTAAACGAGATGTCGTTTAATTAATGAGTTTATTGCAAGGCAGCACAGCCGCAACCAAAAACAAACCACAATGTGCGTAAAGTAATTTTCTTGCAGATTACGCCAATCATCGCAGAAAAAGATTAAACAAACTATTTCAAGCGACCACAGAGAGCTCAAAGGAGTCACAAAGAGTGCAAAGAGTGTTAAAAATTTAAAAAAGTTTCAATTGCCCACACCATCTTGATCTCCTTTTCCAAGAATAAAAGTCTGGGAGAGGGGAACGCTGAACGTGGACAGTTGCCATTCAACCATTCAACTAATCAACTAATCAACTATTCAACCAATCCAGCAGCACAAAAATTTTCAAATCCCGCCCGGGCGAGATTGATCTTCCAGAGGAAGTATCCTAAACAAGCGGGACAGGAAATGAAACGCTTTGTCTTCACCGTCGCACTCGTGACAGTGAAGAATATTGGTTTCCGTTAAAATCCGAAAGCCAGCGACCAATTTTCCAGATCGTCTTCCATGGAAAGCAGTGTCCGGCGATCGACCTGAAAATCATTGTACAGTAATTTGTAGGCCCAGTAATTTTTCATGACGCGCTTTACGTAGTTTCTGGTTTCTTTGAACTCTATGTTTTCGATAAAGCCGTCTGTATGGTTGGAATAGTTTAATTTCAGCCAGCGTTTAACGCGGTGCGGACCGGCGTTGTAAGCCGCCAGTATTTTGGCTTTGTCTCCTTTAAACTGTCTGTGCAGCTGTTTTAAGTACAGCGTACCCAGATGGATATTGAACTCCGGATCGAATAACAGATCGATATTTTTCAATCGCTTTCCCGCCAAAAACGCCATATCGCGCGCCGTGGTCGGAATAAGCTGCATTAAACCATAAGCGTTGGCAAACGACTTTGCGCGATGGTCAAAGGCGCTTTCTTGCTTGATGAGTCCTAATACCAGCTCCTTTTCCAGGCCGTAGCGCCGGCAAAATTTATCCACAATCTGATCATAGTAATAGGGAAAGCGTTCGCGTAAAATAAACAGTTTTTCGCCATAGGCAAGCTTGCTGTAAAAGCGTTGATTGATCTGATCGTACAATCGGTAAGCGCGGCCGTACTCTTTAAGCCTTTTGTAGGTTTCGGCCAGGGCAATCCATTCCTGAATTTCCCGCCGATCGATTTTTAAGGTGGAAAGTTCGGCCACGGCATACGAGCGCCCCAACAAATCGTCAATCAAAAAAACTCTTTCAAAATGGTCGATGTGCTTCTGAAATCCTTTGCCGTAATAGTTCAGCGGATTGCGAATTCGTTTAAACGCTTTGATTAACGCATTGGTGGAGTCCATGTACTCTTTTTCCAGCAGGTAGCTTTTTAAAGTGTAGTAATCATCCCACATGTTGCGGGCCAGGTCTCTTCTGATTCTGCTGGCCGTTAAGGTGTCGCTTTTCATTTCGCGGCAAATGCTTACCCAGTACGCCGCCCGATTCTTAAAAAAATCTTTTGTGCGGCTGAAACGGATTTTATTAAATACGCGTTCTGCCTGCTCAATCTTTCCCAGCCTGAACAACGTGTAGCCGTACCTGAAGCGCGCTTCTGAGCCAAAGGAAGAATGCGGCCAGCGTCGATACAACTTTTGATAAAAAGATAAAGCATCCTGCAAACGGCCCATGCGCTCTTCTAAAAGGGCCACCTTCCAGATGACTTCCGCGGCCATTCGGCGCCGTGGATAGCGATCCGCATATTCCTTGTAAAGATCTATGCTTTTTTGCACATTGCCAACCGCCAGATAAGCGCGCGCCAGATATAACCGAATTTTAGGCTCCAGCGCTTTATTTTTAAGATTGGCCAGTAAATTTTTAAAGCCGATCAGCGCGGTGGAATATCGTCCCTGGGCATAGTAGTTTCGCACCAGCAGGTAGCGGGCTTCTTCCTGTAGTTTTACGTCGCTGGTTTCACGAATAAATTTTTCTAATTTTACGCGCGCCTCGTCATATCTGCGGTGTTTGCTTAAAACCGGATAAATTTTCAGGAACTTTTTCCGGTACCATTCGGGCGCTTTTTGCTCTAATTCATCCACCAATTGTTCGCACACCTGGTGCGAAGGATGTTTTTTAATGATCTGATAGTACTCTTTCAGGGCGGCATCCTTACGCCCGCTTAACCACAAACAATCGGCCGCCTTTTTCTTGAACTCCACTCGTTGCGTTTTACGGATTTTTCGCTCGATGGCCAGTTGAAAATATTTGCGCGCTTCTAAAAATTTTTTCTGGCGGTAACAGGTTTCGGCCAGAGGGATTAAAAGCGAATCGGCCAGCGGGCTGTTTCGGTATTGTTTTAAATAATCGCGAGCCAGAGGCAACGCTCTGCTCGTGTCCATTCCCCAGATGCTCCTTATCTCAAAATAAGCGCTGTAAGACGGTAAAAAGCCCGATTCCTTCAGTTCACTAAAAAGCCTGGCCGCTTTCTTAAAATCTTTGTTCTGATAGGCGGCAAAGGCAAACTTAAACTTTGTGCCATCGGAAATTCGGGGATTGACTTTTAATAAAAAGTTTTGCAGTGAGTCGTAATAAGCGTAAAAATTCTGCTGATGGTAGAGCTTATCCAGTTTATTGAAAATAATTTGCCGCTCGGATACATTATCCCAGTTGGAATTAAAAATAGCCTGAAAATCGAGTAAAACCACAAAAAGGACAATCGGCAAATATTTATTGATCTTCATTTAATATGCATCCTGCAATGATCTTCCATGTTTATTAATCGTACAGCAATTGGGCTTTAGTTAGAATAATCGAATTTTATGTCCAGAACCGTGACAAATTCCACGTTTATTTATGATAATTAATTCTGAGCTAAAATCAAGTCTTTTTCCGGGGACTTCACTGGATTCATTGCTCTGTTTAAATTAAAATTTCCTTTTCAAACTCCTGAGCCACTCAACTCAAAAAACTCATAGAAACGGCAAAGGTTTCCTTTATTCAAAAGACCATTCCTTTTGACGTTTTAGTATTTCATCCAGGTTAAATTTTTTCAGCATTCTGGTAACGGCCTCTTTGTCCAATTTTTGAAAGGGTAGTTGCGGTCGATTGGCCAATTCAACCACCATGATCGAGATTACACCCGCCGCCTGAGAAAGATAGTCACTGCGCACTTTATCAAAGGTATCGCCAAAACTGTGGTAAAACCGTCCCTGATCCTTATCCAGATGCGCCGTTAACGTAAAGGTCGGAATTCCCTGCATCATAAAGGGCATGTGATCGCTGTTGGTCCAGGAGCGGCTGATCGCGCCGACTGTTAAATTATATCCCTGTAGGTTTTCGGCCAGAGTTTCAAAAAAGGGCAAAAAATCGTCAAAGCCCATGGCATTAAATCCCGTTGGGCGACCGGTCATATCCATATTGACCATGGCCGCAATCGGTTCGTTGCCGTGTTTTTCCATGTACTTTTTCGATCCCCACAAACCGAGCTCTTCGCCGTTGAACCAGACGAACTCCAGCGTAAAATGGTTTTGCGGATGGATTTGATGGATGAGCCGCGCCACTTCCAGCAAGATGGCGCTGCCGTTACCGTTGTCAATGCCGCCCTGACCAAAATCCCAGCTATCGAAATGGGCGCCGAGCACAATTTTGTCTTTGACCTTTCCCGGGATAGTTGCCACGATATTGGCCGTGGTAATGGGCGTACAATAGGAACGGGTTGTGATTTTTAACCTGGGCATCTTCCCCGTTTCTAAAAGCCGTTTCAGCCACTGCCCTTCTTCATAGGTAATGCTAAAACCCGGAATGGGCGCAGGCTCGCCCTGAAAGCTAAAAGTACCGGCACGCATCAACCCGCCGATTTTGTTGTTCACAAACAGCACCGCTTTTGCGCCATTGGCTGCCGCATAGCGAATCACTTCGGAGCGCAGAGGTTGCTTTCCTTTTTTGGGCTTTTCGGGCGGAATCAGAACAATTTTTCCATGAACATC
The DNA here is from genome assembly GCF_001886815.1 of Caldithrix abyssi DSM 13497. Taxonomy (GTDB): domain Bacteria; phylum Calditrichota; class Calditrichia; order Calditrichales; family Calditrichaceae; genus Caldithrix; species Caldithrix abyssi. The sequence goes on from NZ_CP018099.1 coordinate 3,913,099, forward strand.
AATGGAATCCAAAATTTCTTTCTGGCCGGAATGTCCGTTCACCAAAGGAGCAGTAAAAGGTGGCGTTTGGTTAACATATCCCAGAGCCGCGCAGCGCAACGTTCTTTCAGTGGGCTCTAAAAGTTTAATCTCGTCATCGCCGCGCACCCAGCCGGGCATATTAAAACTTTCTCTTTTGGCATCTAAACCCAATTTTTTCAGCTCTTCAATCAATATGTCCATGGCCTTTTCATTTTGTTTGCTGCCTACCAGCCGACCGCCGGCTTCATCGCAGATGCGCTGTAAAACAGGATAGGACACATTGTCCACAAAAGCCGATCCGCTTAGCTGCCGCCAGATTTGTTTATTGAAGTCGCCAGAAAACAGCCCTCCCATAAAAACAAGCGTAATTAAAATGGCGATCGAACGTTTCATCTATTCCCCCGTCTCTTCGTTTACCCACAAAGGTGTTTTTTCCCAGTCTCGGACCGTATCTTGAAAAGATTTAAGCAAGTTTCTGCCGTTTTCCGGATCGACACACTGGAAGATGGAATGGCGAAATACAACCACCTGCAACTCATCGTTTAACTGTAAAATAATTTCGTACACTGTAAAATCGCCGATAATTCCCTGTAAAACTTCGCCCTCCAAAAGCGTCAGACGAATCGGTTTTTTGAGCATCATCATGGGATACAGGGTTTTATTTTTCACGTGGTAGCGGCGCGTTGGATTTAAAATCGGCTGCAACTGGCGCGCTTTAATCGCCTCATCGATTTGAATAAACGGCGCTATTTTTGATGAATGTTGGGCAGAGTAAAAAAATTTAATATGAACCTTTGGAATCTGGCGCAGATTGCCTTGCATACCTTTAACGACCAGATCGTATTTGAGATTTTGCTTGATTTGGCCGCGGAGTGTTTTATGACCGTGGATATGAAAATCCAGAACATCTCCCGCTTCCAGATGTTCTGATAAAATATCGCGCCGATAGTTCTCTTTGAGATAGTTCGAAAGGCCTCTTAAATATCCCATTTTCCTCTCCTTATTATTTTGTGGTAAAGTAATAAAAAGAGAGGAATAAAGCCAGAGAGCGTAAATAAAAAAGTTGATTTTAACAGCGGCTTACACATCAAAAGGACACACAGCCCGGTGCGATTAACGCCAACACCTTGCTTTGTCCGGTTTCAATGCCAACAACTCCGGGGCGGTTTTACGATTTTTCATAGGGCAGGTAAATATAAAAGGTGCTTCCCTTGCCCACTTTACTTTCTACAGCCACGCGCCCGTTGTGCACATTAACAATATGCTTAACAATGGAGAGTCCCAATCCGGTTCCGCCCAGTTGACGACTGCGCGCTTTATCCACACGATAAAAGCGCTCAAAAATTCGATCGTGATAGTCGCTGGGGATGCCAATTCCCTGATCAACGACTTTGATCTCCACTTCCCTTTCTCCGGGAGTGACTTCAATTTTAACCTCGGTATTTTCCGGGCTGTATTTGATGGCATTGGTAATTAAATTAACCAGGGCCTGCTCCAGCAACGAAGGATTCATTTTAACCTTTAACTTTTCGGGGCAGGCGGACGTAATACGGATATTTTTGTCATCGGCCTGAGACTGGCACACCAGGATGGCGTTTTGCACCACCGGCGCAAGATAATCTTCGCTAAATTGAAATTCGGAGCGCTCCTCTTTTTGTTCAAGCGAAGCCAGCACCATCAGGTCTTCAATGATCATATTCAAACGTCTGGTCTGATTGTGAATGATATTCAGAAAACGCTCGGCTGTTTCTTTATCGGCTAATGCGCCATCGAGTAAAGTTTCTACAAAGCCCTGGATAGAAGTGAGCGGCGTGCGGATTTCGTGAGAAACATTGGCCACAAAATCTTTGCGAATTTCTTCGAGGCGTTTAATCCGCGTAACATCCGATAGCACCACCATGGCGCCGATGGTATTGCCCGCCTCATCTTTTAAGCAGGTGCCATGCACCTGAATGTAGCGCCGCGGTTCGCCACGGCACACAATCTCGTCCTCAATAAGCTGATCCGTAGCAAGCGCCTTTTCAATTACCTTAATCAGTTCACTATTGCGGATTACTTCGTGCATGCTGCGATTTTTGGCATCTGCGGAAATATTCAAAATTTCTGCGGCAGCGCGATTAATGGCGATGATGCGTTCCTCTTTATTAACGGCTAAAATGCCTTCGTTCATGCTCTGAAAAATGGCCTGCTGTTGATTTTTCTGCTCATGGATTTTGTGCAGTTGGTCTTCCATTCTCTCGATAAGCTGATTAAACGCCGCTGAAATCCGATGCAGCTCGATGGCCGAAAAATCGGGTAAACGTACTTTAAAATCGCCTGCGGCTACCTTTTCCATGCACTCGGCAACTTCCAGCAGGGGCTGGCTAAAACGCCGCGCCACCACATAAAAGAGAACCAGAATCAATAAAAATCCCAGCAATAAGATCAAAATAATCTGATATTGCAAAGCGGAAAAGACCTGGTCGGCATGCTGATAGGGCATGGACATCCGCACAACGGCAATGACTTTATTGTCCTCATTATTGAATATGGGGAGGGCCAGATACAACAATTCTTTATTTACCGAATAGCTGTAGCGAATATTTCTGCCCACATGTCCGAGCAGGGCTTCTTTAATTTCCGGTCGATCGGCATGGTTATCGAGCAAAGAGGGGTCTTTACGCGTATCGGCGATCACCTTTCCGTTGGGCAATATGACCGTTACGTACGATTTCAAATCGAAAAACAGCCGGTTCAGCTCGGCGTTCACATTGTCAAAATCATTATTTTTTATCTGCGGCTCAATTAATCGTGCGACAACATGTCCTTTAACCTGCAATTCTTCAAAATAGATATCTTTGATTAAATGCCTGGACTTATTTACCGTATAAAATACAATGATGGCAATAAAAAAAACACTGATGGCTGAAAACGAAAAAAAAGTTTGCCACAACTGGCGTTTATGGGTCATATATGCTCCTTAAATCGATATCCGACGCCGCGAACGGTTTCGATGTATTTTCCGGCTTCTCCTAATTTTTTGCGCAGACCGACAATTTGCACATCCACGGAACGTTCGGTCACCGGGTAATCTTCGCCGCGCAGGGCGTCCACAATCTGGTAGCGCGTAAACACCCAGCCCGGACGCTGCGCCAGAAAATAAAGCAGACTGAACTCCGTGTAAGTTAAATGAACCGGCTTATCCTTCACCAGCACCTCACGGCGCCCGGGGTGAATCATTAAATCGTGGATGCGAATCACATCCATCGATTCCGCCTGTTTCTGACTTTTGCGCCTTAAAACGGCCTTTACGCGGGCTAACAAAATTTTTACCGAAAAAGGTTTGGGGATGTAATCGTCGGCGCCCAGCTCCAGTCCGGTAACAATATCCGCTTCTTCGCCTTTGGCGGTCAGCATGATGATCGGGATGCCGGCGGTATCCGGCGTATGTTTTAACACCTTGCACACATCCAGCCCGTCCACACCCGGTAACATTAAATCCAGCAGAATCAGATCGGGTACTTCACTTTTTACTTTTCTTAAGATCTCTTCTCCACTGGTAAAACATTCAACTTCGTAACCTTCTTTACTCAAATTGTAATCAACCAAATCCAGAATATCTTTTTCATCATCAACGATGTAAATTTTAGCTTTTGCCACTTTTCATCCTCGGACTATTTTGAAACCGCTTCAATTTTCTAATTTTCTATTTCCATATTATTAGAAAATTATTAGGATTTGGTTAAAGCGGCTCTTCTTCCGTTGATGGGTTAATGATCTGAACATCCGGCTCCTGGTTTAACTTTTCCAATATTTTATGGATTAACTTTTTCATGGCTCTGCCAGGATCTGCCTCCTGCTCAAGCACTACAATCTCGGGAAGTTTATAGTCCAGATGCGAAATTTGTGTAATGGTTTCTTTTAAATTTTCATCTTCTGGCAACACTAAAAATAAAGGCGTTTCAAACTGCGCCAGGTACGCTTCCATATCATTCTCTAAACTTTCGTCAATTTCATCCACAAACATCATGCAAAACGGAACGTAGGGTACTATAATATCCAGCCGATCTTTTATTTTTTCATCGGTCATATCCAGCAAATAAATTAGCATTCCGGCCTTTTCGTTTATTTTCTCATGGATGTAACGCAATTGAAGCGGGAGAGGACTTTCTTTGATGTTGGCGTTGGGCCAGAGTTCCAATATTTTTTTCCAGTTTCTGGTAAAAACTGCCAGTTCCAGAATTAAATGGTTCAAGCTTCCTCCAATAAAGATTTAAAGGTTTGCAAGGCCTTGAAATCGTGAAAATAACAGGGAAGAGCTTCCCGTTTAATTTCCACTGGTCTTACCTCTTCCATTTCTTCGATTTTGTTTTGGTCGGCGCCGAATAGTTTTTTAATCAACCGCTTAACTCCTGAGGCGGCTTTCTCTTCATCTCTTTTAGCTTTGATGCGGTGATATTCGCTTTCCGGAAGGATATACTGTTTTTCCAACCACAATTTCAATTTTTTCAGTAAAAAGTTAAAATCGCCTTCGTAGAGATCGTTGATTTCGCCAGGGGTTTTTCCCTGGTACATCTTGTATAGCCAGGCCCTTTCGTTTGGACCAAAATCCTCAAAATTCAAATCCGGATGGGTAAATAATTTGACATCCGCGCCGGGAAAGGCGCGAAGCAATTGCGCGCGTTCCTCCAGATATTGTTCACACTCGTTAAATATTTGTTCATTGGATAGCATAATGGAGCGTTTGCTAATATAAGTTTCTTCCTTAAAAGAAACCTCGCCATGGCGCCAGGAGGTTAACACCAAAATGGAGGTCAGGGGATCTAACTGGCGATAGGCGGCATGAATAATTTGGCCATTGTTAAGTTCAATGCGGCCGTTTCGCTCGCCCCAGTTAAAATTCAAGATACCGCTGTTTTTTTCCTTACACAGAGCGCGCAGGAGCTCCACCCCGTCGATGTAATCCAGACTTCCACGAAACAAACAACGATCGTTCTCCGGGTTGGGGGCGTAAAAGTGACAATAGGCGTTTAAAATATGCTCTAACTCCTGCCGCGTCACCGGCCAGGGGACGATCTCTTTTACGCCTAACTGCCAGATCAATTGCCGCTGCCCCTGGTCTAACTTGCCCGTTGAACAGATTATCGGCACGTTTAAGCCATTGCCGGTCAACTCTGCCAGGCCGCGCTCCAGAATTTCCGCATCTTTTTCAACAATGTAAATGAGATGCCAGTCTTCAAATTCAATGCGTTTTAAGAAATCCCCGGTATTTTCAAACCACCTGAATGAAATGGGCAGGCGAGGAATGCGCGTTATTAACTGATCGAACCAGTTTTTCTCTCTGGCTACTACCGCTACATGGATCATTCCTCTTCCCCCTCTTCTTCCTTTTCTTTTCCCTCAATAGGCTCTACGGGGCTTATGGAGCTTAATATCTGAACCATGGAATCGGCGTCGTTGGCTTCAAATTGGGTCCAGGCGACATTCCAGTTTAAGAAAAAATGATTTTTTATTTTTTCCAACATCTGCCGTTCATTGAAAAAGGTGACCGCACAGGCGGCCGGTACGGGATGCTGAACCAGAGACTGGTTGATCAGATAGCTGTAGTAGCCCACGTTGGCCAGATTTTGCGCGTTGATCAGAAAGATAAAACCATTAATTTCTTCGGACATTACCGATAATAGCCTTAACAGTTGCGGATTTGCCATCATGCCAATCAGAATAATTTCGTAACCTTCTCCAAGAGAGAAGCGGATAAAATGCATGTTGTATTCAAAAATGACGCGATCGGCTCCGCCGGCCAGCGAGGCCAGATAGTGCTTCAGCAATTCTTCATCATCGCAGATGACCACCACTTTTGCCGGAGCTTCCGTATTGAGCGCCAGGGTTGTTTTGATTTGTTTAAGCGTTTCGGGGTCAAATCTAAACTCGTTTAATGTATTTACGCTTTCGTAAATGTGCTCAAAAGCCGGCGCCTCTTTTTCGATGATGGTTTCGATGGGCTCATTAACTCGTAAAAGGCCGGTCTTTTTTAACTGCTGCAAAATCATCATGGTCTGGTGATTGGGATAAAAAGGATTTTCCAACACATCGCCATACTCTCTGGGCTGAGAAAGATATTCCACAAATCCCGCGTCCAGATTAATTTTGTACAGGGGCAGGTCGCCGGCATTTACCAATTGCAAGACGCTCATTTCAGATTTGAATTGATCCTGAATGGAAAAGAGTTTAAGCTTTAAGTCGGAAATTAGAATGATCAGACCCAATAACGTATTGTGAATGGTTTGTTCGATGTCTTTTGTGTTGTGACGTTTTAAAGAAAATGTTCCATTTTGCCATAACGCCATGTGCAGCAGCCCATCCAGCCCCTGATGGGTCAAAACCTGAGCATGAATGATCTGCCCGTTTTTAAAATAGATCTCGCCATGATTGCGTTTCATGGTCAGTTCAAGAATGCCGCTAACTTTTCGCCGGGCAAGGCCCCATAAAAAATGGATAAATTCAATATTCTCCAGGCGCCCTTCCATTAGCACATCGGAGATATCGGGATGCGTGGTTATTTGCTCATACCACCACAGAGCGTTGGCGCACACTTCTTCGATATTCACCGTTCGATCAAAAACGCGGAAGGCGCCGAGCTCATAAAAGACAATTCGCTTATTGGCATCCGGGGTTACATTGTAAACGATCACCCGGTCTTCATTCTTTAAGCCTTTAAATAATTTGATAACCGATTCCCTTTTTTCAAGGGTTAAGGTGTGGTAATCCACAAGGTACAATCGCCGCCGGTATTCGTCAGGTAAATCGAGGATTGGATCGAGCACAGCGTTGTAAATCACGGGGATTTCGTGTTCTTTAAAAGACTGAACCAGATATTCGCTTTGATGTGGACTTCGGTCAAGTACCACGATTGCGGTTTCGGCCATAAGCATTGCCTTTATTAAACAAACTTTTACAATTTATCGGTCAATACGGTACATGTCAAGCTTAAATGAATGATTTTTTAGATAGTTACCCAATATATGATATAAAACGATCCCATAAGCCACGCTGACGTTTAAGGATTGTTTGATGCCCAGCATGGGAATTTCAATCGCCAGATCGGCCTGTTCCACGATCTGCTGGCTGACGCCTTCTACTTCATTGCCCAGTACCAGACAGAGGGGAAAGGGATATTCAACCTCAAAATAATTCTGACTTTGCGAGGTATGTTCCAGCGTTACAATGGCTATATTTTTCTCTTTTAACTGCTGCACGACCTCCAGCGCATCTTTGTGATAAGACCAGGGAACGCTGTCTGTAGCTCCCAGAGCGGTCTTGTCAATTTCGATGCGCGGCGGACGGGCCGTAAAACCCGTAAGATACAGATGTTCGATTCGGGCGCCGTCGCTGGTGCGAAAAATGCTGCCCACGTTGTGCATACTTCGAATATCCTCAACCAGCACAGAAATGGGCGTACGCGGAAGTTTTTTCAATTCTTCCAGCGTGGGCTGACGCCTGAAAATCTCATCAAAACTCAGCTTGCGGATGGTTTGCCTGTTCATGAAAATAATTTTATCTTCGCTTTAATTGAACGACCGTTTCAATGTGATAAGTTTGCGGGAACATGTCCACCGGCTGCACTTTTTCAATGCGGTAACGATCGCTTAAAATCTTCAGATCACGGGCCAGAGTGGTCGGATTGCATGAAATGTAGACAATAGTCTGCGGGGCAATGTCTTTTATCATACGCACCACTTTTTCGTGCATTCCGCTGCGCGGCGGATCGGTGACAACGACATCAGGCCTTTCGCCAACCGTGGGCATGGTTTTAAGCAAATCGCCCTCCACAAACTCCGCATTTTGGACTCCGTGTTCGCTGGCATTCTGCCGTGCATCCTGCACGGCGCTAACCGCCGTTTCAAAGCCAATCACTTTTTTGGAATGGCGCGCCAGAAACAGACTAATGGTGCCCGTTCCCGAATACAAATCCCATACAACAGAATTCGAATCCAGACCGGCAAACTCAATTGCCTTCTCGTACAGCTTCTCGGCCTGTCGCGTATTGGTTTGAAAAAATGAATTGGCCGAAATTTTAAAAATAAATGGCCCGATCCTGTCCTGAATGTAGGAGCGGCCGTAAAGCAGATGCTCTTTTTCGCCCTGAGCAATTTGCGCCAGCCGCGTATTCACATTGTTCACCACACTCACAACCTGAGGGAATGTTTTAGATAGTGCGGATGCAAGCGGTTTCAGGCGTTCTGGTTCATCCAGACCGGTAACCAGATTCACCATCAACTCTCCGTTAAAGGCGCTTTCGCGAATGACCAGAAACCTTAAATAACCCTGATGGCTGCGGATTCCGTAGGGCTGCAGATTATTTTTTCGAGCATAGTCGGAAATAAAATTCAAAATCTGATTGGCTGTTTCCGATTGCAGGAGACAGGTTTCAATATGTAATATTTTGTCAAAGGTTCCCGGCACGTGCAGACCAAGGGCAAACTCTTTGGAAATATGGGCCTGGTTCAATTCTTCGGGCAACAGCCATCTGCGATCGGAAAAGGAGAATTCCATTTTATTACGATAGGCAAAATATTCGGGCGAGGGCAGAACGGCATGAACTTCCACCTCATTAAATCCGCCAATTCTGGTCAGAGTGTCGCGGACGATTTCTCGTTTGAAATACAATTGATCTTCATATTTCATATTCTGCCAGGTACATCCGCCGCACCAGCTGAAATATTTACAGGGCGGATCAATACGATATGGAGAGGGCTGAAGAATTTCCGTAACAAACGCTTCGGCAAAGTCTTTTTTGCGTTTAACAATTCTGGCCTTTACGTGGTCGCCAGGTAAGGCGCGTTTAACAAAAATCACGTAATTATCAATGCGCGCCACGCCCTGCCCGCCAAAGGCCAGGCGTTCAATTTTCAACTCGTATTCATTACCCTTTTTTACCGGATACACATTTTGACTCATTGCATCTCTCTCACAACTTTTTTTACAGCCATCCCCAGCGCTTCATCGCCGAATAACGGCAGTTCGTTTTTTGCCGCTTCGTTTAATATTTGGGACAATTTACGAATTTTCCGAAATGTTTCATAAGTAATTTTTTCATTGCGCAAAGGGAAAATGGCTTTATTGGTTAAAAGCGGGTCGATATCTCGGGTAATCAGCCCCATTTCCACTGCCCGCTCAAACTCGCGCGTGCCCGGGATGGGCGAAAAGGAGGCCAGGCGCACCTGTAGGCCCAGGTTGTTCACAAAAATGATGCTGGCCACAATCTCTTCCAGAGTTTGACCGGGCAATCCCATAATCACATAAGCTTCCAGGTCTTTGGGTCGAAAGCCCGCCTGCGTAAGATGCTGCACCGCTTCGATCATCGACTCGTCGCTGACCTTGGAATACATGTCTTTCCAGCGCTCGGCATTGGCCGTTTCAAAACTCAAACGAATGGTTTTAAAATTGGCGGCAAACATCAATTCGGCCAGCTGTCGATCCACATATTTAACAAAAAGTCCGTTGGGCGTGTGCAAACGCAGGGGCAGACGTTTTTCTAACAAGCGCTGTAAAATCACCTCAATATGTTTTTGTTTGGCAATAAACAGCGCGTCGTCGTAAAAAGCGAAATCTCTTAAACGAAACCGACGGTATTGCCGGACAAATTCTTCCACCACACGCTCGGGTTGACGCTGTGTAAAGCGCATGGCAATTCGCTTTTGGGCGCAAAAGGAACAACCGTACGGGCAACCGCGCGAGGTCATCACAATTAAATAATCGGGATGATTAATCAGGTCAAACGCAGGATAGGGATAATCATCAAGAGTGGCCGGCAGGTTAAAAGCATCGAAGGGCAACGAAAACAGGTCGGCCAGAAGGCGCAGGGTTTTTAACTCGCCGGGGCCGGTTACCAAAAAATCTGGTTTGATGACTTCTCTGGCATGATCGGGCAAAAGGGAAGCGTAAATTCCGCCCAGGATAATCGGCTTGTCCGGCAGGAACTTGCGAACCAACTCCACCACCCGTTTTACACCGGGATACCAATAAGTCATTATGGAAGTAATCAGAACGGCATGAACGTTGGCGTTTTGCTTTAATTTTTCGATGAACAGTTCTTCAGATATCCCGTAACGGGCGTAGTGGCGAGGAATGTGTTTTAAAATTTCCGGTTTTTCGACAATACTTCTTGGTAGATGGCCGGTTCCGTATTTGCGGATTTTGACCTTTTGCTCGCCGGCATATTTATCCAGACAGTCAATAAAAGAGATTTCAAATCCCTGATCACGCAAAAATGAAGCCAGATAAAGTAAGCCCAACGGCTTACTCCATAAATCGTAGGCGGAAAAATCGTAAATCCAGGGATTTATCAGCAGCAAACGATACGGCATCTGTATATCGGACGTCGATTAAACGTTCAGCATTCCGTCGCCTCAGGCAACCTGTTCTTCCACCGCTTCGTTTTTCTGATCTTTTTTTGGCCGTCTGCCTCTTTTGCGCTGAGCTTTTTGCTTTTCTTGTTCGGTCAATAACTCCTCGTGCGTTTCATAATTTTGCGGTTCCAGCTTGTAGCGATTAACCAGTTCTACCCAGGCATCCAGTTCGGCCTTTACAAAACGAATGGTTCCTTTTTCCGAATCAAAATAAGAAGGAATCTCATTATTAAAGGCTTTGCGGGTTAAATCAAAGGGACGGTTAAAGCCCAGATAACGCGCGGCGGTGGCGGCATTCCATTTGGCTTCTTCGTCTTCTTCGTAGCCTGGCAGGTTGAAACTCCACTCTGTACGCAGGTGCTCGGCCAACCATTCCGGATTTATTTTGTAGATTTTGTCCAGCTTTTGTTTAAACCCTTTTCCGCGCTTGTAATTGATCAGCGCCCGACCAAAGAGACCGTACAAAGAATCGGGAAATTCTTTCTCAATTTGCTTGTAGATTTCTTCGGCCCTGTCCAGATCTCCCAGTTTCATAAAAGCCAACCCCAGTTGGTGCAGCGCTACATCGCTCTTTTCGGCCTGGGTGTAAATTTCCAGGTGTTTAACCGCTTCTTCAAATCGCCCCAATTTCATCAATGCTTTGGCAATGTTCTTATTGGCCTGCGGATCTTCCGGTTTAAAGGCCAGAGCATTTTTTAGATCATCCACGGCGTTGGAATACAGATCGCCATTCATTTTATTCAGGCCGCGATTCAAATGTACATAAAACTTAATTTCGTCGCTCAACGGTTCGTATTCAAAATCGTTGTAATAAAAATCCAGGCTGCGCGTGGAAATGATTCTCGAACGTCCACGTGAACGTTTATTGTTATTAAACTCTTTTAATATTTTTGAAAAGAAAACGCTCAACTTACGCTTTACCTCAGGCTCATTTACCAGAATAATGTTCGAACCGTTGCTCTGCTGCAAATTGGGGTCTTGCGGATTGGCCTCTATTTGTTCGTTGATTTTTTCCTTGGCGCGATGAAAGACATTGTTTAAAAATTCATTGACCATATTGACCGGAGAGCCAAGCCGCATGTCCACATGGCTGCGATCATAGCCGATTTCACAGCAATAAGAATAATTAAACGTTACCTTGTTATCGTTGTACGACCACTTTTTAAGATAGGTCGATAATAAATGAAGATTAAAAAAGTCCATGCCTACTCCTTTTGAGCTCTTTTTTTATTCGAATCCACTACCATCATCTTCTTTGTAAAAATCGAAAATAAACTCGTAACCATTTTACGAGTTAGATTTCTTAATAAGAGTTATCCGCTTATTTTAAGAAAACGTATTGCAGGTTATGCAAAAATAAAATTCCATTGAATTTCAAATCGCAAACAGAATTTAGTAATTATATTTTTACTTGTCAATAAACCGCCAGACGATGAATGTCGGATTATCAGATTAGTCGAAAATAATTAACGAACTCTCTTCGTCTTTGTTCCCTTCATTATCGCTTCAATTTTTCAATTTATTATTAAACCGGTCAGAAAACATCCTTAATTTATAATTTTTTATTAACATATTCCAAACAAATTTTTAATCCACCGAACGTTTGAAGTTTTAAAAATGAGAAAATATCCCAATCAGCCTAAAAAAGTAATTTTATTTTACGCTTTTGGCGCCAACGATGTCCTTCATTTTGCAATGTTTTCCTGATTTTTACGAGAAAAGAACACCGGTCATTCACCTGATGATCAACGGCGCAAAAAATCTAAATTAAAAATGAACATAAGGATTTGCATTCCATCGTTTTCCTTAACAAATTGCCTGACGGCTAATCATCATTCAATTTGAGGAAATAACATGAAATCCAAAACGTTCTGGATTAATCGTTTGAACCTCATCCCTCATCCGGAAGGCGGTTTTTACAGTGAAGTTTACCGAAGCGACGAGTTCATTCCTCTTTCGGCCCTGAATAAACGTTACTCTAAAGCGCATCGCATGGGAACCTCCATCTACTTCCTTTTGCCTGGCGATAGTTTTTCGGCATTCCACCGCCTTAAATCGGATGAACTGTGGCATTTTTACACAGGCCAGACCGTTGTCTTGTATCTACTGTATCCGGACGGGCAATTAGAAAAAAAACTTCTCGGGCCGGATATTGAAAAGGGAGAACAGTTTCAGCTATTAATCCCACACGGCGTTTGGTTCGCCGCACAGGTTCTTAACGGCGTGGCTTCCGACGCGTTTAGTTACGCGCTGGTTGGCTGCACGGTGGCCCCGGGATTTGAATTTGAAGATTTTGAACTGGCTCGACGAGATGATCTACTCAGCCAGTTTCCGGAACATGAGGACATCATTTTGCGGTTCACGCGCAAATGAATGTGCAGCGTTACATTACCTACCAGTTGACGCTGGAAATCAAAGAGCCCATCACTTTAACCATCGGTGTTCTGGGACGGTTTACCCTACCCGCCGGGCGCTACCTTTACACGGGCAGCGCCCGTAAAAACATCGATCAGCGCATCTGTCGCCATTTTAAAAAAGTTAAACCGCGACGCTGGCATATCGACTATCTGACAACTCACCCCGCTGTTACCATTATCGCCGTGCAAAAATTCAGCGCAGACGAATGCCAGGTTAATCAACAAAGCGCGGGAGAAATTTTAATAACTGGTTTCGGCGCCAGCGACTGCCGAAAAAAATGCGGGGCACACTTGAAATACGTGAAAGATCACTGATTATATCATTTCGTAGAATATCAACCCCGATCGCATGAACAAAATTTGACATTCGCTGATAAGACTGTTAAATTTGGCTTGTTATAATTATTTAACATTTGTTGGTAATTATTAACATTGCGGATTTATCAAAAATAAAATGATTTTTAAAGTGAATACTCGGAGCACGAAAAATCAAAAATTGAGAAACACAATTTCTGTTTTGCTTGCCGGTTGTTTAATGTTAACAACATTATTTTCCGTGCTCTTTTTACATGTTCATTTTCTTCCTAATGGTCAAATTGCGGTACATAGCCACGCTTTACCTCATTCTTCTTCCGGTTCTTCTCATACTCATACAAAATTAGAATATCTGGTATATTTTTTGACCACAGTAGTTAACTATTTTTTAATCATCATTTTCCTTTCTCGCTTCCGGTTAAAATTACTTCATATACTGCAAAAATTTAGAACCAACCCATTTTTTTTTGATTTTGCTTTTGTACAAAATCCAGGAAGGGCGCCTCCAATTATTTTTTTCCTTTAAAATCAATTCAGGAAAAAATTAATAACTTTAATGGAGGCAAATTAAGATGTTAAACAAAATTGTGATATTTTTCTTTTTATTACTGGCCATAAATTTTGCAAACGCTACTTCACCAGATAATGGATCCATATCCGGATATATTTTCGACGAACCAACCAACAAACCTCTACCAGGGGTTAACATCGTGATAGAAGGAACTTTACTCGGCGCGGTTTCCGATCAAAATGGCAATTTTAAAATTGAACACATCCCTGCCGGCCAATACCGAATTCTGGCTCAAATGATTGGTTATCGGAGTGTTAAAAAAGAGGTTCAGGTCAAAACCAATCAAAATATTTACTTAGAATTTGGATTAAAACCTGAAATACTTAAAGGTGAGGCAATTGTTGTTACCGGCACAAGGATGCCCCGATATTTAAAAGATTCTCCTGTTAAAACAGATGTCATTACCATTGAAGAAATCAAACGCCGTAATCCTTCAAATTTTCTTGAAGCAACACAATCGATTATCGGAGTAGATCCATCGATTGAATGTTCTATTTGTAATGCATCCACCGTTTCCTTACAGGGCTTACCGGGCCGCTATACGCAGGTTTTGATCGATGGAATTCCGCTTTTTAGCAGCCTTGGACAAACCTATGGCTATCTTCAACTACCGGCTAATTTAATCGATCAATTAGAAATCATCAAAGGTGCTAACTCTGTTCTGTATGGAAGCGATGCGATTGCTGGCATCATCAATATTCGTACGATTGAACCTTCCTTTGTTCCTAAAATGAATTTCGAAACACAATTAGGCCAATACGGCGAAAAGAAAATTAACGGAAGTGCTTCTTTTAAACCAGGTAACGTTGGGATTTTGATTTCTGGAGAGTTCTACAACATTAAGCCCGTTGACCGGGATCAAGACGGCCTTACTGAATTTGCCGGTAATACACGTTCTTTTTTAAATGGGAAAATGAGTTTTCAATTATCGGAAAAGACGCAATTAAAAATCAGAATTAATAGCTTAAACGAAGAGAGACAGGGCGGGGCTATAGCCGAAAGTCGTTCATTTATTGAAACAATTGATTCCTTAACTTTTAGAAACTTTACAGAATCAATCCTTTCCAAACGGTTTGATGTCGTTTCTGAATTTAAGCACAACTTTTCTTCAAAAAATGAATTGATAGTTAAATCCGGTTACACCACTCATTTTCAAGACTCTGATTATGAAGGATTTGTTTATGTTGCTACTCAGAATCTCACGTTCAATGAAATTCAATTTAACCGAAAATTCAATACAAAATTAAATTTAACAACCGGTCTGGCCTATCGAACAGAAGACCTGAATGAAAATACGGCCATCCACCCATACCACTACAAAACCACATCACTTTTTTCGCAATTGGATTATTCGCCTACTTTAAGTACAGAAATAGTTGGTGGTTTGCGGTTCGATCATCACAATATTTATGGAATGATTTTTACTCCTTCTTTCATTCTAAAAAGTTCAATAAATTCATCGTGGACCTTTCGTTTTTCTTACGGAGAAGGCTTTAGAGCGCCAACTACTTTTTACGAGTTGGATCATGGCACCGGCGCAAAATACAAATATCACACTAAATACCTGGCTAAGAAAGCTGAGAGATCAAAAAGTATTAATCTTTCACTGGACTTTACCAGACAAAATCAGAATTTGTCTTTCTCTCTGTTCTACCACCGCATAAACAACTATATCATTGCTTATAATGATTATATTACCCAAAGCTTTGTTGTAAAAAACATCGAGGATCCATCCTCGATTTATGGTCTTGAGTTGAATTACAATAACGTATTTTTTAACAGGTTGTACTTGACACTCGGTTACATTTTTCAACGATATCAGCTTGCCGAAGGAGTTTTAGGGCATGCGCGTCCGGAGCAAAAGTTCAAATGGTCATTAAGTTTTGATGATGTTTTTAGAAACACCTCCATAAATCTGGATGGTCAGCTCACAGGACCTATGAAATTAAGAGAAGTTTATGGGATCGCTTTAAACAAAGACGGATCAACAAAATTAGAAAATTCTCCGGCTTTTTTAGTGGTAAACGGCGAAATTGCATATTCACTGAATAATTCTGTTAGATTCGCCTTAGGAGCCAAAAACCTGTTTGATTTTCAACAAAATGATATCGAATCTCCTCTCATTTATGATGAATCCGGTGCACTGACCGATGTTATTTACATCTGGGGGCCGCTATTGGGCAGAACTATTTACGCAAGGTGTACAATTTCTATTGAATGAACCACAATATTTAATGGAAATTGGAAGAGAGCAATTACAAAAAGAAACCTTTGATTTAGTTAACCGCAAAGGACGCCCTTCGGCTCCGCTCAGGGCACATTTCGGCTACGCTCAGAGCTCGCTTGGTACAAAAGAACGCCCGTCTGGCCACCGGGCAGGCAAAGGTAAATTAAATAAGTTTTTTTTTATTAAAATATTAATCATTTGTTTTATTTCGATTGAATAGCTGGTTAATGGCTATTCAAATGGAAAAAATTATTTTTTCAAAAGTTTCACAAAAAAACAAAACTTACAAAGCTCTCCCGCATCATTTGGGAGAGCTTTCTTTTTTATGCACTTAAAAACAATGACAAAACTTATATGATTTATCCTGACAAAAATCGTTTGAAGTTACTCATCTAAAGAAATTACTTTTTCTTCCACACCGGATAACTGAAATTTGTCGGCATCTTTCCAGGTCGGAAATTTATTTCGAAACTGCTCTAATTGATTCTTTGATAATTTCCCGGTAACTACTTTTTCATCGTCTTTTAAATCTTCCAAAATATTTCCTACGGGATCAACCACCAGCGAATCTCCGCTGTATTTAATTCCCAATCCATCCACTCCAATTCGATTAACGCCAACCACATAAGCCTGATTTTCCGCGGCCCGGGCCTGTAAAAGCGTGCGCCAGGCGGTACGTCGGCGTTCCGGCCAGTTGGCAATATAAATAGCCACGTCGTAGGACAGGTCCACATTGCGCGACCAGACAGGAAAACGCAAATCATAGCAAATGAACGGCCTGACCTTCCAGCCTTTGACTTTTATGGTTAACAGTCTATTGCCCGCGCTGTAAACCTCGTGTTCGCCGGCCATACGAAAAAGATGTCTTTTGTCGTAGTGATAATATTCGCCTCTGTTCGTCATCCAGATCAATCTATTGTAATAGCGATTGTCCTCTTTTATGATAAGACTGCCAATAAGGTGGATGTTCATTTCTACGGCCCACTTACGCATCCAGCCGATGGTGGGACCGTCCATCTCCTCTGCCAGATGTGCGGCTTCCATGGAAAAGCCGGTGGTAAACATCTCCGGTAAAACCACCAGATCGCTTTGCGCCGATGCCTCTTTTAATTTCCCTTCCAGAGCGCTGCGGTTTTTGGACGGATTTTGCCAGTGCAGGTTGGTTTGCACCAGAGTGACTCTTAAATCTGACATAATCGTTCTCCCGCTTTAATTAAGGTGGCGTCCTGTTTGGCAAAACAAAAGCGGATTAACTGTTGTTCCGGTTCCTCATCATAAAAGGGCGATAGCGGAATGGCCGCCACCCCGTGCTTTGTTGCAAGCTTTTTGACAAACTCCAGATCACTTTCCCTGGAAATTTTATAATAATCGGCAACCTGAAAATACGTTCCCCGACAGGGCAACAGATCAAAATTTGAAGCCAGCATGGCCTTGCGAAACAGATCTCTTTTCTTCTGGTAGAATTTTGGCAATTGCAGGTACAACTCTTTTTTATTCAGAATATCGGCATAGGCCCATTGAACCGGCGTGTTAACGGCAAAGGTAATGAACTGATGAATCTTGCGGAATTCGTGACTTAACAGCTCCGGCGCAGCGCAATACCCCACCTTCCAGCCGGTAGTGTGGTAGGTTTTGCCGAAAGAACTGATGACAAAGGTCCGCCTTTGCAGCGCGGGATGCATGGCCAGGCTGAGATGTTTTTTGTTGTCGAATACGATGTGCTCATAAACCTCGTCGCTCACAATAAAAATCGACGTTCCATCCACGATTTCCGCCAATTTTTCAAGGTCTTCTTTCTCCAGAATGGCGCCGGTTGGATTGTGCGGCGAATTGATAATAATCAGTTTTGTCTTTTTAGAGATGATGTTTTTCACCTTCTGCCAGGGAATTCTAAAATCGGGCGGATTCAGTCGGATAAAGCGCGGCACGCCTCCGCTGTATTTTACGACCGGCGGGTAGGCGTCGTAAAACGGTTCAAAAATAATCACTTCATCGCCGCTTTGCACCACGGACGTAATCGCGGCGTACAGCGCCTCCGTCGCGCCGGCGGTAATGGTAATCTCACTTTGCGGATCGTACAGCGCGCCATACAACCCGGCTATTTTCCTTGAGATAGCCTCTCTTAACGGCAAAATACCGGGCATCGGCGCGTATTGATTTCTACCTGTTTTTATGTAATGAAACACAAGATCAATTAGCCGTGGATTGCAATTAAAATCCGGAAAGCCCTGCGAAAGATTGATTGCTTTTGTCTCCTCGGCCAGACGTGTCATTACGGCAAAAATGGATACCTGTAAGTTGGGTAATTTGGATTGAATGGGAATGCCTTTCATTGGCCTGTGTCCTCAGCGTTAAGATGTTTTTTCTCAATACCTTTTTCCTGTCTGATTTTTGCCAGGCTTACTAAAACGCCCAGGGCAAAAAAGAACATCCAGAAGCCGGAAATACCACGCAAATTGCTGCCCGCCCAATTGGTGCGAATCATCATTCCCATATTGATGACCGCATAAAGACCGACAAAGGCGACAAAAAAAGGCAGCCAGAACGGCGTGTTCGAACGTAAAACTTGCAGCGGCGGTAAGGCGGGCTGGTTTTTGTGCAACTGCTTCAAAAAGCGACTGCTAAGCAGCCAGCTGACAACCATTCCGCCCGTTAAAAATAGGTCAAAAAGCCGGGGAAAAATTTCCGCTCCCAAAAAAATGGAAACGTGCGCCGCAAGGGAGATCATCAACAACAGTAATGAAAAAATTAAGTTCTGTTTGGGATTTAACTTCATCTCTCTCTCTTTTTTCTTTTTAAATTAAGGATTCCCTTTATTTAAGACAACTGGAAAATGCAGAAAGGATAAGCGTACACGTTTAAAAGCAAGCTTTAACCGTCATTTCGTCTCCGATTTAACTGTAATTGCCGCCTGAACTTTGTTGAAAAAAAGCTGCCTGTTTTTCTGTCTTCCACCAGTTTGGTAAATATTGAAATATTTCTTAAATTGTCGCCGTTTAAAAAACAAAAACAAACGGAGAAAACTACCTTGGCTAAAAAGATAGATCCTGCCAACAGTCAGGCCAACACCCGTCTCAGAAGACCGGATTGGTTAAAAATAAAATTGGGCGTGAACAACAACTTTAGCGACGTGCGCCACTTAATCAATCGCCAGAAATTGCACACCGTTTGCGAAAGCGCCCGTTGCCCGAACATTGGCGAATGCTGGAGCCGACGCACGGCCACTTTCATGATTCTGGGCAACGTTTGCACGCGTAGCTGCCGCTTTTGCAATATCACCGTCGGTAAGCCGACCGAATACGATCTGCAGGAGCCGCGGCGCGTGGCAGAAGCCGTCAAAGAATTAGATTTGCGCCATGCCGTAATTACTTCGGTGGCGCGGGACGACCTTTCCGATGGCGGGGCATTTATCTTTGCCGAAACCGTTCGCCTGATTCATGAACTCCACCCCAGATGCAGCGTGGAAGTGCTCATCCCCGATTTTAAAGGCGATCTAAACGATCTGGATACGGTGCTGGATGCCAGACCGCAAATTTTAAACCATAACCTGGAAACCGTCGAACGCCTGCAAAGAGAAGTTCGCGTTCAGGCGCGCTACGATCGCTCGTTATCTATTCTGAAACACGCTAAAAAACGGGATTTTGTGACCAAATCCGGCATTATGGTTGGGCTGGGCGAAACGTGGGACGAAATTATTCAACTTTTTAAAGATTTGCGCGCCATTCAGTGCGACATCTTAACCATCGGCCAGTATCTGCCGCCCACCAAACAGCACTATCCGCTGGATCGCTATTACACCCCCCAAGAATTCGAGGAGCTGAGGCGCATTGCCATCGAGCTGGGCTTTAAACATGTGGAATCGGGGCCGCTGGTTCGCAGCTCTTACCATGCCGACGAACAGGCGCCCCTGCTAAATGACTAACCGCCTTTCTCCTGCTTTTCGGAAAGGCGGTTAAGTATTGCCTTGCGGCTGAAACGATCAAACGTTTCCTCCCGTAAATTCTTTGATTGTTTTCAGCATGCGTTCATCTTGAGTTTGACAGTTGTATGGAACATAATTCCTTTATTATTATTAAGTTAGTTTAATTTCATTTTCGTTAAGTTGTCACTACAAAGATAAAAGCGTTGGCTTGCTGCTGCCTATCTCCTGAAATATTTCCAATTGTTCGCCATGCACTCTGGATAATCCTTTACGACGTCTCCCTTCATTTTCCCATTCTACAACCACGACTCGACGCAGGCTCTCCATAGCACGCTGCCAACTTAATTTTATGCCACTCAAACGCTTCTCAAACAATACTGCCATCTGGAATGCAAGAAAACATACCATCACATGAGCCCTGATACGCTTCTCTGTCCAATGAAAATTGGGACGTAAATTCAAACTATGCTTTAATTCGTAAAAACCATGCTCCACATATTTTAAATCTTTATAGCGCGCTATGAGTTCTGATTTACTCAGGTCATGAGCATTGCTTATCACTATAAACCAACCGTCGCTCTTTTCTTCTTCTGATAATACCTCATCTTGCTTATGAATCTCTATCGTATCTTCTGTTAATTCAACATTAAAGAAACGACTTAAACGTTTTCTTGATAATACACTCTTTATTTGATGATATTTATCTTCTGTGTTTATTCCCTTTTTCTTAATCTCTTCTGACAGCTCTAAAAATTCATTAATACGATTGATGCGATTTTTATAGCGCTTTAATGCCGTGGCGGCATTGTAACTGGCCACATAACGAAGTTTTATCTTTTCCTTTTTACCATCTTTTGACTTGATTTCACGCTCCGTTAGGCGCTCATAGATCGTCTCACCAGTCGCCTCTTTATGCGCATTGGCTTCTTTTATAACCGATTTGGCATCCTTGCTCTGACGAACACTCTCTCCAAGAATAAACTCATAACCTTGTTGGATTAAATGCCAGAGATTGTCATTGCTTAATAAACCTTTGTCTGCCACCAGCTGGATATCTTTTACCTTAAATCGCCTGCGAATATCATTGAGCATCTCTTGCAAGGTAGAGCGATCAGCCTTATTGCCAGGGAAGACGTAATGGGCTATAGGAATACCATCTCCGGTCATCACTACGCCAATTACGATCTGTTCTCTATCCCCGCGGTGGTCACGACTATAACCAAACTGACGAATATCGCCTTCTACCAATGAGTTTTCGGCTTCAAAGTAGCTTGATGTTAAATCATAAAAACAAACCTTTAGATCCTGATTAAACAGATCTAGTAAACGATTAGCAAGTTGGGTTTCAATCTTTTCCTTATGAGCTATTAGAAAATCCATCGCTCTTAAAAGATACTCATAACGAATGTCGTCTTTGTTGATACCCGGAATATAAACGGTTTCTAACCAGGTGAGTAGTTTTAGTTTGGAAGAAGGATCATCCAGGCGGTTAAATATCAGACTTTTTAAATGAGCTTCAAGATCAAACTTTATTCCGCTTTTTTCCTTTTGCCTGGCAATAATCTGGCTCATTTTAAGCTCTTTCCATAAATGGACAAGCGCCCAGATTTGACCGAAGGCCTTGACATTATCAATATTGCTATCTAAGTCCTGTAAAGTTAACCCCTTAGCCCTTAAAAGTCCGTTGATAAGCGTGTCTACGTCTTTTTTGATGAATTTGTCGGTAGGGCCTAAATGCAGCAAGATTCGATGGCGTACTTTTCCATTTGAGTCTCTGTAGGACTCAGCGATTTGTAAAGTCTCATGGACTTTGTTATTTCTTTTGGATCGACTCACCTTAACAAACATAGAATGAATATAATAATAAAACGATTTGATAGCAAATAAAAAAGCACTCCTGCATAGACTACAAAGAAATTGAAACAGAGAAACTTAATTATATGTTTTTTTTGATTTGGCTTTGAAAAATTTGGCGTTAACTGTCAAACTGGGGGTTCATGATGCGAACCCTGCCAGTAAATTTTTTTACAACGCTTACATCGATAAAAGGTGTTAAATGTTTGGCGCACACGCTGCGGAAGCGCATCCTCAACGTCCCCCTTATCGACCGGTTCAATCACGCCGTTGCATTCCAGGCAACGGGAAAAGGGTTGAATGCGCCTAAATAGATCAAATTTTTGCAACACCTCTTTTACCTGTGCGGGCGGCCGGGTAGAACGCACCCAATAGCCGTGCGTTACCGCCCTATTCTTAAGAAGCCCCACATCTCTGGTTAAAATGATGCGTCGTTCTTTTAAAGCGATCTGCACAATCTCCTCATCCTGGTAATTGTTTTGGTACAGGCAGTCAAAGCCTAACATGCGTAATTTGCGCGCTAACTTACCAAGATTACAATCAAGGATAAATTTAACGCGTCGCAACGGTTCGGGACGAAGACGCGTGACCGTTTGAATATCCAGCAGCTCAAACACCGGATAAACCGCCACACGATCGCCATCTTGCAAACGGTAGGCAAAGTCAACCGACCTCTGATTTACCAGAATTAAATCGACTTCTGGATGGGGCACGCCCAGCGCCTCGATCGCATCCTTAACGGCGGGATTACCCCAAAAATGGTAAACCTGATCTCTTTGCCTTAATGGGCCCGGTAAAAAATCGTTCAATTCCGCATAAAAACGAAAGACAGCCTGTTTTTGCTTAGCCAACGCCCATCTCCTTTACTGTCATTTTCAATCCCGTTTTAACGAAATCAGCAACCTACTACCTCAATTTAGACAGGAAACCGCTCCTCTCCCGCCTCAGGGAAAGCGCCGCAATCACACAAAAATTTGCCTTTTCTGAAGCTCTAAAAGGAATATGATATTTTTTACGTCCAAAATCTACTTTTTGTTGTCTTTTGCCTTTTTATTTTTTTAAATTCCATTGAAAATCCAATGTGAGGGGGTATGCCATGTTGCGTTTTAGCATCATTATTTTCTTCATTTTTTCACTTTTACTAACCTTTTGTAAATCCCAGAATAAAACGCCAAAAGTAGAAGGTAAAAAGGGAGGGAACGTCACCATGAAATTAATCAGTTCTGCATTTGAAGAAGGCGGAATGATTCCGTCCAAATATACCTGCGACGGTCAGGATGTGTCGCCGCCGCTGAGCTGGTCAGACGTACCGCAAGAAACCCGTTCTTTTGCTTTAATTTGCGATGATCCCGATGCCCCCATGGGCACGTGGGTCCACTGGGTCATTTACAACATTTCCGACACGACCCGCAGCCTGCCGGAAGCTATTCCTCCCTCTGAACGTCTGGACAACGGCACATTGCAGGGAAAAAACGATTTTAAACGCTATGGCTACGGCGGTCCCTGTCCGCCCGGAGGAACGCACCGTTACTTTTTTAAACTTTACGCTCTGGATGACAAACTGGATCTGCCGCCGGGCGTAACCAAGGCTCAATTACTGCAGGCCATGAACGGACACATTGTAGGTGAGGCACAGTTGATGGGCAAATACAGCAGGTAGAGCGACTCTGTAGAGCGACTCTGGAGAGTCGCTCTACGATAAACATTAAAAGTTAAAGATTCAATGGCATTTTATCGACGAAATCTTCCACATCTAATTATCCCGGGCTTTCCTTTTTTTGTTACGACGCGATTAGCAGGCAGCCTGCCGCAACAAAAATTGAATGCACTTCGAGAGGAATTCCAAAAGGAGACGCAAAAAATTCAAAAACTAAAAAATAAACAATCCAGAATTCTTCACAAAAAAGAACTGCATCGAACATTCTTTTTAAAATACGACGATTTTCTCCATGAACGTTCAACCGGGCCAACATGGCTTGCTAATGAACAGGTGGCTCAGATTGTTCATGACTCATTGCACTGGGGTGATGGGCGGCTCTATCATCTCATTGCTTTTACTCTTATGCCCAATCATATTCATGTGGTGTTATTACCCAAATGGGAAAACCATAAAGAGAAAATATCCCAGGAACGGAAAGATGAAGATGCGTATTTCTTGGCCAGAATTATGGAAAGCTTTAAAAAATTTACGGCGAGGAAAGCGAATAAGATTTTAGGAAGGCAGGGCCAATTCTGGCAACACGAAAGTTACGACCATCTTATACGGAATGAGCGTGAGCTTAAGCGTGCCGTAAATTACACTCTACAGAATCCTGTGAAAGCGGGGTTAGCCGCCACCCCCGATGATTATCGCTGGAATTATGTGAATTGGGATTTTCTGTAAAACAGATTGAAGTAGAGCGACTCTCCAGAGTCGCTCTACATTTATTTTTTCACCTATGTAAATGCTTATGCTGTCTTGGGCTTTACTTTCTGTGTGCAATCATCAAGGGAAAAAGGCTTTTTTTCTAAAAAACTAAGGAAGCACAGCCGCAACCAAAATCAACCGCAACGCGCGCATAGTAATTTTCTTGCAGATTACGCCAATCATCGCAGAAAAAAATCAAACAAATTATTTTAAGAGACCACAGAGAGCTCAGATAAGTCACAAAGGCGCAAAAACTATTTTAAATTAAAAATAGTTTCAATTGCCGTCCCCCCCTTTCCAAGAAAAAGAGTCTTAGAGAGTGGGAAGAACTGTTCGTTGGAAATTTTTCTCCAATGATGTTCAATATTTGCGCATTTGTAAATTTCTATTCAACCATTCAACTAATTAACTATTCAACCAATCCAATAGCACAAAAATTTTCAAACGCTTTTCCATTAGATCTTCCAGAGGAAGTATCCTAATCCACCTCAAATGACGAAGGCAAACTTCATATCCTGACAGAATAATGCTCACTGCCCCGATCACATCTGTTACAATCTGATCTGGCCTGCCTCAATCCTGCTCCTCAAAAGCTTCAAGACTTGCGGCACCACGCACTAAATCCTTCAAATGAATGCCTTCAATAATGTAATTTTATGCAAAAAGATTTGATTTTATTTACAAACCATTGTATAATGCGCAAAATATTTCGGAGGTAAATATGCGTTTCATTTTTAACAGTGGCGGAAATTTTATTCATTTGCTGATTTTTTTGGTTGAAAAAAAATCGCCGGGTGCTTCACTTACCTCCACCACCACAACCACCACCTTTTTATTAAATTCAGGCTGAAGTTCGGCGCAAAATAACCTGTTTTAAAAAACCGGCTTCAGTCTGAAGCCGGTTTTTTTGTGTTCAAAATCGGAGATATTCAAATGAAAATATTGAAATTTGGAGGCACTTCGCTGGAAAATGCCGGGCGAATAGATCGCGTAACAACCATCATCCGGAATCTTTTACAGTCAAAGGAGCAAATTGCCGTTGTTGTTTCGGCCTTTGGCGGCGTAACCGATCTATTAATTCAAGCCGCTAAAAAAGCTGCCATTGGCGACGGACGCTACAGCGAACTGGAACAGCAGATCGAAGACCGGCATGTACATTTAATCCGGGAGCTGATTACCGTTCAAAATCAGAGTCATGCGCTGGCGCACATCATCCGTCAATTAAATGATCTGCACGATGTATTGCATGGTGTTTTTCTGGTTCGGGAACTATCGGCGCGCGTTCTCGATTTTATCATGAGTTTTGGCGAACGCCTTTCCGCCTTTATTGTGGCAGAGGTTTTAAAAGAAAAAAACATTACGGCGCAATTTCTTGACGCGCGGCAGCTCATCAAAACCAATGATCGCTTTGGGCAGGCGCAGGTTTTATGGCCGGACACGCTGGCCAACATTCAACAATATTTTCAAAAGCAAAACGCCTTGCAGGTTATTACAGGTTTCATCGCCTCTACTCTTAAAAATGAAACAACCACGCTGGGACGCAGCGGTTCGGACTATACGGCTTCCATCATAGGCGCCGCGCTCAATGCGCAGGAGATACAGATATGGAGCGATGTGAACGGCGTGATGACCGCAGACCCACGCCAGGTGCCGGAAGCTTTTACCCTGCCCCGGCTCACATACGAAGAGGCCATGGAGCTTTCGCACTTTGGCGCGCAGGTCATTCATCCGCGTACCATGCAGCCGGCGCTGGACAAAAAGATTCCCATCCGCATAAAAAACACCTTAAACGCCAAACATCCGGGCACCGTGATCAGCGCACAAGCCAACGCCTGGCCCTATCCGATCAAAGCCATTTCTTCGCTGGATGCCATCGCCCTGGTCAGCGTTATCGGCAGCGGGATGATCGGCGTTACCGGTATTGCCGGCCGCATTTTCACCGCTCTGGCCCGCGAAGGCATCAATATCATCTTAATTTCTCAGGCCTCTTCCGAGCACTCCATCTGCTTTGGCGTTTTGCCCGCATCGGCCACGCCGGCCAGAAAAGCGCTGGAACGCGAATTAAAGTTAGAATTAATGGAAAAAACCGTCAACAAAATACAGGTCGAAAACGATTTGTCGGTAATCGCCGTGGTGGGCGAAAAAATGAGGCGCACCCGAGGCATTGCCGGTAGGGCCTTCAGCGCCCTGGGCCACAGCGGCATCAACATCGTGGCCATTGCTCAGGGATCTTCGGAATTGAACATTTCTTTGGTGGTGGAACAAAAGGATTTAACCGCAGCCCTACAGGCCATTCACAAAGAATTTTTTAATTTGCAGCAGGAGACGAGCCGATGACTCTGAAACAAAATTTACATGCCGTAAAAGTCTTTGCCCCGGCCACAGTCACCAATGTGAGCTGCGGCTTTGACATCATGGGCTTTGCCCTCCGTCAACCCGGGGATGTGGTTGTGCTAAGGCGGAGTGGGCAAGCCGGTCTTACAATCAAAAAAATTCAGGGACACGCAAATTCCATCCCATTTGAAGCGTCCAAAAACACCGCCGGCAAAGCTGTACTGAGCATGATGAAAGCGCTAAATTTAAAGGCCGGCTTTGAAATGGAAATTTACAAACAAATGGCTGTTGGCACCGGTCTTGGTTCCAGCGCGGCCAGCGCGGTGGCGGCGGTGTGGGCATTAAATCGATTTCTAACCAGGCCGTTAAGTCGGGAACAGTTGTTGCCTTTTGCCCTTGAAGGGGAAAAACTGACTAGCGGCAACCACGTCCATGCCGACAACGTGGCGGCCTGCCTTTACGGCGGTTTTGTGGTAATTCGCAGCGTCGCCCCTGTAGAAGCGCTGGCCATCGATTACCCACATGCCTTGCATTGCGCTATTCTTCATCCCAAAATTGAAATCAAAACAGCGGATATGCGCAACATCTTGCGCCAGCATGTCCCTCTGAACGACGCCATCCAGCAATGGGGCAACATAGCCGGACTGGTAATCGGCCTGCAAAAAGGCGACTTTGAATTGATCAGCCGCAGCCTGAACGATGTGATCATCGAACCGATACGCGGTAAGATCATTCCGGGGTATCAGCAGGCACGCCAGGCCGCATTACAGGCCGGCGCCCTGGGCAGCGGTATTTCGGGCTCTGGGCCTTCGCTTTTTGCCTTAACCACTTCCCTTGAAAGCGCCCGCCAGTGCGGCCAGGCCATGGCTGAGGTTTACCAGAAATTGGGCCTGGATTTCGATCTTTACCTCTCGCCCGTTAATCCGCACGGGCCGCAAGTGATTCAAAGCGAGGAGTAAAAATGCGTTTTTATTCCACCAAAAACAGAAGCCAGACATTTTCGCTTAAAGAGGCCATTTTACAGGGCCTTGCCCCAGACGGTGGTTTATTTATGCCAGAGGCCATCCCCCGTCTGGCGGATCAGGTCATCAACAATTTGCCAGAGATGACCTTTCAGGAAATTGCCTTGCAAATGGCCCGGCCGTTTCTACAGCAAGATTTTACTGAAACAGAAATCGAACGCTTAATCACGCAGGCTTTTGATTTTGGCGTTCCGCTTGTTCCCCTGACGGGCGAGCTGTTTGTGCTGGAGCTCTTCCACGGGCCGACGCTGGCCTTTAAGGACTTTGGCGCTCGATTCATGGCCCGGTTGGTAGAACTGATCACGCAAAAAGAGAATAAAGAACTCACCATTCTGGTTGCCACCTCCGGCGATACAGGCAGCGCCGTGGCCCATGCTTTTTACAACAAAAACAATGTGCGCGTCATCTTACTCTACCCTTCGGGGATGGTCAGCGAAATCCAGGAAAAACAACTCACCATTCTGGGCGCAAATGTTACGGCATTGGAAATCGAAGGAACGTTTGACGATTGCCAGCGACTGGTCAAACAGGCTTTTTCTGACAAAGATTTACGCCGTAAACGGAATTTGACTTCGGCCAACTCCATCAATATTGCCCGACTTTTACCGCAAGCGTTTTATTACGCCCATGCCGTGGGACGACTGCCATTTAAAGATCGCCCTGTTGCGATCTCCGTTCCCAGCGGCAATCTGGGAAATTTAACGGGCGGACTGATTGCCCGGCGAATGGGCGTTCCCATCCATCAATTTGTTGCAGGTATGAACGCCAATGATGTCTTTTTGCAGTATTTAACCAGCGGAAGATTCACGCCGCGCATCGTTCGACCGACCATCTCTAATGCCATGGATGTGGGAAATCCCAGCAACTTCTTTCGTATTTTAGATTTCTTTGAACACGATCATCAACGGATTAAATCGGCCATTTACGGCGCCAGTTTTAATGATGCCCGGACGCGGCTGGCAATTAAGCAAGCATTCGAAAAGTACGCGTATATTTTTGACCCACACGGAGCCGTCGGATTGTTGGCCATGGAAAAATTTGTTCAGGATTGCAAGGCAGAAAACTGGCAAAAAATTGTTCTGGAAACCGCTCATCCTGCAAAATTCAAGGATGTAGTGGAAGAGAGTTGTGGGCAGGAAGTACAAAATCCCCCACGCCTTGCAGAGACGTTACAAAAAGAGAAAAAAGCGATCTTGCTGGATAAGGATTATTCGATTTTTAAAGAATGGTTGCTGAGCTGACGGGCTAATTGGCTTAATGATTGAATAGGTTCTCCGGGAGGGTCGCGCGGGTAAACTGTTTTTGCGGTTTGCGCCAGTGGAACACTGGACAAAAACCTCCACCAATGAACGCTTTTCTTCTCACGGGCAGAGGCCTGCCATTTTAACGATGACGTACGCTCGCTAACCAGCCCCCGGCCCGTCATTCAGATTCCACCCTGTCGAGAGAAGGCCGGCGCGAGCAAGCCCTTCCCCATGAAAAAACTGCCCTCCCCGGCCGTCAATCATCAATCACCAATCACCAATCTTATTCTTTCCTTTCTTCCCCCTTCATAATCTCTTCCACATCTTTGGCGTCAATATTTTCTTTTTCCAGCAGGCGCCGGGCCATTGCTTCCAGTTTTTCGCGATTCTGCTTTAATAATTCAAGGTCTTCTTTGTAACAGCGGTCAATAATTTCCAGCACTTCTTCGTCAATCATCTGCTCAATTTTTTCGGAATGGGGAGTGAGATCGGGCCCCTGGCCTAAAAATTGACCGGCCGTATTTTGAACCAGCGAAAAGTTCGGCAACCGTTCGCTCATTCCGTAAACCACAATCATACTGCGCGCTATCTTTGTTGCGCGCTCCAGATCATTGGATGCGCCGGTAGAGACTTCGCCAAACACCACCTCTTCGGCGGCCCGTCCGCCAAGCAGCCCCTTTATTTTGCCCAACAATTCTTTTTTAGACATCAGAAAGCGATCTTCCGTGGGCGTTTGCAGGGTATAGCCCAGAGCGCCCAGACCACGCGGCACAATAGAAACCTTTTGCACGCGTTCGGCGCCCGGCGTTAAATAGCCCACAATGGCATGGCCCGATTCATGATAGGCAACGATTTTGCGCTCCTGTTCGTTGATTACGCGATTCTTCTTTTCCAGACCGGCGACCACGCGTTCAAAAGCATCATGAAAATCTTCCATGGTCACTTTGTCTTTGCCCTTACGTGAAGCCAGTAAAGCCGCTTCGTTACAAAGGTTGGCCAGATCGGCGCCAACAAAACCGGTGGTCATAGCTGCCACCTGCTCCAGATCCACATCGTCGCCCAGCACCAGATTACGCGTGTGCACTTTTAAAATATCCACGCGCCCTTTAAAATCCGGTCGATCCACCAGAATTTGCCGGTCAAAACGTCCGGGACGCAAAAGCGCCGGATCGAGAATCTCCGGTCGGTTGGTGGCAGCCATGATCACAATCCCGCTCTTGGGATCGAAGCCGTCCATCTCGATCAACAACTGGTTCAGTGTATTTTCGCGTTCATCGTAGCCGCCGCCAATGGCCACTTTGCCGGCGCGACTCTTTCCGATGGCATCCAGCTCGTCAATAAAGATAATACACGGCGCCTTGGCTTTGGCTTCATTAAACAGATCGCGTACGCGCGCGGCGCCAACGCCCACAAACATCTCCACAAAGTCCGATCCGCTCATACTGAAAAAGGGAACGCCGGCTTCACCGGCAACGGCGCGCGCCAACAGCGTTTTGCCCGTTCCGGGAGGCCCGACCAATAAAATTCCTTTGGGCAAACGAGCGCCGAGCCGCGTGTATTTTTCGGGCTCCTTAAGAAAATTCACCACCTCTTTCACCTCTTCCACGGCTTCGTCAACGCCCGCCACATCTTTGAAGGTAACGCGCTTTTCCGGATCAAATTCGTAGATTTTCGCCTTACTCTTGCCAATGTTCAATACGCCCGGGCCTTTTCCCATGCGACTGAATGCATAGCCCCATATCAAAAACAATATGCCAAAAGGAATAATCCAATTTAAAAGGAAATTGGTAAACCAGTCGCTGGAAAGCTTGCCCCTGTAATCGACGTTGGCCGCCTGCAGATCCTGAATCAGGTCTTTGTCTTCCAGACGAATGACAATGAATTGACGCTTTACCTGCTTTTCATATTCTTCCGCATATTTTTCCAGATTTAAATGCCAGGGCGTGTGTTTTAAAGCGGGCTTGAATTCTTCTTTCTTTTGCGTTTTAAGACTATCTTCGCTCTTTAACAAACCGTAAATCTTGTCCGTGGTCAGCACTACGCTTTCGATTTTTCCCTGCGAGAGATAATCGCGAAATTGTTTGTACGAGATCTCCTGAACTTTGGGCCCGGAAAAAAACAGAAAATCAAAGAGTAAAATCAAACCGATGATGAACAGATAATACCAGAGAGAAAATTTAACGCGCTTCTCCATGAGGTTCCTCCTGCATTGGGATCAGAATATTTATTTCATTTTAGAAATTTAAAATTAAAATTCAAATTTTTTTTCCTTTTATTTGGTGCTAAAACGCGTCTCGCGTTACAGAAAAAGTAGCGGTTGAATAGACAGGGGGAAGACCGTGTAATTTCTTACATCGTTGGGAATAACTTTTCACCCAGATTCTTATTCTGATGGTGAGGGCCACTCCGGGCAATGCCTGCCACCGTTGGGCAGAAAAAGTGTCAGAGTATAAGAGTGTAAGAGTTTAAGGGGCTCGGTTCTGCCCTAACAAATTCAAAGTTATGAGTTAATGGACAGCCGGAAAATTTCTATCAACCCTGGAAATAATCTGCCATGCTAAGCTTCCCCTCCTCACAGACTTTTATTCTGGATGAGGGGGTAATTGAGCGTTGAGAGTCATTTCCAACGGTGTAAGTGATTCCTGCGTTGGCCAGTTTTGTGCAAAGGCGAGAAAAAGAATGAAAGGCCGGCGAATATTCAACCATTCAACCAATCAACCATTCAACTAATTAACCATTCAACCAATCCCACCCTGGCGCGATAGATGCTACGAAGGAAGTATTCCAATATGATTACTCACTTATTAAAAACGGTACGGCGGTTTTCAGGGAATTCCAACAAAGGGCCTGTCAATCCTCGCCCGCCAATCAGGCGAGGATTAACGTTCCCCGTACGTTTCGAGCTTTTTCTTTACACTCTTACGCTTCGTTTTACCCATCTCCTAAAACTGGTAGTTTACCAGCGGATCAGCGATGAGGCCCAGGTAAAGCCGCTTCCAAAAGCAGCCAGGCATATCAGATTACCCTCTTTAATCAATCCCTGCTCCAGCGCCTCGCTCATGGCAATGGGAATGGAAGCTGCGGTTGTATTGCCGTATTTATGAATGTTTGAGAATACTTTTTCTTTTGGTAAGCCAAGTCGCATCTGCACGGCTTCGGTAATTCTTTGATTGGCCTGATGCGGAATGACCAGATCAACGTCTTCGATATTCACCTGCGCCGTTTTCAATGCTTCCATAATCACTTCCGGAAATCGCGTAACAGCATGCTTAAACACATATCGCCCGTTCATGTACGGATAGACTTTACCGTTTTTTAACATCTCTTCCGTAATGTGCGGGCGAAAGGATGCTCCAGGAGCCTCCACCCACAGTTGTTTGGCAAATCGTCCGTCGGCATGTAAATGGCTGGTCAAAATCCCCCTGCCATCATTGCCTTCATAGGCCGAAACGACCACTGCGCCCGCGCCATCGCCAAACAAAACGGCCACATCTCTGCCTTCGGTGCTTAAATTCAAACCGCTGCTGTGCACTTCGGCGCCGACCACTAAAATATGGTTGTACATTCCGCTCTTAATAAACTGATCGGCCGTTGCCAGGGCATAAACAAAGCCCGTACACTGGTTTCTGATATCCATGGCGCCAATCCCCGGAATATCCAGATGAACCTGCAGAGGACATCCTGCGCCCGGGAAAAAGTAATCGGGGCTTAACGTAGCAAAAATAATAAAATCTATATCCGTTGCTTTCAGTCCGGCCATTTCCAGCGCTTTTTTTGCCGCCTGAGCTCCCATGTACGATGTGGTTTCGCCATTTTCAAGGTCCGCAAAGCGACGCTCGACAATGCCCGTTCGCTCACGAATCCATTGATCTGACGTGTCCATGATTTTTTCCAGATCAGAATTAGTTACGACGTTCTCAGGCAGGTAGCGTCCTACGCCGGTAATAATTGATTTTCTCATATAATCCTCCATGTTATTTTTCACTATCAGGATACAATAAAATACCATTCAAAGTCATGCTTAAAATCACTTATTTAAGAATTGCTTTTTTATAAAGCTTTCGATGGCAATGGCTACATTTTCGTCTTTTAGCAAAGAAGAATGGTTGTGTCCTTTGGCTACAAATTTTTCGGCTTGTTTCTTTTTCGCTTCTTTAAAGATTTTTTCCATCTCCATGTAATCCACCACTTCATCCTTTGTACCGTGAATCAGCAGTACGGGAACATCAAGTTTATTAATAATCCAGGCGGGCGATACATGTTTCAGGGTGCGTCCTATTCTGAACTCGATGTACGTTAACAGGCCATTGATGAACCACTCCGGCAGACTACTTTTTACAAAACCCTGACGCAAAATTTTTTCCATATCGGAAAAGGTACTAATGGAAACGACGCCGGCAACGCGTTTATCATCGCTGGCCGTTAGCAAGGCGGCCGCCCCTCCCAGAGAATGGCCAAGCAAAATAATTTTTATATTTTCCCCGAACTTTTTTTCAATGTAATCCATCGCGTGGCGAATATCGGTTTCGTATTTTAAAATGGTCATGGAGTTTTCGCGCGCGCTCTTTCCATGATTGCGTGTATTCAGCAAATATACCGATCCCATCTTAACCAGCCGTGCGGCAATTTCCAGAAAATTATCCACTGTATTTGCCCAGCCATGCACACAAAGGAACACGACTTTTCCTTGATTTTGGGCAGGCACTTCAAACATCTGCAATTTTTTGTGATGTACCGTCTCAATAAATATTTCATTGTAGGCAAGCCCCACGTCGTCGGGCGTTCGTTTATTCTCCACCGGAGAATGATGAAAGATGCGATGCAGAATACTGTTAAGCAGAATAAAAAAAGCAATAATTCCCAGCACGCTTAATAACAGAATGTACAGTATTATTTTAACCATAGTCAACCTCCGCAAGTGAGCAAGTAATATATTGGAATCTGACATTTTATGCAATTTTTAAGAAATTTTAAAAAAGCCGACGAACTTCTCAAAAATAAGAACTTTTACTGCTATTTTAGTAAATCTGAAAATATTGGCCGACCAACATTTTTTTTCAACACACTCTAATTTTATTATTTTTAGTTAATTAGAGAAATACTCAGATTTTGGCATATTAATTGTCTTACCACAGGCTCTTTACGGTAAACAGTAAATCAAACTTTAAAGGAGCTTTCAATGTACGTGGTTCAAGAAGAAGAATGTATCAGTTGCGTGGCCTGCGAAGGCGAATGTCCGAGCGGCGCCATTGAAATGAAGAATGACGTTGCCTATATCAATCAGGAATTGTGCGAAGATTGTGGGGACTGCGTGGAAGTCTGCCCGACAGGCGCCATTATAGAAAAATAAACCGTGCTTTTCTAAAAGGCATGAGATCGTTTCTGGGATTGAACCAGAAATCTTATTGATAAAATATGGAGGCCGCTTCTATGCTCTGAAGCGGCCTATTATTTTAACAGATCAAACTTCTTCATCTTGTAAATTAAAACATGACGCGGAATTTCCAGCAGGCGCGCTGCCTGGGATTGGTTTCCGTCCGCCATTTGTAATGCACGTTCAATCGCCTGTTTTTCCAGTTGTCTGAGCGGTAATATTTCGCCGCTGTCCCATCTTTCCGCATCCGCGGAAGCGCTTTGCCGGAGCGATTCCGGTAAATCCTCTTCATCCAGTACGTCTTTGCCGCTTAACACAACCATCTGTTCAATGATGTTTTCCAGTTCACGCACATTACCCGGCCAGTGATAGGTCTGCAAACGGGACAGAGCGCGCGGCGTTATGCGAATTTTTCGATCCGGCGCCAATTTTTTTAACATCATGTCGATTAAAGCCGGAATCTCTTCCGTTCGTTCTCTTAACGGCGGGATAACGATGGGAACAACAGAAAGTCTGTAGTACAAATCTTCCCTGAATCTGTTCTCTTCCACCAGTTTTTTCAAATCACGATTGGTGGCCGAAATAATCCGCACATCGACTTTAATGGGCTTATTTTCGCCGATACGCTCAAACTCCTTTTCCTGAATCACGCGTAGTAGCTTCGCCTGTAATTCCGGCTTCAGGTCGCCGATCTCATCCAGGAAAATGGTGCCGCCATCCGCCAGCTCGAACTTGCCGCGACGATCGGAAATAGCCCCTGTGTAGGAGCCTTTAACATGACCGAACAATTCGCTTTCCAGCAATTGGTCCGGTATGGAGGGACAATTGACCGTGATCAGCGGTTTGTCCTTTCTGCGGCTGTTGTAGTGAATGGCTTTGGCGATTAAGTTCTTGCCCGTGCCGCTTTCTCCTAAAATCAGCACATTAGAATCGCTCTGCGCCAGCCGGGATGCCACCTGCACAACTTTTTCCATGGCCGGACTTTGCACAATCAAATTGTCAAAATTAAAGTGCTGGCCCAGCTCCTGCTTTAGTAATAGATTTTCATTCTCCAGCCGGTGAATTTTTACCGCTTTTTCAATGGTGAAAATGAGCTGTTCACGACTGAACGGCTTGGTCAGATAGTCGTCGGCGCCCAGTTCGCAGGCCCGTACCGCCTGATCGATACTGCCAAAAGCGGTGATCAAAATAAAAATGGCGTCGCGATCAATCTTTCTAATCTCTTCTAACAACTGGATGCCGTTTATATCTGGCATTTGAATATCGCTGATAACCAGAGGGAAAATTTGTTCTTTGAATAATTTCAGTCCTTCTTTGCCGGAATGGGCTACCGATACCGAATAACCCGACTGCTTCAACTGATAGGAAAGGACTTTCGTTAAATTAATGTCATCATCAACTAATAAAGCTTTCAAGCGCTTTTTCCTTCTTTTTTTAGCAATTTACCTCAGGGAAACACAAAAGTTCAAATATTTTTCAAAAAACCACAAAACAAAAGGCAGGCCGTCTCTCTGTTTTTCAAATGTAAAGTTCAGCAACCGCCCGTACATGCCGCTTCCCGCTGCATCTAATAGCCATCGATTTTGGCCGCAACGAAATGGCAAAAGGTTATCGCTCGTCCACAGCGGGAAGAATCAATTTTTGCAAGCTATTTTTCATAAAGCAGGCGGAAAGCATGTCGTTGCTGCGTTTGATGGATTTACCCCATAACTCTTTAACTTTTTTTACAGCGCAAAATAGTGTAAAGAGTTTGCCGAGCCGACCCGTTCCAAACAGGGCGGAATCGGAACCGCAGACCAGCGGCTATTCAACTCTTCAGCCAGAAATGTTTTTCTACAATCATCTGTGCAATATCCAATAAAAAGTTGACCAGCTTTTGCCCAATTTGCGGGCTGGCTTCGGCAGGATTGCCACGATATCCATTGCTATCGGCATCTTCAGAGATCGGTAAACCGTGATGTTTACCGTTAATTTGATCGGGATGCAGGTACATCATCACCGAGGTCTCCCACAAGCCGGCATGTCCGTCGTATTGCGGCAGATGGTTTCCCTCTTTAGCGACCATCTGCCCCATTTTCTTCAGACCGGCGTCCATAAACAGGTAGCTGGTAAGCGCTAAAAACTCAAAACCGAATTGTCTTTTTAACTTTCTTGAAGCGGCGCTCATAGCCTGTAGGTGCCCCCTGCCGGCATGGCCGCTGATGATTATCCCCTGTTTGAAACCATGTTCATGTAGCCGCTGCCCATACTGAAAGATGACATTTTTAATCAGATTCTGTTCATGATTTAAGGTGCCCGGCCTTGAAATACCGCCCACGCCCATCGGAACAGGAGGCAAAATTAAAAAGGCGCTGTCTTCATGTTTTTTTGAAAGTTTTTGCGCCAGCAGTTGTGAAAATTTTTCGGCTATCAAAATATCCGTGCCCAGGGGCAAATGCGGGCCATGCGCTTCTAAAAGAGAGATAGGCAAAAGCACCACAACCTTTTCTTTCTCCAGATGCGTTATCTGTTCGTCTGTCAGGGCTTCGTAGAATAAAATATTGTTCATAAAATTCCTTTTCTGATTTTGATTTAAAAAAGAACGGCTGTTTGTTGTTTAACTACCTTACGCAGCAGAGCAAAGGCATCTGGCTTTTCGGGCAGAACAAGGCGAACATCTTTTCCGCCTCCATGCGCCACGTTTACTATTTCATCGTCAGCATTGATGATTTCCTTAACCGTAAAGCGGATGGTTTTTTGGGGGGTGATTAATTCCAGTTCATCATTGACTTCGAAGCGATTGCGAACGGCAATTGTGGCCAGCCCGCGTCTTTCATCCCAGCTTCTGATGATTCCGCAAAACAGACGACTTTGATTGGACGAATGCCCGCTTTCGTAGTTCTGTCCTTTGTCAAGCGGATTGCGTTCTAAAAAGCCGGTCACATAACCGCGATTGGCCACAGCGTAAACCTCCTGCAAAATGGCTTGCGGAACTGCCTGTCCTTTTAAAACAAAATCCAGCGCCTGCCTGTAGGCGCGCGTAATAACGCTAACGTAATAAACGGATTTGGTGCGTCCCTCGACCTTTAAACTGTCCAGGCCGGCCTTAACAATTTTGTCCAGGATGTGAATGGTGGACAGGTCTTTGGCGTTCATGATGTACGTGCCGTGTTCATCTTCATCGACAGGCATAAGCTGACCGGGCCGCTCGGCTTCTTCCAGGTAAAAATGCCGACCGGCAGCCGGTAAAAGAACATCGCGTTCTTCTTCCAGTTCCGCCGGTTCGGAGTAAACTTTGTATTCCCAGCGGCAGGCGTTGGTACAGGTGCCCTGGTTGGCATCGCGATGGTTGAAATAATTGGACAACAGGCAACGACCGGAATAAGCGATGCAAATGGCGCCGTGCACAAATGTTTCCAGCTCGATATCGGGCACATGTTGACGTATTTCTTCGATTTCATCCAGGCGCAGCTCCCTGCTTAAGATGATGCGCTTGACGCCTAACTGTTTCCAGAACCGAACCGCCTGCCAGTTGATGGTATTGGCCTGGGTCGAAAGATGAATGGGCAGTTCCGGATGATTTTCTCTTGCGACCAGAATCATCCCCGGATCGGCCATGATTAAGCCGTCCGGTCGTAGTTCGGCCACATGCCTGAGCATGTCTGTAAATGAAGGAATTTTAGTGTTGTGCGGATAGATGTTCATCGTCAGGTACACGCGTTTGCCACGGGCATGGGCGTACTCCAGCGCCTGGATGATCTTTTCCATGGTAAAGTCATTTTCTCTGGCCCGCAAGGAAAAGCGCGGAATGCCGGCGTAAACCGCGTCAGCGCCGTAGGCAAAGGCGTACTGCATTTTTTCGAATGTTCCGGCCGGAACCAGTAATTCAGGTCGTTTCATGCGTCTCCTGTTTAAATTGTCCTTAATTGAATTTAATCGTTCTGGCATATTTCACCAAAAAAAATGCAATTTGGTTCCGGATTATTCCTGCTCGACCAAAGTTTTTAGGCATGGATTCCGCCAAGGCAGCAAAATCGCAACCAAAAACATTTTTGCAGGGATTTAAGCAACCACTGAGAGCATAGTGAAGTCACAACGAGCGCAAAGAATGTTTCAAATTAAAAATAGTTTCAATTCCCCTCACCCGCAATAAAAGCCCGGATGAGGGGAACGCTGAACGTGTACAGTTGCCATTCAACCATTCAACTAATTAACCATTCAACTAATTAACTATTCAACTAATTAACTATTCAACCAATCCAGCAGCACAAACATTTTCAAATCCCGCCAGGGCGAGACTAGATCTTCCAGAGGAAGTATCCTAAAAACATAAAATGGTTGATAGATTGTATGGCGAAAGCCACTTCGCCATACAATCATCAAAAATATCTTAAGAGTTTACTCCACTAATTCATCTACTTTGCCAACCGCCTTCTGCCAGTCGAAATAGGCGTCCAGATAGTTGTAAACAGCCAGGTACCAGTTCAGCCTGGCCCCGTCGTATTGTAAGCGGGCGTCTTTAAGCTCCAGCTGTGTAATCAGGCCGTTTTGGGCGCTGGTCTGAGCAATTTGAAAGCCTTTTTCTGCGGTTTGCAAGGCAGATTCAGCCGCCTTAATACTTTTCTGCGCCTCATCCAGTCGTAAGTAAATGCTTTTTAATTCGGTGGCGATTTGTTTGCGCGCTTTTTGCAAACGCAGACGGCTTTTGTCCAGCTCTATTTTTGCTTTTTGCACCTGAGCGATATTATAACCGCCCAGAAAAATGGGGATGGATAATTTGAGCCCGAGAATAAAATTGTTGTTTTTATTTTCTAATTTCCACAGATCCGACTGCGCGGAAAAAGCGTAAGCAAAAGTTCCGTCAACGGTCGGCAAAAATTCTCCTTTGGCCGCGGCAACGGCCGTGCGTCGTAATTTTTGTTCCCAGAGCTGCGCTTTATAGTCCGGTCTGTTTTCAATGATTCTGTCGAATGAAAGAGGCTCGGGCATGGGCGGTACTTTTTCCAGATTACCTACAAAGTCCACCTGCGCTTCCAGAGCCAAGCCGGCCAGGGTTTTTAAATTGTAAAGTAGCAGTTCATAATTTTTACGCGCCTGTTGCGCTTCTGGAATGCTGTTTTTCCAGCGTACTTCGGCCTGGTACAATTGAAATTCAGAGGCCAGGCCAGCCTGGTACTGCTTTTTTACCATGTTGTAATTTTCTCTGGCATTTTTTACGGTTTCTTCTTTTAACTGCCAAACGCGTTTTAAGAGCAGGGCCTGGTAAAAACCTTTTTTAGCAAACGTCAAAATTTCCTGGTCGCTGGCCTGAAAAATAAACTGCGACATGCGTTCGTATTGTTTTGCCGCCCTCAGAGCGGTGCCCACTTTAAAGCTGAAAATGGGCTGCAGAAGAGCGGCGGTAAAAGTGTATTCATTGTTTTTGGTGATTTTAAATTTTTGTCTGACCAGGCTGCCATCGGCAGTGGGAAAATCGACATAGAGATAGGTTTCCAGCAGATTACGCCTGTAATTTCCTTCTGCGGAAATTTTAGGCAGGGCTGTGGCCCAGGCTTCCCGTTTTTGAGCGGCGGCCATTTCAAGCTCTTTAGCGGCTAATTTTAAATCATCGCTGTTTTTTTTAACCAATTCAATAAAAGCCGCCAGGTCGTAGTTTTCAGCCTGAACCGAACCGGCCAGAAGAAGAAAGGTTAATAAAAGAGTCCATTTTATTGGCTTCATTTTTCTGTCTCCGTCTTTAAAGATTCACTCTTAGCGTCTTTATCGCTTTGCGTCGTTAAAAAGTACAGCGCCGGTATTACCAGCAAAGTTAAACCCGCCGAAACAAGCAAGCCGCCAATGCTGACAATACCCATGGGCTGCCTGATTTCCACGCCTGAGGAACCAATTCCCAGGGCAAGCGGCGCCATTCCCAACATGATGGCAACCGTGGACATGATAATCGGTTTTAATTTAGTGGGACAGGCTTCTACCAACGCTTCTTTGACCTTTTTACCCTGTCTGCGCAAAATATTGGTGTAATCGAGCAAAAGAATGGCATTATTGACCACAATGCCCACTAACATCACAATGGCCATCATGGAAATGGTGTTCATGGTTTTGCCGGTAATAAACAAAGCCCAGAAAACGCCGATCAGCCCGAGCGGAATGGTGCCCAGAATAATCAGCGGCTGCGTAAAACTTTCCATAATCGCCGCCAGTAGCATATAGGTTAAGGCAATGGCGATCAAAAAGGTGCGCAACATGTCCGTCGTCGTTTCGGCCATCATTTGCGCGTCGCCGCCCCAGTCATATTTGTAACCGGGTTTAAAATCAATTTCCGCCATCTTTTGATTAATTTGCGCAACCACTTCACCCAACGGCACGCCCGGGGCATTGTAAGCCGTAAATTCGATGGCTTTGTATTTATCTTTATGCATGATTTTGCTGTAGCCCTGACTGACCTCAAATGTGGCAAGTTGCGCCAGACGGTAAATGCCCCGCGGCGAAACGACCGTTAAATTTTTAATCTCTTCCGGAGAATCGACCGCCCGATCATCCAGCGTAACGCGAATGTCGTACTCATTGCCCGCTTCACGGTAGCGCGTGGTTACCAGCCCTTCCATTGCAGCGCGGATGGTAAACGCCAGATCGGTAACCGTTAAACCTGTTTCGGCCAGACGCTGGCGATAGGGTTTGATGGTGATCTCCGGTTTGCCCGATCGTGAGCTGGTATTGAGGTTTATTAAGCCGGGAATTTTGCGAATCTTTTCCATGATTTGTCGTTTGTACACTTCGAGCCGATCATTGTCCTGCCCCATCAGATAAAAGGTAATGGGCGCCTGATCGCCGCCCATCGACGAAATGGCAGCCACGCGAATTTTGGCGTTAGGAATATCCGCCAGTTCCTGAATAAATTGATTGGCAATTTGATCGCTGCGTAATTCTCGCATGCT
Source organism: Caldithrix abyssi DSM 13497 (assembly GCF_001886815.1). Classification (GTDB taxonomy): domain Bacteria; phylum Calditrichota; class Calditrichia; order Calditrichales; family Calditrichaceae; genus Caldithrix; species Caldithrix abyssi. The sequence goes on from NZ_CP018099.1 coordinate 3,954,109, forward strand.
TACATCAACCAGTTTTACCTGCATTTTGGCCAGATTGACGCCCACATCCAGATCGCTTAACATGCCAATGGTCGTTAAAATATGCTTGACCTCATTGTGTTTACGTAAACGCTCTTCCACGGTATTTACCAATCTGGCGGATTCTTCAAGCTGGTAACCCTGGGGCAATTCAAGTTCGATTAAAATATCGCCTTCGTCGGTCAGCGGGAAAAATTCAAAACCGACCCGCGCGGCCACAAACAAACTAACCACAAAAAGCAAAACCGTAAACGCAACCACGCTGAATGCGCTCTTTTTGCTTTTGACCATCCACACCAAAATCGACTGATACCACTGCTCCCAGCGATGAAACATGGCCTCAAGCCGCTGACCGAGCCGATGCTTTTTTGTCTCGACTTCCGGCAAAAGCAGCGAAGCCAGCATAGGCGTGATGGTAAAAGAAACAATCAAAGAAAATATGGTGGCATAGGTAACTGTTAAGGCGAATTCCTTAAAAAACTGTCCTACAATGCTGGTCATGCTGGCAATGGGCAAAAATACCACAATATTGGTCAGCGTAGAGGCGATCACAGCAACGGCAATTTCTGCGGTGCCCTTGCCAGCCGCATCGCGTCGGCGGTGCCCCATCTCTTTATGTCTGAAAATATTTTCCAGCACCACAACCGAGTTGGTGACCAGAATTCCAACCGCCGTGGAAAGCCCCATTAATGTCATTACATTTAAACTGAAGTCCGAAAGTTTAATGAGCAAAAGCGTGGAAAGTATGGAGGTGGGCATGGCCAGCGCTACAATAATCGTTGAACGCAAATCGTGCAAAAAGAAGAGCAGCACCAGGCCGGTAAATAAAACGCCGAGAATGATGTTGTTTAACGTATCTTCAACAGAGCTTTTAATAAAGTTGGAACGGTCGTGAATAATAGAGATGCTGGCAGCAGGAGGCAGCTCCGCTTTGATATTGGGCAGCTCTTTGCGAATTTCCTCTGCCATTTTCACCGTATTGCCGTCGGCGCTTTTGATGATGCTCAGCAGAACCACATTGTCCTGTCGTATTTTATTTTTGTTATCAAAAAAGATGCTTCGCTGGCGAATTTCGGCGCCGGCATCGCTTACGGTTGCCAGCTTGCCTAATTGCTGCATGCCAAAAGCGGTGGGTATCTCCAGCTTTTTTAGAGCCTCCACCCGGTCAAACTCACCGTCAACGCGCACGCTTAATTCCTGACTGCCCTGAATAAAATGCCCTCCGGGTAAATTCAGATTTTGCGCCGCCAGTATTTGACTTAACTGCGGCAAAGAAATGGCGTTTTCAAATACCACGCGATTATCCAGAGCAATGCGGATTTCCCTTTTCTGACCACCAATAACATTCACCTTTCCCACGCCTTCAATTTGCGCCAGCCGATCTTTCACTTTTTTATCAGCCAGCTCATACAACTCGGTTAACGGCATGTTTCCGGTAAGTAAAACATCCATAATCGGAAAAGCGCTCACGTCAAACTTTTCCACCACCGGCAACTGAATATCCCGGGGAAGCTGGTTGAGAATGCTGTTGATCCTGTCTTTAATTTCCTGATTGGCAATGTCAATATCTTTACCTAATTTAAACTGGATGATAACAAATGACACCCCTTCCATAGAATACGATTGCATGAAGTCTAACTTACTGATGGTGCCTACCGCATCTTCTATTTTTTTAGAGACCTGATTCTCAATTTCTTTTGGCCCCGCCCCAGGATAAACGGTTTGAACGGTGATAACCGGAATATCCACCTGCGGCATTAAATCCAGAGTAAGGCCAAAATAAGCCAGCGCGCCAAACAAAATAAAAACCAGTAAGCCCATGGTGACCATAACAGGCCGTTTGATTGAAATATCAGCCAGAAACATAATGGAACTCCTTAACCGATGATGTTAATTTTACTGCCGTCTTTAAGCAAAAATTGACCTTCAACAATGAGCTGATCGCCCGGTTTTAAGCCCTCTAAAAGCAAAACTTTTGCGCCGCTCTGGGGCCCAATTTTAACCGGCCGCTTTTCGGCCTTTCCGTTGTTATTCACAAAAACATAGTGCTGGCCGCCTTCTTTAAGCAGGCTTGTTTGATCAACGACAATGGCTTTTTCTCTGTCGAACGTTACGATCTCTATTTCTGCGGTAACGCCTGATTTAATCGTATTGTCCGGATTATCGAATTGCAGAATGGCTTTAAAGGCTCGCTGTTTTAAATCCATAGCCATGTTAACCTGAATCACTTTGCCTTTAATTTCAAAACCGTTCCAGCGGGCAAGGGCGGGCAGACCGTCGTGAATTTCGTTGATCTCACTCTCCGCAATCCAGATTTCCGCCTTCATGCGATCGGTTTGCGTAATGGTAGCCAATTCGGCCTTCACGTCCACATTGTCTGTTTCACGCACATTGATTTTGGTTACGTATCCGCTGATGGGCGCCTTCACCTTTACCGCCTGCTTCACGGCGTCCCAGTTGGCCCGGGCAACTTCAAACTGCGTTTGAGCGTTATCAAAATCCTGTTGTGAAATACCGCCGCTTTTCAAAAGCTTTTTCATCCGTTCGATGGTGCGCCGGGCGTTTTCGAATGCCACCTTTGCCTGGTAGTATTGAGCGGCGGGATTATCGGTAGGAAAGCTAAGCAACACCTGGTCTTTTTGTACATAATCGCCAACCTTCACATAAATTTTATCAATACGATCGCCCAGCGCCGCAAAAACGGAAGACTCTCTAAAGCCGCGCAAAATGGCGTTATAATAAGAAGCCTTTTGAAAAGGCGCCGGTTGTACCGTTTGAACTTTAACGGGGATGCCCTTCTCTGCATAAATCTGTTCAAGATTTTTTGCCTCATCTTTTTCTTTTGAACACCCATTTATAACAAGTGCAAAACTAAATAATAACAGCAAAATACCTGTAATACGCATAAGACGTCCTTTCTGTCTTTAGTTTTATTTTTTTAATATTCCATTAAGAATAAGATCGTACGCTTCTTCCAGCAATTCTTCCTGACTTAAACCGAAATCCTGCTTTAGACTGTCAGCCAGCAGCTGATAACGCTGGAGAAATCCGGTAAATTGAAGCCAGATCACAACCATGGCGCGTAACGGATTTAGATCGGGACGAACCACGCCGTCCGCTTTACCCTTTTCAAAAAGATCGCTCCATAGTTTAATGCGTTCCTGCTCTTCTTTTAAGTGGCTGTCCATCAGCTTTTTGACTGACGTTTTTTGTCGATGCATGGAATGGAAAAATTCAATAACATCAAAATAGTGCTTATGTTTTTTTTGAAAGCGTACCAGCGCCTTCAAAGAACCGAGCAATTTTTCCTGAAAGGTATGCGATTTTTGCACCTCCCGCTCGATCATTTGCATCAAAAGACCCTCGCCGCGCTTAAAAATGTGGAAGTACAGTTCTTCTTTGCTTTTAAAATACATGTAAAGCGTGGCCTTACTCAGCTCGGCCTGCTCCGCAACCATATCCATGGAAGCCGTCTCGAAACCATGTTTAAAAAAAACGATCTCGGCAGCGTCAATAATTTGCTGACGACGCTGTTCTTTTTCCCTCTCTTTACGCTCCGCAATCCCCATTTTTAAACTCCTGATTAAACGAACTAAACTGAAAGTAAAAAAGTTAGACGTAGAGTTTACTCAAAAGTTTCAAAATTATTTTCTGGCTGCAATCACCGCCTGCCGCGCGCAGCATAACAGACGCTTAAGGGCAAAATAACCAACCAAAAATATATTAACTTTTTTAAATAATGGACGAATTAATGAGTAAATTCACTAAGGCAGCATAGAACTATGATTAAAAAACTATTTTTATTGCTGATGTTAGGCGCAACCTTATGGGCGCAGGAGTATCCCGTTCATTTTTACACCATTGAAGAAGGTTTGCCATCCAATGAAATTTATTCCATTGTTCAAGACTCGATCGGAGAAATGTGGATTGCCACCAGACGAGGCTTGTGTAAATATGACGGCTTTCACTGGCAACTCGATACAACCATTAGCAAGATGGGGATGTACCTGCCCCATTTCCTGGAGTTAGACGACGCCGGCAGAGTTTGGGTCGGAGGAGTCCACATCGGGCAGGGCTTTTGCTATTTAAATAACAAGACCTGGCATACTATCTCCCTCCCCGATTCACTTGCATTGTTTTCGCCCTTGAAAACTTTTAAAGTAATTGGCTCGTCTGATGGGCATATTTTTATTCTGGCAGTAACGCACAAAGACCAGATCGCCTATTTTTTCCAAAATCAATGGAAGGTAATCGATCTTTCCAGAATCGATCCTGAAAGTTCTAAAATTCTTACGGTAAGTAAAAATAACAATCAATTTCTAATTCTTACCGATCGGAGACTTTTAACCTTTAATGGAACGGATTTTAAAGAGTATGATTTCCCCCCGCTCTTTGAAAAGGAAAAGATCATTTCATTGCAGGTTTTAGAGACGCCCCATAGCCCGGCGAAAATGGGAAGATTATTGTTGTTAACGCCAAACTACATCTATGAATATCAAGCACCGGAAATTATTAAAAAAATTCCGCTTAATAAACAGGTAAAACGCCTTTTAGCCGATCCGCCCTTTCAATTGATTGAAGACGGTTTTGGCGGCGTCTTTTTAGGGAACAAGTTTCGCCTGTTTCATTTTAACAATTATTTAAACAAATGGGTGTTAATCAAACATCATCGTATTCCAGAGCCCCTTGATGCCATAGATATCTATCTGGATCAGGAAAAAAATCTGTGGATCGCATCTTATATGGGGCTTTTTAAAATACCCACCTTGCGTTTTTTGAATTTTAATGAATACTCCGGCTTACTGGAAACCGAAGTTACCTCGATCAATCAATTTGGCCGGGGCACAATGATTTTTGGTCACGACAATGGCTTTACTCTGTATGATGGCAAACAATTTAAAAAATTTGCGATAGGAGATGTGCAGGCGCCGTCGGATAGATCACGTAAAAGATTTATGGGGTTTTTGAAGCTAACCGACGATACCATCATTGCCGCGGCGCAGCAGATGGGATTGGTTAAGATTCATCAATCCGGCAGATATGAAATCATCCCACCGCCTCCCGGAGAGAGGATAAATACCGTTGCAAAACTGAATAAAAAAGAACTATTAGTCGGCACGTATCATGGTCTATTCAAGTTTTCGAACAATGCCTTCTATCCGTACTTGCACGAGCTGACAAAACATTTAATTATTCGGCGTATGTTGCTTCTTGCCGATCACACCCTACTTTTAGCCACATTAAATCGGGGCGTGGTGGTGATTCGAGGGGATCAAAAAATTTCTGAAGTGTGGAACCATCGTCATTTAAAATCGAAAAGCGTTTATGACATAAAGTATTCGCCGCAGGGTAAAATTTTAGTCGCTACGGGAGCCGGCCTGTTCGAATTTAGCCAGGATAGTCTGATACCGATTGATAAAGAACTGATCAATGAGGAAGCCTATGCCATTTTAGTGGATAATGAAAACAAAATATGGATTGGTACCGGACGTGGCGTTCAAATTATTGATTCAATCGGGAACATTACCCATTACGACTATTTCAACGGGTTGGCCGGCCAGGAATGCAATCGCGACGCCCTTTTTCAGGATTCCAGCGGACGAATCTGGATTGGTACGATTGGCGGTCTTTCGCTATACCAACCCCTGTACGATTTTAAAGTCAGGCCTCCGCTCATTAACTTTTTAGATTTCATCTCCGATATTGACTTTGATCTGCAACCGGAGAAAAAAGGCGATTTGATCATTAAATTTCTCTGTATCTCCTTTAAGGATGAACGGCAGATCGCCCTGCGCTACAGACTAAAAGGATACCATGAATGGCAGTATATCCCGAGATTATTCACTCCTATTTTATCCTTCTTAGATGTGCCTCCGGGAGATTATCAACTGGAAGTTCAGGCGCGGAATGTAGAGGGCGCCTGGTCTGCTGTGGTTCAAAGCTCAACGTTTCATATTCCGGCGCCATTCTACCGCAGCTGGTATTTTATTGCTCTGGTGCTTTTTTTGATTTCCATAATCACCTATTTACTCGTATTTGCCCGCATTAAGGAACGCCTGGCTCAACAATTAGAAGCTGAAGTAAACGCGAGAACAAAAGCGTTAAAAGAATCTGAAGAAAAATTCCGCCGATTGTTTACAGATTCTCTGGATGGAATTTTTATTACCTCTATTGAAGGGAAAATCCTGGATATTAACGAAGCCGGAATTGAAATATTAGGCTATGATTCTAAAGATGAGCTTTTAAAATTGAATGTAAAAAAGGATTTATATGCCAATCCGGAAGACCGGGAAAAGATTTTAACATTAATAAAAACTCAGGGAGGCGTAAAAAATTATCCGTTAAAAGCAAAACGCAAAGACGGAAAAATTATCGATGTGGCCATTTCCGCCACGCCCATATTGGATGAACAGGGGAATGTTGTGGGCCTTAGTGGATATTTTCGCGACATGACCGAGTGGAACGCCATGAAGGAACAACTGGCCCATTCTCAACGCATGGAATCTCTGGGCATGCTGGCCGGAGGCGTGGCGCACGATTTTAACAATATTTTGGCCGGCATTCTGGGCTATGCCTCTTTGATGAAAATGAAAATGGATCCGGACGACAAAATGTTCCGTTATATCGATATTATTGAAAAAAGCGCGCAGCGCGCTGCAGATCTGACACAGCAGCTTTTGATCTTTTCCAGAAAGGGCCAGCCTAAATTGCAGCCGGTACAGGTAAACGAATGCGTCAACGAAACCATTAAATTGATCAGATCGACCTTTCCAAAAACCATAGAGATTGAAACGGAGCTGGATGAAAAGCTTCCTGAGATCATGGCCGATCCCACACAGCTCAGCCAGATGATTCTCAATTTATGCGTCAACGCCCGCGACGCCATGCCCGACGGCGAGGGGAAAATTTCGTTCCGCACCAGAGAAGTGATTGTTGAACATGCGGAAGCGTACAAAAATCCCGATGCCCGGGAAGGCCACTTTGTTCAATTAACCATTGCCGACACCGGAAGCGGCATCCCCGATGAAATCAAAAATAAAATTTTTGAGCCCTTTTTTACCACCAAACCGCGCGGCAAAGGCACGGGCATGGGGCTGGCCATGGTTTACGGCTTTGTCCGAAATCTGGGCGGTTTTATTCAGTTTCATTCCAAACTGAACGAGGGCACAACCTTTCAAATCCATTTTCCGGTTAAACCCATTCATCTTGAAGAAAAACATCTTTCGCATAAATCCGAATTAAAAACGGGGCATGGCCACATTCTGGTAGTGGATGATGAAGAAATGGTGCGCAACTTTTGTAAAATGGCGCTGGAAAGATACGGTTACACAGCAGAAACGGCCTCAAACGGTCAGGAAGCCCTTGACTGCTTCACTAAAAATCAGAACAACTTCGATTTGATTATTTTAGACATGATTATGCCGGTAATGGATGGCATGAAAACCTATCAAAAGATTCGCGAAATTAATAAGGAAATTAAAATCCTGATTTCCAGCGGATATAGCGATTCAGGAAAATTGGAGCAGTTAAAAAAAGATCCTGCCGTCAGTATCATTTTTAAGCCTTACAAGGTGGATGAATTAGTGGCAAAAGTTCAGGCCTTAACAGGACAAAAATAAGATGGGCGAAGGTGGGTTTTTATTTTAACCTCTTCTGTCTCGACCTGTCATTCGGAATGGAGTGCCGTCAGGGCTGGCTGAGGAATCTTTAGCTTTTGGTGTCGGAAAAAGAACGCCGTATTTGATTGACTAATTGCTTAATTTAAAAATCCCGAAGGGATGAAATGATTATAGCCCGCCGTTTCAACGGCAGGTTTACCGTTCGGGCAGGTTTGCATGGAAACCGTTTCAACGGTTTACGCCAATGAACAACGGGATAACATCCTTCTTAATTTGGCTCTTTCCTTTCATTCGGAATGCCTATCCCCGTGCCAAAAATCCTGAACACTAATGGGAAAAATTGCCCAGCGGTAACGTCCCCCTCTCCCAGACCTTATTGTGGGAGAGGGAGAATGAGGGGGGTGAGGGCTAATACATCAAATGCCTGCCATCGTCAGCGGAAAAAGGTTAAGAGTATAAGAGTGTAAGAGTTAAACAGTTGGCCGCTCACTGCCTGCCATTCCGAATCCCGATTTATCGGATGAGGAATCTTTAGCTTTTGATGTCGGGAAAAGAACGCCGTATTTGATTGACTAATTGCTTATTTTAAAAATCCCGAAGGGATGAAATGATTATAGCCCGCCGTTTCAACGGCGGGTTAACCGTTCGGGCAGGTTTGCAGGGGAAACCGTTTCAACGGTTTACGCCAATGAACAACGGGATAACATTCTTTTTAGTTTGGCTCTTTCCTTCCACTCGGAACGACTATCCCCGTGCCAAAAACCCTGAACACAGCTGGCAAAAAATTGCCACCGGCAAACTTTCTCTCTCGCAGACTTTATTCTGAGAGCGGAGAATGAGGGCTACTTCTAAAAATGCCTGATACCGTTGAAAGAAAAAAGTGTAAGAGTTAGATGAATGGTCATCGTCCTTTCATTCTGAACAGAGCGACAGCGGAGTAAAGACTCCCTTTGTTGTTTCTGGGGGATTCTGATCTGTTCCAAAATTTGAGATTTATGCAACTTTATTTCATTATTGTTTAATTTTGTCGACTCCCTATTCAGCGTCCTTCCCGTTTAAAAAAAGTAAAGGGCGTTTTAATCTTTGCTTTGTAAAATTTAATCTCTAAATATGAGTTCACTCTAAAAAGGTATTTTTTTACTATTCCAGTAAGAGAATCCTTAAAGAGATAGATTATTTTAATTTCAGTTATAAGATTTCTCTCTTCGTTCGAAATGACAAATTACGCTTTTTAGAGCGAACTCAAATATTCATCTACTCCAACATTTTGTGACAGCCCCGTAAGCTTACAGAGTTTCCAGAGCTTTTTTCAGTCGATCAAATGCCCAGTCAATCTCTTCCTTTGTGATAACCAGCGGAGGAGCAAGGCGAATGACATGCTCGTGCGTTTCTTTGGCCAACAGGCCCTCTTCTTGTAAAAATTCACAAAAACGTCTCGCGCCGCCCGCTTCCGGCTTCAATTCAATCCCGATAAAAAGACCTTTTCCACGGATCTCTTTAATATGCTTGCTGTCAATGGTTTTTAACCGCCCCAGCAAATAGTCGCCCAACTCTGCGGAACGTTCGGCCAATTTCTCATCGATCAGCACGTCCAGAGCCTCAATGCCAATGGCAGCGGCCAGCGGATTACCCCCAAAGGTGCTGCCGTGATCGCCCGGCTTAAAAACGCTCAAAATTTCTCTGGAACTGGCCACGGCCGACACCGGATAAAATCCGCCGGAAAGCGCCTTACCCATGATGATCATGTCCGGTTTTACGCCCGCTTCGTGCTGGTAAGCAAACAATTTACCAGTGCGTCCCAGACCGGTTTGAATTTCGTCTAAGATGAACAGCACATTGTTTTGCCGGCAGAGCTGCTGCACTTCTTTCAAATAGCCTTCGGGAGGAATGATGATGCCCCCTTCTCCCTGAATGGGCTCGATGAGCACTGCTGCCGTGTTGGGCGTTATGGCCTGCGCAATGGCCTGGCTGTCGCCGTAAGGCACCAGGTTAAAGCCAGGGGTGAACGGTCCAAAATGCTCTTTGTACTGCTTTTCCGAAGAAAAACTGATAATGGTAGTGGTACGCCCGTGAAAGTTGTTATTACAAACAACAATTTCCGCCTTATTTTCCGGAATTCCTTTTTTGGTGTAACCCCATTTGCGCGCCGCCTTAATAGCTGTTTCCACCGCTTCGGCGCCGGAATTCATGGGTAACACCATCTCCATTTCGCTCAGCTCGGCCACTTTTTTGCAGAAAATCCCCAGTTTGTCGTTGCGAAAAGCGCGCGAGGTTAACGTAACTTTTTTCGCCTGTTCGACCAGTGCCTTGTAAATACGGGGATGGCAGTGCCCCTGATTGACCGCCGAGTAGGCGCTTAAAAAGTCCATGTATTTTTTGCCTTCCACGTCGTAAACATAAACGCGTTCCGCTCGTTCTATAACTACATCCAGCGGATGATAATTGTGCGCGCCGTATGTTTCTTCCATTTCGATAAATGTTTTCGACTTCATTTACTCTCCTTTCTAATTTCCTTTTTCGATTTAAGGATTTGCGGGACGGATATCCAGCTCGCTAACCATGGCTCGCGCCGGTAATTTAAGAGATTCTACAACCGCCTGTGCCACATCTTGCGGCTCAAGAATCTCTTTTGCCAGAACCGTTTTGGCAGACTGGTGGTGTTGAAAAAAATCGGTCCGCACCGATCCGGGACACACGGTTAATACATTAATACCGTTTTTGCGCTCTTCGAGCATTAAACAACGGCTGAATCCGATTAATGCATGCTTGGTGGCCGCGTATCCGCTCCCACCCACAAACGCGTTTTTTCCCGCCAGCGAAGCGATATTAACCACAAAGGCCTCGCCAACCTGACGCAAATAGGGCAACGCCTTTTGCGTGATTAAAAAAACGGCCCGGATATTCAGGTTAAACATGGCGTCCCAGTGGGCAATGGATAGTTCGCTCAGGGGCGCAAAATATCCCACGCCCGCATTGTTTATCAGAATATCGAGACGGCCAAATTTTTCGATGACCTGCTGGACAAAACGGTCGATGACGTCTTTTTCACGCAGATCTCCCTGAACGGCCAGCGCCTGGACCCCAAGCTTTTTTATTTCGGAGGCTGCGGCATCCAGCGCCGCAACGTCTCTTCCGACCATAGCAACATGCACGCCGTGCTGCGCCAGCTTAACGCTCAGCGCTTTGCCAATGCCTTTATGACCGCCGGTAACGATGGCTACCTTGTCTTTGAGTTCCATTCCATGCTCGCTTATATGTTTTACCAGAAATTAACTTAAAAAATTACGCCCCATTTTTCAAAAAACATTTTTTCTGCGCAATGGCAGCAGGATCAAATTTACGAATTTAAAAATGAAAGGCAATAGAAAATTACTTTTAAGTTATTATTTTTTTTAATGTTGAATAAACTTAAAGCGAATGGCATAAAAATTCAATCTGCAAGCAATAATCATCATAAAAGACAGGATAAAATTTAAAATAGGTTAGTGGTGCCAACCATGTTGTTTTTTTAACCGGAAAAGACTCCAAGGCCGCGCCGCCGCAACCAAAAACAACCGCAACGCGCGCAAAGTAATTCTCTCGAAGATTACGTCAATCATCGCAGAAAATGATTAAACAAATTATTTTAAGCGACCACAGAGAGCTCAGAGAAGTCACAAAGGCGCAAAAACTATTTTAAATAAAAATAGTTTCAATTGCCCTCATCCTCTTGATCTCCTTTTCCAAGAATAAAAGTCTGGGAGAAGGGAACGCTGAAAGTGGACAGTTGCCATTCAACCATTCAACTAATCAACTATTCAACTATTCAACCAACCCAGCGGCACAAAAATTTTCAAATCCCGCCAGGACGTGAAAATCCTACGCCGGAAGCATTCTAAAGAAAAAAGCGGCCTGCCAATTCGTCCACCTGCAAACCGCTTTTTAAAAACTGTCAAATGGCGTTCTATCTGCTGTAAATGTTAATATTGCCGTTCGTGGTTTTCAGGAAAAGAGTGGGCAAATGAGCGCCGTTTTCGATTTTTAGGTGCGTGTCGGTTCTGGAAACGGCGTTGGCGGTAGAAAGGCGGCAGTCGATCTCGCCATTATTGGTAAAGGCTTTAATATTGCACGTGTCGTGTTCAGGTACAAGAACATCTATCTCACCGTTGGTGGTGCTAATTTCAATTTCGTCTGTATCCGGTAATTTGGCAAACTCAACTTTAACCCTGCCGTTGGTCGAATGGATTTCCCGGATATGCTGGACGTCGAGCGCCTTGATATCTCCGTTGGTGGTGGCCAGCTCCAGCGCGCCATTGATATTGAACACTTCAATTTCGCCATTGGTCGAGTGGGCCTTAACCTGCAGGTGTGCCGGAATTTTTAGATGAATATTTACGGAATAATCGCCGCTTCCAAAATCCAGAAAGCGGCTGAGGAAAAAGCCTCTTGTTTTTTTACGTTTAACTTTGATCTTTAGAACACCGTTTTCCTGGATGGCCTCAATTTGAATCGAATTCAACAGACGGTCTTTTTCGTTTTTAGAGCCTTTAATTCTTTTGACGGCTTTTAACTGGATCAGATTAGAATCGCCTGGCTTTATGGAGATATCTCCGTTGGTGGTAGAAATGATGATTTTGGTCAGATTGGACGCATCAAAAGGTTTTTCCACGGTTTCGGTAAAATTGTCTGCCAGTGAACAACTTACCAGCAGCAAAATACTTAATAGTGTACGCAACATCTTTTCCTCCCGGATTATTATTCAACCAGATAAACGGAAATGCCCCAGTTACGTTCGTCGTAAGGCGGCGAGGCATTCCACCGCCGGTACGAATGGCTGCCGTCGGAGCGGTAGTAAACGCGGTAGTGCCCGGCGGGCAGAGAAATAATGGTGTTGACCATTCGGTTTTTATTGGCGCCGCCAGCGTGGACGGTGTTTTTGAAACGCATTTTCCATACAACCTGGCCGGTGGAAACGTCTTTGATCCAGCCATAGTCGTACATTTCATCCCATTCTCCTTCACCCAGGCAGTAAATGCGTATGGATGAAGTCTTGCTCAAATAAAAATCTTTGCGCAGATACTCGTCGTCGCCCACCTGCACCAGCTGCGCCAGAACTTTTTTGGGTTTTAATTCCTGTTGATCGATTTTGCGCACGGCCTCTTTGTCGCCAAGATTGTAGAGGGTGATGCCCCACATTTCTGGCTGCTGCGGAGGGCGGGCGTTCCACTCTTCGTAGGAGTGGGAATCATCAGTCTGGTAATGGATGATGTAGGCGCCCGGCTGCAAGGTGATAACGCCGTCGAACAGTCGATTTTTTGACGAACCGCCGGCATGTCTGGTTTCGTCGTAGTTCATTTTCCAGACGACCTTGCCATCGGAAACGCGACTGATCCAGCCGTAATCGTACATATCGCCGTTTCTTCCCTCGCCCAGGGCAAAGATGCGGATAGGCGTGGGCTTTAGCACTTTAATAAACGCCTCTGTGTAGGCATAGTCGCCCACGCGATTGATAGAAATCAGGGCGTTTTGACTTTCATCCACATATTTTTCGACGTTTTTCCAGTCAAAGTCTCTGGAAACCGGTTTGACGACAATCCCCCAGAAAACGGGGTCATAAGGCGGATTGGCATTCCATTTTTCGTAAGAGTGCGAATCGTCGGTTTTGTAATAGACCAGATAATCGCCCGCTTTAAAATTGAGCGTGGTTTTAAAAAATCTGTTTTTGTTGGCGCCGCCGGCGTATTCGGTTTCGTTTTCTTCCATCATCCAGATGCGTTCGTGAGTGCGGGCGTTAATAATCCAGCCGTAATCGTACATCTTTCCGTAAGCGCCTTCGCCCACCGCGTAAATTAATAATTTTGCCGGTTGCTTAAGAGAAAAGCCTGTATGCTCAAGGCGGTTGTCCTTTTGCCTGATCAAGTGCGCCACAGTGCGGTCAATCCAGGAATCCTGTATTTTTTTTACATCAAATTTATCCAGCGTTTCATTCACACCCGTAATGCGCACCATCCATTTTTCCGCATCTTTATCCCAGCCCTTTGGGTCTTCAAAAAGGACCTTTAAAAGTAGTTTTAAGGAGATAAAGCCGCCGTCAATATTAAAAAAAGAAGGCACAAATGCCGAAAAATAAACCTCGTACGTTCCAGCCGGCAGGGTTACGTCGCCGTCGAACTTCCGATTAAATTTTGATCCTGGAATCTTTTGCGTATTATCGATGGTCATTCGCCAGACCATTTCTCTGGTTTCGCTGTTTAATATCCAGGCATAGGCAAACATGTTGTTGGGATCCACCTGAAATGATTTGTTTTTGGTGATCTTTTTCTTGCCACCGGCTCCAACGGCCTCGATGTGAATTGGGCGCTCCTCATTTAAAATAAAACCGGCGTAAGAAATTTCGTCCACCAAAAAATCGCGCAGCTCCAGCGTCTCGTGCTGGGCCAGCGCCGGCTTGCCGATTAAAACCGCTAAGGTGATGAATATCAAAAGTCTCCCTGACATCTTTTATCCTTCTAAAAAGGTTTATTGATTCTAAACGACACTTTCCAGGCTTTGTGCGAGGTATCCAGTCGTTTGGCGATGTTTAATCTGAATCTCCCGGAAGCATTGGTTAAAGCGATTCCCAAATCGCTTTTGAAATCTTTTAACTGCAGGTGTTCAAATCCTTCGCTCCAGCCGTCCTTTTGCGCTACGTCTGCCCGATTCCAGACATGGCCCATATCGAAAAATACCACGTAATGGAAGTCGTCTCCAAATACCACCGGAAAGTGAAATAGGCGCGGATTGATGAAGTATTCCAGATTGAGCAGCAAAAGGCGATCGCCGCCGAAACCGCCGGCATTAAGCGAACGGTAATTGAAGGCGCGTAAGGTGCTTATGCCGCCGAGATGAAATCGTTTTTGCAGAGGAACAACGCCCTCCGAAGTGGCTGCTTTAAGGCGAACATCCAGCCGCTCCCAGGGCCCCAGCCTTTGATATTTACGAAATTCGAAAATATATTGGTTAAAAGAAAAATCGCTTTTCATCTTTTTGGTGGAGCTTTCCACGCTCAGCTTTACCAAAGAACCGTTACGTGCAAGTTGAGGATTGCTGCGCGTATCCCAGGATAATTCGCCGTACCAGCTGCGCATCCGTCCGGCGTCTATTTGCGGATTGTCCGGAAAACGGTCGTCGTCTTTAAATAACGCCCAGTCGGTCGTCTTAACCACGCTGTAGTACCGGTCGTTACGGTAGGCCACAAGGCCCTTAAAATGGGCAGTTAGATTCTGACTGGCATGAAGTTCATAGCCCTTGCGCTGGTAATAATCCAGATAGTCGTCATTTAAAAAGAAAGCGGCTAACGTGTTTTCCAGCGAAGAGATCAGCCAGGTGTCCTTGCTTTCGATTTTGTCGTAAAGCGCGGCGCCCAGTTCAAAGCGAAATGTATCCGGGCTAAAAAACCAGTGGTCCACGGCCAGCTCATAACGCGTCTTTTGATCGGAAAAGCCGTAGCCCAAAAATCCATGAACAGACAGGTAACGCTGTTTACGAGGCAGCATTTTGGGAATGGAAACGCCCAGAAAAACGCCCTGCACGCGGTTGTAACGAAAGAGCAAATCGGATTCCTTCTGGCTGCGAACGGTCAGGCTGCTGTAGCTGCTACCATACGGCCTGGTGTAGCGGCTTAGATATTTTTCCAGGATGTCTTCGTCGTAGTCTTTGCCAAATTCCCGCGCGGGAAAAAGGTTTTTCAAATTGGTCTCAATCTGGTTGCCGGTAACCGTGCTTTGCGCTTCCTGGCGGATTTTACCGTTGATGGCCGTTACATTGCCGTTAACCACGGCAAACGATTCGATTCGGATGTCGCCAAACAAAACCACCACATCGCCGTTTACAACGCCCTGTATCAGCAAATCGCCCTTGTTGAGCAAAATGTTGTAATTCACGGTGTCCCGGGCCTGAATAATTAAATCATCCTGATAACGGCGTGTGGGAAGCTCCGTTTGTCGGATGTATTTTTCGCTGGCTCTGCGCTCGATTTCGGGCATGGAAAATATTTTTTCGTAGTTTTTTGTTTTTTGCGCCCAAAGCGGCAGAGTAAATGACAGGCCAAGCATAAACGCCAGTATGAATTTAATGGAACGAAACATCTAACAACTCCACGGTTAGGTCACTTTTTTTGCTGTTTAAATAATACGTGCATTTTGATCAAAAAGTTACATTTTTAAAGAATAAAATAGCCGGCGACTCCGCACAAAGCAAAATCGATATTTGCTTTTTACCGCCAAATCCCGGGCGAACCATTGAAACCGTTTGCACAGGATGCCCGACCAAAAAGTTCCGACAGCGCAAGCTCCGCTTTGTCGTGTTTAATGAACCTGCCGTTGGTATTTGCTTCAACTATTTCCGGCCATGATGCTTCTCCAGATTGCTTGAACGTAAAACATTTTTTGCAATTTATGATCAAAAAGCCCAAATTTCACCACCATTAAAAACAACGTGTAGGACTAAAAGTTAATGGAATGTCTTTGAAGGAACAAATTAAAAAAAATCCGATGTTTCGCTATCTGATGGTGCTGACCATTGCTTCCACGGCCGGTTTGCAAATCTGGCGGACTTTGTTTAATAATTTTGCCGTGGAGGTTGCACACCTGGGCGGCAACCATGTTGGCATTATTCAGGGCGTCCGCGAGGTGCCGGGCTTTTTAGCCCTGCTGGCCATCTTTTTACTTAAGTTGATTGCCGAGCACAAACTTTCGGCCCTTTCCATTTTGATTCTGGGACTGGGCGTGGGGCTCACCGGCTTTTTCCCTTCATTTACTGGACTGATCGTTACCACCCTGATCATGAGCTTTGGCTTTCATTATTACGAGACGACCAACCAGTCCCTTACGTTGCAATATTTCGACCGGCAGACCTCGCCGTGGGTGTTTGGCAAAATTCGCAGCATCAGCGCGGCTTCCAATATTGTGGCAGGGCTGTTCATTTACCTGTTAACCTATTTGCTCAGCTACCGCAATCTCTATTTAACTGGCGGCCTGTTTATTGTGTTCATTGCCCTGTGGGCCTTGCTGCAGGATCCGGTAGATAAAAACTTACCGGTTCAACATAAAAAGATGATCGTAAAAAAGAAGTACTGGTTGTACTACGCATTAACCTTTTTAGCCGGAGCAAGGCGCCAGATTTTTGTGGCCTTTGCCGTGTTTTTGCTGGTTAAAAAATTCCAGTTTTCCATTCGCGAAGTAACCGTTCTGTTTATCGTTAATAATACGATCAACTATTTTTTAAGTCCTTTAATCGGCAAAGCCATCATTCGTTTTGGCGAGCGCAAAGTGCTCTCTGTGGAATATTTCAGTTTGATCTTCATCTTTCTGGCCTATGCCTTTGTCCAAAATCGCTGGGTCATCGCCTTGCTGTACATTCTGGATCACATCTTTTTTAACTTTGCCATCGCCATCCGTACCTATTTTCAAAAAATAGGCGATCCTAAAGACATTGCGCCTACCATGGCCTTCGGTTTTACGGTCAACCACATTGCCGCCGTTTTTATCCCGGTGCTTGGCGGCCTGCTGTGGATGCTGGATTACAAAATCCCCTTTCTGTTCGGCGCGGTCTTAAGCGTCTTATCGTTAAGTTTGATCCAATTAATCCGAACATCAAAAAAGCCCGAACAGGCGCGGTCATGAAACTTTTTTTGCATTTTTTACTTTAATTGCTATTATTGATGAATAAACGGAAAAGATTAAAGGCGACGGCAAACAAAACGTCTGCCGCTTAAAATATGGGATGCCATTAAACAGATGGCTGAAAAATACTGAGAAGCGTGTTATGATTTTTTATAATCCATGCAAACAGTCGATTGTAAAAATAATGCTGCGCCCTATTGCTCTGCATTTCAGTAGAAGGCTATTAAACAACCTGGATTTACAACACCGTTTTTAACGGCAATGAAAAAACTTAGGTCAATAGGCGCGTAAAAATAAGCCTGATTAAGTACAATCTTGATATTTTTAAACTTTAGTCTGAGTATTCAAAACTTTTGAGGGAGCTTCATGAAGAAATTTGTCAATTTGCTCATATTACTCACGGCCACTTCTCTGTTTGCTTTTACGGCCTTTACCATCTCCTCGCTGAACGAGGAGGGCAATACGCCCGTGCTGGAACCATTGCCCATTCACCCGCGCGTGGAGCAGGCGGTATCGTTCTTTTTACCGAAGATGCATTACAAAAAGCAACAACTGGACGACGAACTTTCCAGCCAGATGTTCGATTTTTACCTGGAGATGCTGGATCCGCAAAAACTTTACTTTTTAAAATCCGATATCGATGAATTTGAAAAATATCGTTATTCGCTGGATGAAGCTTTGCGCAACGGCGATTTACGCGCGGCCTATGCCATTTTTAATCGCTTTATGACGCGCTACGCCGAACGACTGAACTTTGTTAAAAAACGATTGCAAACGCCGTTTAATTTTACGGGCGAGGATTCTTTTCAGGTGGATCGGGAAGAAGCGCCCTGGCCGGAGACCAAAGCGGAGCTGGACACTTTGTGGTCAAAACGTCTGAAAAACGAAGCGCTTTCTTTAAAAATTGCCGGCAAAGACTGGGAGGCCATCAAAGAGCGTCTGGAAAAGCGATATAAAAACATGGAAAAACAGATGCTCAAAACCGAAAGCGAAGACGTTTTTCAGATTTACATGAATGCCTTTGCCTCCACCTTTGATCCGCACACCAATTACATGTCGCCCAAAACCAGCGAAGATTTCAAAATTCGTATGAGCCTTTCGTTAGAAGGCATTGGCGCCAGCTTGCGCACGGAAGATGATTACACCACCGTCGTAGAAATCATTCCGGGCGGCCCGGCCGATCGCAGCGGGCTGTTACACCCCAACGACCGAATTATTGCCGTTGGCCAGGGCGAAGACGGCGAACTGGTAGATGTGGTTGGCTGGCGTATTGACGACGTGGTGCAGCTTATCCGCGGCAAAAAGGGCACTAAAGTCCGCCTGCAAATTATTCCGGCTGACGCCGCGCTCTCCGATCCGCCGGTGACCATCACACTGACGCGCGATAAAGTCAAACTCTCGGATCGGGCGGCAAAAAGCGACACACTGGAAGTTGAACACAACGGTAAAAAATACCGCTTTGGCGTAATCAATATTCCCGATTTTTATCTGGATTATGAAGCCATGCGGCAGGGCAAGGAAGATTACGCCAGCACCACGCGCGATGTGGAACGCCTGCTTAAAGAACTGCAGGGCGCGGATGTGGACGGCGTGATTATCGACCTGCGACGCAATGGAGGCGGGTTCCTCTCCGAAGCGGTGGACCTAACCGGCTTGTTTATCGAAAAGGGGCCGGTGGTGCAGGTGCGCGATTCTCGCAATCGTGTAAAGATTGAACGCGATTTTGATTCAAAGGTAGTTTATACCGGTCCGCTGGCCGTGCTGGTCGATCACTTTAGCGCCTCGGCTTCAGAAATTTTTGCCGCCGCCATTCAGGACTACAGACGAGGCATTATTGTCGGAACGCAAACCTTCGGCAAAGGAACGGTGCAAAACATTGTGCCCATTTCCCGCTTCTTTCCCCACTCTAAGGAAAAATTGGGACAGGTAAAATTCACCATTGCCAAGTTTTACCGCATTAACGGCGGCAGTACGCAAATGGTTGGCGTGTTGCCCGACATCCGCATACCAACGCGCTACGACGTTATGGAGATCGGCGAACGTAGCGAAAAAAACGCCCTGCCATGGGACGAAATTGACCCCGCCAACTATGAACCGGTTGATCCGCTTCTTGATAAAATACTGCCCCGTTTAAATAAATTGCACCAGGCGCGCGTTCAAAACAGCGAAGAGTACCGCCTGATACTCAAAGAAATCGAAAACTTAAGAAAAGAGCGGGAAAAAAACGTAGTTTCTCTGAATATCGAAAAGCGAAAAAAAGAGCGGGAAGAACGCGACGCGCTTAAAAAGGAGCTTAAAAAAGTCCATAAAAAATCGGGCCATGACGACAAAGAAGATTTTTACATTGTGGAAACGGCTCATGTGTTAAGCGATTATATTCAGATACACTAACAACATTTAAGAGAATTTTTAATTACCACAAGCCATGATCAAAAAGTTTAGATTTGAAGGCGTAAAGAAGCGACGTAATGCTTCTTTGCGCCTTCTTTGTGTTAAGCGTTTTGCGGTAAATTTTCCGTGCGAGGCTTTGTCCGGGCTTGCTCCTCTGTTCCTCTTGAGCTTACCACAAATTGCAAGCCGGCAGAGATGATCGACCATTAACAAACACAAAAGGAAAATCGATTAAACTTATGAAAACCGTTATTCTTAAAAAAGGCCGTGAAAAATCGCTTTTGCGCAAACATCCCTGGATTTTTTCCGGAGCCGTTAAAAGCGTTGAGGGCCAACCGCAAAGCGGAGAAACGGTCGCCGTTCAGGATTGGCAGGGCAGATTTTTAGGTCGGGGAGCTTACTCCCCCCGTTCACAAATAGTAGTCCGGATGTGGAGCTTTGAGCAAGACGAAGCGATTGACAACACCTTTTTCGAAAAGCGTCTTTTACAGGCTCTGCGTTTACGCAGCACGTCGGGTATTGATCGAGAAAGTACGGCCATGCGTTTAATAGCTTCCGATGCGGACGGCCTGCCGGGAATCATTGTGGATCGCTACAACCAATTTCTGGTTTGCCAGTTTTTGAGCGCCGGCGCCGAGCACTGGAAAAAGACCATTGTGCATCTACTGCAAAAACTGCTTGAGCCGCAAGGCATTTACGAACGTTCGGATGTGGATGTGCGCAAAAAAGAAGGACTGACGCCGACCAGGGGTTTGCTTGCGGGCCAGGAACCGCCAGATCTGCTGGAAATTAACGAACAAGAAATACGTTTTTTAGTGGATGTGAAAAGGGGCCACAAAACAGGCTTTTATCTGGATCAGCGCGTTAATCGCCGCCTGGTGCGTCAATGGAGCGCCGACCGCGAAACGCTCAACTGTTTTGCCTACACCGGTGGTTTTGGGCTGGCCGCTTTAAAGGGCGAGGCAAAACATGTAACCAATCTGGAAGATGTGGCCGGTTTACTGGAACTGCAGGAAAAAAATTTTAAACTCAACCAATTTAAAAGCGAGCGCTACGAAAACGTGAAGGCGGATGTGTTCCGCCAGCTGCGCCGCTACCACACGGAAGGGCGGCGATTTGATTTGATTATTCTGGATCCGCCTAAATTTGTCGATTCCCAACACCATCTCATGCGCGCCAGCAGAGGTTACAAGGATATCAACCGCCTGGCTTTTGAACTGTTGCGGCCGGAGGGCGTGTTGTTTACCTTTTCCTGCTCTGGTTTGATGAAAATGGATTTGTTTCAAAAGATCGTTGCAGACGCCGCCCTTGAGGCCAACCGCGAAGCGCAAATTTTGCAATGGCTGTCTCAGGCGCCCGACCACCCCATCAAATTACACATTCCCGAAAGCCTTTACCTGAAGGGCCTTTTGTGCAGAGTTTAGCGGGGGGAATGATTGAATAGACATCGGTCTGTCATGGCGCAGCGATTAGGATACTTCCTGCAAAAAATGTAATGCCTTAGCGTGCGAAAATTTTTGTGCTGCTGGATTGGTTGAATAGTTGATTAGTTGAATGGTTGAATGGTTGAATGGTTGAATGGCAACTGTCCACTTTCAGCGTTCCCCTCTCCCAGACTTTTATTCTTGGAAAAGGAGATCAAGAGGGTGAGGGCAATTGAAACTATTTTTAATTTAATATAGTTTTTGCGACTTTGTGACTTCTCTGAGCTCTCTGTGGTCTCTTAAAATAATTTGTTTGATTTTTTTCTGCGATGATTGGCGTAATCTGCGAGAAAATTACCTCGCGCGCGTTGCGTTTTTGCTACCCTGGAAGTTTGGAGATAGTGTTTGAACCTTGATTAATATGATTACAGGATTAACTTGATTTTTTTTCTCGTGAAAGTTCACACTCAATTTTAAGGCGAAATTTTGTAAGTACAAAAAGCAAATCATGGAAATCTCTAAATTAAGTAAATCATGGTTCAAACTTCATTGGTCGCCGCCTGTCATTTATTCCCGCCCTGGAGGCTGTTGCAAATTCAGTTTGAGTAAAATTCAAAAAATTTGTAAATTCTGGGCGACAGATAAAACAAGTAATAACAAAGGAATTCCATGAGTTTTATTACTTATAATCGCTCACAAATGAATCTCTTTGGCTATAGTGTGGAAGATTTTGCCAGAGACGATCCAAAGAGTCGATTTGTAGTGGAGTTGGTTTCGCGCCTTGATTTAAGTGCACTTTATTCCCGTTATAGTTCGCAAGGCGGTGATTCTTATGCCCCAGACATGATGCTTGCCTTATGGTTTTATGCTTATAGTAACGGCATTACCAGCACCCGTAAGCTGGAGGAATTGTGTAAATATGATACGCGCTACATTTATATCACTGGGAATCAGCATCCGGATCATAGTACATTAAGTCGTTTTCGCAAGGCACATTTGGATTTATTAGACCAATATTTTGTAGAGATACTTTTAATTGCCCAGGCCGAAGGCATAAGTAGTTTCAACCAGATAGCCATAGATGGCACGAAAATCAAAGCGCACAGCAGTAAGCGTCATGGCTACACTGAGGATCAATTAGACAAACGTATAGAGAAGTTAAGAGCAGAGATCAAGCAATACATGCAGCGCTGTAATTTTGTAGAACAGGGGGCCACGGATGAATTAGATTTAGAAACTCTTCGAGCGGAGAAAGAACGGCTTGAGCGCTTAGAGAAAGAGATATTAGAACGTAAAGCCCAATTGAAAGAGCGTAAGAAACAGCTCAAATCAGAACATCGTTCAAGACATCAAATAAATGTAAAAGAGCCGGATGCCCGCATGATGCCTTCGGTGGATGGGCCGGGTTATAACGCACAATTAGGCGTAGATATGTCCAGTCATTTAATTGTAGCCCATGAAGTGGTAAGCCAGCCCAACGACCAGGGTCAATTCATACCGATTCAAGAACAAGTAGAGAAGAATCTTGGTTCAGATGATAAGCGATCTTACACGGCCGATTCCGGTTATCACAATAGCACAGACCTAAAAGAATTGGAAGAAAAGCAGATTGATGCCGTAATAGCCGATCCCCAGTTATCCAATCGTTCGATAAAGGAGACACCAACCTCCAAGGAAGAATTGCAAAAAGAAGAAAGAAAACTAAAACGAAGTGATTTTGTGTATCATGAACAGGGAGATTACTATGAATGTCCGACGGGTAAGAAGCTTTTTCCAGTTGAGAGGAATAGCGAACGGATCGTATATCGTTCCAATGATTGTCAGGACTGTCCCTTAATTAATTTATGCATTTCCAGTAAAAAGAAAGTTAAGCAAATCCATCGTTCAGTTAATGAGAGTTATTGCGAACGTATGGCGAAAAAGTTACAAACTTCAGCGGCGCAGGAACGACTAAAAAAGCGTTCGGTGACAGTTGAACCTGTTTTTGGTAACTTGAAGCATAATTTAGGCTATCGTGGATTTTCCTTATCTGGTCTTAATAATGTTCGTAGTGAATTTACGTTAATGTGTATTGGGCATAATATTAATGTTCTATTTAAAAATATGTTAGGGAAACGTTTAGCAGCGTTTATAACAGCATCACAAGAAAAAGATGATCTATTAATTTTATTTTCAAAGAATATTTTGGCGTTTTTAATTCTATATTTTGCCCAACGCTTAAGAATGAGAAAAAATTATCAATATCGGAGAATATAAGCATTAATTCCTCCCCCCCATGCAACAGCCTCCCTGGCTGGAGAGAGCCGTGAAAAAATTACATATCTCATCAGAGTCGTCAAAAAAAAGAAATTTTCCCTTTAGCCGATTATTTACTAAATTCAGGCAGTTTAAACACGGAGTTAAAAATGGATAAAAAAATTGAATATTGCGAAAATGTTCTCCCGCGGGTATCGCGCACGTTTGCGCCGACTATCAGAAGACTACCCAAAGGATTGCGTTTGCCCGTAACCGTGGCCTATCTTTTATGCCGCGTTGCCGATACAATTGAAGATAGCCCTGACTTAACCATAGATCAAAAAAAACACATGCTAACTCTCTACGCCAACATTTTTGCTCAAAACGACTCTACAGCCTATCAGCAATTGCTGGCCCTGCTTCAGCATTTGCCGCAACAAACCGAAGACGAAAAATTAACACACAACCTGCCCATTCTGATGGATGTATTCCGTTCTTTTTCTGTCGCCATGCAGGGCCATATTGCCCGGTGGGTGGCTGAGATGTCGCTGGGCATGCGCAAATACGCTCAGGCCAAACAAAAACGACGATTCAGCTTTTTGAAATCGATGAAAGAGTTAGACGAATACACCTACTATGTGGCAGGCACCGTCGGCTATCTGCTTACCGAATTGTTTTACTTTTATTCCAGCAAAATAACGCCCATGGTAAAACATCGCCTCGAACAACTGGCCGAATCGTTTGGCAAGGGCCTGCAACTGGTCAACATCATCCGCGACACTGCCGCCGATTTAAGACGTGGGCAATCCTACATTCCGGATGAGCTCCTGCACAAATATCAGCTAACGCGCGAAAGCATCTTTAAAAAAGAAAACGCCGACCGCGCTCAGCAGCTTTTTAACGAGCTCATTCAGGATGCCGTCAATCATCTGGACAAAGCGTTGGATTACACCCTGACCATCCCCAAGGGAGAAACACGCATTCGCCTGTTTTGCATCTTACCTTTATTCTGGGCTTTGCGCACTCTGGAACTCATTCAACGCAATACCTTATCGCTGTTAGGTTCGGAAAAGATTAAAATCTCTAAATATGTAATCCGTAAAGAATTCTTTCTGGCTCTGATCCATGTCAATTCCAACCGCATGTTGCGCTGGTACTATAACCGAATTCGCAGCGCCATTGCTCGCCCGGCGCTTAATATGCGTTAGTCTTTAAAATAATGAGTAAAAAGCAGCGATCGATGGAACGAGAAAATAAATTTCTGAAAGCCTATCTTAAGGATCTGCTGGGAGATCAGATCACACGTTTCTGGAATGCCAGGCCGGAGCCGCGGGCCATCCGCGTTAACACCATCAAAACCACCGTTGCCGAGGTCAAAAAACGGCTGGAACAGTGGAACGTTCCATTTCGCCCGGTTTCCTTTAATCCCGAAGGCCTGATCATCGAAGACGACCATATGCCTTTAAGCCAGACGCTGGACTTTTTTTTGGGCAAGTTTTATTACCAGGGCGTGTCGTCTCAACTACCGGCCGTGGTTTTAAATCCGCAAAAAGGGGACAAGGTGTTGGATCTGGCCGCCTCTCCCGGCTCCAAATCCACGCAGATGGCCGCCATGATGGATAACACCGGCTTTCTGGTTTTAAACGACGTTTCCATGAAGCGCATTCAGGCCCTGAACACCAACATTCAAAACATCGGCTCCGTCAATTATGCCATCTACCGCCAGCCCGGCGAACGCATTGGCAATATTCTGCCCGAATATTTCGACAAAGTGTTGTTAGACGCCCCCTGCTCTGCTCTGGGAATCATTCATTCCCATCCCGAAGTGTATTCGTGGCTCTCGGCAAAGCGCCTGGCTAAGATTGTAGAACAACAGCGCCAGTTGCTGGTTTCTGCCTACAAAGCTCTAAAAGTAGGCGGCGAAATGGTTTACTCCACCTGCTCCATCTCTCCGGAAGAAAACGAAGAACTCATCCAGTTTATGCTCGATCATTATCCGCTGGAAATCGTGGAGATCGCGCCTGAAATCCATAAGCTGTTCCTGCCCGGCCTGACCGAATATCAAAACAAAAGCTTTACGCCAGACATGACCAGAGCCATTCGCATCCTGCCCCATTTGCACGAAATGGAAGGTTTCTTTGTCGTCAAACTGCGTAAAACCGGTCGGAGACATAAAGCCGTAAAAACGTACCATACCTTTAAAACCCTGGCTTACAACCATCCGGACGTTGAAGATGATTTGCGGCAAATTTCCGAACAGTGGGGCATTCCGGAAGATACCTGGCAGCGCTATCGCTACATAAAAACACGCGACCGCCTGTGGATGGTCAACACGCAGATCAAAAACATTCCCCAGGAAAATTTTTTGAACGCCGGATTGCTGCTGGGCGAAAAACGTATTTTTGGCTGGAAGTTGCCCAACGACAGCATCCAATATTTTAGCAGGTGGATTACAAAACGGCATTTGGCGGTAAGCGAAGAACAATTGCGCGAACTGTTTAATACGGGCATGACCAATGTGCCGGGCGTGGAGAAAGGATATTACGCCTTAAGCTGGCAGGGCAAGGCAATCGGTTCTTTGTACGTGGAAAAACAGCGGGCTAAAATCCGTTTGATGCATCGTTTTAAAGTCATCCTCTAATTCCGCGCTTCATCTCGCCTAAAAAAGCCGTGCACAGCAATTGGCCAAACAGCCGCGTACAATCCCACCTGTTCCCAATAAAAATTAGCTGGTGAACGAGGTACAGATGCTTGAATTGGAAAAGAGAAGATCGAAAACAGTATGCTGTAAATTGTGCAAAAATTTAAAATTCAATTGATCCTCCCATGTAACGCTCCATTAATTTTAGTAATGGTAATTCCAAAATTACAGGATATCTGGAAATGGTCATTCCAAGATTTTTAAACCGCCTGAAGATAGTTATTTTTTATTCGCCCCCCGCGACACAGGCAAATCCACTTTTTAAAACAATTTTATTCCAATGCTCTGTGGATCGATTTATTAAAACCCGATGTCTTTCGTAATTACTCTTCCCGTCCCGAACGAATCATTGATCTGATCCATGGAACCCCACAATTCAAGACGATTATTGTAGATGAGCGGCAAAAGGTTCCCGAATTTTTAAGCGCCGTTCACCATCTAATTGAAAGAAAATAAAAATTTGCAGTTTGTGTTGACCGGTTCCAGCGCCAGTAAAATCAAACGCAAAGATGTCAACTCTTTAGGCGGTCGCGCGCTTTAGCCTGCCTACCGTTGCGGTTTCCCCTACTTTTAAATTCACTTCTTAACTTTACGGCAGTCGCTTCTTTGTTAACCGACCTGACGGTATGTTGAACCTAAGTTTCAGTAATCTTCAGAAATGATCAATTTTAGCTACCTCTTCAAAATTTTTACAATTGGACGACCATTAACAATAAAGATGGGAGGTCATTTGAATATTCGCAGATATTTGCCTAACAGGCGAATTTTTACGGAAAACGCAGGCATTAAAGCGGCGATAATCATCGCCCTCAGCGCGTTTGTCGTCGGCGACGTTATTTACCTGATTGAATCGCGCATCAACACAGGCTTTAAGTCGATTGGCGACGGCATCTGGTGGTTTTTTGTCACCATTTCAACAGTGGGTTACGGCGATAAGGTGCCCTCAACCATTACGGGCAAGGTTATCTCCATTCTGGTCATGTTTTTCGGCGTGGCGCTGCTGTCGGTCATCACCGCCACCATTTCATCCATTTTCGTGGCAAAAAAATTAAGGGAGGGTAAAGGTTTGCAAGAATTAAAATTGAAGGATCATCTCCTGCTTTGCGGCTGGAACAACAATTGTGAGCAGATATTAAATCTGCTGGAAAAGAGGGCGAACGAATTTCCTGCCGTGGCATTGATTAATCAGCTACCTGAAGAAAACATCGAAGAACTTTTGACCCGCTACGACAGGCTGCATTTGCGCTTTGTGCGCGGCGACTATACCAAAGAGAGCGTACTTTTGCGGGCAGCGGCTAAAAACGCGGCGGCGGCCATTATCGTGCCCGACATCAGTCATCCCATCCACGGGAAGGGAGACGAGCGCACCATCCTATCCACGCTCACGTTAAAGACATTAAACCCCAAAATTCGCGTAATCGCCCATATTCAGGATGCGGAGAATTATGCCCATTTAAACAAAGCGCGGGCAGATGAAATTGTGATCAGCGACGCTTATACCGGCCAGATTCTGGCCAACCATGTGCTGGCGCCGGGTGTGCCGCGCTTCTGGGAGCAGGTGTTTAGCGAAGATTCGCCGGTGCAGCTTAACCAATATCCGCTGCCCGGGCATTTGATCGGCAAAACCTATCAGGAGCTCAAAGAATATTGCCAGCAGTCGTGTGCGGCCAACATCTTAATCGGGCTGGTCGAAATAAGCGAACCGTTTGACCTGAGCAATTTATTGAGCGCAGACTATTCATATCTCGACGAGTTTATCATGCGCAAATTTAAAGAAGCCGGCCTGGGCACGGAGAAAGAAAAACAGGTAAAAACCCAATTGGCGCCGGATGCTTCTACGGTTTTAACCAAATCCCAGTTTTACTTAGTTTTAGAAAGAAAAGAATCATGATATCACAAAAAATTGATCCGTTTTTACTCAAAAACCTCCAATACTTTAAACAAGTTCGTTTATTCTACGATTTAAATAATGAGCAGATAAAAACCGTTTTAAGCGAAATGAAGGTGGAACGATTTCCTCCTGATACATATATCATGAAAGAAGGATCGGTTGGCGATAAGATGTTCATTTTAATCAAAGGAGCAGTCGAAATATCCAAATCATTAATTTTACCCGAGTGGCTGCCCGTGCTTAATAAACAGGAAAAATCGCTTCTACACTTTAGCGAAAAAGATTTCCCATTTTTTGGTGAAATGGTTATGCTGCGCGATAACCTGATCAGATCGGCCAGCATTATTACGCGCACCGAAAGCATTTTAGCCAGCATTGGCAAAAAGGAGTTCGATTCCATTGTCGAGCGCGATCACACTTTAGGAATGAAATTATTCAAAAATATGGCCGGCGAATTAGCCGATCGCTTGCGAAAAACGAATAAGGATATTTTAAAACTAACAACCGCCCTTTCCATAGCGCTGGAAGGAAAATGAGGTTTGATGAAAGTAGGTAAATTCAAATTCAAGAACGAGGTTCATTATTTCAATTATATTATGCAGCGCTATTTTCGCAAAACGCCGCCCATCCCCACGCACATCTATTTGCAGTTCGACAAAGCGGAAGACGAAGTCATCCTTTCTAAAAAGTTGATCGCCGCCAATTGCCACTTCCCCGCCATTTTAAATGTGCTGGCGCACGATAAACACGAAGAGGTCAGAAACATCGTCTATCAATCCACCTACTGGCAGCTGGTCGGCAAATACCAGGATGTGCTGGGATTCGGAAAACGGGAACGTAAAGCCTTTGCGCGCAACGAGTCCAAGCACAACATATTTATTTTACTAATGTTCGAAGACGATCCCGAAGTTTTTGTCGAGGTATTAAACAATCCGGCCATTTCACTAACCATGCTGGTGCGCTACATTCAATTACTGCAAAAACGGGGACGCGGACGGCGGGACGAACATTTTTTGCGTCTTGCCCGGCAGGCGCTGAACCGCAAAAAAGATCAAATTCTCAAATTGTCTTTACTGCAACGCCTGGTGCGCCACCCGGCAGCGCCAAAGAATGTTGAGGCCATTCTGCCCTTTCTTTATAAAGAAGAATCGCTGCTTAAACGCACGGTTTTTAACACCTTGCGCCGCGTTGACCAGGAAGTTTTGAAACGCGTCATTTTTGCGGCGATGAATGCTTCCTATTTTGAAAGCGCTCTGCAACAGTTTAAAGCCATTACTTTCTTGTTAGAAATCCTGCAAAAACGACGGCAAACGGGCAACCTGCGCTATTCCAACGATCCGAGCATCTTCCTGCCCCACAACGAGTACCTGTGGAAATTACTGATGCGCAAACGGTTAAATATCGTTAAAGATTGTGCCGAAGACCTGGCCAACTTCAGCAACATTTTGATCTTAGCCTACTGCCATATCGATAAGGATTCGGAAATCAGAGCGCTGGCCAGTAAAATCCTTTCGGTTGAAGATATTCTGGAAATTGCCCGCGATATTACCACACCGCGCAAAATATTCGTGGAAATCATCCACATTCTGGACAATCATTTTGACGAGAACATTGTCAACAAAGTACAGGAGCTGCGCTTGCTGGAAACCAAACGTCTGAAAGAAGCCCTCCACGAAATGGAAAAAACGGTTCAGGCCTATATCGATATTATTTTTCAATCATTAGGCTACGACAAAATCAACGACTTTCGAGGCGTCATAAACTCCCTGGAATTTGTCAACAAACAGATCAATAAATACGAAGAAAGGCTGGAACATACGGTCAACTCCGAGTTGAACACGCTGCGCGATGTCACCTCCAGCATCAAAGGCGTATTCCAGGGCTGGATCGATACCATCTATTACGAAACCAGCGCCCGCACTCTAACCGAACTGGAATATGTTAATGACAGCATTGAAGAGATTCTAAATCTAAAAGATCTTCACCATTTAACCCTGCGCCCGGGCACGTCCGAAGACGTGGAAAGCAACATTCGTCAAAAGGCGCATAAAATCTGGCAAAGCGCTTTAAGCATCTACCTGGGTCGCATTAAGGACCTGTCGGAAATGCTTCAGCGCAAAACTCTGAAATTGGCGCGTCTGTACGACCGAAATCAAAACTTTATTAAAGATTTTAAAGAAGCTCTTGTTGAACTGGAAACCGATTACAAAAAGCAGATTGGTTGTACATTAAGCGTGCCCTGTCGTCGATGCAATCGGCGCGGTTGCGCGGCAGAACGATTCTTAAAAGAATCGCATTTTTTAATAGAACAACTGATCGATAACTTTGGCGAATACTTTAACGGCCAATCCGATCTGGAAAGCATTCTACAATCGAGCCCGGACAAACTGCTTTCTCAACCCAAAAGTTAAAGCGTAAGAGTTGGATAGTTGAATGGTTGATTGGTTGAATGGTCGCCAGCCTGTCATTTATTCCCGCTTTTGCGCAAAACTGGCCAGCACGGGAATCCCTTGCACCGTTGGAAATAACCGCCCATGCTCAGCGTCCACTCTCCCAGACTTCCATTCTTGGAGAATGGGTGAGGGCAATTACGGCAAACAAGAAACTATTTTTTTCATTTTTTGCGCCCTTTGCGACTTCTCTACGCTCTCTGTGGTTGCTTAAATCCCTGCAAAATATTGTGGTTGCGGCTGTGCTGTCTTAGATGATTAGTGATAATTTTTGAACCTTGATTAATATGATTACAGGATTAACCTGATTTTTTTCGCTCGTGAAAGTTCACACTCAATTTTAAGACGAAATTTTGTAAGCTCAAAAAGCAAATCATGGAAATCCCGAAATCAAGTAAATCATGGTTCAAATTGATTAGCCGCCAACCTGTCATTTATTCCCGCTTTTGCGAAAAACTGGCCAGCACGGGAATCACTTGCACCGTTGGAAGCAATCGCGCATGCTCAGTGTCCACTCTCCCAGACTTCCATTCTTGGAGAATGGGTGAGGGCAATTACGGCAAACAAGAAACTATTTTTTTCATTTTTTGCGCCCTTTGCGACTTCTCTACGCTCTCTGTGGTTGCTTAAATCCCTGCAAAATATTGTGGTTGCGGCTGTGCTGCCCTAGATGATTAGTGATAATTTTTGAACCTTGATTAATATGATTACAGGATTAACCTGATTTTTTTTGCTCGTGAAAGTTCACACTCAATTTTAAGACGAAATTTTGTAAGCTCAAAAAGCAAATCATGGAAATCCCGAAATCAAGTAAATCATGGTTCAAATTGATTAGTCGCCAGCCTGTCATTTATTCCCGCTTTTGCGAAAAACTGGCCAGCACGGAAATCCCTTGCACCGTTGGAAATAACCGCCCACGCTCAGCGTCCACTCTCCCAGACTTCCATTCTTGGAGAATGGGTGAGGGCAATTACGGCAAACAAGAAACTATTTTTAATTTTTAACATTCTTTGCGCCTTTGCGATTGATGATTTCTTTTTAATAGCAAAATCGTGTCTGCTTAAGTTTATCTGGTTGTTGCTAATGCCGTCAAAATAATTTTTGGATTTATTCACTTGTGTTATTAGATTATTTGTTCCATGCTAATGGTATATGTTCTTTTAAAATTTTATTTGCTAATCCGTATCTTTCTTAACGCTCATGCATCGAATACAGAAATAATTTTTTAATTAAAATAGTTTACAATAGTGTTTATCTAACCAATAGGAGTTTTAAATGGTTCAACATTTAACCAAAGAAGATTTTTTGAAAAAGGTTTTCAATTACGAAGAAAATCAGGACTGGAAATATGAAGGCGATAAGCCGTGTATCATCGATTTTTACGCGGACTGGTGCCAGCCCTGTAAAATCGTTTCGCCCATTTTAGATGAGTTGTCTGAAGAATATGCGGGCAAAGTTGATTTTTACAAGATCGATACCGAAGTCGAGCAGGAATTGGCAGCCATTTTTGGCATTCGCAGCATCCCTTCGATTTTATTTGTGCCGATGAATGATCGCCCGCAGATGGCCGTTGGCGCTCTGCCAAAAGACACTTTAAAGCAGGCCATCAATGAAGTTTTAGGTATCGAAGCCGCTTAATTTTTAATTTGCAAACAAGACTTAAAAAGGCCGCACGTCGGCCTTTTTTTGTTTATATTGTTCTTCCCGCAAAGGCAGGGATTCCAGCGAACATCTCTTTGACTCGCAAGCAGAAATTCCTCCACATCATCAGAGTTTCATTCCCGCCCATCAGGGATAAACGGCAGTTGCTATTCCCCCCGGTTCTACAGGGATTCTGGCCCACACCGCCGTCCGGCCGGAATAACATCATCAACAGAAAAATATTTAAAGAATTACACATTTAGGTTCGAAAATAACCATTTGATTGGTTGAGGATGAAAGGAGCGCGTCAGCTTGTTACTTTTATTTTTTGACAAAGGTTGTTTTCTTGATTTAAAAATCAATTAAATATATATTGCTCATGTTTGCAATGCCTCAGCAATATCTTAAAAAGGAGCGCGAAATATGAAAGCTCGTAATCTGCTTAAAAAAATAATTATTTTTGTATTAGCTTTAAATTGGACTCATATCCAGGCGCAGGAGAGAGTAGCTGCCGAGTTTATCAGCAAATTCCCCCCTCCCAAAGCCATAGACGGAACGCCATACATGGACGGCTTAAAACAATTATCCATAAAAGATCATTATCTCTTTGTGGTGGATGAATATGTTGGTGTGCAGGTGCTGGATATCTCTGATCCTGAAAATTTGCAAGAGGTTGCCGTAATTTATCCGGAAAATCTTGCGCCCACGCAAAATGTGTATTTAACGGACTCCCTGGCTTTTATGTCCTGCCGCCTGGACGGCGTGTGGATTATTGACATCGCCAATCCTGCGGCGCCACAAAAGATTTCCCGCATTCGCCCACGAGCCGAGTCTTACTGGGTGACGGCCAACCTGCCCTATGTTTACATTGCCGAGGCCGATTCCGGGGTGATGATCTATGATGTTCAGCAGCCCAAAAGTCCGCAGCTTGTCGGAAGGATCCAGACCGGCGGTTTCATCTGGGGCGTCGGCTTAATCCAGAATTATCTCTACCTCATTGACAAACGAAAAGGATTGCTGGTTTACGACGTTACCGATCCCACCGCACCGCTGGCCACAGGCGGCCAGCTTGAAGCGCTAAAATATACGCGCAGCATCTTTTTTGAAGATAATTACGCCTATGCCGCCAACGGCCCCGCCGGTTTAACCGTGCTGGATGTCAGCCAGCCAGCCAAACCAAAGCACATCCGTACAGTAAATTTAAAAGGTTATGCCTACAGCTCCTACAAAAGCGGCTCAACGGTGTTTGTGGGCAACGACGTGCTTAGAGAATTGCAATTTGTGGACGTTCAAAATCCGCGCGAGCCTTTTTTGATCGGTAAGTACAAATCCAATTCTCATATTTACTACGCTCTGAAAAAGGACATTTATGTTTATACAGCGGCCGACTCGGCAACGCTGGTATTGCGCTACAATCGCCCGCCGGTGCTGGCCGATATACAGGATCAGGTGGTGGACGAAGATCAGACCTTAACTTTTCAGGTAAAGGCATTTGATCCTGATGACGACGCAATCTTTTACTCGCTCTCATTTTTACCGGAAGGCGCTCAGTTCGATTCCATCAGCGGTGTGTTTAGCTGGCGGCCGACCTTTGAGCAATCCGGTGTTTACGGACCAATCGTTATTACAGCCCACGAGCGCA
The DNA here is from genome assembly GCF_001886815.1 of Caldithrix abyssi DSM 13497. GTDB lineage: Bacteria > Calditrichota > Calditrichia > Calditrichales > Calditrichaceae > Caldithrix > Caldithrix abyssi. The sequence continues at coordinate 3,987,762 of NZ_CP018099.1, forward strand.
CCCAAAGCCAGCTGACCGACAGCGACACCATTCGGATTACAGTGAACCATGTAAACCGACCGCCAACCATCGCCGAAATTCCTGACTACGAAGTGGATGAAAATCAAACGCTTACTTTTACGATTCCGGAAGGCGAAGACCCGGACAAGGAAGACGCCGGTAAATTAACTTATGCGGCGGAGAATTTGCCAGAAGGAGCGACCTTCGATCCGCAGACGCGCGTCTTTACCTGGAAACCCACTTACGAGCAGTCCGGCGAGTACCCCATTGATTTTACAGTGTACGATCCTGCAGGCGCTTTTGCCAGAGAAGCCACTGTTATTACCGTACATCATGTGGATCGTAAGCCGACCCTGGCCGAGGTTCCGGATCAAACGGTCCATGAAGACGAATTGTTAACCTTTACCTTGCATGGTTCCGATCCGGATAAAGAAGATCAAAACGCTTTGAGTTACGCCGCTTATAATTTACCGGAAGGCGCAACATTCGATCCGGCAACGGCTACCTTTTCGTGGAAGCCAACCTTTGAGCAGTCTGGCGTTTACAAAGACTTGTTATTTGTTTTCACGGCCGGCGCCCTGAGCGATTCGATTACGGTCAATATTACCGTTACCCATGTCAACCGTCCGCCGGTTATTGCCGCCGTGGGCGACAAAACCGTGGATGAAAATCAGTGGTTGCAATTTACGGTTTCCGGCGAAGACCCTGACCGTGAGGATTTCGGTCGTTTACAAATTACGGCCGAAAATCTGCCTGAAGGCGCCACGTTTGACCCCGATTCCAATTTATTTAAATGGAAACCAACCTTTGAGCAGTCCGGCGTTTATCCCGATGTGCTTTTTATCATTCACGATCCTTCAGGCCTAACCGATACGGCAGCGGTAACCATTACGGTAAATCATGTCAATCGTCCGCCGGCGCTGGCTGAAATTCCCGCCAAAGTAATCGATGAAAATCAATTGCTGACCTTTGAGCTGCAGGGCAGCGATCCGGATCGGGAGGACCAGGGGAAATTAATTTACACCGCCGACGGCCTGCCAGAAGGCGCCCTGCTGGAAGGCAATCAGTTTAGCTGGACGCCTACCTACGACCAGTCCGGCGTTTACAAAATCACTTTTACGGTCAGTGACGGCCGGTTAAGCGACAGCCAATCCACAACCATCACCGTAAACCATGTCAACCGTCCGCCGGTTATGGCCGAACTCGCGCCGCAGACGGTGGATGAAAATCAACCGCTAACATTTACGGTCGCCGGTTCCGATCCGGATAAAGAAGATACCGGCAAATTAACGTTAAATGCCCTGAATCTGCCCGAAGGCGCCGTTTTCGATCCGGCCAGCGGGAAATTCAACTGGACGCCGACCTTTGAACAATCGGGCGTGTATCAGGTATCGTTTACCATTCAGGATCCTGCCGGTTTAAGCGATACGCTGACCGTGCCCATTACGGTCAATCATGTAAACCGGACGCCGGTTTTTGCCGAACAGCCGCCGCAGGTTGTAGATGAAAATCAACCGCTGAACGTTCAGTTGATTCCGGCAACGGATCCGGACAAAGAAGACGAAGGAAAGTTAAAATACACGGCGCTCAATTTGCCGCAAGGCGCCAGCTTTGACCCAAACACCCTGACCCTGAGCTGGACGCCGACCTACGAGCAGTCAGGCGTTTACACAGTGACCATTCAGGTTACGGACGGCGAATTTACCGTGGAGCAACCTTTGCAAATTACGGTAAATCACGTCAATCGTCCGCCGGTTTTACAACTCATTGCAGATCAAACCATCGACGAAAATCAGCCCTGGCAATTAGCCGTAACAGCCACAGACCCGGACAAAGAAGATGAAGGTAAATTACATTTTAGCACGACGAATCTACCCCAGGGCATGACCTTTGACTCCACCAACGCTGTCTTTTCCTGGACGCCCACCTTTGAACAATCGGGCGTTTATTCGGCTATCACGGTTAAAGTCACCGACAGCGGCAATTTATCCGATCAAAAGCAGTTCAGCATTACAGTGAATCATGTGAACCGCGCGCCATCTCTGGAGCCAATCCCCCCGATTCAGGGCGTGGAAAATTCGCCGATCACCTTTCAGTTAAAAGGCAGCGATCCGGATAAAGAGGATGACGGCAAGCTGGTTTACAGTTGCGCCAACCTGCCGGAAGGGGCCGTGCTGGACGCGCAGAGCGGAGCCTTTAGCTGGACGCCAAACTTTTTGCAGGCCGGCGCGTACAATTTGCAGTTTAAAGTAACGGACAGCGGCGGCTTATTTGCCGAACAGAGCGTATCGATGACCATCGATGACTTGAATCGCCCACCGCAATTACAGCCCATTGAAGCGAAAAAAGTTTTTGAAAATCAAACCCTCAGTTTTAAAGTAACTGGCAGCGATGAAGACACCGACAACACCCTGACTTACTCGGCGGAAGGTTTACCCACAGGCGCGCAATTTGATGCGGCCAGTCAAATGTTTACCTGGAGGCCAACCTTTGAGCAGGCCGGAAACTACCAGGTTACCTTTAAACTGACTGACGGTAAAGAAGAGACCAGCGTTTCGGTGCCCATTGAAGTGGTGAATGTCAATCGTCCGCCTCAGTTCACCGCTTTGACCGATCAGCAGGTTAAAGAAAATGAACGCCTGCGCTTTACGGTAACGGCCAGCGATCCGGATGCGGGAACTACGCTTCAGCTGCAGGCGCAAAATCTGCCGGAAGGAGCGCAATTTAACGCCGACAATGGGACGTTCGAGTGGACGCCAACGTTTGAACAGGCCGGTGTTTACGCTGTAACCTTTAGCGTAAGCGACGGCGACACCACCGTCAGCAAAGAAATAAAAATCACCGTACAAAACGTCAATCGCCCGCCGGTGTTTAATGAAATCGGCGCGCAGCAGGTTAAAGAAAACGAAGAACTGCGTTTTACCATCTCAGCATCAGACCCCGATGCCGGCACGGAGTTAAAATTTAGCGCGCAAAATCTGCCGGACGGCGCAAACTTTGATCCCGCCACGCAAACCTTTGTCTGGAAGCCGAATTTCGATCAGCAGGGCGAACACCAGGTAGTCTTTACCGTCAGCGACGGCGAAAGCGAAGTAAAACAAACCGTTGTCATAAGCGTGCAAAATGTTAATCGACCGCCAACGATCAATGGACCGACCAGCAACGAAGCGCAGGCAGGAGAAGCAATTCAGCTGCGGTTTAACGGAAGCGATCCGGATGGCGACGCCTTAAAGTTCTCTGGCGATAATCTGCCCTCCGGCGCTAAAATAGACGATTCAGGGAATTTTACCTGGACGCCAGACGACGGCCAGGTGGGCGCGCACAGCTTTGTGATAAAAGTCAGCGACGGGCAGGAAGAAGCCTCCATTAATGTAAAGATCGACGTCAAACCTAAACCTCAGCCCGCGCCGGCAGACACAACAGGAAATTAGGCCTTCTGGCGGCGGGCAGAGAAGATTAGTTGAATGGTTGAATAGTCAGCGGTTTGTCACTGCGAATCCTGTGCAGGCAGGATGACTGTCAACCATGGTTGTAGGGGTGAAGAGTCATCAGCCTGTCATGACGCAGCGAATAGATTGCTGTCAGTGTTAAATAAAGACCGCTGAGCGTGAATTCGATTTGCTGAGGGTGTCTCAAAAGCGACATCTAATGAAAAATTATACAAAGACAGGAAAAATCTTACAGTAGCCCTCACCCCCTGCCCCTCTCTCCCGATTTTCGGGAGAAGGGGGAATTAAAGGGGGTGAGGGAAAGAAAAACTTTATAAAAATACATTGTCTTTGACTTTTGGGACAGCCCCAGTAAGCGCCGTGTGCGAGGGCAATGGAAATTATCTTTAATTTAAAACATTCTTTGCGCCCTTTGTGACTTCTTTGCGCTCTTGGTGGCTCGTTTTTTTGCAGCGGCTGCGCTGCCCTGGTTTGTAACAGAGACTTCTTTCCGGTCTGGCTTACCAATCAACAATCTTTTTTCTTACATCTTTACTTCCTGTTTGCACATTCATTTGACCCGCGCTAAAAATTGCCTAAATTTTAAAAAAACAATCAAAAGGTGAAAACAATGGCGGAAAATAAACCGACAGATATTTCTCGTTTAAAACAACTCTTTTCAGCGGGTGAATTAGCCATGGAAGCGGAAGAATGGCCACGGGCTATTAAACGCTTCGAAAAACAAATACATACCCTGGTTCGTTCTTCCGCTTTTAATGAGCGCGAAGTTTTATTAGAGTTAAACGAATTGTTTGATATCATCTTCAAAACAGGCCTTGCAGGCTCGTTCACAGCCCAAATGCCTGAGCAGACCTTTTTATTACTCGGCCGGCATCTGCTAACGGTCAGTGGCGATTTGCAGAACGAGGCGCGAAAAATCATCCACCTTTATTTGGAATTATTTCGCCAGCCCGCTTTTCTAAAGCAGATCAAGCAAACTCAACCCTGGGAAGAGCTGATTTTGCAGTTGATTGAAAAGAGCAATTTTACCATCGCTCCCCTTTTACGCCAGCGTTTTCAATTATATGCAGATAAAACCATTTTTGCCTTGATCAGCGGCGAAAACGTGGTTCGCTACAGCTTTGCGACCGTCAGGGAACGCATTTTACAATACGCCCGCGGATTGCTGGCTCTTGGCGGTTCCGTGCCACAGGGACGTCCGACGGTGGCCTTTTTCATGGAAAACAGTCTGGAGATGGCCTTATTAGACCTGGCCTGCCTGTCCAGCGGCCTGGTCAATGTGATGATTCCGGCCAATTCTGTAGGCCATCAGGTGGCTTTTATTCTGAATCAAACCGGAGCTAAAATCCTTTTGATCTCCGGGCACAAACAACTGGAAATCGTCAACCAGGTGCGCAGGGAGCTGAGGCATGTCGATCAAATCGTAATGATTAAAGAACAGCCCACAGAAGAACGGATTCTTTCTCAGACGCAATTAATTCAAATGGGCATGAACATCAGCGACGATCAGGTCGTTGCCCGGCAAGAGAGTTTTACAACGCGCGACCTGGCGACCATTATGTACACCTCGGGAACGACCGGCGAGCCCAAGGGGATCATGTTCTCCCATTTGAATATTATTTACAAACGCTTTTGCCGCGCCATGGCCCTGCCGGAAATCGGGCCGCAGGATCGCTTCCTTTCCTATTTGCCGCTCTTTCACACCTTTGGCCGCTATCTGGAGATGATGGGCGCTGTTTTCTGGAGCGCCGAATATTATTTTATGGAAAATCCGGCCATCGACACCCTGGTGCGCAACATGCAACTGGTCAGGCCCACCATATTCATCAGCATTCCTAAAAAGTGGATGCAACTGTACGAATACATTGCCCGACGCGTGGATGTAGAATTGGACGACGAACGGCTTATTCTTAAAACATTAAAAGAAGTAACCGGCGGCCAATTGCGCTGGGGGCTTTCCGCCGCCGGCTATCTGGATCCGGCCATCTTTCGCTTTTTTCAGCGCAATGGCGTGGAACTGCTCAGCGGCTTTGGCATGACCGAAGCCACCGGCGGTATTACCATGACCGAACCTGGCAACTATGTGGAAAATACGCTGGGTAAACCGCTGCCCGGCATCGAAGCAAAACTGGCGAAAGACGGCGAACTGTTAATTCGCGGCCCTTACGTAATGATCGGCTACTACGGCCACCGCGAACAACCCTTTGTGGACGGCTGGTTCCCGACCGGCGATATTATGCGCCGTCTGCCCAATGGGTATTTTGAAATCATCGATCGCAAAAAAGAGATTTACAAAAACATCCGCGGCGAAACCATCGCGCCGCAGCGCATCGAAAACTTCTTTTACGATTCAGAGTTTGTGAAGCAGGTGTTTCTGGTGGGCGATAACCGGCCCTTTAACACGGTTCTCATCTATCCTAATTTTGAGGGAGCGGATAATCCTTTGCGACAAATGAATGCAGAAGAACTCCACGACTTTTTCTCTTCTCTGGTGGTTACGGTCAACAATTTTCTGGCGCCCTTTGAACGAATTGTCGATTTTAGAATTGTTGACCGCCCTTTTTCAGCCGAGCATGGCGAATTAACTCCCAAAGGAACCTTTAAGCGCCGTGTCATCGAAAAAAATTTTGCGCATTTAATCGAAGCCATGTACGAACAGAGCTTTATCGATTTTAAATGGCAGGGCTTAACCTTGCAAATTCCAAACTGGTTTCTGCGCGAAAAGAGCTATCTGGTTAAAGATATTCAACTGGACGAAAACGGAATGATTGTGCCTGAATATGGCCGCGTTTTGCCCCTGCAGCGCATAGACCAAGACCTTTTGCAAATCGGTAATTACGTTTACCGCTTTACCAGGCCCTTTATCGACCTGCAAATCGTGTTCTCCAACCCCCTGTACTGGCTGGGCAACCGCGCCATCATCGAATTTACCGGAGAAGAAATCTTTCACTGGTACCGGCTGGATAATTTTAGCGAATCCCTGCAAATCGTTCGCTATTATCACCCCATCGACCTGACCGCCAGGGAACAGGAAGAGTTCCTTCATCTTAATACATTGAAAGAGGTCAGCTTAAACGGCGTCCATCTGGCCCTGCTGCATATTCAAAGCGAAGATGAAGCAGCCATTGAAAAGGGCATTGCCTATTTAAAAATCATTTTAGATGATCCGCAGCAGTCGCTGTACGCCTTACTCAGGCAAATCATCGGCTACCCGCGTTATGTGTGGAGCGTTTCTGCCTTGCAACAGATGTTCCGCCTGGGGCTTTCCCTGTTTAAAGGATGGGCATTTCAAGATTACCTGGCGCGCTATGTGGATTTCAATTTTCGTTTTTTAACGCCGGACTTTATTGCCGAAGTGGCGGACAAACTGGAAGTCGATGTAGAGGTTCTGCAGGGGATTCATTCTCTGATTAAAAATGAGATCAACAAAATGCAAGGCGGAATGGCGATCCGCCAGACCGGCATTGCCCCGCTATTGCATTTACTGGGTCAAATCGGCGTACTACATCCCATGTATTACAAACAAATTCGGCAGTGCATCGTCAGATATCAATTGAGAAAAGACATCCCCGGTCTGGCCGAACTGGCATCGGAGGTGCGCATTAAGTTACTCGAAGGCTTTCGGCGCTGGATCGGCGAGAACCAGAAAATTTCCATTGATGTGGAAACCGGCGAAGAGTACCGCTGGAGCGATGTGGTTATTTTTGAAGAAGATATTCCGGCCGAAGATAAGGCGTTTCTACTTAAAGCCATCACCGAACGCCCGATCATCAGAGAGGCGTTGTTTTTGTTGGGAGACGGCATTCTGGCAGGATTGTACGACATCCCTCCTGGCGGAGTGTGGATCAGCACCTTATTCCATGAACCCGGGCACAGCGTTTATCGGGTTTCCGTTCAAACGCGCTTTCAGGGCGGCGCGGATTTTGTAATCAATCTGGAGCGCGACCAGCCCACCGAGACCATCCGCGAAGAGATGAACTGGCTCATCCACGCCGGAGCGGCGGCCCGCGGCATCCGACTGGTGGAAGAGTTTGGCGGCTTCTGGCGGGAATTTAATCTGTGGACCGAAGAGTACATTCCCGGCGATTCTCTGCAGGTGTACATCTCCAAGTTAATGCGCCGCAACAACCAGGACTCTCGCCAACGTTTAAAAGTTCTCTGGCCGCACTTCGTCTGGTCGGGCATTTCCGCCCATATTAGCTTCTGGCGTCGTACGGGCTACCAGCTGGAAATTGAAGACAAAAGCGCGGCGAATATCATGATCCCTGCGCACGATTATTTAACCGGCGTGCGGATTTTTTCCATCCGCAACCGAAAAAAATCCGATGGCCTGCTGGCCTTAATCGCCGATTTTTATCGGCAGTTTGTCGAAACGCAGATCGCAGCCTATCCGTTCTTAAAAGATGAAAAATTGTGGCATTATATCTTTAGCGGAATTCTTGACGCCGAAGGCGAAAGTAAAGCTCTGGAACAACTGCGCGCTTTGCTTAATGAACAGGCAGAGCAACTTCAGGAACAGGGCTTTTTAAAGGCCCTGAAAACCTTTTTGCGCCAGGTGGAAAAAGACGGTTTTATTCCGCGCAACCTCTACTTTGCCATTCAACGATTCAGACGCTGGATTAACCTTAATCCGCGCGCCGACTTTTCGGCCCAGTTATTTACCTTAAACGAGCTGTACGAAACCTATCAGCTTTCTAAATTCGAAAAGCGCTATCCGGAAATCCGCATTCGCTTTTACCTGGAAACAGTGTTCAAAGATTCCATTCCGGAAATGCGCAAAAAATTAAAAAACATTATTCGACGCGCCGCGCAAAAAGCCATTCCTCACGAAGAGCGTTTAAAACTATTTTCTGAACTGCGCAATCAGTTCGACCTGAACGAAAAAGAAGAATTCTTCCTCAGTCGCCTGGGCTATCCCCATTTGCAACCGGAAGATTCGGCCGGCTGGTTAAGCGCCTCGCCCAGCGGAGTGCAGCAGAGCGATGTGGTGGTGACCATGGAAGATTACGACGGACGCCGCTTTCATGTGCGCAAGCCCATGTCGCCCAAGGAGATCGCGCGTTTGCACAATATTTTTCTGGAAGCCAATTTACCGGTGGTCTTTAAACCAGAGCACCGATTTTTAATTGCCGTTTCGGAACGCGGCTATGTGATCGGCGGACTGTTCTATTCCATGCTAAACGAAGAAACCGCGCACATGGAAAAAATTGTGGTCACCGCCAAATACCGCCGCAAGGGCATTAGTGAAGGCTTGATGGTGGAGTTTTTCAACCGCATGCGAGACGCTGGTTTTAAATACGTAACCACCGGCTTTTTCCGGCCTGAATATTTTTACCGCTTTGGTTTTAAAATTGAGCGCAAATACGCCGGTTTGGTAAAGGATTTGACGGAAGGGAACTAACCGCCCAATAAACTTTGCTGCACATAATGCTGAACCTGCTCGCGCGCCTCTTCTAAGTCTATGGAAGGTGGAGCATACGCCCAGCGGTGAATGATGTGGTACAAACCGCCAAACACAAAATGAAAATAGGTTTCGCATTTGATGCCCGGATTAAAAAAACCTTCGGCAACGCCCTGTTCGTAAACGCGGCAAAAACTTTTGGTTAGATGCAAATACTCTTCCTTTGAGGCGTCAATCCCTTTTTTACGCAATTCGTTGTGCTCTTTGATGACCACAAAGCCCAACTGCGGATTGCCGGTAAAAGCGTCAAACGTGGCGTCCACCATTTTGCGGATCTTTTGCAGAGGGTCCAGATCGGCGGCCTTGCTGATTTCGTGCAGTTTCTGACTGAATTGTTTCCACACCGCAGAGATCATCTGGTACAACAATTCTTCTTTATTTTTGTAATAGGTGTAAACGCTGCCGTGGGCAACCCCGGCCTTTTTAGCGATTTCTGATATCTTGGCCTGCTGATACCCCTTTTGAGCAAAGATTTCCACGGCGGCCTGTAAAATCTTCCGGGCTTTCTCATCCGGTTTGGTGCGCATTGCTCTCCCCCATTGAATTTTGCGTTGTTGAAAAGATACAATAAAGCGCAAAACTAAACAAGAGAAAGTTTTCCGCTTGCCGAACGTTCCCTCAAAAATTATTGAAGCATCTTTTTTTTAAAAGACGAGCTGTTTAAGAAATAGGGGGAACGGCGTCCATTCCCCCTCATTTTTCCCGGAAATAAAGGCGGATTTTGTCGCGCTTCAATCCCGCCTTTCCACTTTGCAAAAAAATGGAAATAGCAAAGTGTTTAGCGCTCTTCGAGTTTTACTCTGATTTCTTTCTGTTCACCGTTGCGTTTAATTTGTAAAACAATCACATCGCCGGCCTGATGTTTTTTCAACAACACGCTGTAATCCTTCAAATTGGCGACCGGTTGTTTGCCCAGGGCCACAATCACATCGCCGGCCTTCAATCCTGCGCGGGCGGCAGGTGAATCTTTGTCAACGCTTTTAATTTTAACGCCCTGCCCCTCAAAAGCAAAGTCCGGCAGAATACCGGTGCGCACCTTTCTGCCTCCCTGATGGGCGGCGGCAGATTTTTCGGCGGTCTTTTTTGCGGTAAACGTCAGCGGCTCCTTGCGTTCAGCGCTCAGGTACGCCAGCGTTTCTCGCGTTAATGTGGCACTTTTAACCAGCCCATCTGCATTGATCTTATCGACCGTATCGCTGGGACGATGATAATCGGTGTGCGGCCCGGAAAAAATCTGCACGGCCGGAATACCCGCTTCAATAAAGGCTACCTGGTCGCTGGCATCCAGCGGCGGGGTTACTATCTGGGCATCCACGCCTGTCACGTGTCCGACGCCCATAAAAATATAAGGCCATTCTTTAGCGCTGGACACATTAAGAATCATCACTTTATTGTCCTTTAAACGGCCCACGGTGTCCAGATTTAAATCGGCCATAATTTTATCCGGCGGAAAACGGCGATAATGTTTAACAAAGTAGCGCGAGCCTTTAAGTCCGCTCTCTTCGGCCGTAAAGGCCACAAAAATAACCGTGCGCTGCGGTTTAAAGCTTTGGCCAAGGACGCGCGCCAACTCTAACAGCGCCGCTACGCCGCTGGCATTGTCATCTGCCCCCGGATGAATCTTTCCCTCGTCGCCACGGTGCACATCCGGCCAGCCGCGTCCCAGATGGTCGTAATGGGCGCTGACCACCACCGCCTGATCTTTTAAGTGGGGATCCGTACCCGGAATGAGACCGATGATATTTTTAACCGACGCTTTATTACCTTGGTCGTCAACAATTTCCGGCCATACCTGAAAATAAGTGCCGTCATCCGCGCCGGGTTGCAGCCCGGCCTTTTTAAACTGTTCGGCGATGTACCGGGCGGCTTTTTCCAGGCCTTCGCTGCCCAGGCCGCGCCCTTCCAGCTCTTCGCTGGCCAGATAACGAATATCTTGCAACATGCGCTCTGCAGAAAACAACGGAGTCAACTGAGCAAGCGCAGGACGCTTTTTCAAACGCACATTCTGCGGCAGTTTTTTATCGTTTAGCGTCTTTTGTAATGGCGAATTTATGATGGGCCATTGACCTTTGGCAATGTTGGTGGGCTCGGCGCCGCTAAAGGCCAGGTAGCTGTACTTGCCGTAATGGGGCAGCTTGCGCGCCAGCCCCTTAACCGCCTGCGGATTGCCGATGCGCAGCCAGACCAGCGCCGCCTGACGATTTTTAGGATGGCGCACGGTAATGACAAAACTGTTGTTTGCTAACGGAAGATCAAATTTTTCCAGTTGCACACGATCGGCTTTGATTTGAGCGTCATAATTTTTTAAAGCTGTTTTGATCTCTTTCTTAAACGGGTTGTCGTCGCCAAAGACCCACACGGATCGATCATCTGGCAGCTCGTTTACTTCTGAGGCCGCTTTAACCTGCACGTCTTTGCTTTTGCTGCCCGACCAGATGTTGGCCAGCTTAACGTAAGGATTATCTGCGCTTAAGCCATCGGGTAGAACAATGAGCACCTTGCCGGCGCCAAAAATTTTAGAAAGGGCGGGCGGAATTTCGCTGTAATGCAGGCGGCGAAAAACCTGAAACTGTGGATCAACCGCCACTTTTACGGGTTCTTTTTGAAAGCTCCACTCTACATCTTTTTGCCGTTCATTCATCGCCGCCATTTTTACTTCTACGGTGTCTTCAAAATAAACGGCAATCGGCACATTCAATTGAAAGGGTTCTTCCTTTTGAACCTGCCGTAACTGCAATTGCAAACCAAAGGTATCTTTATTCTGCTGTACTCTTGCCTCTGCTAACAATAATTCAGGCGCGCCGCTGCGTTTTACCCATTGATCAAAAAAGGATTGTAGCAGTCGGCCGCTTACCTTTTCAAAGCTGCGGCGCAAATCGTCAAAAGAAGCGCGTTTAAAAAGGTTATGGTGATAAAAATGGCGCAAACCTTTCACAAATAACCGATCGCCCAGATCGGTACGCAGCATTTCCCAGAGCATCAAGCATTTGCCATAGCCAACGGCCTCCGAAGGCGCGTCATGGCGGGAGAGAAATTGCGCCAGGGGAAAATCATTCGTTTCGTTAACGTAATCGGTATATTTTTGCAGAGTGGCTCTGCGGTAAGCGTCGCCCTGCCCCCGCTGCTCCTGAATCAGATGATCGGCCAGGTAAGCGGTTAGCCCCTCGCACCAGTTTCCGCCTTTAAAATCAACATAAACGCCATTGCCCCACCAGTTGTGCAGCAGCTCGTGCGGATAAGAAGAATGGAGAATGAAGGGGAAGCGAATGACCTGCGGGCCAAGCAGAGTAAAAGAAGGCATGCCGTAACCCGTTTCCCAGAAATTTTCCACCAGGGCAAATTTCCAGAAGGGGTAGTTTCCGATCAGCTTACGGTACATTTCCAGGTACTGGCCGGTCACATCCAGATATTTATTGGCCAGCGCTTCATCAGGCGAACGCAAAAAGGCCATGACCTTTACTTTTCCCACATCGCGCTGGTATTCGACAAACTTAGCGGCGATTAAAAACACCTCTTCCATGGGTTTGTCGCAAATCCAGCGCACCTGACGCGCGCCATCTACCGTCCGGTGGGTGGCGCGTTTACCCTGGCTGACCACATCCCAACCGGCGGGCGCTTCTACCGTCAACGAAAAGGTAACAAGCCTTTTGTCGAATTGCGGCAACCAGACGCTGGAACCAGACAGATAAACGCCCTGAGAATCGATGATGCCCGGGGTGGTGCTGAATCCGCGCGCATACTCTTCGGCCAGTTGCTGAATTTCGTGATGAATTTTTCCGGAAAAGGCCAGCACCACACGCCGCGGTAACTTTCTTGACCGCGGCGCCTTCAGCCTGTAACGGTTTTGTTTCACGCGTTTTAAAACCTCCGGCGCCTCCACATCCATGCCGCGGTCGCTTCCGACAATGTTTGTTTCAATTAATTGCAGGGTTAATCCGCCCGTTAAATTTTTAACCGTCAGGGCAGAATGCAAAGTAAACTCCACATAACTGGCAGGCGGGTCCAAATTCAGCGTCAGCGTATCCACCACGGAAATAGTTTGCTCCATTGGAAACACGCGGGCGTGGATGGCGTGATGCACGGCCGCTTCTTTGGCAAGGGCAAACTGCGCCAAAACGCCAATTAAAACAAATAAGCGGGCTATTCTGGTTTTCATCTCTTTTACCTCAAATTTATTTTTTCAACCTTTTCACGAAGCAGGTGTCACCTTACGATAATTTTTATGGGATTTTCAACCTGTAAATATTTTTGAGCCACGCGCCGCACATCTTTCAGGGTTACCTGTTTCAGGGCCTGCAAAAAATCTTCATCGTAGTTGATGTTCTGATGAAAATAATACGAATGCGTTAAATAATACGCCTGATTGATGCTGGAAAGGCGTCGGAACATCATGCGACCCAGAAACATATTAACCGATTTGATTACGGCTTCTTCATTAAAATCCTCTATTACCTGTGGGTTGAAAAACGAGGGATATTGCTTTAAAAGCGCGTCCACATTTTCCGGTACCGTGCCCTGCGAAACGTAAAACAACGCCCGATCGTTATGCACATTAATGCCGGCCCGCATGCGGTAAGCCATGCCCTGTTTTTCGCGAATCTGGAAAACAATCTTATCGCCTAACAGCAAAGAAAGAACTTTAAGCGACGGCGCATCCTGCGCGTCGATGGTTTTTACGAATCCCCAAAAAATGTAGGAGCGCTGGCCGTTTCCCTGTTTTTCAATTTCTACGGGCCGATCATGTAGCTTGATCTTCTTTGTCACGGGCGGCGGTTCCTGGTCGAGCGGCGTACCTTTAAATTCGGCAAACCATTTTTTTACCTCTTCCGGTTTTTCTGAAGACACCACCGCAATAATCATATTGGCCGGCTGAAAATAGTTGCTTGCAAACTCCAGCAAGGTTTGATATTCAATCTCTTCGGGACCTTCCGAATAGGGAAGCGTTTCGTAAACCTGCTCATCGAGTAATTGATCAAACAATTTTTTAGCAGGATCGCCGCGACGGCTCATCATGCCGCCCTTTCGACTAAACTTGACCACCGCTTTCTGAAATTCTTCCACGGTCGGTTTAAAATCTTTTAACTGACTGTTCAGAAAGTGAATTAATCCCGGCAAATCATCGTTTAACGCTTCAATACGCAAGTAACCGAAATCCGGATGGAGATAGATATCGTCCATGGGAATGTAAGGATTATCATTAGCAGTTACGGAAAGACCGTATTTTTGGCTGATGGCCAGATTTTGTTCGGACTTCAGCCGCTGGGCAAAACAATCATGTAAAATTTGTGCCGCTTTTTTGCCGTATTTTGACTGCCACAGAGCTTTGTGTTTAATCAGGTAATGCATGGCCACCAGTTGCGAGGCCGGATTCTGACGAACAATGAGCGTGGGAGCCCCGTCCTGTCCCTTGAATAACTTTGTGACCAATTTTATTTTTTGCGTATCCTGTTTCGATTCTTTTAACGGCAAATTTAGCACAACAATTGGCACGCCGTCTATTTTAAATTGATTTAACTGGCGGGCGGATTTAATAATGTTCTCTTTTTCGAACGAGGCCAGCATTTGATCAAAGCCCAGAACGGCAATCAAATGCGCGTTGTAAATACCGAACATGTGCGGCTTTTCCAGATTTTTAAGAAAGCCTGTTTTGATTTTATTGGCTCTGGCTTCAATCGCCTCGTCCGAAGAGTAAAAATCCATTTGCGCTACAAAATGTTCTACCTGCTGGCGTAATTTTTCCACGTCCGGCCGGGCGACACTCAAGGTCAGCTTCACCTCTAAAAAGTCCGCCACCGGACTGTTGAGAGTCTGCATTTCCACACGATCAGCCAGGTCTCCCAGACGTTGATTCAGCTCCACAGCCTTATCGGCCAGCTTTTCATCCAGCAGCCGGAAGAAGATGTGACCGAACGTGCCGTTAATGGGAAAGATAAATTCTACCACGGGCTTCTCACCCTGAAAAAAGCGCTGGATTACCTTTCCGGTTTGAATGGTTTTTAAATGCTGGCGGTCGAATCCGATACTCCAATCAGAAAACTCCGGCAGCAGAACCTGTCCGGGCTCTTCCCGACCGTAAAACTCTTCGATCATTTTCAACATTTCGGCCGTGTCAAAATTGCCGATCACGCTCATGCGCATATTGTTTGGCACATAAAAATTCTTGTAAAATTCAAAAACCTGATCGCGAACCAGCCCTTTAATGGTGGCATAGGTGCCCAGCGTGGGCAGGCTTAATGCATGCCCCTCGTATAAAATATCATTCAAATTACGCTCCAGCTGCGCATCCGGGTCGGCAAAGGTCTTGGAAATTTCTTCCAGAACAATGCCCTTTTCTTTTTCAAATTTGTCTTCCGGCAATATGGAATGAAAAAGCATGTCCGATTGAAGCTCCAGCGCCTGCTTAATGTTTTCTGCCGGAACAACCATCATGTAATTGGTGTAATACTGACCGGTGTTGGCGTTATTGTAGGCGCCAATGCGATCTACATCGTCATAAAGTTGTTTTTGGGTGCGCGATGTTGTGCCGTTAAACAACAAGTGCTCCAGCATGTGGCTCATGCCGCTGGTGGCAAACGTTTCGTACGCGGAGCCCACTTTAACGGCTACATTGACTCCCACCATGGGTAGAGCCGGGTTTTGAATCAACAAAACCTGCAAGCCGTTATCCAGTTGATGGATAACCACGTTATTGTTCTGCGCCGTAAGCAGCTGGACGCTTATTAACAATAGAGCAAAAAATTTAAGTTTTATTCGCACGCTTCTGACCTCCTGTATTTTTAGGCGTAGGTTAAATTTAAAGAACAAATCAATTAAAAGAAAAATAAAACGTTTGCCGGTCCATATTTAATCCTCCATTTTTAAAATAATTCAAGCTCTGCAAAATGCACATCCATGTCATTTCTCATCCCGCCGGGGTGGAATCCTTGCTATGACACTAAAATTTACATTTTGCAGAACTCTAAGGCAGCACAGCCGCAACCAAGATCAACCACAACGTGCGCAAAGTAGTTTTCGCGTAGATTACGGCAATCCTCGCAGAAAAAGATTAAACAAATTATTGTAAGCAACCACAGAGAAGGTACAAATAGCAAAAAGAATGTTTTAAATTAAAAATAGTTTCAATTGCATCGCCCTATTTCCAAAAATAAAAGTCTGTGAGAGGGAGACGCTGAGCGTGGAAGATTATTTCTAAGGTTGGTAGGAGTTCACCACATTTGCAGAAACAGATTTGAAATAACAGACTGACTATTCAACCATTCAACTAATCAACTATTCAACCAATCCAGCAGCACAAAATTTTTCAAACCCCGCCAGGGCGGGACTAGATCTTTCAGAAGAAGTATCCTAAAAATAATAAATGGTCACGAAAAAAGCCTCCGTTCAATTTGTCCATAGCCGCCCCCCATGATTCTTGTCGTAATTCATTAAACAGTATTCTTCTGTTGACTTGCACAGTATCTTTATTTACTTTTAGTAAAGTTCTTCAGAAAATCAGCTTTAAAGGGATGATAAAATTTTTTACTCGCATCCCTGAATAGCTTCTCATTTATTTTGGAGACAGAATGCAGCGTTCGGTTTATACTTATCTCACTTTATGTCTGCTTATCTTTATTTTACTCCCTTCCTGTATTACCACCAACTATTACACCGCCCGAACTCTAAAAAAAGGCGAAAAAAAGATCGTTGCCGGGGCGGATAACTTAGTGTGGATGACAGAAGAAGAAGGTTTTATTAAAAAGCAACTGGCGTTCAGCCCCAGTCTGGGGATTGCCGCCGGCTTACCGCACCATTTTGAAGCGGGCATTCGCGCGTTTTTCCCTTACCTTTTGGAAGCCAATGTGCGCTATCAGCTTCCCCCTCGAATTTTTAGATGGTTTGATATGAGCGTGAATTTGCATAGCGGGATATTATTTGAAGAAAATTTTAAAGATTATTCCGAGCCGTATTTTAAGTATGGTTTTACAATCAGTAAAAAAATCCGGTCTATCCAGCCGTATTTTAGCTATTATTTAAATAAAAATTTCATGATCCATGATGAAAGCGAGGAATTCTCTAACTACTCCGTTTTCACATTTGGCATAGCCTTGCCAATTTTTGAGGGGGACATGCTCTTCCCGGAATTTAACTATCTTGTTAATCAATGGGGCGGCAAAGATTTTATTACATTCGGCATTGGCCTTCGGGCTTCGTTGAACAGGAGAAAGACAAAAAAATAGACGTGGTTTTAATCCTTATCGTACAAAATCAACACAGGATTGCGCGGCTCGTTTTCCGCTGCGGCTTAACATAAAAGATCGATTTTCTTACGTTCAAACATAGAAGGACGACGCCATGAAACTTTCTTTATTTTTTGCGTTAATAATGTCGCTGATTTTATCCTCCTGTCAATCGGAGAAAAAAATTGAATTGAAATTCACCCCGGCGGTTGGTCAGAGTTTTCGCATGATTCTCATCAAAAAGCAGGTTATCACCGAAAGCTCCGCGATGGGGGATCGCAAAAGTGAAATTACAAGTAACACGGGTTACCGGTTTTTTGTTAAAGACAAACAGCAATATACTACCACGCTGGATGTTTCTATTGAAAGCGTAAAATTAAGATTATCAACACCGCAGGGCACCTTTCAGTTCAATTCGGCAAAACCTGGCTCATCTACAAACTTTTTGTCTTTTATCTACCGACAGATGATCGGCCAAAAAGTGCAATTAATTTTAAAAACCGACGGCGAAGTCCTTTCTGTAAGAGGGCTGGATGCCTGGGCCGAACATATGCTCGATTCGCTGGGCGTTAGCGATCAAAAGATGCGGGAAAGTTTTAAAGAGGGCTTCAGACAGTTTTATTCCGAAAACACATTACGCGCGGCTTACAACCGGGTTTTCAATATCTTTCCTGATAAAAAAATTAAACTTAACGAAACCTGGGAAAGGACGTTAAAGCTCGATATGCCTGTTGCCCATCAAAAGAAAGAAAGCTGGAAGTTAATTGAATACACACCTGAAAAAGCGGTGCTTGAACTGTACGCCAAAATTTCCTCGCCCGATTCCGGCGATACGCCCGAGCTACCTCAATTAAAAAGCAAATACCATGTGTGGGGAATTGAAACCGCCTCCTTTGAGATCGATCCCCGCACAGGATGGATTCTTGCGGCTAAAAGGCTATCGTATATTAAAAGCAAGATAACGCTGGAAAACAAATCGCAAAAGGCGTTAAAAGTGGAAGTTCCCATTAAATTCCAGGAACAAATCAGATTTCTGCCTGTCGATGAGGTATTGTAATTACCTGGCGTCCGACCGTTCATATTCGCCGGACGCCAGACAATTTTTCAAAATCTTCTACCGCCTCCTCTTTTGTTGGGGCGGTTTTGTCTGTCTTCCTGACGCTTTTTTTGCTCTTTTAAATATTCTTTGAACTTCACTTTTTGCTCTTCGCGCAGTATGTTCATGATCTGGTAATTGGCCTGGTCGGTTAAATCGCGCATGGCCGCCTGCATGGCTCTTCGATCACCGCGGTTTGCTTCAAGCGCTTTTTTAACGTTTTTATCCCGATTCTCCAGAATTTGTCTTACTTCCGTCTGCTGGTCTTCATCGAGATTTAAGGTTTTGGTTAATCGCGCCAGCCGCTCATCTATGGTACGGCCTCCCGTTCCGGGCTGGGCAAAAGCATTGGTCATAAATATAAACAGTAAACTTACACTCAAAGCAACAATCTTACGCATGTCAATTTCTCCTTATAATTTGTTAAATCATTGGAATTTGCCGTAAACCGTACAAATAACGTGCCATCACCTGCTCGCATTACCGGGTGAGGGGCGGCCCGTGGATGAGTTAAGAGTGTAAGAGTTGAATGGTCAGCGGCCTGTCATCCCGAATGCCGATTCACCTAATGAGGGCCATACCATGCAAAAAATAATTAATCCAAGGCAGCGTAGCCGCAACCAATGCCCTCCCCCCTTTCCAAGATAAAGAGTCTGGGAGAGTGGGAAGTTGAGCGTTAGGGGTTATTTCCAACGATGTAAGTGATTTATTCGCTGGCCAGTTTCTTGCAAAGGCGAGAAAAGGAATGACAGTCGGCGACCATTCAACCATTCAACCATTCAACCATTCAACTAATAAACTATTCAACCAATCCAGCAGCACAAAAATTTTCGCACGCTAAGGCATTACATTTTTGGAAGAAAGTATTCTAAACCAACGTTTTTTATATTGCGTCCGTTCTGCTGGAGAGCTCTTCTTTTACTAAAACTCGCAGAAAGGGTCGAATTATTCGGCAATTTTGCCGAATTTTCTTTACACATTATTCAATAGGCAGGGTAAAGTAAAAGGTGGAACCCCCTTCGCGATTGTTGTAGGCTGAAATTCTGCCCTGATGCGCTTCGATTAATGTTCGGGCGATATAAAGTCCCAGACCGCTTCCTTTGAATTGCTCGCGGGATTGCTCCAGGCGAAAATACTTGTTAAAAATTCTGGGGATATGTTCATCGGGGATGCCCGGTCCGGAATCAATAACCTGCACAAGCACGGAGCGCGGCGTTTTGTTTAAAAGCCTGGCCTGAATTCGAATCGTCCCGTTTTGGGGGGTGAACTTAATAGCGTTCATGATCAGGTTAAACAATACGCGTTTAATGGCCGTAACGTTAATCTGCACTTCCGGCAGGTTTTGCTGAATGGCGGTTTGCAGCTTGATGTTCTTTCTGTCCGCCATCCCCCACAAGGAGCGAATAACCTGGTTTAAAAGCAACGTCAGATTTACTCTTTCCTTGGGCAATTCGAACATTCGACGCTTGAATCTAAAAATATCCGTAATTTCCTGCAGCAGCTCTTCGGCCAGTTCGCTTTGCAAAAGAATATTACTAATGATTTTTTGCTGCCCCTTGTTCAACTCCCCAAAGATATTCTGACTGAGTAGTTCGACATAACTATTCAAATTTTGTAATGGCGTGCGCAAATCGTGTAGCAGCAAGGAAGCCATTTCTTTTTGTCGTTTCAACCGTTCAGCCAGCCGGCAAAAATTCTTAACAATTGCCTCAAGCCTTCCCTCATCCCGGCAAAGCTCTAATGGCCAGCGAATATCGAAACGGGGACTATCGAACTTAAGAGGACCCAACCACACCCAGAACAAAAAGCCGCTTTCTTCCAGAGTTTTTTCAGCTTCTGGCGTCAAAACAACGTCTTTACGGACGATGCAGACAAAGACATCGAAACCTTTTTCTTTTACCAGTTGAAGCGCGTCCGATAGCGTTTCTACCGTCTGGAATGAACATTCTGACTGCTTGAGAATTTTCAGAAAGATTTCGCAGACGGGCGGGATTTCATTTACAATAAGAAATGCGGGCCGTTCCATAATTAACGGCCCTTAAACTGTGGCTGTCTTTTTTCGAAGAAAGCCTGAATCCCTTCAGTTTTATCTTCCGTATTGCAAACACGGCCAAAGTGCAAAGCCTCTATTTCCATGGCTTTTTCGATGGACTGCTCCAATCCCGAGTGCACCGCCTCTAAGATCGAAGCCACGGCAATGGCGCCCTTTACCGTAATCTTGCGCAATATTTTCTTTCCTTCGTCCATCAAGCGTTCCGGCGGGGTAACATGATTAACCAGCCCCATACGTAACGCTTCCTGTGCATCGATCATATCGCCGGTTAGCAACAACTCCAGCGCGCGCCCTTTGCCCACAAGACGCGGCAACCGCTGCGTGCCCCCGTAGCCGGGAATAATGCCCAGATTAATTTCTGGCTGGCCGAAGCGGGCATTTTCGGAAGCCAGACGAAAATGGCAGGCCATGGCCAGTTCGCAGCCGCCGCCCAGGGCATAGCCATTAACCAGAGCGATAATCGGTTTTGGGAAATTCTCAATTTTGCTGAACAGAGCCTGCCCAAATCGGGCAAAAGCAATGGCTCCTTCTTCATCCAAATTCTGAATCTCTTTCAGATCGGCCCCGGCTACAAACGCTTTATTTCCGGCGCCGGTCAGCAACACGCCCCTGACCTGTTCGTCCTTTTTTACCTGCTCCAGAAACTGTTCCAACTCTTCCAGCGTCTGGCGATTTAAGGCATTCATCTTTTCCGGACGGTTGATGGTAAGGGTGGCTATAAAATCTTCAATTTCCACCAGTAAATTTTGAAAGGTCGTCATGCTTCCCCCTGCGTTTACAAAAGTTCTATTCGGCTTTGATCGCCGATTAAAAAACGATTTGTGGCCGGGCGGCCCTGGGTTTTTACGATTTCCACTTCATTGCCCAGCAAACTGTGCTCCACTCTAATGGTTACATCGATCAGCTTACACCTTTCCAGCAAGATGCTGAATTCCACCTCGCTATTCTGGATTAAACAGTTATCATAAATCGAGGTAAACGGTCCGATGTAGCTGTTATCGATCACCGTATTTTTACCGATGATCGCCGGGCCGCGCACAATGGAATTGATGATCTTTGCTCCTTTTTCCAGCACCACTTTACCGGTTACCAGACTGTTTTCGTCCACCTGCCCTTCGTTTTTTTCCTGCAGATTATCCAGCACCAGACGGTTGGCCTCCAGTAAATCGTAAGGCTTGCCGGTGTCTTTCCACCAGCCGGTAATTTCGGAATAGGTGATCTTATAGCCATGATCCAGCAGGTATTGGTGCGCGTCGGAGATTTCCAGTTCGCCCCGGGCGCTGGGTTTGATGTTGTTAACCGCTTCGAAAATGGATGAATCGTAGATATAAATACCGGCCACGGCATAATCGCTTTTGGGTTTTTGCGGCTTTTCTTCAATGCGTACGATGCGCTGGCCAACGATTTCCGGCACGCCAAACCGTTGAGGGTCTTTTACTCTGGCCAGGGTTAAGTGACAATTGCTCTGATTTTTTTCAAACTCGTCGATGAAACGTTTTAGGCCGCCGACCACCATGTTGTCGCCCAGATAAAACACAAATGAATCGTCGCCAATAAAATCCTGAGAAATTTTCACCACATGCGCCAGCCCAAGGGGCGCCTCCTGCGGAATGAAGGTCAGTTTTACGCCAAATTGCGCGCCATCGCCCAGCGCATCCGGGATGGCGGTAGAATCGGCATTATAAACGATGCCAATCTCTTTAATGCCCGCCTCCGCGCAGTACTCGATGGCGTAATGAATGATCGGCTTGTTGGCAATAGGAATGAGGTGTTTGTTTTGCGTATGCGTTAACGGCCTCAGGCGCGTGCCCCGACCGCCGCTGGTGATAAGCGCTTTCATATACTGGCCCTATCTGTTAGGTTAACTAAAGAAATTTGCACTTTAAAGAGAAAATAACAACGAGACACGATACATTCAAGTGTTCCGGGACAAATTTCCGCATAAAAAATTTTAAATCTGCAATTAACAGTACGCTTACTGATTTAATGGCTTTTCGGCCCTGTGTAAACCTAAAATCCGTAAAACGTAAAAATATCTTGCAATACATTGAACATCTTTTTAAATTAGCACTCTCGAACAAAGAGCGCTAATTTTAACTTACTGATTTTTTAGAAATTAAAAATTCAAAAAATTCGATGTAACTTATTAGTGTTCAATTGAATCTAAATTCATTTGAAAAAACACGATTAAGGTTAAACCATACAAGGAGGAAACTGTAAATGGCAGCTAAAATAATCGAATTCGATATTGATGCGCTGAACAAGATTAAAGACGGAATCGACATTCTGGCCAAAACCGTTAAAATCACCCTGGGACCAAGGGGTCGCAATGTGGTTATTGATAAGAAGTTTGGTGCGCCAACGGTTACTAAAGACGGCGTAACCGTGGCCAAAGAGATCGAGCTGGAAGATCCGTTTGAAAACATGGGCGCTCAGATGGTTAAAGAAGTTGCTTCTAAAACCAGCGACGTTGCAGGCGACGGAACGACCACAGCAACGGTATTAGCACAGGCAATTTTTACGCAGGGTTTAAAGAACGTTGTAGCAGGCGCCAATCCCACCGATTTAAAACGGGGCATCGATAAAGCAATTGCAAAGGTCGTAGAATATCTGAAAGAAATGTCTCAGGAAGTTGGCAACGACAAAAACAAAATTGCTCAGGTCGGCGCCATTTCGGCAAACAATGACGAATCCATTGGCAATCTGATTGCCGACGCCATGGAAAAAGTGGGCAAAGACGGCGTGATCACCGTTGAAGAAGCCAAATCCATCGAAACCACTCTGGAAGTTGTGGAAGGTATGCAGTTCGATCGCGGTTATGTTTCTCCTTACTTTGTAACCGATTCCGAAACCATGGAAGCCATTTTAGAAGACGCATTTATTTTAATTCATGACAAAAAGATCAGCGCCATGAAAGACCTGTTGCCGGTTCTGGAAAAAGTAGCACAGACGGGCAAACCATTGCTGATCATTGCCGAAGACATCGAAGGCGAAGCGCTGGCCACGCTGGTTGTGAACAAACTGCGCGGCACCTTGAAAGTATGCGCTGTTAAAGCTCCGGGCTTCGGCGATCGTCGCAAAGCCATGTTAGAAGATATCGCCATCCTGACCGGCGGCCGCGTAATCAGTGAAGAGACCGGTTTTAAACTGGAAAACGCCACGCTGGATGATCTGGGTCGCGCAAAACGGATTACCATTGATAAAGACAATACGACCATCGTTGAAGGCGCCGGATCGACTGAAGACATCAAAGGACGCGTTAATCAAATTAAAGCGCAAATTGAAACGACCACCAGCGATTACGATCGTGAAAAACTGCAGGAACGTCTGGCTAAATTGGCCGGCGGCGTTGCCGTGTTAAAGATCGGCGCTGCTACCGAAGTTGAAATGAAAGAAAAGAAAGCCCGCGTGGAAGACGCTCTGCATGCAACCCGCGCTGCGGTTGAAGAAGGTATTGTGCCTGGCGGCGGCGTTGCTCTGCTGCGCGCAGTTAAAGCGCTGGATAAAATGAAACTGGAAGGCGATCAGCAGATCGGCGTGGACATCGTTCGTCGCGCTCTGGAAGAGCCCATCCGTCAAATCGCTGAAAACGCCGGTCACGAAGGTTCGGTTGTGGTGAATAAGGTTAAGGAAAGCGAGGGCGCGATCGGCTTTAACGCTCAAACCGAAACGTATGAAGACCTGCTTAAAGCCGGCGTGATCGATCCGACAAAGGTTACTCGCAGCGCGCTGGAAAACGCTTCTTCTGTCGCTGGCTTGCTGTTGATGACGCAGGCGATGATTACCGAAAAACCGGAACCGGAAAAACCAGTTCCTCCTGCGCCAGGCGGTATGGGCGGCATGTACTAAGATTTCATTCGAAAAAAAAAGGCGGATTTTATCCGCCTTTTTTTATTGTCAAACAGCGCTAACCTATTTGAGCAAGCCGCTCCCTTTTGCCCCATTTTAACGGAAACAAATGCCTTTATATTGCAATCGTTAAAACTTCATCGTAGCGTCTGAATCGCCCATGCAGGATGTTTTTTAACGCGGCGCCAGAACCAGAAAGTGATCTTTCTTCCCTTTACGCACCATGATGAAACGGCCGAACAGTAAATCGTTCTCCGTTACCTGATAGTCGATATCATCCACCACTCTGCCGTTTAAACGGATGGCCCGGCTTTTGATCAAATTGCGCGCCATCTGCTTGGAAGGGATAAAGCCGCACTCTTTTAAAAAGTCCAGAATACGCATGCCTTCGCCGAGTTGCACTTCAGCCGAGGGAATGTGTCTGGCCAGCTCCTGGAAATCGCCCTCATCCAATTCGGACACGTCGCCGTAAAACAGAGCTCTGGAGATGCGTTGAATACGCTGCAGGGCCGCCTGCCCGTGTACGAATTCGGTAACTTCGCCGGCCAGCGCCTGCTGCGCCGCCCTTTTTTCGGGGCGTTCGGCCACTTCTTTTTCCAGCGCTTCAATTTCCTGCAAAGGTTTAAAGGTAAAATATTTTAAAAAGCGCAGCACATCGTCGTCGTTTACCCTAATCCAGTATTGATAAAAATCGTACGGCAGCATTTTATCGGCCTCCAGCCATACCACTTCGCCTTCGCTGGTTTTCCCGATCTTCTTTCCTTCCGAATCCAGGATCAGAGGCATGGTCAGACCAAAGGCCTGATCGTCTTTCAAGCCCGAATCCGCTTCCAGGGATTTTTTAGCGATCAGATCCATTCCTCCGGTGATATTGCCCCATTGATCGCTGCCTCCGATTTGCAAAACGCAATCGTACTCCTTTTTTAAATAGTAAAAATCATAAGCCTGAAACAGTTGATAGGAAAATTCCAGGAAAGAAATCCCTTGCTCCGACTCCAGGCGCTGCTTCACCGAATCCTTTTTGATCATCTCATTGACTTTAAAGTACTTGCCGACCTGTCTTAAAAAGTCGATCAGGCTTTGTTTACTTAACCAGTCATAATTATTGAGGATTAAAATACGCTGTGGGTCTTTTTCTGCGCCCAGCAAGCGGGAAAGCTGTGCTTTAATTTTTTGGGCATTGTTCAAAATGACTTCCTGAGTTAACAACTGACGTTCTTCGTTTTTCCCGCTGGGATCGCCAATCAAAGCCGTGCCGCCGCCGATTAGAGCAATGATTCGATGGCCGGCTTCGTAAAAACGGCGCAGGGTGATAATGGGCAATAAATGTCCCACGTGCAGGCTATCCGCCGTGGGATCAAATCCGGCGTAAACAGTCAGCGGAGATCGCAGGCGCGCAGCCAGCTCTTCTTCATGGGTTGTCTGGTAAATCAGGCCGCGTTGTTTAAGTTCTTCTAATAACGTCATCGTGCTTCAAATCCTTTTTCTCTTAAATTTCCGTTTAAATCTGAAAGGGGCAAAGTTACATTATTTTTATCAGAATTTAAAATTTTTTTGGCAGGCGCCCTGCCAGGCAAAAATCGACCGCGGCCTGGTTATTCGGTGCCCTTGGGCTAAAAACGGCCGCAGTCATTCTTTTCTGTCTCGTTCGGTCATTCAGGCCCCACCTTTGATGGCGAAGACTCGCCAATTTGTTTTTAGAACAGGCTCGAAAGTTGTAGTTCATGCACTTTTTACATTGGCGTTTTTTACGGCTTTCTGTTCAGCTTTTTCTCTTAATGATAAAGAGAGGTGAAGTTGAATGTTTGTTTTAAAACCCATCCCCCCGGCCCCCTTCCCTTTAAAAAAAGGAAGGGGGAGTTATGAGTTCGCCCCAAAAAGCGCGACATGTCATTTCGAACGAAGTGAGAAATCTTTTAACTCAAATAAAAAACGATTTAGCTTTTATGGGGGATGTTTTTAAAGCTGTAATTTACGCGCCTTTTACATTGGGATGTGTGTTGTTGTTTTAAAACCCATCCCCCCTGCCCCCTTCCCTTTGAAAAAAGGAAGGGGGAGTTATGAGTTCGCCCCAAAAAGCGCGACATGTCATTTCGAACGAAGTGAGAAATCTTTTAACTCAAATAAAAAACGATTTAGCTTTTATTGTGGATGTTTTTAAAGCTGTAATTTACGCGCCTTTTACATTGGGATGAATGTTGTTGTTTTAAAACCCATCCCCCCGGCCCCCTTCCCTTTGAAAAAAGGGAAGGGGGAGTTATGAGTTCGCCCAAAAAAGCGCGACATGTCATTTTGAACGAAGTGAGAAATCTTTTAACTCAAATAAAAAACGATTTAGCTTTTATGGGGGATGTTTTTAAAGCTGTAATTTACGCGCCTTTTACATTGGGATGAATGTTGTTGTTTTAAAACCCATCCCCCCGCCCCCCTTCCCTTTAAAAAAAGGAAGGGGGAGTTATGAGTTCGCCCCAAAAAGCGGGACATGTCATTTCGAACGAAGTGAGAAATCTTTTAACTCAAATAAAAAACGATTTAGCTTTTATGGGGGATGTTTTTAAAGCTGTAATTTACGCGCCTTTTACATTGGGATGTGTGCTTTTGTTTTAAAACCCATCCCCCCGGCCCCCTTCCCTTTAAAAAAAGGAAGGGGGAGTTATGAGTTCGTCCCAAAAAGCGCGACATGTCATTTCGAACGAAGTGAGAAATCTTTTAACTCCAATAAAAAACGATTTAGCTCTAAAAAGCAGGATTTGTCATCCGGGCCTGTTAAGCTTGCCCTGTCATTCAGACCCCGCCCTTGAGGAAGAAGACGCGCAATTTGTTTTTAAAGAGTTCCTGGGACTGACTCGAAAGTTGTAATTCATGCTCTTTTTTCCATTGGCGTGTTTTTTTCGAATTCCTGTTCAGCACCTATTCTATAAAAAGAAAGGGATACTTCCTCTGGAGGATCTAGTCCCGCCCGGGCCGGATTTGAAAATTTTTGTGCTGCTGGATTGGTTGAATAGTTAATTAGTTGAATGGTTGAATGGTTGAATGGTTGAATGGTCGCCGACTGTCATTCCTTTTCTCGCCTTTGCAAGAAACTGGCCAGCGAATAAATCACTTACATCGTTGGAAATAACCCCTAACGCTCAACTTCCCACTCTCCCAGACTCTTTATCTTGGAAAGGCGTGAGGGCAATTGAAACTATTTTTAATTTAAAATAGTTTTTCCGCCTTTGTGACTTCTCTGAGCTCTCTGTGGTCGCTTAAAATAATTTTTTTAATCCTTTTCTGCGATTATTGGCGTAATCTGCGAGAAAATTACCTTGCGCACGTTGCAGTTGATTTTGGCTGCGGCTATGCTGCCTTAGACTTTGCTTTGTAAAATCTAATTTCTAAATATTCATCTACTCCAGCTTTTGGGAAAGCCCCGGAAATGAAAAAGACATTTTTTAGAGCGCGCTCATAACAAATTCGCTTTGCATTGTTTAGCATTCTCCCTTAAACTAAGCGCTAAAAATAAGGGAGAAGATAAACGATCATGACTCGATTACTATTGATTGGAAGCGGAGGATTCCTTGGCGCGGTTTCACGATACCTGCTGAGCGGTCTGGTGTATCGATTAGTCCGGGATCCATGGTTTCCTTATGGAACGCTGGCGGTTAATCTTATCGGCTGTTTGATCATCGGTTTTTTAAATGGATTGATCGAAATGCGCCATATTCTTTCGCCGGATACGCGCGCTTTATTGCTGATTGGTTTTCTGGGCAGCTTTACCACATTTTCCACTTTTGCGTTTGAAAGTTTTTCGCTGGCCCGCGACAGCCAGTTCATGAGCACGTTTTTAAATCTCATTTTGCATATTGTACCCGGCGTTTTGTTTGTGTGGTTAGGGTATTCTCTTGCTAAAACGTTATAGGAGGTTACACCATGATGCTTCCGGAAAAAGGGCATTTATTGCGTATCTTCATTGGCGAAGACGACCGCCATGAGGGCAAACCGCTTTACGAATGGATTGTGCACAAGGCGCGTGAAGCGGGGCTTGCCGGCGCAACTGTTCTGCGTGGTCTCGAAGGATTTGGGGCGCACAGTCGTCTGCATACCGCCAAATTCCTGCGTCTTTCTGAAGACTTGCCGATTATTATTGAAATTGTAGATACGCTGGACAAAATTGAAGCTTTTTTGCCGATTATTGACGGCGCCATTGAAGAGGGCCTGGCCACGATTGAAAAGGTGGAAATCCGATTTTATCGAAGCGGGAAAAAGCGTTGATTGACGAAGACATAAAAATTGGAGAAGGAGGGGAAATAATAAACTTTTAAATAAAGAACTTGCGTATTTTTTCTCGCTGATTTCGCTAATTCACGCAGATTTCTTTTCTATTTTTTTTATCTGCGTGATCCTTTTTGCTTTCAAGCCTAATAGCCGTCTTCATAATAGTCCGGGATGGCCGTAAAGATAAATATGAATCGTTCCAGCATTTCACCCATGATCAGAAAGAACACGCTGATAGCGATTACATTTTCTTTAGACCAGGCCTGATACAAACAAAAGATCAAAGGAATGAAGATGCCGATCACCATCCTCGCGCCAAAAACAAAACCATAATTTATCAGGATTAAACGAACGGTTTGTCTGGTTTCCGGGCGAATCATATTCAGCGCCTTAAACCTTCCAAATATAGAGAACAGTTCCAGAGCAATGAGCGAGCAAATCCACCATTCCAGATCATACACATGAAAAATAAACACCCAGGCGGCAAACATAAACTTGGCCACGCCAAAACCCATGTTGAGCGTCGTGAAAAAGTTTTGCCAGGCCGGAAATCCATACTCGGTAATATATTTTTGAAACTGATAGAACAGAAAGACCATCCCAAAGGCCAGAAATAATTCAATGAATTTCAGATGAAAATTGATTTTGTTCAGGAAATAGAGCGCATACATCACCGCCAGCGTTAGCAAGAAATAATAGCTGGTGATACGCGTTTTTTGAAACCAACGAGGGAGTTCTTCTACCTTTTTTAAGGCCACAAATAGAAACACCAACGGCAGCATGATCATCGTAGCAATGCCGGCAAAGAGAATAAAGGTGTCATAATACTGCGCTTGAAAGTGAGCGCCAGGATGAACATTGATTTTGTTGTAATAATACAAAAATCCGGCCAAATATCCGCCCAGTCCGCTTTCAAAGGCCATGGCGTACAAATACAACCACTGTCTGGTTAGGGTTTCATGTGATAATCTCATAAAACTCCTTAAAAAAATTCATGTCCAGATACAGGCGTTCTTACAGATTAAATAAACGGAATTAAAATACAAAATTTTAGGATGAGATGAAAATTCGGTTATATGCTATCCTTTCCAGCCTCAACTGCCATTCCCGCGAAAGCGGGAATCCCTTTCACACTACCACGTCATTCCCGCGAAAGCAGGAATCCCACCCATCCTCCAGGGGATTCCGGCTCTCGCTGCCGCTCGGCCGCAATGACACCGAACAGTCATTCCCGCGCAAGCGGGAATCCCTCTCACCTTTCCAAGTCATTCCTGCGAAAGCAGGAATCCCACCCATCCTCCAAGGGATTCCGGCTCTCGCTGCCGCTCGGCCGGAATGACACCGGACAGTCATTCCCGCGCAAGCGGGAATCCCTCTCCTATACAACCTTCCCCATCCTTCCCTCCCAGCAAATCATAATACAAATCCTTCCACTCCGGATTCATCCCTTCTATCAATTCAATTTTCCAGGCACGTTTCCATTTTTTAATTCTCTTTTCACGAATAATAGCGCTCATAGGATCGTGATGAATTTCGTAATAGACTAGCTTATCAACATTATATTTTTTTGTAAATCCATCTATAAGTTTGTGTTTATGTTGGTAGGTACGTCTTATTAAATTATTGGTAAAGCCTGTGTAAAGAACGCCATGTGGTTTATTGGTCATGATGTAAACATAATAATTTTTCAAGGCCATTTTTCGTTATTTCATTACACTTGACAACTTCACACCATTTTCCCGCGAAAGCGGAAATTCCTTTCACACTTTCACGTCATTCCTGCGCAAGCCGGAATCCCACCCATCCTCAAGGGGATTCCGGCTCTCGCTGGCGCTCGGCCGGAATGACACCGGACAGTCATTCCCCCGAAAACAGGAATCCCTTTCACACTTCCACGCCATTCCCGCGAAAGCAGGAATCCCACCCATCCTCCAGGGGATTCCGGCTCTCGCTGCCGCTCGGCCGGAATGATACCTTTATTTTACCATGCAAACCTTTATGCTTTGTTGAACATCCCTGGCCCGCAGTACCACAAAGTAAATGCCCGCCGGCAAAGGCTGCCCCGCGTCGCTGACGCCGTCCCACTGCAGACGATATTGCGCGTTGCCCGTCAATGCGCCGCTAAACAACGTGCGAACTTTTTGGCCCTGTATATCGAAGATGTTGATGGACAGATTAGCCTCGCCTTGCTCAAGCTGCGGTACGTCAAATGTAATGGTGGTGGAAGGATTGAAGGGATTGGGTTGATTGGGATAAAGCCGGAAGTTTTTAATCACCGATGTCGAAACAGCGGCATTTAGATCGCCCTGCGTAACCTGAACTTTAATCGGCCCGCGGAACGTGCGCTGACCTTTTAAATCCACATCGGCCAATTTGTAATAGTAAGCTTGACCGGCGGCGACAGAATAATCCTCATACTGATAGTCGTGCGCATGGCTGCTGTTGATCTGTCCCTTTAAAGAGGCTGTTGCAAATTCAGTTTGAGTAAAATTCAAAAAATTTGTAAATTCTGGGCGACAGATAAAACAAGTAATAACAAAGGAATTCCATGAGTTTTATTACTTATAATCGCTCACAAATGAATCTCTTTGGCTATAGTGTGGAAGATTTTGCCAGAGACGATCCAAAGAGTCGATTTGTAGTGGAGTTGGTTTCGCGCCTTGATTTAAGTGCACTTTATTCCCGTTATAGTTCACAAGGCGGTGATTCTTATGCCCCAGACATGATGCTTGCCTTATGGTTTTATGCTTATAGTAACGGCATTACCAGCACCCGTAAGCTGGAGGAATTGTGTAAATATGATACGCGCTACATTTATATCACTGGGAATCAGCATCCGGATCATAGTACATTAAGTCGTTTTCGCAAGGCACATTTGGATTTATTAGACCAATATTTTGTAGAGATACTTTTAATTGCCCAGGCCGAAGGCATAAGTAGTTTCAACCAGATAGCCATAGATGGCACGAAAATCAAAGCGCACAGCAGTAAGCGTCATGGCTACACTGAGGATCAATTAGACAAACGTATAGAGAAGTTAAGAGCAGAGATCAAGCAATACATGCAGCGCTGTAATTTTGTAGAACAGGGGGCCACGGATGAATTAGATTTAGAAACTCTTCGAGCGGAGAAAGAACGGCTTGAGCGCTTAGAGAAAGAGATATTAGAACGTAAAGCCCAATTGAAAGAGCGTAAGAAACAGCTCAAATCAGAACACCGTTCAAGACATCAAATAAATGTAAAAGAGCCGGATGCCCGCATGATGCCTTCGGTGGATGGACCGGGCTATAACGCACAATTAGGCGTAGATATGTCCAGTCATTTAATAGTAGCTCATGAAGTCGTAAGCCAGCCCAACGACCAGGGTCAATTCATACCGATTCAAGAACAAGTAGAGAAGAATCTTGGTTCAGATGATAAGCGATCTTACACGGCCGATTCCGGTTATCACAATAGCACAGACCTAAAAGAATTGGAAGAAAAGCAGATTGATGCCGTAATAGCCGATCCCCAGTTATCCAATCGTTCGATAAAGGAGACACCAACCTCCAAGGAAGAATTGCAAAAAGAAGAAAGAAAACTAAAACGAAGTGATTTTGTGTATCATGAACAGGGAGATTACTATGAATGTCCGACGGGTAAGAAGCTTTTTCCAGTTGAGAGGAATAGCGAACGGATCGTATATCGTTCCAATGATTGTCAGGACTGTCCCTTAATTAATTTATGTATTTCCAGTAAAAAGAAAGTTAAGCAAATCCATCGTTCAGTTAATGAGAGTTATTGCGAACGTATGGCGAAAAAGTTACAAACTTCAGCGGCGCAGGAACGACTAAAGAAGCGTTCGGTGACAGTTGAACCTGTTTTTGGTAACTTGAAGCATAATTTAGGCTATCGTGGATTTTCCTTATCTGGTCTTAATAATGTTCGTAGTGAATTTACGTTAATGTGTATTGGGCATAATATTAATGTTCTATTTAAAAATATGTTAGGGAAACGTTTAGCAGCGTTTATAACAGCATCACAAGAAAAAGATGATCTATTAATTTTATTTTCAAAGAATATTTTGGCGTTTTTAATTCTATATTTTGCCCAACGCTTAAGAATGAGAAAAAATTATCAATATCGGAGAATATAAGCATTAATTCCTCCCCCCCATGCAACAGCCTCTAAAGCGGGATTGCTGCGATAGCTGTCGAGTAGTTGAAAGCCCGTAGAGGACATTAACGAACGATAGATTTCGAACCCCAGGTTTTCCACTTCGCTTTCTGTGCGCCACTGAAGAAGCACATGGCCATGCTGTACAACGGCCCGGAAGGAAGAGAGGGTAACGGGGAGGGATTGGTCGAGGCCATATTTTCTACCAGGAGAGGCTTGCGGATCAGTAAGAGTTACCGTGTGATCAACAGACCAGTCAACAGTACCCGTTATGGTCGGGTGGAAAGACCAGCTCCCGCTATAATCCGGATTACGTGATTGTGACTGGCCGGCTATCCAGCTATTAGATATTGTAACTTCCGTACCTACTAAAGTTGCACCGGTGGTAAAATCAGCGGGTAAAACTCCTGTGCCCCATTTGACACTAATATACAGCCCATTGGTATTCTTTAACCCGATGACATCGTCACTATTACTTAACCTTATACCAGCTGGAGTTGATGTAACAAGGTTTCCGCTACCAGGATTGAAATTCGATACATCCGCTCCATACATATAAACGACAATAGACTTTCCCGGGTTAATTGAAGTTGGATCAGGGAAAATAAGATAGGTAGTTGTATTATCCGATAAAGTCCACCCCCCTATGTTTATTGTTTGATCCGATGAATTAACTATCTCTACAAACTCATCTTTGTCGCTTGTGGAGCTTATGATTCCATCTGCATTGTAATCAAACGCTGAGCCATTTGCACAAATTTCATTTAGGGTGATTCCTGACGTATAGGTTGTTACATTATCATTTCTTAAATAACCCTGAGCAAATAATAAAGAATTGAAAAAAATAATACACACCAATATTTTTAAAATAACTAAATAACGCATAACTCCTCCCCATATTTAAAATTGGCTCTATGTAGGGATAAAACTTTCTGCCCTAATATAAAAACTTTCCATGCCATAATCCAATGGTTTTTTTAGATTTTTGTTAACATTTTTTTTGATTTATGTTGATTTTTAAAGGCAGGAGAAGGAGGGGAGTAGAGTGTAAGAGTATAAGGGTGTAAGAGTTGAAGAGTAATATCGTGAAACCTGTGAAATATTAATTTTTATAAAAAACTCACCTCCTGCTTCCCGCTTCATGCTCTGTGAGTCTTTGGAAAAGAAAGTGGGACTTAATTACTTGATAAAACATAAGTTGACTTTCTTAGGGGATGAGTTAGAAAATTTATCAAAACATGAAAAAAGTTTAAAGTTCTCTAATTTTTCTGATTTTTTCAAAGGTTTCATAGTGTTTAAATGATGATGGGATTGGACGGTTTTCCGGTTCAGTCAATGCCAAAGCTAAAGTTGGCCAGATACTGAAAACCCAATTTGACCACCCAGTTGCCCCTTTCCGCATAACGGTTGGAATAATGCACGGGCTCTTTGCGGTACCAGATATCCGAAAATAATCTAAGTCTATTGCTGGCATAATAGCGTAATTTCAAGTGATTAATAAAATTGTAGGTAACCGGCGCAAGAGGGAAGGGCTCTTTTATTAAAGGAAACAAATCCGTTACCGAAACGGAGCCATAACGTCCGTAGATGGATTCATTTGAAACATAAAAGGGAAAATATCGCCAGATATCTATTTTAACCTTAAACTCCTCCAGACCCGGCGCCGGATAGCCCAAACCATAGCCGCGATAATGGTAGTTCTCCCATGAAAATTTTGATTGATAGGTCCGATTCCAGATTCTAACATAAGTCAATGACCAGAGTGTACCATTTATTAACCAATCTGCTTGACGGAAAGAAGCTAATATCCCCAAACGATCCGGATACCTTCCCCGGTCATCAATACCCGGATCGTTATTAACAATAATGTCATCCACCAAAAATTGACCCCATATAGCCGTTTTTTCAAATGGCTTCCAGAAGACGTCCACACACCAAAATCCATCCATCTGCTTTTTATCGTTGCGTTGAATGGGATAATAGAAATTCATGGGATTTAAAAAGGCCCATTCAAATGGGCGATTTTCGCCTCCGTAGGTGGCCATCTCTGTTAATGCAAACTGGAATCTATCGCTTACATGAATATCCAGACGATGGCCAATGAGATTCCTGCGCACGTTTTGAACAGGCGGATCAGGATTTTTATAAGAGAAAACAGGCTGATATTCATCCAGTTGCGCATAGATTAAAGAGAACTTAATTCGTTTAAGATTGAGGGCGATCAATAAGTGATCATAAGTATAAGGATTGTTAGAAAGGATTAAGCCATACTCACCCAAAGGGCCCCAGTTGCGATGCGTTCTACCATAAAATATATTAAATTTTTCCTGATGAAAATCCGCATACGCTTCATTCACCCGGCCATATAACCAGTGATCGGCTTCGGAAAGATCGCCGGCAAAGTTTGCATCATATTTAAATTCCTGATCGACTGTGGTTTGATTAACTAAAGTGAGATACGCATTCGTAAAATAAACGCCTCCATCCAGCCGATAACGATTAAGCAAAGCTTTGTTCCACTTTACGGACTCTAAAGCCTTAACAAATAAATTGGCTTTACGCGGAGCAAAATATTGCTTATAGTAGGTATGAAAATAAGAGGCAGGCTTTGAATTCTGCTTTTGAAACATCTCGTGGAAACGATAAGGTTGATTCAAAATAAAATAAGGCGCTACCGCTCCTCTGGTTATTTGATAGTTAATATAATGATACGCTCCGTCATCCAATGGAACGTAGCTTTGAATTTTTTGACTGAACAGTAAATAAGGCAGAAAAACGCAATAAACGATTAAAAAGAATTTGGGATTCATCACAACTCCTGATGGTGTAACTTCGTTTTCTGGCTGATCATTGCATTGTAAACATATAAAGGAAGGTATATTGACGACATTATCTGCTGCGAGCGTTTCGGAACAGGATATTAAACATCGCTTTTGTGAAATATTGGCAATCGGTTAAGAAGGGCGATTGCATCTTTTTCAGAAGATATCGGCGTTCGGATTCGACAATCTCTTCAAAAGAGTTGGGCATATCGGCATAGTAAGGCGGCACCAGCCCCGGCTTGAACTTGATGCGCATTTCCTTAACGTCATCGGGATAAAGGCTAAAATAATGGGGGCTTAGAGCGCGTACGCCGATTAAACTCAAATCGCCGCGTAAAAAATTGTACAACTGAGGCAATTCATCAATCCACAGGCGACGCATCCATTTGCCCCATGTGGTTATTCGGAAATCATTGGCAAACTTCCCGTTCTGTTCCAGCTTATTCTTTTCATAAACATAATCTTGCAAGTATTCGGAATAGGGATGCATGGTTCGAAACTTGTAAACGTAGATTAATCGCCCGTCCAGCCCGATTCTCCTTAATTTAATTAATGGGCCGTAAGAGGGATTGCGATCAATCGATGGAAAACGAATCTTGCGTGCAATATAGTAAAGGCGGTTATTCATTTCTTTTTCGGCGATTACTTTAAAACCGCAGAAATGCAATCTCCCCAGCACTTCGGCGCGGGATATTAAGCGATTCTGTCCGCGCGTAATCAAAAAGTAAATGTTTTTAATATACGGCAATTTGGGACAAACGCGTCTGAAGAAAAAATCCAGCGGATAAAGCAGGTTGGCAATAAAGGTTGGAAATTTTTCATACATCCAATCTTTATGCGTTTTTAACGTATGCGCCTGTCCGACAAAATATCCCCCGGGCAATAATTTACGATGGACAATAAGGAAATATCGATTGACCCGGCGAAAATCATTCAATTTGTGCAGATTGATCAACAATTGTTTGGAATTATCGTTTATAACCTCCAGGTTAAAAGAGGTATGGGTATTCAATACCACAGACTTTTGCTCATCCACCTTCTGCAAATCGATATTTTGCGCAATAAATTCAAAGAGCTCCGGGTAGGCCGTTAGATATTGATTTTGCAAACGCTCTTTCACCGACCGGACAACGGCGTCAGATTCTTCCAGAGACAGGAAATGTGCGATCGCTTTTTCGCTACGCCAGGACTTTTCCATTTCGGCAACTTCTTCAATATCGGCAGGCATCTGCTTGCGCGTAATATAAAGGAAGAATACGCCGGCGATTTCTAATCCAAAAAACATGGAAATACTTCCAAAGATCAGTTTGTGAGATAGCTCGTACCAGCCCAGAAAGAACATGGATAAACCGGTAAGGGCAAACATAACCAGATAGCTCTTAAAAATAGGCGATATTTTGTAAAAGAAATTTTTGTATGGTAAAATCTCAAACTTGCGCGTCGAAAAACCGGCTATGGCTCCGGTGCCCACTAACAAAATAAGCATGCGTTCGTGCTCAGGCTGCAGAGCAAAAGTATTGTATCTGATATAATAAATAAGATAATAGGAACCTAAAAAGAGAAAAAAATCGAGGATGATAAATCGATAATTCAATTTGCCGTGTTCAAACCAGCGTTCTTTTACGCCGTTCAGACTTTTTAAAAGCCTCTCCCCTCCCAGATGGTAGAAAGCCAGATACACGGCGAACAGCAGAGCCTGATATAGTACAAAACTAAATAAAAAGTGGATGCGCGACAGGTAATACACCTTAAACAGCACCATAATAAAGGCGTTCAGATAAAGCACGCCTACGGTTGTCCTTAATAAAAACCACAGCCCATACTTTTTATTGATATATAAACCAGGCGTATATTTTTTTACAAAAGCGCCGACGATTAAAAACGAAATATTAGCAATTAGCAGAAAGTCCGGATATTGTGAATAGGATGCAAACCACCAATTTTTTAAGGAGGCTGCCATATAAATGGATAGATTAAATAAGATTAAATCGGCCAGGAAAAAGTACACGATGTATTTTGCTCTCGATTTTGGCATAGAGTTCGGTTCATCCTCGAAATCACGTGTAAAGGATTTGAGCATCAAATTCCATAATGCAATATAATTAACGCCCGCCTTTTGGTAATTCATTCCATTCTTATCGTCCATTTTAACCATAAATTAAGTTAAAAATTAATGACTATAAAAACTACTTGCCTGCTTAAAGGATTAAACTCAAATCCAATGAATTAATAAAGTTAATCGAGAAAATAATTGGGGATTAAACTATGTGAAATATAAACAAAAAAAATCAAATGTCAAATAAAAAAACCAGATTTCTGAACAAGAAAATCTGGCTTATAATACAACAAAAAAAACAGTAACATTAAATCAATAAAAAAACTAAGGCAGCAAAGCCGCAACCAAAATCAACCGCAACGTGCGAAAAGTAATTTTCTCGCAGATTACGCAAATAATCGCAGAAAATGATTAAACAAATTATTTTGAGAAAAAAGTTAAGCAATTAGGCACAATTTCTCCGGGGCTGTCCCAAAAGTCAAAGACAATGTATTTTTATAAATTTTTTTCTTTCCCTCACCCCCTTTAATTCCCCCTCTCCCGATTTTCGCTGGACCTGGCACACACTTGACACAGGGGGAATAATTTGTTAAATTTTCTACATGCAAATATATGGGAAAATTTTTAGCGAACCAATATTAAAACGTATTAATGCGATCATTGCCCGGCAGCCGCAGATATCTCGTAGGAAATTATCACGAGAGGTATGCGAACTGATGGACTGGAAATCTCCCAATGGGAAATTCCAGGAGATGAGCTGCCGTAAAGCCTTATTAGAGCTGGATCGGCGCGGTTTAATCCCCAGTTTGACAGTTAACGCCAAATTTTTCAAAGCCAAATCAAAAAAAACATATAATTAAGTTTCTCTGTTTCAATTTCTTTGTAGTCTATGCAGGCGTGCTTTTTTTATTTGCTATCAAATCGTTTTATTATTATATTCATTCTATGTTTGTTAAGGTAAGTCGATCCAAAAGAAATAACAAAGTCCATGAGACTTTACAAATCGCTGAGTCCTACAGAGACTCAAATGGAAAAGTACGCCATCGAATCTTGCTGCATTTAGGCCCTACCGACAAATTCATCAAAAAAGACGTAGACACGCTTATCAACGGACTTTTAAGGGCTAAGGGGTTAACTTTACAGGACTTAGATAGCAATATTGATAATGTCAAGGCCTTCGGTCAAATCTGGGCGCTTGTCCATTTATGGAAAGAGCTTAAAATGAGCCAGATTATTGCCAGGCAAAAGGAAAAAAGCGGAATAAAGTTTGATCTTGAAGCTCATTTAAAAAGTCTGATATTTAACCGCCTGGATGATCCTTCTTCCAAACTAAAACTACTCACCTGGTTAGAAACCGTTTATATTCCGGGTATCAACAAAGACGACATTCGTTATGAGTATCTTTTAAGAGCGATGGATTTTCTAATAGCTCATAAGGAAAAGATTGAAACCCAACTTGCTAATCGTTTACTAGATCTGTTTAATCAGGATCTAAAGGTTTGTTTTTATGATTTAACATCAAGCTACTTTGAAGCCGAAAACTCATTGGTAGAAGGCGATATTCGTCAGTTTGGTTATAGTCGTGACCACCGCGGAGATAGAGAACAGATCG
This sequence comes from Caldithrix abyssi DSM 13497, assembly GCF_001886815.1. Classification (GTDB taxonomy): domain Bacteria; phylum Calditrichota; class Calditrichia; order Calditrichales; family Calditrichaceae; genus Caldithrix; species Caldithrix abyssi. The sequence goes on from NZ_CP018099.1 coordinate 4,026,788, forward strand.
TAATTGGCGTGGTGATGACCGGAGATGGTATTCCTATAGCCCATTACGTCTTCCCTGGCAATAAGGCTGATCGCTCTACCTTGCAAGAGATGCTCAATGATATTCGCAGGCGATTTAAGGTAAAAGATATCCAGCTGGTGGCAGACAAAGGTTTATTAAGCAATGACAATCTCTGGCATTTAATCCAACAAGGTTATGAGTTTATTCTTGGAGAGAGTGTTCGTCAGAGCAAGGATGCCAAATCGGTTATAAAAGAAGCCAATGCGCATAAAGAGGCGACTGGTGAGACGATCTATGAGCGCCTAACGGAGCGTGAAATCAAGTCAAAAGATGGTAAAAAGGAAAAGATAAAACTTCGTTATGTGGCCAGTTACAATGCCGCCACGGCATTAAAGCGCTATAAAAATCGCATCAATCGTATTAATGAATTTTTAGAGCTGTCAGAAGAGATTAAGAAAAAGGAAATAAACACAGAAGATAAATATCATCAAATAAAGAGTGTATTATCAAGAAAACGTTTAAGTCGTTTCTTTAATGTTGAATTAACAGAAGATACGATAGAGATTCATAAGCAAGATGAGGTATTATCAGAAGAAGAAAAGAGCGACGGTTGGTTTATAGTGATAAGCAATGCTCATGACCTGAGTAAATCAGAACTCATAGCGCGCTATAAAGATTTAAAATATGTGGAGCATGGTTTTTACGAATTAAAGCATAGTTTGAATTTACGTCCCAATTTTCATTGGACAGAGAAGCGTATCAGGGCTCATGTGATGGTATGTTTTCTTGCATTCCAGATGGCGGTATTGTTTGAGAAGCGTTTGAGTGGCATAAAATTAAGTTGGCAGCGTGCTATGGAGAGCCTGCGTCGAGTCGTGGTTGTAGAATGGGAAAATGAAGGGAGACGTCGTAAAGGATTATCCAGAGTGCATGGCGAACAATTGGAAATATTTCAGGAGATAGGCAGCAGCAAGCCAACGCTTTTATCTTTGTAGTGACAACTTAACGAAAATGAAATTAAACTAACTTAATAATAATAAAGGAATTATGTTCCATACAACTGTCAAACTCAAGTTTAATCAAATTACCAGAACGAAAAAAAAGCTATGCTTTTGAAAAAAAGAAAAAGCGTAAGCTTGATGTTCCAATCGCCTCCATTGAAGGCCATTTATCGGTTTTAGGCGAAATTGTAATCGAGCCGATCAAAAGCCGCTACAGCAAGGATTCGCGCGCATGGTTTCAGTTAATAGAGAATTTCCATTACCTTAAAAGCGCAAAACTTTGTGGCGCTCAGATTCGCTATATTGTAAAAAGCGAGAAGTATGGCTATATTGGCGCTTTAGGCTTTAGTTCAGCGACTTATAAATTACGAGCCAGGGATGCCTATATTGGCTGGAGCGAAAAGGCGCGAAGGGAGAATATCCAGTATGTGATCAGTAATGATCGTTTTTTGATCGTACCTACGGTTAAGGTCAAGAATCTGGCTTCATTTCTGTTGAGTAAAGCCTTGCAGCGTATTGGAACCGATTGGGAGAGTCGTTATGGTTATCGCCCGGTTTTGGTGGAAAGTTATGTGGATTCTAGTGTTTTCAAAGGCATCGGTTACCTGGCTTCCAACTGGCTTTATGTAGGAAATACCAGCGGTCGTCGTGACGGTATCGCCAAAAAGGTATTTCTTTATCCATTGCAAAGGAACTGGCGAAAGATTTTGTGTCAGGAGAGTGCGGACGGTTTAGGCCAAGGACGATTAATCAAAGACTCATCGAATTGGGCGGAGCGGGAATTTGGCAGCATTCGCTTATATGACAATCGTCTCAAACAGCGTTTGTACGCCATAGCGGATGACTTTTACAACAAGCCGCAGGCCAACATTCCGGAGGCCTGTGGTGGTAAGGCGCGCACGATGGGCGCCTATCGATTTTTTCAAAACGAGAAGGTAACCATGGATATTATTTTAGATGCACATACCGAGGCGACGATAGATCGCATAAAAGAACACAAGGTGGTTTTAGCGCCTCAGGACACGACCATTTTAGACTACAGCACGCATCCCATGACCAAAGACTTGGGGCCGACAAGCCATATAGATCACCAGAGCATTGGCTTGATTTTACATGATACATTGGCCTTTAGTGAGGATGGCACGCCGTTAGGCGTATTGGATGCCCAGGTATGGGCTCGTGATCCGAAGGATCGAGGCAAGACGCGTCGTCGTAAGGAATTACCCATTGAGCAAAAAGAGAGTATGAAATGGTTACGTAGTTATCGCCGGGTCAACGAGATAGCTAAGTTATGTCCGGAGACGCTTATCGTAAGCGTGGGCGATCGAGAGGCGGATATCTACGAATTATTTCATGAGGCTCAAAGGAAAGATAGCAAGGCAGGACTTTTGGTACGCGTGGGCAAGCGCCGCAATCGCAAAGTGGCCGGAATTGATCTGTGGGATTACATGTCCAGTCAAGAAGAGCGCGGTCAATTTCAAATTCATGTTCCTCGTAGGGGCAATATCAGGGCTCGTGAGGCCAAGATGTCCTTGCGTTATTCGTCGATAGACTTAGAACCGCCGAAACGATTTTCGTCCTCTAAGCCCATTAAGGTGTGGGCTGTTTATATCCGAGAGGTCGATCCGCCAGCTGATATTAAGAGTCCAATAGAGTGGATGTTATTGACCACGGTGTCGGTAGAGAATTTTACTGATGCCTATCAACGAGTGCAGTGGTACACTCGTCGTTGGGGTATCGAGATATATCATCGAACGCTCAAGAGCGGCTGCCGCATAAAAGATCGTCAATTAGGCAGTGCGGATCGTTTAGAGACGGCCTTAGCCGTGGATATGGTTGTAGCCTGGCGCATTTATCATATGACCATGTTAGGTCGTGAAATACCGGATTCGCCGGCGAGCGTATTTTTCAAAGAAGAGGAATGGAAAGCGTTGTATTGCTATGTGCATAAGACGCCCATAGCGCCGGAGGAGCCGATGAGTTTACGAGAAGCCATCCGTATGGTAGGTCAGATCGGAGGCCATTTAGGCAGAAAGAGTGATGGCGAGCCTGGCACAGTAACGCTCTGGCGAGGAATACAGCGATTGGATACGGCAACCGAGATGTATATTATTTTTACTTCAAGCCGAGACGGCCCATAACCCACGGTGCTATGTGTGGGTAAAGGTCAGCGATTTTCGGGAGAGGGGGGCAGGGGGTGAGGGCTAATGTAAAGTTTTCCATGTATTTAAATAAATATACATTTAATTTCTCTTTTGAGACACCCCCGGCTGGGGGATGAGTTTTAAAATTTTCGCACGCTAAGGCACTAGATCTTTCGAAGGAAGTATTCTAAGGGAATAAATATGAATGTACACCCTGCTACATTGGCAAAAATATCAAATAAATTAAACGACCGATATGGCAACCAATATTGCGCCGCCTCCAGTCCGATCCCCCATAATAAAACCACCATTCCTATCTTCCATCTTCTATCAAAAATCGTTGAATAATAACCTATCCCCATGCCGGCGGCGTAGGCAACGACATGCTGGAAATATCCATGTTTGTCAAAGGACAACGGCCCTTCCGCTAATGCCTCATTATCCGGGAAAACAGACAAAATAAGCACAGCGATTAACCATATCAAGAAGGCGAGATTTGTTAGACGATGTTTCATTTTTTGTTGAGAGGTTTAGGAGTTTAGGTGTTTAGTGGCGAATGACGGTAAAATTCAGTAAGCAGTATGCAGTATGGAGTATGGAGTATGGAGAATGGAAAATTTGTTTAATAACAGAACTTTTGCGGATTTTCAATCATTGAAGAAAGCATTCTTGCTACTTCATCATATTTTTGGATAAAATATTTATATTTTTCTTTGGTCTTATAATTCAAGTCTTTTGAATAATCTAACCAAACTTCTGTTTCTGATTCTTCTGATAATAAATCGATAAGCTTACTAACAAATGACTTGGGATACTTTCTCTTTCTCCATGCTTCAGCTATATTTGCCGGGACTGATCGGGAAGACCTTCTTATTTGGTCTGTCAATGAATACAATTCTTCTTTTGGAAAATTTTTAGTTAAATCGAAAATTTCAAGAAATAATCGATAAGATAATTGGTATACCTTTAAATCTCGAAATCCCCTATACCCCATCCTCCTTACTCCTTACTCAATTCTCCCTACTCCATACTGCCTACTTTAACGATTCCCCATTTAACTATGTTCTTCACATTCTGCCAAACCAACTCTTTCACCCACAAAACCGGATCATCCGTCCACCTCTGCGGATGCACCGTTATCATGGCCTTTTGCGGAAATTTCTCTTCTTCAACAGCTTTGATAATCTCAATCGTTTTTCTAAAACGTGGCCACTTCCCACTCGTCACGCGTAACTCGTTACGCGTCACTTTATCTCCCTCCTTACTCCCTACTCCATACTCCTTACTGTTTACTAAATTCTGCCTACTGCCTACTGCATATTGCCTACTGTCCACCTTATCCCTCACACTAACAGAATTCCCATCCCATCTCCTACCAGTGTCCGTATAATACGCAAATTCCGTAAAATCGATATCAAAATACGGTTCACCGATAATCCCTAATTCCCGATAATCGTATTTACTCCAGATCAATTTATTGTCATATTTCGATCTTGGAGACCCATGCATACAAATGGTTTTTATATCAAAATTTTTCCGAAACATCTCCAAATTTTCACAAAAACTCTCATACGCCGCATCGATTAATTCATCTTTTTGCAACTCATAATTCGTAATTCGTAATTCGTAATTTTTAATTGCAAGGTCCACATCCTCATAATGATAACCAATCTCATGCCCTAATTCGGCAATCTTATCCATTATCTGCAGGTCATAACTTTCAGGTACCACACGGAAATAGTATGTTCCTTGTATGCCCAGCTCATGTTCAATAATTGCTGTTTGTAAGGCGTTTTCAGGGATGCGGTCCACATCGTGACGGAGAATGATTAGTTTAGAGGGGGAGAAGTTTAGAAGTTTAGAGGTTGAGGTGTTTAGAGGTTTAGATATGGAGGTTGAGGTGTTGAGGTGTTGAGGTGTTGAATTGGCTGTTTTTGTATTCGATAATTTACGGATATAATTATGGAAGGTTGTAAATTGGAATTGGTTTTTTATAAAAGTTTGAAGCAGGTTTTGAAATATTTTTAAGGTAAAATCCATGTTTCATGTTTAAAAGTTTAGGAGTTTGATGTTTAATTGTTGAGTTGTTTATTTGTTGAGTTGTTTATTTGTTTATTTGTGATTTGCGTAAAGAATTCAACTGATTGGAAATTTCATATATTTTTAATTTTAAATCATTAAAAATTTTTTCATTAATATATTTCAAATCTAAAGCAAGATAAAAATGACTTAAAACTTCCATTAAACTGCTATAAGAGATATTAGTAAAATGAGCTTGATCTTTAGATGATAATCTTGAACTTCCTTCTGCAATATTCGCAGGTATTGAAACTGATGCCCGCCTTATCTGATCAATTAGACCAAATCTTTCATGCTTTGGAAACTTATCGGTTATTTGATAAACTTCCAACACAAATTTTCTCGCATTCTGCCACACCTTTAACTTCTCAAAACTATATTGATATTCTTTGTGCATAAATTCAAATATGTAATCTTTCGATCAACTAAACAAATAAACAACTCAACAGCTCAACAACTAAACAACTCAAAAATCTATTTAAACCGATACTGATACTCCGGTTCCTCCCTCATAATCCTCGCGCTTTCCGGATAATTCTCCACGAACCAGACCAGAAAGGCGGTGACATCGATCTTATCTTTCAGCATGCGTTCGCGGCGTTTTTGCCATTCTAATTTAATATTTTCATCAGACATAATTTCTTTAATTTTATTAAGCAATCCTTCAGTGGATTTAAAATTATAAATCAAACCATATTTTTCCATATCTTTAACATTAGAATATTGTAAACTATTTACATATATAGAAGGCGTTCCCAGAATTGCTGCTTCCATAGACATAGTGGTACCTTCACCGATGAATAGATCTGCGTAATAAAGTGCCTGATGCATTCTGTCGGGAGGAAAAGATATTTTATATTTTTTAAAATTTTCATTTAAATTACTCTCTGTACTAATAAAAACCCTGTATTTCCGCTCCAATAATTTTATTATTTCTCTTAAAGAATTTTTAGAAATACCTTTTTGTCCAATATCATGAGTCGCATTCCAGGCCACTAATCTTAATAATACGAACTTTTCATTTTTAGCAATATTTAACATTTTAAAAAACGATTCATCCTTTTGAAAATAATTTGGATGTAAATATGTTAATTCGTGATGCCCCATATACCTGATTTGCTTATTTTTCCCATAATCGATTGGAAAAACATCCGAAGTTAAAATTACCTCAGTAAAAGGCAGATATAAACGAACCTGTTCCCAATTACCGGTATCCTCCAGAGCAATATGCGGTTTTCTTAATAAAAAAGCCGCATGCGCGGCATATATGGAACCATGGCTTAGAAAAATATCCGGTTTAAATTTAATTCCTGAAATGATTTCTTTTATATCAAACTCAATTAATCCAAGTAATTTCCCTAAAGTGGATACATATTTTTTGCCAAATGACTTAAATTTAAATCCATATTTTCTTAATAGGTAAATTTCGAATTCTTTTTCCCGGCAGGTAAAAAAGATTTCATGGCCTTTGTTTTGCATTTGCCAGGCAAAATGTTTGAATAAATGAACATGGGCCGGATGGCCGATGTCGATAAGTATTTTCATTTTTAAATTGTTTATTTGTTGAGGTGTTGAGGTGATTAATGGTTTAGCAGTTTAGAAAGTTAGGAGTTAGAATCTGAGTTTCTGGTATAATTTTAAGCCGAATTTACCTAAATAGTATAAAAATTTATTATTAATACGGATGTATCTTCCGTAATTTACCAGTTCGCCGCCAAATTGGGACTTAAATTTTCGAACGCCATAATCCTGATCCGGTTTTCCGGCGCCCATGAAATCAAAGTATTTTAAATTATTTTTCATACCATAATAGATTGCCGCCCAGGTTGCCAGAACACTGGGATAAATATCTTTATATTCTCGATCCAGTCCACAGACATACCATTCATAAATAGTATCTTTATAAACCGGACACATGATGCCGCCAACAATTTTACTATTATATTCAATTAATAAATATTTGCCTAATTCTTTATTATAAAAAAAATTTTCAAAAAAAGAAAAAGATGGGAGTGGTTTTTTAACTTTTGATTTATATAAATGAAAAAGAATTTGATAGAATTCCTTCACCTCTTTAATATCAGTGGGCTCAACAATTTTGGCGCCATTCTTTAATGATTTTTTAATCTGTCTTTTTTTCCCGGAATTGATTCTTTTCCATAATAACTCTTTATCCCTTAAATCAACGATAAAGTTATAATGCCCATTAAAAACAAATTTTTCTTCCTCAAATACTTTCTCAAACTCTTTTATAGAAAATAAATTGCGGAATTCGGTATAGATTGTTTTTCCTGAAAGCGTTTTATTGAATTCTGTTAGCAATAAGCCCATAATTTTTTGAGCATTAGACTGTCCTGAGACTAACGGTCCTCCCCAAATAATACAGCGGGCAGAAAAAAAACCCGCAAGACGGGTTTCCTTGATTACCACAGCTAAAAGAACGCCAACGATTTTTTTTTGTTTATCTAACGCCACAAAAATATAAGGATCATAGTTTTTAACGCTTTTGAAAAACGCATACATTTCCGGCGTCTGAAAAATATTGCCGTTAGGATGTTTTTTTATAAATTCCTGCCATTGGCTGATATCCACTCTATTATAATCAGAAATAATTTCAATCATTCTTAATCACTGAATTATAAACTTCTATTATCTTTTTTGCAATGGTATCGGAATCCAAACCCAATTGAATGATTCTTTCTCTCCCTTTAGTTCTTCCAACTTTATCCGAAAAATTCAAAGATAATTTTATTTTTTCAGCCACATCATTTGGATCAAATGACGTTAAATAACAGCCATCAACACCATCAATTAACCATTTTACATCACCTACATCTGTCGAGACTATTGGCAGATTACAAGCCATTGCTTCTTTAATGGCATTAGGCGAGCCTTCCCATAATGATGTCATCAATAAAATATCCGAAGCATATAAATATTCAATCGCTTCAGAATGCTTCTTATCAAATATGGGCAAAAGAATTATTGAATCATCTTTCAAATTATTTACCGCATTTTTTGCAAGAGAAAAATTCTTTTCCGGACGTTCAGGATTTGAGAAAAATAAAATATATTTATTATTTTCAAGTAGCCCCAATTTTTTTCTCATTTCTAATTTATCTCTTAACTCAAATTTCTCAAGATTAACCCCATTAGGTATTACAGAGGCTTTATTGAGATGTAAACTTTCCTTCATCGATTTGGATTTTACTATTGTATGATCCCAGAATGCCAGGTAACATATTTTAATTAACATTCTCCAGAATATATTCATTCTGGAATCTGTTCCCATAAGCGATACGACAAATGGGATATTAGGGGAAGCCAGTGTTGTAGCTAATGCAGATAATGAATAATGAGCATGAATTATATCATATTTATTATTTATTTTATTCCTGATTAAAAATACATTTTTCAAATATCCGAATATCCCTTTCCCCACTATAGTAAAATAATCTATATGTATATCATATTTTTTTATTGATTCGCCCTGATTATATACAATCGGTGAGATACCAAATTTATTATTTCCAGATGATACAAATAATATTTTTATCATTTTTTTGTCAATCTTATCGCATCCTCCATACGCAAATCGTAAGAAAGATTTGAATTAAACATGCCTTCTTCAAATTTCCATTTTCCACTTGCAAAAACTAATCTACCAGGTTTTCCATTTTTCTCACAAATGTGATCTTTAACATGACCAAATATCGTCTGCATTTCATTTATTAAATAAACCCCGTTTCCATCCTCAAATAAATCAAACGCCATAGTATTAAAGAGATATTTAGTGCATATATCTTTAACAAAATTTAAAAGTGTTTCAGTTGGAACATCATAGATATATCCTTTTCCTCCGCTACATTTATCTCCAATTTTCTTTTTTTTGTATCCAAAATATGATTCACCAATACAAACCACTCTCCATTCAAAATCATGAGGAATATATTTTTGTAGAATTACAAAACCTTTTTGTATTTCATTATAAACTCTTTTATAGACTTCAATTCTATTCTTAATTCGAGAAGGATTTTTAAAAATTTTCTTCAAACGAAATATCCAATTACCCATTCTCATATTGGGTCCCCAATCCTGACGCAGACCCTTTATAAATGCGGATTCAATATATTTAATCAACGATTTTCTATCACGAAATATTTTAACACCTTTACCCGAGGCGCCAATATTAAACTTGCCAACAATAGGCAAAGCAACCTCATTTGCAAAACTTAACGCCTCTTCTTTATCATAAAAAACATATGTTTTTGGATGCGGAAGTTTATTTGCTTTCAACCAATAGTATAAGAATTTTTTATTCTCATGAATAACTATTTCATCGTAATTAGGATAACAAAATTTTTTCATTACTTTATTGATAACATATATTCGCTCATCATACAATTGTTTATACAGCGATTCTCTTCCGGAAGGACAGGTAAGAAACCCGATGTAATCAAACTTTGATATTTCTTCTAACCAGTTAGATTTTGTCAAATCAACAACATCATAATTCTGACCATATTTTTCACAGGCAATCATCCAATTTTTATGATTATCGTCAAATTCATTCTTTAAAATACACCATTTCATATCATAGTCCTAAATATTTCAAGTTCATGGAGATATTAATGGGATTTGTAAACCGGTGCCAGTATCCTTCTGTTGTTAAATGTCTATCCTTCTCCAATTTTTCTATTAACAGACCGCTTTTTATAATTTCTTTTACATAGGGATGTAAATCTATTAATTGAGTTTCAACAAATTCTTTCATCCATATACCATAGGGGAAATTTTGCGGATATTTATATTTGGATCTATAACGCCATAATCTTTTCAAAATATAGACAATTTTATTGCTTAAATATTCTTCATCGGAGTAAAAACCCTTTTTAGCGTAAGGAATTTGAGACAATTCTGGCGCCAACAAATAATTTATATTAACGGCAAATTCCGGATATTTCAATTTTCTATGGAAATTGTCTTCGGAATTATTTTTATGCAACATGCTATATGGTGATGAGAATAATAACTCAAGAAAATCAACATCCATAAACGGATTAACTAAAAATTTAATTTTGGATGAAAATATATGGCTATCCTGATAAACGTGCACAGCCCCTAGAACATAAAATAAAAAGTAAAATTCTCTAATTATGTCATCATTTATATTATTCAGGTATGGAAAAGTTTTTATTTGATTCAATATATATTCTAAATCAAATTCTTTATAATCTATTAAATGGTAAGTAAGTATTTCCTTGATTTTATCAACTTCAGAAATAGCAGAATATTTCCATAATCGCATGAATTTAGCGGTAATATAATCGTCATAAATAATACCCTTAATATAATCCCCTCCCATAAAACCACATAAAATCATTTCATTATCCGGATTATTTTGGATCTCATTTTCGATAGCATCGAGTCGGTGAGCGCGATGGATATTAATTAAAGTGTTACCCATCTCAATAATTTTTAACGCATATTTTTCAAACCACTCTTTGGTCGGTTCAGTAACAAAATAATTATGATAGTTTAATCCAACGTAATCTGCAATCTGTTTTGCAATAACTCCATCTGAAGATTCAGGATTACCAAAAGTAAAAGCATTTGGTTTAATCTTATTTGCCAATAAACCAGTAAGCAGCATTCGACTATCATTACCGCCGGTTAAGGTCATCGTAATATCCTTCGGCGACAAGAAATCAATATATCCACCTATGATTGATTTCCATTGATTTGCCAGATAGTCAAACGAATATTTTCTAATTTTCTGTTTAATTAAGCTTTCGGGATTCCAGTAATTAGAAATAGCCAATCGTTTTGAGTATTTTATTAATGACGCCGGTTTGCTATACTCTACTTTATCAAATAAAGTTTTTCCATTTATAAAGTGTTCAAATAGATAGAAAATAATTGCATTTTCTTTGGAGAATTCTAATTTTATTTTCTCTGAAATTAATTTTATGTTATTACTAATAATAAAATATTGTCCATCTTGATAAATAAAAAATTTCTTCAGGCTATGTCTATCATTAAAAATGTAGAATTCATCATTAACAAATAGCACTAAATTAAACACACCCTTAATATGATTAATAAAATTCATCTTATATTTCTTAAAAAGCTCACCCAAAAGTTCTGTGAAATCTAATTTTCTATATTTTTCATTTTCAGAAATCCTGGGCACAAAATATCCCTCAAGAAAATAACTTAATCCTTCAGTGATCTTAATAGGAGTAATATTCGTCTGAAAGTTTTTTGTATTTGTTATGGAACCAAAGGCTGGATGTTTTGCAATATACCAATTCATATTTTATTCGTAACCCTTATAATCTCTAATAAGAAATTTTATTTTTCGAAAATTTTTGATATTGAACAATTGCTTCAAAGGATTTCTATAATAGCCAAAGAAATATTCATAGATACGATCAATATAACTTTCTTTAACGTTTAAAACCCAATTGAAGAAGGAATAATTAATCTTTAATTTGTTCAAAAAAGACAAAATAGCAAATTTCCTTTTAACATTACAATCAAGGATTGAAATATAATTTCCTTTATGCTCTTTGGTTAGTATTATCGAAAAATTTTTAAGATCGTTCACATCTAGTTTGACAATCATGCCAACTTTTGTTTTACGTTTTAATGCCCGTAATTCACCTTCCCAATAGAAATCTCCAAAACACAATTGACCAAGACTATAAAAAATTGGCTTCCCCTTGTAAATTTCATAAGGTTGAATCGTATGGGGATGATGCCCCATAATGACGTCCGCACCTCTATCTATGATAGCATGGGCCAATTCTTGTTGCTTTTTAGTAAAAAAGTTTGAATAGTCTTTACCCCAATGCAAACTTATAACAACAATATCCGCTTTTTTTCTTACCTCTCTAATATCTTTGGTTATTTTATCAAGATAAATATAATTAATAAAAAAATTGTCATTGTTTCTAACACTTGGATGGGTTGACTTATCAACATAGGCTAATACAGCTATAGATTTATTATTCAAATCAAAAATTGCCGGTTCAACATGTTCAGATTTAATACCGGCACCAGTATGAAGAATATTTAAATCATCTAATACATCAATTGTTTTTTTAACGCCAGAGAGTCCACAATCATAAATATGGTTGTTAGCGAGGGAAACAACTTTTATTTGTAATAACGGTAATATTGTTTTAACTACATGAGTGTAAGTATAAAAATGCTTGTCTTTATTAAAATCAAAATTATTTTTATTACCTATTATTGGTACTTCAAAATTTGCTATTATACCTAAATTCCTACAAAACAAATGGGCAATCTTTTCAATTCTTTTTTTATTATCTTCTTCTTTTCTTAATAGAAATAAACCATTTATAGCTATGTCGCCCATCAAAATAAGAGACATTATTCCATTTACCTAAGTTTTTCATAAACTTTCATATACGCGTATTTCATTATTATAAAATCATATTATTTGAAAATTTTTAATACATATAAATTTGTTTTAAACAGTTATATTTTAATAAATTTTCTCATTCATATCCCTTGCAAACCGTTTCTAAATTCCCTATTACATAATCTACCTTTTTTTAATATATCAGAAATACCTGCAAATGGATTGACATTCTTTTGTCCTAATGTTTTATAATTATTATTTAAGTATATATCACCAAGGAATGAAATTGTTATCATAAAATTATATTGTATTAAAAAAACTTATTAACCTTTTAGTCTGAAATATATAATTAAATTCTTTCATGGACAATTTTTTACCATTTTCACCTATCTTTTTTGCGAAATTATAATCATTCAATGCTTCTAAGATTTTATTAGCAAAAGCCTCAGAAGAATCTGGTTTTGCAAGAAAAGCATTTACTCGATCTTTCAAATAATAAGGAATTTCACCAACTCTTGTGACCACCACAGGTTTTCCTGTTGCTAAATATTCTCCTAATTTTGTAGGGAACCCACCTTTTGCTTGAACATTATCCGGCCTTGAGAGAAGTAATAATTTTGCACCATAAAGCAAATAAGGCATTTCATCTCTGCTAACCTTACCTGTAAAAACTACATTATTAGAAATGCCTAATTTTTCCAATCTATCAAATAATTTTTTAAATTCATGTTGATTTGAAATATCACCTATCAAAAACAATTTTAGATCTGAATATATTTTAAGAACATTAGAAAATGCTTCAACTAAAATATCAACCCCATCTTTATCACCCCATAAATAACCACAATAAGCAAGATAATTAAAATTTAACTGAAAATTATTTTTTCTATTTTTAAACCTTTCAGGTTCTACAAGTATTGGGATAATTATAGAAGGTTTTTTTAAATTTAAGTAATTTTTAAAATATTTTTCTAATTCTTTTGTTATAAAAATATAACCATCGAATATTTTTATAACCACATTGCAATAGAAAAAGTAATCTAATTTTTTAAATACGTTTTTTATGCCAATAAAAGGATATTCGTTTCTTTCATGAATGATTTTTATTTTTTTGATTTTAGAATAAATAGAAATTAAAAATAAATATATAGAATATGTATGAAAAATTAAAATTACATCAATTTTATTATTTTCGTTTTTTTTATTTAAATAATAAATTGAGCTAAATATACTTTTAAAAAATATTAAAACTTTAAGAATTCTTGACGACGGAATTATTGTTGATTTACAAGCATATCTATATTTAATATTTTCATAAAAGCCTGAAGGCTTTCTATTTCTAGTCCTATTATCCTTTTCAGTAGGATTAAGAATTAATATTTCACAATTATGACCATTTTTTTGGAAACCTTTTGCAAAGCTTAATATTCTATTAGAAAGAGCTAACCCATAAGGAATCGAAGAAGAAGTAGCAATTACGATATTCATTTTTTTTCTATTCCAAACCATTTATTACTTAATTTTACAGTACCCATTATCAATTTTAAAACTCGCCAGGAAGTGTCTGTGACTAAATATTCTTTTGGTATTTCCTTTTTTCTATTTTGTTTATATTCATCAATTGCCAAATTAATTGAATTAAAAATTACGTCTTTACTAAAACCTGTAAGGATAATAGTACCAGAATCCATAGCCTCTGGTCTTTCCATAGAATTTCTTAAAGTAATTGCAGGGAAATTCAATATAGCCGATTCTTCACTAATAGTACCACTATCCGATATCGTACAAAGAGCGTGCATCTGTAGATGAACGTAATCCGAAAATCCGAAAGGTTTTAAAAACTTTATTTTTTCATTTATTTGAATCTCTGATAATGATTGCATTCGCTTTCTTGTACGTGGATGGGTGGTTACAATTACCGGGAAATCATATTCCTTTACTATAAGATTGAGTATCTCTATTATATTTTGAAGATTAGTTTTATAATCTACATTTTCTTCACGATGAACGCTCACGATAAAATATTTTTTTCTTTCCAATTTTAACTCATTTAGAATCTTAGAATTACTTATTTTTTCCATATTTTGTTGTAAAACTTCAAACATAGGTGATCCGGTAAGATAGATTCTCCTATGAGGTAAGCCCTCAGTTAATAAATGTCTTCTGGCATGTTCTGTATAAACCAGATTAAAATCAGCAATATGGTCAATGATTCTCCTATTAATCTCCTCTGGCACATTAAAATCAAAACATCTATTTCCTGCTTCCATATGGTAAATAGGAATATGCATTCTTTTGGCCATGTAAGCAGCTAAACATGAATTAGTGTCACCTAATACCAAAACTGCATCCGGTTTCTCTTTTATTAATACCTCCTCGGATTTTTTGATAATATCTCCCACTGCAGCGCCCAGGCTGGAAATATCCACATTTAAAAAATAATCCGGTTTTCTAAGATCTAAATCCTTAAAAAATATCTCGTTCAACTCATAATCATAATTCTGACCGGTATGAACCAGAATATGATTGACAAATTGATCCAATAATTTAATCGTGGCCGATAAACGAATGATTTCAGGACGAGTACCTACGAAGGTCATTACTTTTAATTTTGAAATTTTTGATTCCTGATGGATAATTGATTTTTGAAAATTTGTCATTATAGCCCTTGGATTAATTGATCGATATAAAAAGAAGATAATCCACTTTTTTTAATTGATTTTATATAACTGGAAACATTTAGTTTTTTTTCTTTAACTAAAATCTCTTCTTCGTAACGCATAGGATTTCCAGCAACTAAATGATATTTACTTTTTTTTAAAACCGTAGAGAAAGAAGAAATATCAATATTAAGTTTTTTACATATTTTTTTAACTTCCTGATATGGATTATTTAAGAACCGTTCAAAACTAATTATATGATAATCTTTTTTCTTTTTCATTAACATCATTGGTTTTAAGCTTTCATAATAATTTATCCAACTTTTCCATAATTTGCTTTTATTCTGTGTAACATATTTTGAATTCTTTAATTCATTAATATCACGAATAAGAATAATTGGGAAAACATTATTTTTTTTTTCAATATTATAATACCTAATAATATCCTTAGATGAATCAACAATAAATTCTTTATTAATAACTCTAAATATATTTTTATATAACAAAAAATTATTATTTGTTATAATATTATTTTTTTTTCTATATAGAAATTTATTCAATATTGGATATTTTTTAACTAAATATCTTTGTAATTTTAAATAATAATTATCATTAAAAAAAGATAACTTTTCAAAATACTTTAAATTAAATTGATTTGGAAGATCCGATACAGGAATATTTTTTTCTTTCGCAATGTTAGTTAATATATTTGACCAGTAGTAACATTTTATAAACTTTTTATTACACGTACATTTCCCCTCTTCATCTTCGATATTATTAATTTCTCTATAAAGTTGCCACATCAAATGTTTTAATTCACCAGTAGAAAAAACATTGGGAAACTGCCCTAATGTCATATCTAATATTGTAGAACCTGAATGTCCCATAGATAAAATATAAATTATTCTATTCATTATTATTCTTTTTTGATTTTGTATCAATATTTTAAACAATATATATTTTTAGAATCTACCCTTGAGACAATTAATTAAATGTTTTTAATATATTTTTCATAATTTTATCTCTATATTTTTGCCTTTTATATTGATTTAAACTTTTTCAAAAAATGTATCGGTATCATCGGGATTAAAAATCTCATTGCTCCAAAATAACGTAATCATTTCATCTTTTCCAATATTCGTTATATTGTGGGTGTACCAAATAGGTATATCGATAAAAGCTGGATTGTTACCATCCACTTCGTATTCAACAATTTTCCGTGTACCAATTTTCCTTAAGCGAATAATTGCTTGCCCTTTGATAACACAAAATCTTTCTATTTTTCGAATATGGAAATGATTGCCGCGAGTTATACCCGGTAGGGTAAATGAATAAAACAATTGACCGCCCGTTCTTTCTTTGACACTTTCTACCAAAAAGCCTCTGTTATCTTCTCTTTTTTCAAGATATACAGGATAAAATTTATCTATGTCTATATACGAACGAAAAGTGTTAAAAAGATTACGTTTAAATTCCGTTTGTAATTCCGGAATAGCATTTTGAATAATATAGTTGTTCTTATATTGAGTTAATATTGTTAATATCTCGCTTACTCTCGTCTCTTCTGTATGTTTGATATAATATTTTTCATTACCAATGGTTTTATGAATAATACGATGTATCTCTTCTATCAATTCCTGAACATAGATTAGTTTCAATCGCGCATCTACTTCAATTTTTGGCGTTTTGTTATGAATTAATTGGTAAGAAAATGTTGCTACCACAGAATTATAAAAAGGTCTTCCAAACGGGCCAAAAACATTTGGGATAATTAAACCGGTAAATGTCGCGCCTTTTTCTCTGGCCCACTTAGAGAACATTAATCTGCCTTCTTTTTTTGATAGTCCATAAGGATTATCCCTTGCCTCCTGGGTGGATGAAGCGAAAATGATATGTGGCTTTGAATTCGTTGCGTTACAGGCGTTTATAATTTTTTCGACTAACTGCTTATTGGTTTTAAAAATCTCATCAGGATCATTATGCCGGTTCAATGCCGCCAAATGAACCAAAACATCAGCTTTTTTAACTATACTTTTTAATTTAGCTTCATCCTTAAAAAAATGATCTTCAAAAGGGATGATTTCAAAATCTTTCGAAACATATTTTAAATAATTATATAAATGACTTCCAATAAATCCTGACTGCCCGGTAATAACTATTTTTTTCAAATTAATTCCTTTATCTTATTTTCCCAATCTACCCACAAATTCTGATCAAAACGGAATAAATCATTTTTAGCTTCTTCAATATTTAAGTTGGAAAACACGAGTAAAATCGAATCATTTTGCATGGCAAAAATTCCATTCGCATATCCCGCAGGTACTACTAAAACTTCATTATTTTTTTCTGTTAATATAAATTCTTCAGCTTCTAAGTTTTCAGAAGGATCTAACCACTCGTCGATTTTTACCGTATATATTTTGAATTCTCCTTTAATTGGATAAAAATATTTAAATTCCTTTTTATGCCCCTGCCAGGCCCGTATTATTCTTTTGTTACAATGGATAATATAAAATCTTTTTATATGTTCTAAACTAAAATCATTTACAAACTTCAAAGTACCACGTTTATCAATATGTACACCGCCCTTTATTATAAAAGGATTTTTGAACATTTCTATTCAAGCCCTAAATCTTTTCTAATAGGTCTTAATTTTAATAGTAATTTTTTAATACCATCAATATCAAGTCTTTCCGTATTATGAGATGTATATTCATTAACTGTCGATATTCTATCTTCTCCTTTAGAAAAATAAAGCTCATAATTTAAATCTCTAGTATCTGCCGGAATGCGATAATATCTGCCTAAATCAATTGCTTTAGCCATTTCTTCCCGGTTGACTAAAGATTCATACAATTTTTCCCCATGTCTTGTGCCTATAATTTTTATCTCATTTTTAGCTTCATAGAGATCTAATAGTGCTTTTGCCAGATCTCCGATGGTTGCCGCCGGGGCTTTTTGCACAAAAATATCACCAGGTTCGGCATTTTGATAAGCAAACCATACTAAATCAACCGCATCTTCCAATGTCATCATAAAACGCGTCATATGGGGATCCGTAATAGTTAGCGGTTTACCGCTTTTAATTTGCTCGATAAATAGAGGTATAACTGAACCGCGCGAAGCCATCACATTACCATAACGCGTTCCGCAAAGAATCGTATGATGATTGGCCTCCCGGGATTTTGCGATCATAATTTTTTCCATTAATGCTTTTGACATTCCCATAGCGTTAATTGGATAAACCGCTTTATCCGTACTCAGTACAATAACTTTTTTTACATTATGTTTGACTGCCGAATTAATAACATTCAAAGCACCAAGAGAATTGGTTTTTATTGCTTCCCAGGGGAAGAACTCAGCCGTGGGTACCTGTTTTAATGCCGCCGCATGAAAAACCAGATCGACACCAAACATGGCTGAATCTACGCTTTGCTGATCACGCACATCGCCAATATAAAATTTGACTTTAGAATTATTAACTTTTTTCCGCAAATCATCCTGTTTTTTTTCGTCTCTGCTAAAAATACGAATTTCCGAAAAATCATCACTATCCAGAAATCGATTTAATACTGCATTCCCAAATGAACCGGTTCCGCCGGTTATAAGAAGCGTTTTAGTCGACATTTCTCCCTCTATATGGTATATTTTGGGTTTGATAATATAAATAATATAATCCTGGTATAATTATTAGCAACATGATATAGGGTTCTCTTCCTCCAAGATTCTTCAAAAATCCCAAAATAATTACACCAAGTAAGGATAAGAAATAATAGAATCTAAATTCTTCGTTAAACATCTTTAATACAGGAACAAAAACTTTATATAGTATCACTATATACCCGGCAAATCCAAATATTCCCCATAAGGTTAAACGACTCATCCAATATAAGTGCCCTCCAGCAGCCAGCGCATATTCATAAGCACTGTTATAACTAGCATCCCCTAAAAATGGCCGCGATAAAAATGCCTGGAATAATAACGGATATCTATTGGCTCTATATGCAATTCCTGTATTAGAAGAATAAATATTGGGATTGTCTATAAATGATGCGAGATCTATAAATTTATTATGAAGAACCGTAATTGGAGAAAAGAAATTACCAATATCAATAAATAGGTTTACCCATACCTTAACAGGAATGGAATAAAATACAAATAAAAATAGCAATGTAATAAAAATATTTCTTTTAAATTTCTTAACACCAGAAATAGACAAAAATAATATGACTGCCGCTATTAAAATATTTGCAAATATTTGTGATCTAATTAAGACAAACAGAAAAAAGATAAGCAACGCTATCCACATGTGCCGAGAAAACCAAATCTTAGTTTTTCTTTGTATAAAAAAGTAAAGAATGGGAATCAAAGCAATTAAGGCCGCCATATAACCATAAGATCCAAATCCTAATCTTTCCAAAATAAGATAGCCTGGTAAATTGTATTTAAGATTTGAATAGGATGCCCTAACCACCATTGGATTTATATTGGTTGCAACAATTGTCATAATTCCTGTTATTATAATAGAAATAAAACCCAATTTTGCCAGTTTGATCCAATTCTTAATCATATAATTATTCTTTAGAATAACATGAAATATTACAACAACAACCATTGCATAGAAATCCTCGAATATGGCATGCTTATACCAATCAGTTGCATAAGCCCACAAAGTATATTGTAATATACCTGCATATAGCAGACCATAGATTAAAGAATATAACACTTGTTTGTTATAACTCTGTAAATACTCTACAAATGAAAACACCAAAAAAACAGGAGCCCATAGCCATCTAAAGCTTGCCAATATAGGCACATTATTAGCCACTATCATTAACAATGATGATATTAATAACATTACTCCTATATAATAAAATATTTTATGTTTAGACATTGGTCGATTAACCTAAAGAATCATATACTTTCTCAATTATTTTTATATTATCTGGTGAATATTTTTCTTTTGCCACCGTATAGCCCTTCTCTCCCATCCTTTTTGCTTCATTTGGATGATTAGCTATATAATTAATTGTTTTAGCTAATTCTATTGCATTATCTTTTTCAAAAAGCAAACCATTTATCTTATGTTGGATAATTTCATCCATTCCATATACATTGGAGCCAATTGCAGGTTTCTTATATAGGTGGGCCTCAATCACCGGCCTTGAAAAATGAGGTACTGTAAAGGGAGAAATAAGGCAACAGACTTCTTGCAAATATTTATCTACCTGATAGGTCATTCCAATTTCTACTGCATTTGTATGACTACGCATTTTTTTAATTGCCGCTTGCCGTTTTTTACCATATCCAATGAAACGTTTTATTATTTGTTTTAACCCCTTTTTTTTTTGTGATATGGTATAATCCCCTCCAAAATAGATTTTAACATCCTTGTCAAGATAATCCAACGCCTTTACCAAAGTGAAAAAACCCTTAATCTTTGCAGCACCCCCAAGATACAAAAAACTTTTTGAATAATAAGATTCTTCTTTGTGACTATTTTCCGGAACCTGTGCGAAATTATATATTACTTTTGTCTTATCAGGCAACCCTATCCTTTTGGCATTATCTTTACTTATAGCAATAATAACATCAGCATATTTTTTATATTGATGTCTAAAATAAAAATGTATAAAATCCAACCTGCCTTGTCGAAAAGGTTCTCGAATATGAATAACAACCTTGCTCACTTTACTCGAAGGAGCCAACCAATCCGTTAGAGATAATGAATTTAGATGAACAATATCCGCTCTATGGTTAAATAATTCTTTCTGGGCAAAATAATATCGTGATAATAGCCACAAAATACTTAAACGAAAAAAACGAATAATCTGATACCATTTAATATAGCCGGCTTCACTGTGGATAAAATAATGATAATATTTTTTATAAAATTTTGATCGCGCTACCGAAAAGCTTATCCCATTTTCTTTTAGTTTATCCGAGACAATGGAATCTTTTATAAGTAGCACATGGCAACTATACTTTGACTTATCCAAAGAATTTATCAATTGAATCATACTTTTAATTGCTCCACCCCAACCGATAGCGTGGTGGATGAAAAGGATTTTTTTCTTATTTTTAACTTTTAAATCTTTTTCCATTATTAAGTCAAAGATAAATAGTTTATTGAAAATAAATATAGTTATTATGCTTTTTTAGCCAAATCAATAAAACTAACCATTTATAATAATTGTAATCTATCTTATTGTTATTAAAAAACTCGTTATTAAATAAGTTAACGTCGACCCCTAAAGAATGTAAAATGTCTTTATTATATAAAGAATAAATGTCCCAATTATTTACTAAATAATTACGGGCCCACTGAGGAATCGGTAAAGAAAAACCTCGTTTTTGAGTTTTATATACGTCTTCTAAAAGAATATCTTTAAAAGCATCTACCAATAATCTTTTATTATATTTTTTACTAATCTTATAATGTGCTGGAATATTATTGATTAAATCATAAATTTTTATATCAACAAAAGGGACCCTCATTTCAAGTCCCTGAGCCATTGAAACCGCATCGGAATCTCTCAATAATGTATTGGACATATAATGACGGATTTCATAGTTAGAAATTAGTTTAATCACATCATCTGTTTCCACTATCATTCTAATTAGTTTATTTCTCGTGCTATTTTTTAATACGGATAAGATTCGTCTTTTAATTAGTGCATTATTGATATCCTTCCCCCTATATTTTAGGTAGTCTTTTTTTAATATAGATTGTATTTTATATGGCAATTTCATTAACAATTCATCAATGAATTTTGATTCTTGATGCGCAAAATACAAATCTTTAAAAATGGAATAGCCCGCGAACATCTCATCTCCTCCCAGGCCGGATAAAACAACTTTAACGCGCTGGGCAATTTTTTTTGAAATGATAAATGTATTAAATCCATCAATACTTGGGAGATCAATGCTTTCAAGAAACTCATCGTACATATTGTCAAATTCCGAATAATCTATTAAAATATTCTCATGTTTACTTTGAATATATTTTGCTGTCTTAGAAGCTATAGCTGTTTCGTCAATTTTTCTATATTTTTTTTTATTATAATAACCTATGCTATAAGTATTAATTTTTTTCCCTAAAAGTATTGCTGAAATTCCAGCAATTAAAGATGAATCTATACCACTACTTAATAAGACTCCAACGGGAACATCCGACACAAAATGTTTATCAATAGAATCAATAATAACGCTTCTAACACGTTGCAATACTTCATTATAGTTATTAAAAGATTCTAATTTGCCATTATTCCTTTCTGAAAAATATTTGTTAATTTTAATAGAATCATTTTTATATAAAAGATAATGTCCTGGCTTTAAAAAATTAATTTCATTAAAAATAGTATCTGGCGGTATAAATGAACCTGTTGCCAAATAGTCACTTATTGCTGCAGTGTTTATGGTAAACTTTTCCTTAATGCCAGAATAAACTATAGGCATAACCAATGAAGAAAAAACAAAAGAATTTCTATCATAGTAATAATATAATGGTTTAATTCCAAAAGGGTCGCGAGCTAAAAACCAACTATCGTTTTGTTTATCATAAATACCGAAAGAAAACATTCCTCTTAGCTTTAATAAGGCTTTTTCCCCCCACTCTATGAATGAATATAATACAACCTCCGTATCAGAAGTTGTAGAAAAAATATAACCTTT
The DNA here is from genome assembly GCF_001886815.1 of Caldithrix abyssi DSM 13497. Classification (GTDB taxonomy): domain Bacteria; phylum Calditrichota; class Calditrichia; order Calditrichales; family Calditrichaceae; genus Caldithrix; species Caldithrix abyssi. The sequence goes on from NZ_CP018099.1 coordinate 4,049,736, forward strand.
ATTAATTAATTCTTCTTTAATGTTCTTAAAATTATAAATTTCCCCGTTATAGGTTATTACATACCTACCACTTTTATCAAAATAAGGTTGATTAGCTCTTTCATTCAAATCAATAATAGCTAGACGTGTATGAAACAGCTTCTTAATTTTTTTACTGTCCGAGATATCAATAATAGAATTATTATCAGGACCTCTTTTGGATAATAATTCTATTATCTTTTCATCATTAAGCTTTTTATTTGCAATATAACCAAAAATACCACACATATATTTTATTTTAATTTAAAATTTTATATTAAAATAACTTATACATTTTTGAAATTGGATATCATTTAGGTTTTTAAAAATATTTTCTTGAGCCAATGCATTTATATAAGCAGTATCAAGTGGAATAAAGTAGTTACTAAAGTCTGGGTAAGCACCTGTTAAAATAATCTCAGTTCCTTTTTTTAATGACATTATCTTAAACCAAATGTCGTCCGCTTTAGGACATAATTTTTTTATTAAGTTTTGTTTAAAAACCATGTTATCTAAACTATTGGAAGGATACAATACACCATCAACACCTAAAGGTAATAAATAATCAGAAATCATAAATCTGTCTGTAATAGTAGGCCATTCATTGTAAGGCAGAAAATTTCCTTTTTTATCTTTTTTTATTAACATCGCAGCATTACAACAAATTGCTTTAGGATAGTTTTTGTGTGTATTGTAAAGATTCTCTATTAAATCAATTGGATAGATAATATCATCGTCAATAGTTATAATTAAATAATTTTCAAATTCTTTTAATGCATATAGTAATTTTGTATGTGGTCCAATATCTTCAACATATCGCACCTCTAAGCCTCGTTGCATCATCCATTTTAAGGTAATAGGCAAATTATCATCTTGAAAATCTTTTTTCGATAACCACAATACTATTTTATCGGGCTTCATTGTTTGTTGTGCAATACTTTCAATAACCAAATAAATATTCTTTATTCTTTCCTTAATCGTAGTGAACGAAACTATAATTTTTTCTTTACGCACCGATGTATTCAAAAAACTACTATTTTTATTACTGAAAGCTACCCTTTTAATTTCTTGAATTATGATTTCAGAACGGACAATTCTTCTTATTTCATCTTGACGGTGTTTACGAAATTTATTATAAAGTTTATTTATGAAATTCATAATTATAATTTTAAAAATATCTGTAGTTCAAAAAATGAAGCCTTATTATCAATCTAAAAGTTTTTCACTATCCATTTCTTCTGGTATATACAAAACAAGACCTCTATCCCCTCCACAATAGGGTTCTATTCTGAAATTTTTTATATCATAAGCTTTATAATTAAATGATTTCATAATTTCAATTAATGAATGAATTGATGAATTATTTTTTGATAAGGTTTCACTATTATGCTCAATAAAAACAATTGAATCATGTTGCCTAAGTGTATTTTTCATCCCCTTTAGGACATTTGGTTCAAAACCTTCCACATCTATTTTAAACATTTTCTTACCTATTAAATTATTTTCTTCAACAAATGTGTCAATTGTTATTGCTTCAACAACTTCATAATTAGAATTATCCTTAAATTGTGGAATACAGCTTGTTGAACCGTCGTTATCAACTCCCGCAAAATATACCTTTATAGCTCCCTCTTTATCTGAAACAACTTTATTAATTATATGGATATTATTACTATTATTTAATTCTTTATTTTTAATTAATTTTTGAACGTTACTACTGAAAGGTTCAAAACTATAGATTTGCACATTTGGTAAGATAGATGAAACTTTGATAGAATAATATCCGTGATTGGCCCCGATATCAAAAAAAAAATCAATTTTTTCATTTGAAGCTATTCTTAATAATGCAAATTCGTAAGGCCCTTCAATGTCATAAGCTCCTGTTAAAAAGCACCTAAGACCAATCCAATTTTGGGTATTTATTAGAAATTTCTCGCCTGTTTTTAACCGTATAACAGTCTCTAACGCTCTCTTTCGTATAATTTTATCAAATCCACATTTAAAAATGAATTTTTTAACCAATTTAATTCTTCTTGATAAATATCCAATAAATAAGTAAATATAATTAAAGTTCATTTTAATAATTTTATTATAGTTATACATCGTAATATCCTTTTGAAATATGCTATCTTTTTTTAAAGGATTCTAATGAATATTGAAAGTCATGAACGACATAAGGAGGATTTTCATTTTTTTAATCTAATGAGTCCAATATTTTTCTTTCATAAAAAATTTTACTCTTTTTATTTTAGAGACAAATATCATCAAAAATTTTTTTTATTAATTATGTTTAAATATAAATTTCTTTCTAAGAATTTTTAATTCTAATTAAATTAAACGATATACGTTTTTTATAAAAATTTTAACTTCTTTTAGCCAGAGATATTTACGAAAAGGATCCTTTAGCAAAATAATTAGATTAATAAAGTATCGAAAAATACGAACAAGAATAGGTTCTAAAAAATATTCCGATTTTACTCTAAGGAAAGTCAACCATTTAATATCAACGGTACTTAAATTATCGTAATAATCTGGAATTTTGTCGCAAAAGTCAAGTATATTTTTATTGATTTCTTTCATACTATCTTGTTTATTCATTAAAACTGAAATTCCAGTTTTTTTAAAATAAACATTTCCAATAACTGAAATATAGTAAATTTTGTCAGCGAAATAATAAGGAAGCTGATCAAATAAACCTTCTTGTAATGAACTTGGCAAATCTCCTTTTCTTAATGAAGAAATGTTGATTTTTCTCATCGATTCTAAAATACTAGAACTTAAACCTAGTGCACGATTAACAATAAGCCCTCTTAACTTTAATTTAAAAGGATCATATTTTTTTACTAAATTATTATTCCTTACTTCTTCTCTCCCATCCGGATATACCACCTTATAATCCGTTAACACACAAAACCTATCTTTTTTATAATCAACCTCCTTGTTAACCAGCAATTCGCAAGTGCTTTTCAATAAATCTTCTCCCATTGCATCATCGCCGGACAAAAAAAATATTATTTCGCCGGTCACCAAGTGATAGGTGCTTTCGAGATTTTCGTAAATACCTAAATTTTGCTTATGACGTTGAACTTTGATCTTGCCTGGAAATTTTTCTTTATATTTTTTTACTACGTCCCACGTTTTATCCTTAGAACAATCATCTGAAATAATAAGCTCGTGTAAATAATCTTTTTGATTTATAACGGAATCTATTGCCCTGCTAATTAATTTTTCCTGATTATAAGTAATAATTATTACCGAAATTTTTGGATAAGTAGGCTTCATTTCATTTTGATAATTTTATTTTTAAAAAAACTCTCAATAACACTAAAAATGTAATCCATTTTAAATATTTCATACCATATTTAGCTTTGTTTTATTTTTCCATTTAATCCATACAGTTAAAAACATTATATTAATAATCATCATCATAAAATAAGAAATTACGTTCCCGAAAGCAGCCCCCATAAAATTCCAGTTGGATATTAAAAATGAATACAACAAAACAGTGACCACTACTCCTAATATTTTATTAAATAATGCCAATTTTGTATATCCTAACACAATTGTAATTTCAGTTGTTACAAAATACATACTCATAGTAAATTGAGAGAATGCCAAAACACGAACATATTTTGTTGAATATACATATCTTCCAGCAGTTAAAATATCGACTACAGTTGGAGCAATTAAGACAAAAACTAAAACTATACTCAAAATACTAAAAATTTGAATTGAAACATACTTTGCTGTTGTTTTCCAATTTCTATTAACAACTGCTTTATAAACATCCGGTTGAAAAGTATTATTTATTGCGGTTTGGAAAATGCCTATCATGGCAACTATTTGTACTGCAACCACATAAAATCCAAATTCTTCTTCATTACCAAGACGTTCTAGATATACTCTATCATAACCATTGGTAAAAAAATGCAACATAGCCCCTAAAATTAATGGCCAAACAAAGAATAACATTTCTTTCAAAATAGATAAATCAAATTTTTGTTTGATTACTTCCCACTCACTATAAATAGCATAAAAAAAAAGAAATAATGCAGCTAAAAAAGTAGCACTCAACCTGCCCATAGCTCCATATTTAAAAATGACAACTAATAATATACTTAATAATGCGGCTAAAACTCCTTTACTAACAGATAAATTAAAAAATTCCTTACTTTTCTTTTCCATCTTATAGTCTGTTAGCTTAAAAGTAATTATTCCTGTTAATGGTATTGAAAAAACAGATAACAAAGCATAGGGGAAAAAAGAAATTACTGATTTCTTATTAAAAAAATTCATATACACATAAAGGCCTCCCAAAACAAACACTGACATAAAAAAAGAGAGATAAATCAAAGATTGAACAATCGTTCCTTTAAGTATTTTTCTATCTTTATAATCCATTTCAAAATATTTCTTAGTATAGTAACTAAATGCATAAAAACTGATCAAAGGAGAAATTAAAGGATTAAAAGAATTGTAAAAACCAACGATTGCATAATCTTTTGGTGCCATATTTAATGCAATTAAAGGATTAATAGCAATTTTAATAAAAGTCGGTATAATAGAAGCAAGAAGGTATAGTCCTATTAATGAACTAATATGTCTTATTTTATTTATTAAAAGATTTTTTTCTATCAATATTTTATTTCAACTCTATATTTTGTTTTTCTATTCACATTATTATACAGAGTGGTATATTAACCTAATTATTACAAATTCTACCCTAAAATCTATTTATTATTTTCACCAATTTCTTAGTGCTTTTATGTTCCATAATTGGGGAATTTGGCAAACTTAAAATTTCTTTGTGTATCTTTTCTGTAATTGCATAACTATAATTATTCCATTCTATATACGCCATTTGCTTATTCGGCGGAAGAGGATAGTGTATCAATGTTTGAATACCATTTTCAGTCAAATATTTTTGTAATACATCTCTCTTTTCAGTCCTTACAACAAATAAATGCCATACATGAGATTTATCATTGATGATTGATGATTGACGATTGTTGACTGGGAGAATTATTTTTTCATTGATTATGTTTTCACAATAATATTGAGCTATTTCTCTCCGTCTTTGGTTTTCTTCATCCAGATATTTTAATTTTACATTTAAGATTGCTGCCTGTATTTCATCCAACCGACTATTAAAACCTTTATATAAATTGTAATACTTCTTGTGAGAACCATAATTCCTGAGCGCCTTAATTACTTCAGCTAATTCATCATTATTGGTTGTAATGGCTCCACCATCTCCCAGTGCTCCCAGATTCTTCCCGGGATAAAAGCTAAACCCGGCAGCATCCCCCAGATTACCTGCTCGTTTTCCTTTATAAATTGCTCCGTGTGCTTGCGCTGCATCTTCAATTACTTTTAAAAGATATTTCTTTGCTATCTCATTAATTCGTTTCATATCCGCCACCCTGCCATATAAATGCACCGGAAGAATGGCCCTTGTTCTCTCTGAAATTGCTTCTTCGATTTTATCTGGATCAATATTATATGTCTCTATATCTGGTTCCACTAAAACAGGACGCAATCTGTTATGCGTAACAGCCAGTATAGTGGCAATATATGTGTTAGCCGGAACAATAACTTCATCCCCTTCTTTCATAATACCTAATTCCATATAACCACGCAGGATCAGGAATAATGCATCCAACCCGCTTGCCACTCCAATACAGTGTTTTGCTCCTACATATTTTGCAAAACTTTCTTCAAATTTTTCAACTTCTTCTCCAAGTATGTACCATCCACTATCTATTACTTTTCTAATAGCTGTTAAAATTTCTTCTTTATGTATATTATTTATTAATTTAATATCAAGAAATTTTATCAATTATAATTCTCCATTTTTTATTGTCTTTACAAATCTTGCGGGGGCTCCTCTTACTAATGTGAATGCATCGACGTCCCTTGTAACAACTGACCCAGCTGCAACAAAAGCCCCTTCCCCAATAGTTATAGCTGGAAGAATACTCGCACTAGCTCCAATTGTTACACCATCTTTAATAATAGGGCCTTTTATTCTTATTTCATCAAATTCCCTTGTTACAACTATATTATCATTTGTTGTAGAAACTAAAACACTTATAAATACATTATTTCCAATATAACAATTTCCTGTAATATGTGTAAGATCCATTATTTTTGTATTATTACCTATTTTTGTATTATAGTTTATTGTAACATATCGACTTATTAAACAATTTTGACCTATCTTGCATTTTTCTCTTATTGATGCACCGTCTCCAATTAAAGAATTATCGCCTATCTCGACATCATAAAAAATAATTGCATTTGGTCCTATTGCACAATTTTTTCCAATGAGTATTTTTTTATTAAATTCTATTTCTCTAGCTGTTGCACCTGCTCCTTTAGGAATTTTTCCAATATATGTACCAGGGAATATTTCTGTACCTTTTTTTATCACTACATTTTCTTCTATAATTACATTGGGATGAATAATTACATCATCCTCAAGCGAAACGCCATTTTTAATTATACAAAAATCACCTATTTTAACATTTTTACCAATTTTATCAGTATAAATTTTTGATATTTTTTTTTCTTTATATCTCACCCAACTCCCCTTTGCAAGTTATTTATAATTAAAAATATTATATGTTATTAAAACTTGCTTTAATTAAATATTTAATTATCTAATCATTACCTAAACTTTTTTCCCATTTTCCATATCCTTCTTCTTCCCATGGCATACCTTTTTTATAATTATATGGCCACGGATAATGCCTTTTACCATTAGTAAAAAAAGGCAACTTTCTTACATCACATACATATTTAGCAGGATTCCCATTTATAAATGAATAATCATCATAATCTTTATTAACCACAGAATTTGCACCTACAAGGCAATGTTTACCTAACTTAATTCCTGCAAGTAAAACGGTAGAACTGGCTATTACAGTATATTCGTCTAATTGCGGGCCAAGCAATTCATTGGAAGGCGGTTTAGAATCATTTGTTAACACCACAAATGGAAATATCTGAACATAATTCGAAATATTTGAATATTGGCCAATTACAACAAAACTGTGTAATCTGACATAATTACCAATAGTTGTATATCCCTGTATGTCACATTTCGTACCAATGATACAATTATTACCAATAGTTGTATTTTCTCGGATTGTAATAAAATGCCCCGTATTAAAATTAGATCCAATCTCACTTCCTGCATAGATGATAGCATTGCTACGAATTAAAGCATTTTCACCAATCAAAGTTATAGGTTGATTATAATTTTTACTATAATAATATTCCTGAAGCGGTTCTCCTATTATAGAATTATTTCCAATAATAGAATTATCTCCAATTGTAACATTGTCATATATAACGGAATTATCACCAATCTTCACATTTTTACCGATCTTTACATTTTGTCCAATATAGATATTTTTATTATTAAATTTCATTAATATACTCACTTAAATGGTTCCTGAATCGACAAAAATATTTTGCCCGGTAATGGATTGCGATTTTTCACTTAATAAAAATTCAATCGTGCTGGCAACCGAATAAGTGGATGTGGGTTCTTTTAATGATGATCTTTTATATATTCTATTTTTTTGTTCATTATCCAATTTTGCACTCATTTCTGTTTCCATAAAACCAGCCACAACACAATTTGATCTTATTCCTTTTTTCCCCCATTCTCGAGCCAGATTTTTTGAAAATGCTTCCAATGCGCCCTTTGTAGAGGCATACATGGCTAATCCCTTATACCCCGTATGAACACTAATCGAAGATACATGAACAATACTTCCCTTAATATTATGCAATAACATATTCCGGATAACATATTTCGTCATAATCATGGGCGAAAAAACATTTATTCTATACATATTTTCAAGATTATCCTGATTCAAATTAGTAACAATATCATCATAGGCGATGGCAGCGTTATTAACAAAACCATAAATTGGCGTATCTAACCTTAGAAATTTATTAAATATCCCATTTTTTACTTTTTTTGTTTCAATTAGATCAAATTCAAAATATTTTAATCTTTCAGGATATTCCACCATTAAATTTTGCAATTCAATTGTTATGTTTCTGCTAACTCCCCAAATAATATAATCATTTTCCAATAATAATTTTGCTATTTCCAGCCCTAAACCTCTGGATATTCCTGTTACAAGAATATTTCTTGTCATCTTTTGATTTTCCCGCTTCTGGTTACATTTATTGAATCCACAAAATTTATTATCCTTGGTACTTTATATGGTTGCAACATACTATTTATATACAATCGTAAATCTTTTTCCTTAATCTTTTTTGTTGCAACTACATCCGCTACAACAATATTACCCATCAAAGAATTTTTAACACCATAAACCCTACAATTCTTTACATTATCATAATTTTTTATTACTTCTTCCACTTCATGTGGATTTACTTTATACCCCCCTACATTTATCATTTCATTTTTTCTATTCACAAACCTGATTTTTAATGGTTTTTCTTTAACCACTTCCACCATATCAGATGTCCTATACCATGTACCGTTTAGAGAAATGGAATCTGATTCTCCTAATAATTTTTTATGTACATACAATTCGGAATCTATTACTTTCACATATTTATAAAATTCAGGTTTTATCTCAAAATATTCTCCATTTGATGCAAATAATGTTCCAAATTCCGTTGCAGCATAAACATTAATTATTTTTGCATTGGGAAATAATTTTTTTAGTTGAACTATCAATCCCTTATCAAATTTTTCTCCTCCACTCGTAATTCTCTTAACCGATTCGTACTCTTTATCAAAGGGCAACAGCATCCTGTAAAAAGTTGGTGTAGCAGAAATATTTGTAATATTATATTTTTTAATTAAATGTAAAATTTTTTCTCTTCTTTCCCCAAATAACCTTATAATGGTATTCATGTTTAAAAGGGCTTGCATAAACACTTGCACGCCCGCAATGTGTGTGGGATTATATGCAACCCCCCAAATATCATCTTTTTTATCTTCTTTAATAACGACTCCTCGTGTCAGGGTCTCAAAGGTATGAGTTACTTTTTTAGGAATTCCAGTAGTTCCAGAGGTAAATAAAGTTAATTTCCAATTTTTACAATTTCTTATCTTTTCTATAAAATTCTTGCTATTCACTTCAATTTTTTTATTTAAACTATAAGATTTATTAATTTCACTAACACTTAATCCCAAATTATTTATTTCTTTTTCACTAAAATCATAGTCCAAAAGCACAACGGGTAAATCAGTAAGCATGGAAAATATGACTGATTCAAAAATAGAATAAAAATCATTCTCATATACATAAGGATGATAATTATTTCTAGTATTTAAATTTGTAATTAATTCATCGTAAGAAATATACTTTTCAATTTTTTCATCAATATAAAAAAATTTATTCGCCATTTTTCTTTTCAATTTTTTTTAATATTTCTCCAATGGTGGTCACAATACTATCTTCAAAAATGTCAGTGTTAAATTCTTTTTCTATTCTTACTGTAAGTTCTGCCAGGTCAAGGGAATCCAGGTTTAAATCTTCGCGTAAATTCATATCATCTTGTATATTATTTATTGTATTTTTATTATTATTTTCAAGTACCGTATTAACTATTTCCAACAATTTTTCTCTCATTTAGAACCTTTCTTTTTGTAGATTATAAAATCCGAGTAATTCCTGATATAATCATTTTCATCATAATATTCTGATGCCAATACTAAGCAAATTGAGCCTGAAGAAAAATTTATTAACTCTCTCCAAATACCAGGAATTATATGCAATCCTAAATACGGCCTACTAAGTGTAATCACTTTTTTATTATGACCATCATCAATTAAAACATCAAAACTACCACTTGCTGCAACAATTAATTGATGCAGTTGTTTATGCGCATGCCCTCCTCTGCTTTCACCACCCGGCACATCATATAAATAATAAATCCGTTTTATTTCAAAGGGAACTGATTTCATGTTTTCCAGAGGCGTAATATTACCTGCTCTATTTTCAATTTTAGGTAAATACAGAATAGAGCAATCGTAAACTGTGCTTTTTTTGCTATCTATTTCAAACAGTTTTTTTGAATTCATTAAAATCTCTTATATAATCTTCTTCTTTATAAAAGTCACTTGCTAATATAAGACAAACTGCATTGGTAGAAAAATTTTCCAAACGTCTCCAATATAATTCTGGTACATATAGTCCATAATAAGAGCGATTCAAAGAAAATTTGAATTCTTTCTTACCATTATGCAACACTACATCAAAAGATCCGGAAAGCGCTACAATAAATTCTTGTAAAGTTTTATAAGCATGGCTCCCCCGTATTTCACCACCCGGTACATCATATATCCAATACACTCTTTTAATCTCAAAGGGGATATGTTTTTTCTCTTCAATAAAAGAAAGATTTCCGCGCGTATCAATAATTTTTGGTAATTCTATTAATTTTATCTTAGTATTTAATTCCAGCATCCTTAATTTCTACTTTCTCAAAAGGCTCAAAAAGAACTTCATACATTAAATCACTTTTATCATTTTTATCATATATTTTTTTTGTGATCTCAAAATAATTAGCAGTCCCCCAATAACAGTTTTTTGCTTCAACATTCTTATTTACACCTATTCCCTTATAGTGTGGCCCAGAAGCAGAATGTTTTCCATATAAACTAATTGCAGTATCACTACTAAAAAAATTATTCATTGAAATATATGGTATGCAATATTCATAAACTTGGCTCTCATATGTCTTATTCATTTCAATATCCAAATTCGAAAGTAAAAAATCATTTTTTATTACCTCAAATTTACTAGCGCTTGCCGATATACTTATCTTATTGTTTCTGAATTCGTTATTTATAATATTTACATCACCTTTTAATGGCCTTAAACCTATTTCGTTTTTTGTTATAAACGAATTATTTATCACTCCCTCTGCGTTATTAAAAAAAATTCCATTTGTTTTGTATATGACACATCTATTTATAAAAAATTTATTATTTACTTGAATCGCGTTAAATTTAATATTTTTAAAAACACTATTTCTAATACTCGCATTTTCTTCTTTTATATAAATTCCATTTTCACAATTTCTTACAAATATATTATATATTTCAATTAAATCCTCTTTGGCTTTCTCCACAGTTAAAGGATTTTTTAGAAATTCAAACTGTATATTCCCTATTGAATTTATATGATTGCTGTTTATCCATAAACCGTTTCCTTTTAAATCAATATTAAAAGACGTTACTTTTATATTTGATCTGTTTATTAAATCACCATAAATAGTTAAACTTATATTAGGTTTAAATAATATAACATTATTCTCCGAAAAAGTAATTTTATTGCCTTTAGGAAGATAAGTGTTTTTGTTAATGCATAGAAATTGATTAGTTTTTAATCTTAAATCATCTTTTATGGGCTCATTTATATAAATAGTCTCTCTTAAAGTATCCACCTTTTCTAAATCACTATTAACATTAAAATGATAGATCCAGCCAAACGAATCTTTCCTTACAACTACGTTATACATATTATTTTCAATATTATGAAAAATCCATTCTCCATTAGCGTCACACTCGGTTATATATTTAGCAACTTTTTCTCTATGATCAAATTCGCTTTTCTGATTAATTTCCACTCCTACTTGATAGTTATTATAGGCATTCAACAAAACGGTATCTATATTACATGCTTCATATAACTCAATAATTACTTCATCTAATTTTTCACCGTTTTCAATAAAAACTCTTCCTGAAATAGAAATCGTTTTATTACTACCAGTAATATTCTTACACTCCTGAAATAAATATGGTGTAATAATCATTAAAAGTATACTAAAAAATATCTTTTTATTTTCCATTTAATACGATTTTTCAATATAAATACAGGATAGTTCTTTTTAACTTTTTCTTTGTCTAAAGCAAGGAGGCCTCCCTGCCTCCCCTTAACTTTACATTTCTTGAAAGTCTTTAATGCGCAATTCGTAGTTCGTGCCTTAGGCCTCCCGCTCCGCGTTATAATTCATAATTCATAATTCAAAATTCGTAATTCGTAATTAACTTAAAGTTTCCTCTCCCGTGGTAATATTACCCGGCTTGTCGCTTACTTTAATTACGATTTTGTCTCCGGCGGTATCGGTATTGTCAACCGTACAGGTATAAACCCAATCCAGTCCGTTGTCCTGCAATACGGCGTCGCCTTCTTCCACCAGACTGCCGTCGCTATTGTAGATTTCCACATGCACCTGAACGACTTTAAAATCATCCACCGCGCGCACGCGAATGGTGTCGCCCGCTTTGCCGGAATAATTCGTTACGTCAATTTCATCGATCTGCGGCGCATGTAAAAAATCGGCCACTGCCACATTATAACCGGTTTTCAAACCTTCGGCCTTCGCTTCATATTCCGCTTTCGTATCAGGATCAGCTATCGCCTGCTTGCCGTAGATAATGGCCTGTTGAAATTTTTGCTGCTGCGCTTTCTGGGCCTCACTGGGTTCGCCCGTGCGCTTGCCCGGCGCCTGAGATAAAATCACTTCTCCGCCCCGCTGACGGATAACAATCTGGTCTCCGATTTTACCGGAAACGCCGTACAGGATTAAGTTTTTCCCGGCCTTAGCCATATTCAATCCTCCTTATTTTGCGTCGTCCTCACAGCCTGATTCCCTGAAGACCGCAAAGCCTTCTACTGCAAGAACGCACGTCAACTTTATTTAATTATGGAATCAGCGATTGGACGCCGTCCCTGGTAATATAAATAAAGCGCCGTAAAGTGAGGATTAAACAGTCATCCGCTAAAGCTTTTTTTCCTTTTCTTTTTGTCCCATATCGTATCTTTTATTTATTTTATATTTTTTATTTAATCTTCAATCTTTTAATTCATCATCTTCAAATACAAAATTGACCAAACAATCTTCCTATTTTGTATTTTTTATTTTATATTTACTATTTGAAAACTTTACGTCGTATAAAGAACTATCTGCGTTTCGCTAATAGATTTCAATTGCTGATCTGCTGTAATTAATGGAATGTTTAAAAATTTTCCGGTAGCTACTATAATAGCATCTGGTAATTTAATTCTTCGTTTTTTCCTTAAATCGATTACAAAATCTTTTATTCTCTTATTAATATCTATTATAATTACGTCATCAAGAAATCCTTTAATTATTTCTTCTTCTTTTTCAGAAAGTTTTTTAAAGCTCAATAATTCTAATTCAGAAATAAAGGAGAGAAATATTTGATTTTGATCCAGGATATCTGCAATCCGTTCGTCTCCGGCTAATAAATAGATAGCGATATTGGTATCTATTAAATATCTATTTCCATTCATCTCTTAATCGTTTTTGTATTTTTAAAGGATCTTCTTCAATTTTTAAAATTCCACAATATTTTTTTGCATCTAATCCCTTTAAAGTGATTTGATTAAGCTTCCTTATATATGTTTGTTTTCGATCTTTTTTTGTAATGGTAATTGTTTTCATTGTATCGTCAATTCTCAGTTTACATCTTTATTTATTTTTTAATTTTTCATCTTTAATCTTTAATCTTTAATCTTATTTCTTTTTATTTTGTATTTTTTATTTTGTATTTTATCTTTTTTCTCTAATCTTATTTTACGCATAGAGCAATCGCCCTTTAGGAGTCGGAATTTCTCGCCCCAATTTTTTAGCGGTTTCTATCCATTCCATTATTACAACTTTAACATTTTTTACCGCATCTTCATAAGTTTTTCCGTCAGCCATACATCCTGGTAATTCAGGCACTTCAACAATAAATGCTTTATCTTCTTCACTCCAATAAATTATTAATTCATAAGGAGGAATACTCATACTAATTCTCCCATATTGTATTTTAAAATTAAATTTCTTATTTGTTTAACTTGATAGGCCTTTGCCTTTCCATTCTTCAATGCCTGAATATTAATTATTTCTTCAATCCCTTCTTTATAAAAAATATAGTGATCTCCTTTTATTCTTTGGGCGAATCCAAGAGTCTTCAATAAACCACATAAATCATTAAATTGAATATTGGAATATTGGAATCCGAAGTTCCAGATAGTATTTTGTTTAATATTTTCTTTTTCTTTGTTAAATACTTTCCTTGACACTTAGGTAGTGTTTTATAATTATTGTCTCTTAATTATTTCAGGAAAACGCAATGGTCTATTTACTCAAATATTTAACATTATAATATTAACAATCAAATTTTTGCTTGTTGAATCGTTGAAACGACGACTTTTTCGTTTATCCCATTTCTTTATTCTCGCTTTAATGTCTCAACTAATTGTTACGCTTTACTTTGTTACCTTTTAGTGTCTGCGGTTTACCGCGCTAGGATAGGGGAGTGATTTCAAAAACTATTATATTTCAACAGAAAAATTCAAAAGTCTTTCACGAAAATCCTTATTAATTTCTTCATTTTTCATTTTTCATTTGTCATTTGTCATTTATCTTTTTTTCTTTAATCTTTAATCTTTCATCTTAATTCTTTCATCTTAAAATTACTTTTTTCTTTCTTAAACTTTACTCTCAAATAGGATAAACATTCTCAAAATTTATTACCTGTGCAGCATAGAACAAGGCCGCATTAATATCCATCTGTTTCAAAAAAGGATATTGTTTCAATATTTCTTCAATAGATGTTCCATAAGCAATTTTTTCAACAATAATTGAAACCGGTAACCGCGTCCCTTTGATAACGGGCTTTCCTAACATTATATTAGGATTTATTTCTATTCTATCCATCAAATTTTTATTTTTCATTTAATATCTCCTAAAGGTCTAATACGTATTTTTTTATCGGATAAAACAATAAAATTAAGTTCTATTTCTTCTAAATGTAAATCGATTAACTTTTTTAATACTTTTAATTTTTTATTAACATCTTGCCCTTTTATACGTAATAATATAATCCCTTTAGATACTTTCCTTTGATAAAAAACAATTTCGCCAAAATCTTTATCATTAGTAATAAGCACTCTACCTTCTTTATTTGCAAGGAATAATAATTCATCATCTTGTAATTTACAATTATAATCAGGTATCCAGAGAACATCAAAACCCTGATTATTTAGAAAATCTACAATATCTTTTTCAACATTTACATCAGCAATAAATTTAATCTTCAAAATATTTTAATTTATCTTTTTTGTCTTTTGTCTTTGATCTTTAATCTTTAATCTTGTTTCTTTATTCTTTTTAAATTAGGTAGCAAAGGGATTGATTACATTTAGTTCTTCTATTACTGAAAAATCTTTATCGTTTCCGGTTAAAATGATCTTTATCTTATGATCGATTGCCATAGAGGCTAATACAAAATCGAAAATTTTTTTCTTTTTTATATGGTATTTATCCAATAGGTTAAATAAAATGTTCATTGAATTATATGAAGGCATTATGAGTTTGATATTTGATGAAATAATAAAATTGATAACTTCAATAGCTTCTTTAACGGTTATCGGTTTTTCCACTCTTTTTGAGTCTGTAATAATAGCAAAAAACTCATACAGACTTTTATCAGCTATATAGGCTTTCATTTCCCCATTTATGGCATCCTCCATAATACGTAGAGCTTGATTATTAAATTCGGAATCCAAATTAAAGGCGTAAATAATTATGTTAGTATCTATCAGATAAGTATTCATTAAAAAGATCCGCGCGATCAATGTTTTTAAGCTTACCTAAATGTTTTGCAGGAAATTTCACTTTTCCCTTAGTCGATTCTGGTAAAAATGTAACTAATACCTTAGCTTTTTTTATTCTGGGTTTCTTTTTAAACGTTAACTTTCCTTTTTCGTATATGGCTTCATATGTTTTCATTTCTTTCCTCTTTGTTCTTACATCAATATATCAATAAACTGTTCTTACGAATTTTTGTTTCTATTAAAAACTTAGTCAATACTAAATTAAATATTACCTTAACCGTATAATAGGTTATGGCTTGGAGAAAGGTTGATTGCTTACAAGAAAAAAGAAAAAGGAAAAAAGATTATTTTTATTGGATTTTTTACTTTTCATTATTTCGGCTTCTTATTCATTATATGTTTTTTTATTATCTGCTTTTGAAACAATTGCGCCATATATATTTTATATGTCTTTACATTCAGAAATTAAATTTTCGAGAATTTCTACATTTCCTATTTGCAATCTTTTAATTAACCATTTATAAATACAAAATCTACCAATCAATCATCCTATTTTTTATTCTTTATTTTGTATTCAATCTTTTTTCTTTTGTCATTTTTTGTGCGCTGGAAATCTTACCGGGGACTGTCAATCTTGCACACTTTATTCCTTCGCTCTTCCTTCGTCGATCCTTCGTTCATCCTTCGTTCGTCAGACACATATAACAAATATTGAAATTTGCCAATTTGTCAGCAACACCTTTAATAATTTCGAAATCCTAAGCACGAAACCATAAACAATACTTAATTACCAAAAATTCAAATCACCAAAACTTTTAACACAAACATGTTTCGAATTTCGCTCATTTTGATTTTGAATTTGTTTAGAGATTAGATATTCGAATTTCGGATTTTTTTTAATTTCAAAATCCTAAGCACGAAACCATAAACAATACTTAATTACCAAAAATTCAAATCACCAAAACTTTTAACACAAACATGTTTCGAATTTCGCTCATTTTGATTTTGAATTTGTTTAGAGATTAGATATTCGAATTTCGGATTTTTTTTAATTTCAAAATCCGAAGCACGAAATCATAAACAATACCTAATTACCAAATCTCAAATCACCAAAACTTTCAACACAATGATGTTTTGAATTTCAGTCATTTGGATTTTGAATTTTTTTAGAGATTTGGATTTTTTAATTTCAAATTTTGTATTTATTACCTTATTTTTTATTCTCAACTTTCCTTAATATAGCTCCAAAAATACTCATCAATTCTGTTGCTTCATTTTCTAAATCGATTCTTTCTCTTTCAAGCTCATCTTTATTCTGTGTATCAATTAACCTAAGCCAATAGCGACTTTCCTTAGCCTCTTTTCTACAAATCTTTATTCTCATTAAAAAATCTTTTTTGCTTAATGCTTCATTTGCTTCAATGTAATTTGCTCCAACTGAACCTGAAGATCTTATTAATTGCTTTCCATCCTCTATATTTGATATTGTTTTATTCAATTTTTTAACCAGAGCTCTAACATTTTTAGCAAATAAATGTGTTCGATCTTCAAGGTCATATTGGTTTGATTTTCCAGAAGAAAACATAATTTTTAAAATATCGAAATTCTAAATAAATTCTATTTATTATAATTTAAATAATGATAAAAACCTATAACTTAAGAACGTTTTGAATTTCGCTCATTTTGATTTTGAATTTGTTTAGAGATTAGATATTCGAATTTCGGATTTTTCGATTCCGAGCTTCTATATTTAACATTCCCAATTCATCAATCCATGCTACTATTCACCGTGCACTATTATATCCCCAGATAATCCATTATCTGCTGCAACAATTGCGCAATATCTTTCTTTTTGTCTTTGATGATTTCATAGGTTGTTTCCAGATTCATTTCTTCATATTCATGCACCAGACGGTTTCGGAAGCCATAAATTTTTATAAAAACATCGCGGTAATCGCTGCTTATTACATTGTGTTTTACTAACGTATCGGCCACATTTGCTTTATGTAAAACAACCCCCCATCCCTCATCCGAAACAACATGAAAAGCCAGATCGATTAAAGCCTGAATTGCTTTTTCCAATTGAAAGATAAGCGCATACTGCAGCACCAGGTTGTTTTTAAATTCTTCGAAGGTGATATGTTCATGTTGGGCAAGAAATTCCAGCGCATCGCTAATCGTCTGTATTTTTCGATTAATAACAACTTTCTTAACCATTAAACCAGATTCCTTGCCCTGCGCATCAACCCTTTAGACATTAGGTCTTCAAAATACTTTAAATCACTATACTCGCTCAACTTCAGAGCTTGAAAGGCAACGCGTTTTTCTCTATCCCTTTCAAAGACCAACTCGCCTTCATTGAAAATTTCATACAACAAAGGATAATCCGCGCTATTCATGTCGACAATATCTAATTCATATTCATCAGAAAGATCCGCATAATATTGCAAACATAAATTAAATCGTTTTTGTTGCGTTAAATTAAATTCAAATAGAACCGCAATATCCACATCGCTTCCCGGTCTCTGTCTATTGGCGGCATAGGAACCAAAAAGATAAACGGCAATGATTTGAGGATTATCTTTAAAATAACGTTTTATCTTTTCTAAAAACAAACGAATGTCTTTCATTTTTTAATTTCAAAATCCTAAGCCCGAAATCATAAACAATAATTAATTACCAAATCTCAAACCACCAAAACTTTCAACACGAAGATGTTTTTAATTTCAGTCATTTGGATTTTGGATTTGTTTCGCTTGCCCTGCGAGGATTTCGATATTCATCATTCATCAATCCTCCGGGCACAGCTCCGCCCCGTCACTTACATCCATCTTAAAATGGATGCAGAATTCCAGGCTAAAATATAACATTAAATATATTAAACCAAATTAAAAATGAATTATTAAACCGGTATGATTAAACGTCAAATAATGTATGGTAATTATGTTTTCATCGATTTGTCGTCTCTTTTCTTTTTTCAATGCATAATTTTAATAAACAATTCAGAATGATGCAAGCCCTATTTTCAACAATTTTTGGACTGTCCTATTCAAATCTTGTAGTAGAACAAATTATGAGTCCACTCTAAAAAGGTATTATTATCAAATTTCATTAAAATGGGACTATTGTTTTTATTTAAATTACATAAAATATATTCGTGTCCATTCGCTAAATTCGTGGTTTTTACACTGGACTCATCTCTTTTATTAATTTACCGTTAAATTTATGTTTCATTTCTCAACATTGCCGCTTCCCAATACCAATTCACGGATAAATAAAAGTTCACTAAAAGAAGTTAAAAGATTTCTCACTTCGTTCGAAATGACATGTCGCGCTTTTTGGGACGAATTCATAACTCCCCCTTCCTTTTTTTAAAGGGAAGGGGGGCGGGGGGATGGGTTTTAAAACAACAACATTCATCCCAATGTAAAAGGCGTGTAAATTACAGATTTTAAAACATCCCCAATAAAAGCTAAATCGTTTTTTATTGAAGTTAAAAGATTTCTCTCTGCGTTCGAAATGACATGTCGCGCTTTTTGGGAAGAACTCATAACTCCCCCTTCCTTTTTTTAAAGGGAAGGGGGCAGGGGGGATGGGTTTTAAAACAACAACATTCATCCCAATCTAAAAGGCGCGTAAATTACAGCTTTTAAAACATCCACAATAAAAGCTAAATCGTTTTTATTGAAGCTAAAAGATTTCTCTCTGCGTTCGAAATGACATGTCGCGCTTTTTGGAACGAACTCATAACTCCCCCTTCCTTTTTTTAAAGGGAAGGGGGCAGGGGGGATGGGTTTCAAAACAACAACACACATCCCAATTTATTCGGCGCGTAAATTACTTCTTTTAAAACATCCCTAAAAAAGCTAAATCGTTTTTATTGAAGTTAAAAGATTTCTCTCTGCGTTCGAAATGACATGTCGCGTTTTTTTGGACGAACTCATAACTCCCCCTTCCTTTTTTTAAAGGGAAGGGGGCAGGGGGGATGGGTTTTAAAACAACAACATACATCCCAATGTAAAAGGCGTATAAATTACAGCTTTTAAAACATCCCCCATAAAAGCTAAATCGTTTTTATTGAAGCTAAAAGATTTCTCACTGCGTTCGAAATGACATGTCACGTTTTCTACTACTCGAGTAAGAAAATCCTTTAATATGGTAGTTTGTTTCACACCTGTCCAAAATAGGAGTTTTGTAAAGTGCAACTCTAACTCGGTACGCCTGATCCCTACTGTCCTGCGGACATCCCCCCTTTCTAAGGGGGGAACCAAAGGGGGGATCCTAAAATCGATCTGAACAGGCAATTAGTAAATGATGCAGCATAACTCTTTAAATAACAATGTACTTTTTTTGAGATTTACTTTATTTTGGACAGCAATTAGTTTGTTTTTATTGAAGCTAAAAGATTTCTCACTTCGTTCGAAATGACATGTCGCGTTTTTTTGGACGAACCCATAACTCCCCCTTCCTTTTTTTAAAGGGAAGGGGGCAGGGGGGATGGGTTTTAAAACAACAACATACATCCCAATGTAAAAGGCGCGTAAATTACAGATTTTAAAACATCCCCCATAAAAGCTAAATCGTTTTTATTGAAGCTAAAAGATTTCTCACTTCGTTCGAAATGACATGTCTCGCTTTTTGGGACGAACTCATAACTCCCCCTTCCTTTTTTTAAAGGGAAGGGGGTAGTGGGGATGGGTTTTAAAACAACAACACACATCCCAATTTATACGGCGCGTAAATTACAGCTTTAAAAAATCCCCAATAAAAGCTAAATCGTTTTTATTGAAGCTAAAAGATTTCTCTCTGCGTTCGAAATGACATGTCGCGCTTTTTAGAGCGAACTCATAAATAACAAATATTAAATAGCAAATAGTAAATAAAAAATTATCAATCTCCTTTACCGCCCGTCTTTTCCGAAAGGATCTTCTGTAAATCGTTAAAAGACTTCATACTGGCCGTACCGTCGATGGCTTTAATGGCCACTTCCTGCACCTTTTGATATGCCTTATCTAACTTGGCGCTCAATTCCGCTATTTTGGCTTCCTGATCTTTTACCAATTTTTCAAGGCTGGCGATCTTTGTACTCAGAACATTCTTCTGGCCTTCAAATTCTTTTTTCAACAGTTCTTCGCGGTTTTTAAACTCGCTTTGCAGTCTGACGGTTGTTTCCTTAACGGCTTTGTCCACTGCCGCTTTGAGTTCCGCATCCATTTTCTCAGCGCGCGCTTTCAGTTCGGCGAATTCTTTTTCTCTGGCCTTGATAACCTCCTGACGGCTTTCCAGGTCCGCCCGCATTTGCTCCAGTTTTTCCATAAATTCTTTTTCGCGCTTTTTCAATTCATCTTCTAACTTATCCCGGGCCATCTGCTTTTCGCGCTTAAAATGGTATTCATACTCTTCTTTTTCTCTCTGACGCCTTTTCTCTTCTTCCTTTAAGCGCTCCTTTATTTCCGCTTCCTTTTCGGCCTTCTCTTTTTCCCACCGGGCGCGCGTCTCTTCGATTTCACGCAGCAGGGTATTTTTCTTTTCATTCATCTCCGCTTCAAATTCTTCTTTCTTTTGATTCTGGGCTTCTATTAAAGCCGCAAGGGAATAAGCGGATTTCTCGATTTCAAAAATTTCTTTTAATTCTCTCTCTTTAACCTCTATGGCCTGTTGAATGCTTTCTAATTTTTCCAGCTCGCTGTATAATCTACTTTTCAATTCTTCAAGAAATTTAAGATGCTCCGTTTTTAAGGATTCAACCGTCTGCTCAATCAGCTTTAAATTTAAGCCTTGAACCTTATCAACAATCTCCTTTTGACGTTTTTGTTCAACGATTTTCTCCGGCTTTAACTGCCCCTTCTCCTTTTCCACCAGCTTTTTTACGAGCTCGTTATAAGCGTCCAACAGCTCTTTTTTGGTATTCTGCATAGACAGCTTTTTGGGCTTTAATTCCGCGTTTTCCATTTTTTTCACCTCTTATCTTATTTTTATTGGAGCTAAAAGATTTCTCACTTCGTTCGAAATGACATGTCGCGCTTTTTGGAACGAACTCATAACTCCCCCTTCCTTTTTTTAAAGGGAAGGGGGTAGGGGGGATGGGTTTTAAACAACAACATTCATCCCAATGTAAAAGGCGTGTAAATTACAGCTTTTAAAACATCCCTAATAAAAGCTAAATCGTTTTTTATTGAAGTTAAAAGATTTCTCACTGCGTTCGAAATGACATGTCGCGCTTTTTGGGACGAACTCATAACTCCCCCTTCCTTTTTTTAAAGGGAAGGGGGGCGGGGGGATGGGTTTTAAAACAACAACATTCATCCCAATGTAAAAGGCGCATAAATTACATCTTTAAAAAATCCACAATAAAAGCTAAATCGTTTTTATTGAAGTTAAAAGATTTCTCACTGCGTTCGAAATGACATGTCGCGCTTTTTGGGAAGAACTCATAACTCCCCCTTCCTTTTTTTAAAGGGAAGGGGGTAGTGGGGATGGGTTTTAAAACAACAACATTCATCCCAATGTAAAAGGCGCGTAAATTACAGCTTTAAAAACATCCCCAATAAAAGCTAAATCGTTTTTATTGATGCTAAAAGATTTCTCACTTCGTTCGAAATGACAAATCGTCTTTTGTCATTCTGAGTCTCGCTTCAGCGGGGAGAAGAATCTCTTCCAGGCAGCAATAGGATTTTTCTCCGGCAAGGGCTGGATCAGAATGACAGAACGAGACACTTCTTACTGCCTACTGCTTACTGCCTACTGTGTACTGTATGCAAACCGTCAATCTTCCACAATCCCCGCCGAACACAGCTCCGCCCCGTCAATTACATCCCCAATGGAATGCACATCAAAAAACCAATAACCAATATAAGTGATCCACGTCCTGTGATGCAAAAACGTCCCTGTTGTTCTAATTTTTTCGGAATGATTGTTTAATTTAAAACGCCGTTCATTCCATGTTGTGATTAAACCGGCAGATTTGCAGAATCAACACAGACCTCCGCGTCCCTGTCTTCTTTTTCTGCAATGCCCTATAATCGGCGTCCTCATCTGCCACTTTAATAGAAAAATTTCACTTTTTAGAAGGCCCGGAATGCCTCTGCCGTGGCAAAGCGAAGAATCCGATTTTAATCGAAAACAGGCCCTCCGGTATCGATTTGATGATCTCTTTTGCAGAATACAAAATCCGCAACAACTCCTGCATTCGAATGATAATTCCTCAAAAAATATATATAAGTCCACTCTAAAAAGGTATTATTATCGAATTTCATTTAAATGGTACTATTGTTTTTATTTAAATTACATAAAATATATTCGTGTCCATTCGTGAAATTCGTGGTTTTTATACTGAACTCATATATTTCTCACTCATTCACCCGAAATCCAACGGATCATTCGTCAATCATCAATCCTACCCCGGCCCTCCCCTCCGCGTGATAATTCGCAATTCGTAATTCGGGCACAGCCTCCCGCTCCGCGTGATAATTCGTAATTCTTAATTCCTTATCATTCCTCCCCTACAACCGGTTTATCCTCCGGCCAATCCAGACAACGCAACACTTCTGGTTCCACTTCCTTATAACGCCAGCCGCTCTTAGGACAGACCATAATGCCATTTTCATCCGCTTTGGGCAACCGTTCGCCGTGGCGACTCACCCAGCCCACACGTTTGGCCGGTACGCCCACCATTAACGCGTAATCCGGTACGTCTCTGGTAACCACCGCGCCGGCAGCGATAAAGGCAAAACGACCGATGGTGTTGCCGCAAACGATGGTGGCATTGGCGCCGATAGAAGCCCCGTGTTTAACCAGAGTTTTTACATAAAAAGACGCGCCCCTTTGCGGAAACTCGCAGCGGGGATTCAAAATATTGGTAAAGACCATGGACGGGCCGCAAAACACGTAATCTTCCAGCTCCACCCCTTCATAAATGGAAACGTTATTCTGGATCTTACAGTAATCGCCAATCCGTACATTATTGCCCACATTTACATTCTGTCCCAGCGTGCATTTTTTGCCGATAATCGCTCCGCTCTGCACATGCGAAAAGTGCCATATCTTCGTTCCTTCGCCAATTTTCACGCCCTCATCCACATAGCTGGATGGATGCACAAAGTAAGTGTTTGACATAGGAGTTTCCTTTCTATGATTAATAGTTGAATAGTTGAATGGTTGAATTCGTTCTCTGTTTGCTAAAATTTTCGGTATGTAAAATTGCTTTCGAAACTGTTTCATTTTTAGGCTCTACTGGGATTCCTGTGGAAAAAGGTCTAATTTACCAAGAAAGAAAAGTATTGCTATCCTAAAATTTTCAAATTTTCTAAAGCCTCTACCAACTGTTTTTATCTCCTGTATCTTGCCGTTCAACCATTCGGCTACTGAATTATCTATCTGATATCTTATATAGTTTAATAAGCCATCTGAATGAGCAATGAGCATTTTTGCTACTTTAATCATTTTATTTAAAGAACGTCCCTTAATATCCTGATACCATTCCGCAAAAAAGAATTTCGCATCATTTATTGTTTCACTCCTAAAGAATTCTTTGAAGTTCTCTTTGGCCGCCCAAGCCTGGGAAGTGATAAGGTTAAGTTCTTGAATTTTTCTGAAACGCGATAATTGCTTGTCCGTCATATTTTCCGGATTCTTTAAAAATAAATATTTACTTTTCACTAAGGTTTTATCATTAGATTTTTGTAATTTACGGGCTTCCTCTCGTCTGGTTTTATCCACTCCATCATTTAAATACTTCATTATATGAAATTTGTCATGCACTATGGAAGCATTGGGAAGCTCCTTTTGAACAGCTTTAATAAAAGCTTTCCACATATCCATACTGACCGCTTTGAGGCCCTCCTTTTGTTTCTCTGTTAATCCCTTGTTTATTAAGGAACTGGCAGAGCTTGTTGTGCGACCTTCACTTACATCTATTACACGTCTTCTTTCACTATCGGATAATACGCTTACATAAGTATGACCTCTTTTCATACTCTTCTCATCTATCCCGATATATTTAATGTCCTCTTCCGTTCGGCGTGATAGCCCGCGTTCCACTGCTTTGCTCATTATATGATGAAGCATATCAAAGCTGATCCGTAAAAATTGTGCCGTTTTGCTCTGGTTTTTGGAGGCCAGTAATAACTCAATAGCAAAACGTTCAAATAATAAAGTCGTTCGACTCGACTTTTCTGCCCAAGGAACTTTGATCGTTTTTACTCCGTGTTCCTTGCATTTAATGCGGGGAACTTTGCAGACAATATAGGTCTTCATTTGGCATGTATCCAAATGCCGCCAACGACGTTTTTCGCGATGATCATAAATATCATATTCCACTTCGCATTCGGGACAAAAACCTTTTTTTGACTTATAGATAATCTCTATTTCTACTTCCTCATTCGCAATATCTAAGTCAACTTTAGACACTTCCCAGGGATGCGAAAGTCCCAAAATCTGTTTAAATAATTCTTTATCTTTCATAAACTCAATCTAAGGATTATTTTTGTTTTTCACAAAAATCCCAGT
The DNA here is from genome assembly GCF_001886815.1 of Caldithrix abyssi DSM 13497. Taxonomy (GTDB): domain Bacteria; phylum Calditrichota; class Calditrichia; order Calditrichales; family Calditrichaceae; genus Caldithrix; species Caldithrix abyssi. The sequence goes on from NZ_CP018099.1 coordinate 4,074,896, forward strand.
AGAGCCCATTTTTAATTTATTTTTCATTTTAATATGATTTAAATCTATTTGATTTTAAAACTTGAGAATTGGTCTAAATTTATTTTATTCAATTTAAAAGGATATTTTAAAAAAAACCAATTTAAGTTTTGTGTAAATATAAAGAATTAAGCACAAAGGAATTAATTACCTTTAGTATTTTCCCTGCCGTTTAAATATTTTATAAATTGATTTATCATTTTTATATTTGTGTATATAATATCTTCAATCTTTTTAAAACTTTCTTCCTTAATAAAATTTTGATCTTTACATGTAATTAGATGATCCAATAATTCATACAAGGAGCCCCTTGCCATTCTCAAAAATTGGATGTTTTCTTTAAAATGATATCTTCCAAATCCTTCAGCAATATTCGCTGTTACTGATATGGCTGCTCTTTTCATTTGATCTATAAGCACGAATTTTTCTTCTCTGGGAAGTGTTTTACATAGCTTGTAGATTTCTATTCTTATTTCCCTACCTTTTTTCCAGACGTCAAGATCTGTAAAACTTGTTATTTTCATCTCCCCTCCTACCCAACCATTCAACTATGCAACTATTCAACCATTCAACCATTCCTCTCTCCCCAAACCGCCTTCATCAATAGCTCCAGGTCCATAAACAAACCCTGGTTTTTAATGTAGTGTGCTTCGTAGGTCTCGCGCATCTCGTCGTCGGTGATTTTTTCTCTGTTTAATTGCACAATGCCCGTTAAACCCGGTTTGTAGTCATAAATGGGCGCTTTTTTATGGTCGGATGTCATGGGCGCGCCGACAAAAGAAATTTTGCCGGCCAGAATGTTTAATAGATTCAGCGTAAAACGCAATCCCTTTTTGTCTGCGGTTAAAACGGGAATCTCTTTGCCGCCCTGGCCGATCAGCGTTTTTTGGGCAATGCGTCCTGCGCCTGTTAACACATTCCACAAATGGAAGGGCAAAAGAACAATCAACAACAACAGGGCCAACCCCAGATCAAACAGCCGTTTAATGATTTTATTGAACGGTTTTCCATAGCCAAACTCAATATCCACCAGCGGCAGGGCGTCCAGGCGCTCCACATTGGACTTGCCGATCATAAACTCCAGATGATCGGGCACCATCTTAAACTCGATGTCCGGCCTCTGCACTCTGGACATGGTAGTTAAAATTTCCTGAAACGACAGATGGTGGGTTGTGAAGATCACCAGATCAATGCGATTTAAGCGAATATATTCAGGCAAATCTTTAAGCGTGGTTACCACCGGTATTCTTTTCAAAGATTTGCCCACATCCTTTCGCTCAAGCGCGGCCAGTCCCAGAATTTTAATGCTTGAAGTCACATACTTCTGCAGTTTTTCCAGCAATTTCCGCGTCTCCGAATCAAAACCGACGATGATCGTGCGTTTTAAAAAGTAATCGCGACTCAAAGCCGACGTGGTCTTGCGGCGTAAGGCGCGCAAAAGAATACGCCACAACACCATGGCCATCATACTTCCCACGGCCGAAACCACCACCACAAATCGAGAAAAAGCAAATTGCTTAAAAAAGAAAGTCAAAGCCGAAACAAAGGTAAAAGTGGTCAACGTGGCCTTAATAATCTTGCTCACCGAAAAGCGATCGCGCTTAACCGTTTCGAAAAACAGGGCGGACAGAAAAAAAGCGACGGTGGTGATCAGATTGATGATGATATATTGATTAAAAAAATCGTTAAAATGAAATCCGCCGCGCAGCTCGTAACGAATCCAGAAATTAACAAAAAGAATCAGATTCAACAGCCCCAGATCGATCAACAACGGATAATAGAGCTCCAGATTATTTTTGATAAAAATCATGATTCCGCGCAATATAGTGCCCAACACAATTAGCCATTTAAAAGGATACACATAGCGCTTTTGGTAATGCTTTTTGTAGAATTTGTAAAGCGATTTATTAAAGGTAATCACATAATCCAGGTTGTATTTTTTAGTGCTCTCGCCCTTGTAATGAATGATCTGCGAATCCGGCACGTAAAAAATTTTGCCGCCGGCCTGATTAATACGGTAGCAGTAGTCGATGTCCTCGCAGTACATAAAAAAGTCTTCGTCTAATTTGCCCACCTTTTGCACAATCTCGCGGCGCATCATCATAAAAGAACCGGAAATCGCTTCCACCTGGTAAGTGTCATTCTCGTCAAGATAGGTTAAATTGTACCTGCCGAAGATTTTGCTTTTAGGAAACAGACGCGACAGGCCGGTTACCTTCCAGAAGGCCGTTAGCGGCGTTGGAATGCTGTGCCGGCAGTCGATGGAAAAGGTGCCGTCCGGATTGATGATTTTACAGGTGGCGGCAGACGCTTCCGGCGTGCGTTCAAAGAAATCAAGCAATTTGCTGAACGTATCCTCCTGCACAATCGTATCGGGATTAAGCAGCACGATAAACTTTCCGCGGGCTATTTCCAGCCCCTGATTATTGGCGGCCGAAAACCCGACATTCTTTTTGTTTTCGATTAAAATCACCTCGGGGAAACGACGGCGCACCATCTGCACCGAATCATCCACCGAAGCGTTATCCACTACAATGACTTCCGACGAAATGTCTTTTAAAGCGCGCTGCACCGAGAGCAGAGTCTGCTCCAGAAACTCCCGCACGTTAAAATTGACAATGATGACCGAGATTTCTACTTCTTCTGTCTTCATCTTGCTCCTTTACGCCCCATAAAAATCAAAAAGGAACGCATTAAAATCCGCAAATCAAAAGAAAGCGACATATTTTCCAGATAAAACAAATCCTGTTTAAGTTGATCGCGCTTGTATTTCAGGGCTTCTTCGTAACGATATTTGACCTGCGCCCAGCCCGTTAATCCGGGCCTGACCTGAAAACGGCGGTTGTAGAATTTGATCTTCTGGCGTAAATGTTTCACCACTTCCACGGTTTCCGGCCGCGGGCCCACAAAACTCATCTTCCCCAGAAAGATGTTGATCAGCGCCGGCAACTTGTAAATTCTGCTATTGTAAAGCAGCCTGCCGATCAACGGTTGTTTTCCGGTCTGCCGATTGACCGTCGCAAAATTGAGCATGCCAAAAATCCGTCCGTGCTTGCCAACCACATTTTGCACTTCAAAAGGCGGATGAATTCCACTTAGCAGCTGCAGCAGCACTATCAGTAAAAAGAGCGGCGCCAGCGCAATCATCAAAAACAGACTGAGCGTAATGTCCAGCAGGCGCTTAACCATCCATTGCCAGGGCCGCATGGCTTCAGGGAACAATCGGATCAACGGATGGCCGATGACCTCTTCGGTGCGCAGTCCGGAAATGGCGTCGTACATCTGCGGCAGGACTTTAAAAATCACCGAAGGCGAATCAATACGCGACACCAGATTCAATATTTCATCCCGGGAACGCTCATTAATAGCGATGATCACTTCTTCAATGCCTTCCCGACGAATGATTTCGGGCAACTGGTCGTAGGTCCCCAGAAAAGGCAGGCCGGCAAAGTGCTTATCTTGCGCTTCTCTGGTTACATAACCGCGCACATCATACAACAGATGCGGATTTTGCCGGATGTCTTTAAGCAACCGCCTGGCTTTGGTTGAATTACCGATTAAAAGGGTGCGGTGCGGGGCGTATTCTAAAATTTTTAATCTTTTTTCAAGATTGATCACCGCCAGGCGACCAGCGCTCACCAGCAGCAGCAAAAATCCGCCGTAAATCAAAAGACTCAATCGGCCTTCAGAAAACGGTTCGGCCGGATTAAAGGTTAACACAAAGAGAATGATCACCCCAAACAAAATGGTTCGGAAAACACGCCGCAGATGATCGAAACGCGAAACATCCCAGCGTAAATTGTACAGATTGTTCATGTAAAATAGCGCTACCCAGCCCAGCGTAAAAATAATCATGACCGTCGGCTCAAACACCAGGCTGGCCGACGGGGCGCTTTCGTACGGCATCCATCCGGAGCGAAAGCGAAACCACCAGGTCATGAACAGGGCAGCGTTAACCGTGAATATATCCACGCAGAGCAATAAAAATTTATGGATCAACCGCGTTACAGAAAGGGGGCCGGGCATGGGCTGCGCTTCGAAGATCAGACGATCTCCGTAATACGTTTTAGTGCGCTCCGCCTCTAAAAAGCCAAGCCGTTTTAAACCAAAAGCGGCCAGCCCGGTTACCAGCGCCAGAGCGATGCCGCCCGTTAAAAAATAATGCTGCGCGAGTAAAAAGGCTGTAATCCCAAAAGCGGCCCCTGTTAAATAGATCATGTAAACGGCATGCGCATGCGAAAGCCCCAGGTACACCAAGCGGTGATGCAAATGATCTTTATCGGGCTTAAAGGGATGCTTTCCTTTATTTAAACGGCGAAAAAAGGCCACGCTGGTATCGCCAATGGGAATGGCCAGCGCCAGCATGGGCACCAGCAGACCGATCCTGCCGGGCGTGGTTTCAAAACCGCGAATGCTAATGGCCGCTAAAATCAGGCCCAAAAACAAAGAGCCCGTATCGCCCATAAAAATCGTTGCCGGATGGCGGTTGAACTTTAAAAAGCCCAGAATACCACCAATCAAAGCCAGATTAACAATAAAAAAAGCAAAGTTGCCGTTCAAATAAGCCAGGGCGGCGAACACGGCGCTGGCAATGGCGCTAATGCCCCCTGCCAGGCCATCCAGCCCGTCCAGCAGATTCACAGCGTTGCTAACGCCAATCAGCCACAAATAGGTGATGGGAACGGCCAGCCATCCCAGCTCAATATCCATGGCAAAGGGCAGGCTAATGCGCTCGATGACGCAGCCAGAGAGGATGATCATGGTGGCCGACAAAAATTGGCCAAAAAACTTTTTCCCCGCCGAAAGGCCTTTTAAATCGTCGTAAACGCCCAGCGCAACAATGACCACCGAAGCCAGCAAGATGCCGCCGAATTGCTTGACGAGCTGAACGTAAATTTCCGGCAGCAGCCAGGCCGAACTAAAGACGCCCACCAAAAAACCGGTGTAAATTCCCAGCCCGCCCATGTGCGGCATAAAGGTTTTGTGCACCTTACGCGGATCGGGCATTTCGCCTATTTTAAAGCGTCGCGCAACAGCGCGCACAAAATAGGTTGCCATAAGTCCGGCAGCCAGCGAGAGAAGAAAGATTAACGAAAAAATTATTTTTTGATTTTCCACCATGCGCTTTCACTTTGCTAAATTTTTATTTTTCGACCACCTGCCAGTGCCCGCCCCTGGCCGGCCCGATGCGCTTAATTTTGCCTTGTTTTTTTAACCTGGCCAGGTTCCATTCAATACCTCTTCTACTCAAACCGAGCAATTCAGCCAATTGAAGTGTTGTTATTTCAGGATTCTCTTTAATAGCATGCAAAATTTTCTCCACAGTTTTTCCCACAGTTTTCTCCACAGTCCTGCCATAATCTTTAGACTTTAGCTCTGGTCTTTCAAAAGTAACCAAAAAACCCGTCTTCAACAGATTAAACTTTACCGTAACGCCATTACTTAAACACGCCTTGTGGATTCTTTCCAGCCCACTGCCCCAGCGTTCAATGTCTTTGGTAAAATAAAATATCTCTGCAATTTTCGGATTTCGCAAATAGGAGCGTTCCTTGCCGCTGATAAAATCTTCCGGTTTTAGCCCAGGCGGAAAGGTGCCGGGGTTGTAAATTTCCACTCTGTCTTTAAAAATGGCGATTTCATTTCCCTTTGGATTGGCAAAATCGCGATGTACCAGCGAATTAACCAGCGCCTCGCGCACGGCGGCCAGCGGAATTTCTGGCACTTCTTTGCGTTTCATCGTTTCATCAAATTCGACGCGCCAGTTGATCTTCTCTTTAATGTAATTTTCCGCCGCCTCCAGCAGTAAAAATAAATTTCCCTCAAACTTCTTAAAATCCAGAAACGTCACACGATCGGCACCGGCAAAAACCGCGCATTGAATTTCAATATCATGCGCACTGGTAAAAAGAAATTTTGCGGCATGAGTCAATTTACCATTTTTTATTAGGTTTAGTTTGTTTAAATTCTGGCGCCAGTCAACCGTGCTTAATTTTAATCGATTAACTTCTTTTGCTCTGCTCAAAAACTCATTAAACACTTCTTTCTCGATCATTTCAACCGGTAAGTCCGTTAACTCCGTATCCCAGCGGCGAGAATAGATGTCTCTTTCTAAAATAAATCGTTTCAATTCATTGGGCGATAGCTTACGCTCCTCATCCGCCACCCTGATATAAGCAACGCCGAAGGCAAAATAGGGGCGCTCCCTGCCTTCAAATTGTATGCGGATACATACCTTGCCCTGCAAATTGACTTTTTCGATCAAGGGGAAAATTTTTGGTTCAATACCTTCGGAAATCTTTTGCGATATCTGACGCAATGTGCTTTCCGTAACCTGTTGCCCCACCACCTGTCCGCTATTCTCAACGCCAAAGTAGAGCTCTCCCCCGCCATGTTTGTTCAGAATGGCCAAAATGGAAATTAAAGCCTGCTTTAATGAACTCGTTGACTTCTTTAACTCAACGGTTTCAGATTCTTTTAGAATCATTTTAAATGTTTCTGTTTTTAATATTTCAACGCCAGCCCGACGAAATATTCCTGATAGGCGCTTTCCCGCTCTTCAATCTTTAAACGCCCGATTGTAAACGCGCCCTTTAGATAGAAATCGTTAAAAATTTCATAGGTGGCGTAAAACTGTGCCGTTTGACGCGTGGTTAAAATGCCTTCTAAAAACTTGCGCGTTTCCCGCGGCTCGGTCTGACTGCCCAGCAACACAGAGCGCCCTTTTAAGATGTCGCCGCCAATGTTTTCATTCGGATAATTATCGCCGTGCTTGTACTGCTGCAATTTCAGTCCGCTGCGCAAGCGGGCGTGCCAATCCTTTTGCACATGCAGATAATACAACTCGGAATTGGGGCCGGCCCAGTGCCCGAGGCTGCGCTGATCCGAAACGTAGGCGTTGATCAGGTACTTGTGCGTGTAAACCCAGGGCATGATGGCCGTGTATTCAAATCTTAAAGAAAGGTTGGCCAGGCGGAACGGATCCACCCACCAGAAGCCAAACAAAAAGGCCTGTTTGTTGCCGAACCAATTGGTGCCAATTTTGCTCCGCCGAAACTCGTCCAGAAAGACCGTGCCGTAAACTTTAAAGCCGGGCCGTACCAGATATTCGGCATCAATGGCAATGGTGGCGTTGTCGCGGTCGCGCAGCTTGTGCTGCACGGCGCGGTAAAAATTAAAGGGCAGTAAATACGCCCAGTCAGCGTAACGATTGCCGTAAATAAAACACTCATTTAAACCAATGGTCACTTTGTGCCATAGGCTCATTTCCAGCCGATGTGCGGCCAGCCATTTATCGGGAAAGACCTTATAACCGTCGTCAAGCGTATCAGCCCAGAAAGATTGCAGCTTACCGTGCAGGGCAATGAATTTAAACCAGCCCCAGTTTTTGCTAACGCTTAAGTAAGGATAGGGCGGCGTATTATTTGACAGAATAAGCTGGCCAGATTCTCCGTATCCCCAGGTTATTTCTTGCTGAGCAAAGCGGAAGTCAAAATATCGGGAATGAAAGGCCAGTTCGCCGCCTGTAAAATCGGAATAACGAACTTCGTCGTCGCTCAACCCGGTCCAACCGCCTTTTAAAATGGGATGTTCTTGAATGTATGCGCTATTGTTGCCGCGCAAGCCCTGCAAACTGACTTCAAAATGGTAACCAAAGTTTTCGTTTAGCACGCCACGGAACTTGTAAGTTTGCCAGCTTGCCGAGCGCGTCATGCCATCGGTATGGGCCTGAATGTCCGCTCCCTGTTCGTAGTCGAAATAAAAATTATCGTTGCCGCGCTCCCACAAAAACACATGATTTTCTTCTTCCGGAAAGTTTTGCTGAAAAAAGCGCCGAAAATCTTTTTTAAAATTATTCCAGCTGGCTAAAATGGAATACCAGTTTTGCCCCTCGGGTACCAGCGGATTGCGTTGCGCACGGTTAATCTCCCAGCGAAAGTCGAGTAAAAAATCGTCCAGCCTTCTGCGGTCAATAGCCGTTAACTGGCTGCGGCGTTCGGCGATTTCCTGCAGATAGGCCGCCACTTCTGCCCGATCGAAAGGCTTGATGCCGTTGAACACGTCTTTGACAAAACCCAGTGTTTCCATCCGCTCCAGAAACTCGTAAACCGGATTACTCAACGGTACAGATGTAGGGTTGCCCGCTGGTAGATTAGCAATGAGCCCCGCGAAGATCAAGACCATTAAAACTATTTTACGCATCGTTTGTCCCATGTTTAATTAAGCGGTGAAGTAGCCGCTGGTATTGTGCGGCCAATTTATTGCGATCGAAATGTTCTTCTACAAATTTTCTGCCATTGGCGCCCAGTTGCTTTCGCCACTGCGCATTATTTTTAAGTTCAAGAATCTTTTCCTTCAGCATTGAGGCGTCTTCCGGCTGTGAAAAAACGCCGGCGCCAGCCTCTTCCACCAAACGGCGGGATTCGCCATCCACACTGATGATAATGGGACGGGCCATGGCCATAATCTCAAAAATTTTAGATGGGATCACACTGCGGAACAGTGGTAAATCCCGCAAAGTAACCAGAATGATGTCCGACAGTCCGTAAAAATCGGGCAATTGTTTTTTATCGATCTGATCCAGAAATTTAACGTTTTGCAAATTCAACTCTCTGGCTTTTTTGATTAAATTTTCCTTTTCCGCGCCTTCGCCCACCAGTAAAAAGAGAATATCCCTTTCATCTTTTAACAGGTTTGCCGTATCCAGCACCCGGTCCAGTGCATGCGACAGGCCGTGCGTGCCAATGTACGAAACAATGAAGCGGCCGCCAAAGCCGTATTTTTCTTTTAACGCGCCGGAATCGCCGTTGCCGTGAAACAGCTCCAGATCAACGCCGTTTTTGATGATCGTAATTTTTTCGGCAGGCACGCCGCGGGCTGTTAAAATGTCCACAGTAGAGTCAGCCACGCCCACGATGTGAATGGCCTTGCGATAGAGCGTCATTTCAATCCATTCCAGAAAGCGGATCAACCACCTGTTTTTAAGCTGCCCAAGCTGAACAATGGACTCCGGCCACAAATCACGCACTTCGAAAATGAAAGGAATGCCCTTTAAACGGCTGATGAAATATCCGGCAATGCCCACAAAAAACTGCGGACTGGTGGCAATAAGCACATCCTGTTTGCCGACTTTACGCGTCCCCTGAATGACGCTGGAAAACATAAAGGAAATGTAAGATAAAACGCGCTTAAAAAATCCCTTGTTAGGGGCGGCAAAAATATAGGTGCGGACAATGCGGATGCCGTCTTTTTCCTCTTCCAGAAAACGATACCCACGATATTCCGGCGGAATAACGCCCGTGGGATGATTGGGGAAACTAGTTAAGACCGTAACCTGATCGCCGTTTTTAACCCAGTGCCTGGAAAGCTCGTAAACGCGCGCCGAAGGAGCGCCCATTTCTGGCGGAAAATATTGTGAAAGATAAAGTATGCGCAAAAATCTACTCCTTAAATACCATTCTCCCGGCTATATTAAAAAGTAAATTTACCAGCAGGCTTTATTAAGTGCAAATCTATGATCTGTGCCAAAAAAAACGTCATCATTCGTTGATCAGAAGCGAGCTAAATCGGAATGGTTAGGATACTTCCAATGAAAGATCAATCCCGCCCGGGCTGGATTTGAAAATTTTTGCGCTGCTTTTAAAACTCATCCCCCAGCCCGGGGCTGTCCCAAAAGTCAGAGAAAATGTATTTTTATAAAGTTTTTCTTTCCCTCACCCCCTTTAATTCCCCCTCTCCCGAAATCGGGAAGGGGGTGAGGGCTATTGTAAACTTTTTCATATATTTTTATAAATTTACATTTGATATCGCTTTTGAGACACCCTCGGGCGTAAATAGCGCCGGTTTTGTTTATCTTTTGTCTTAAATGTTAAATCCTTTTCTGCGATTATTGGCGTAATCTGCGAGAAAATTACTTTGCGCGCGTTGCGGTTGATTTTGGTTGCGGCTTCACTGCTTTAGAGTACTTCCTTTAAAAAATGTAATGCATTAGCGTTCGAAAATCTTTGCGCTGCTGTATTGGTTGAATAGTTAATTAGTTGAATGGTTGAATAGTTAGTCTGTCATTCCAAATTTGTTTCTGTAAATATAGTGAATTCCTACCACCGTTTATGTAGGGGCGAAGGATTTCCAAGAACAATTCAGCGCTGGCAAGCATTAATCTTTAGTAATAAAAAAAACACTCTGGATAAAGTAGGGTTGGAAATCCTTCGCCCTTACAAGTACGTTCATTCCCTGATCTTTTGTATGGGAGTGAGAATCGAGCGAGCAAGCAAGGGTAATTTAATTTAAAATATTCATTGCGCCCTTTGTGACCTCTCCGCGCTCTCTGTGGTTGCTTAAATCCCTGATGAAAAGTTTTTGTTGCAGCTATGCTACTTTAGTGGTGTAGGTGCTCATTGGGCAATGATTGTTTGGTTAAAGCAAGTTAATCCGATAACGCATCTCTGTCGCCTCTCTTTCCTTCGGCTGGAGAACAATCATTGAAGCAGGCAATACATTACCAAATTCAGGGACATAAAACCAATCGCGTAATTCGGCCTTTACCTTTTGCCCGTCAAAGACCAGGCTTAGCAAGAGGTCATCACGTTTGATGCGCACAACACCTGATGCGAATTCCACCTGACATTCTGGATGTAGGTGAATTAAATTTTCAACAACCTGTAATTTTTTTGTCTTCCATTGATCTTCAAACTCAATAGCCTGGTTTATTCGGATGGTGCGCTGGTGCCAGTACGCTAATTTTTTATTCAGTCTATTGTAATACGCCCCCCGAAATTCGAAAACCGGTTCGAGTTTATATTGGACGTCCTCCGGAACGATGCGCCGCCCCATGCGAAAGGCCGACCAGATTTCCCCCTGTTCCAGGCCATTAATCACCAGCGTATTATGACTGTAAATACTGCGCGCTTGATTTCTCAACCTACCTGGCAAATATTCGCCAATACCTGAATCAACAATAATACGCCGGCCCTTTACAGAGAATTCGTAACTCAAAAAATCGCAATGGGCATGGCCGGGTTGATAGCTGACTCCTAACTCCCCGCCATCAATCAGCAGAAACAGGACTTCATCACGATAAACAAAATAACCGCTTTGGGGTAATGCTCGTTTGCTTGCTGTCTTTTTCTGCTGAAGCGGCTCTTTTAAAACTTGTGTAAAATATTGTCCAATTTGTTTAGTCGAAGGCGCAATGCCCAGGGCCGTATCGCCCATAAGCGGTAATTGTCCAGCCGGTTGGGTAATCGTTTCCAGCCAATGCCACATCAATCGAGCCTTATCGATTAATTCTTCGTTAAATTTTAATAAGCTATGCTCAAACTCCGTTCGGAATGACTTCCTGACAGAGATTAAATTAATAACATCAAGCACATCTACTAAAACTAACGCATGGTACATGGGGCTGCGTTCGTAATGACCGCCGTCCGCTAAAACTTGCTTTTCCAGTTCTTTTCGGACCAGGCGAAGCCCCTTTTTAATCCAGCGCTGTTCATCAAAAAACAAGCCGGCAAAAAGCAGAGTTTTTACATTGACCCAGAGATGATTAGCCTGCAGGTGCTTTTCAAAAAAATGAGTTAAATAGTCCACCTGTTGAAAAAGATTGGTTAAAAATTTTTTGCTGAGTGAAGGCTCTTGCTTAAAAAAATCGAGATAGGCATCGTAGAAAAAAATCCAGTTAACGGCGCGTAAGGAAATAGGATACGGTTCCCAACCAATACCCTGCCCTATTGGGTTATTTTCCATCCAGTCTTCAAGAATTTCTTTCGCCAGGTCAAAATTTTTCTGATTCACATCATGAGTTAAGGGGATAAGATATTCAAAATAATGTAGATTGTACAACCAGAGTTTGGGTTTGGTCGCGTCAGACCAGCAAATTTTTTCTTTGTAAATGCTTTCAATATTCAAAAATTCAAATTTGTTTTCAGACAAATTCTGTACGGCGTACTTTGAATAACATCGTTTTGTTAAATTTAGGGGCAGCGGCAATCCTGAAAACCTTTGTTTTTTAACCTTCTTCACGATGGCCGGTTTTAACAGAGTCCTTTTTAAAACAAAGTTTAAGCGGCCGACGACTTGGACCGGTTTTAAAAATTTAAGCGTATGCCAGTAAAGCAACCATTTCATGTGAATTTCAATCCATTTTTTTAGTAAACAACGTTAAAAAGGTACGATTTTTTTTAGAAAAAATAAAATTTTGGGGATTTCAATTACGCCAGTTTAAAATCATCGCCAATGTTTAATTTTGGTGGCATGAGTCAGGCAACTATTAAAATATTTTCGTATTAGAAGCACGAAAAAAAGTCGCTGGCTTGCAGCCTGTTACAAAAAGCAAGAAAGAGAAACTCAGGGAAAAGCTAAAAACTTGAATTAAGCGTTTTATTAAAAAGTAAGATTTTTTATTTCAATTCGTAAGACCAGTAGTATTTAATCTTTTGGTTTTTTAATTCTTCCTCGGCGCGGGGATGGAACTGATAAGCCAGAGCCAGAGGAAAAATCGGTTTATCCAAATGTTTTTTTACTCTTGCCAAAAGTTTCAAAAATTGCTTAACATCTTTTAAGCCGAACTGGGCCTTGCTTTCGCCAATCACGATGATCTCGTCGCCGTTTTTTCGCCCTTCGCCGTAAATATTGATTTCATCAAATTTCCCGGAGGGATAAACAATATTTCTACGGATTAATCGAGGCACTTTGATGGCAAATTCATCTTCCAGCAATTTTCTCAAAGGTTCAAAGGAACGATCTTCAAGAGAATAGCCAATGGTATTGCTAATACCACCCAATTGGTCTTCAATATTACCAACGCGTCTGGTTAATTTCTGAACTTGCAGTTCTGTTTGCTTCTGTGCTTGCGCCAGTTCTTCCAATCGATGCTCAGTGCGTTTTTGTGCTTCTGCTAATTCATTGACACGTCCCGCCAACTTATCAAGACGTTGTTCGGTGCGCTTTTGCGCTTCGGCTAACTCATTGACGCGTCCCGCCAACTCACTAAGACGTTGTTCGGTGCGCTTTTGTGCTTCGACTAATTCATTGACGCGTCCTGTCAACTCATCGAGACGTTGTTCGGTGCGCTTTTGCGCCTCTGCTAAATCAGCGACGACCTCTTTTAATTCATTGAACTCTTTCTTTGTCACAGCATCTGACAAATCCTGATAGATTTGCCCCAACACCTCTGTTAGCTTTGAGGCAGCCTGCTCGCCAAAATTTTCTTTTAATTCTTCGTAAATTTTAAAAGTATCTAACATCTTTTAACCTCAATACGTTACCAATAATATAATCAAAACCACAGGCAAATGAAAGAAAAGTGCACTTAAAAAATTTAACTCTAAATCTAAAAAATAGTTTAATAGAAAATTTAGCATGAAATATTTAATTTTGCATCAGCTTAATTGCTGTTTTTGAGCTTGGTACCCATACTTATGGTGTAACCATTTTTCCACAGGCCGATACATTCCGTGTCTGAGAATACCGTGAAATAGCAGCTTCATTTTATTAAAACGGAAAAATGGCTGTTCCTGTTTGAATTTCAAGAGGTCGCTCTCTAAGTTAGGGCCATAGTTCTTTCGGTATTGCGGGAAAAGCGTTTTTTTTACAAATTCATAAATTTGCAAATCGTTCTGATTCATTTTTTTTATTTGTTCCAGGGTTTCTTTCGAAATTTGCTGGTTGCTTTTTTGTCTGTTCACATTTTGAATCTCATAATGCATGTTGTAACCGTTCAGGCGCAGGAAATATTTTAACAATAATAAGGATTCGTCAAATTGTTCCACCAGGCCTACAAACTTAAATTTCTCCTTCAAATATTGAATGGCCAGACCGGCATCATCTTTTCCGCAAATCCTTTTGGTCATAAAATTATTGAAATGTCCGTCTTGAATAAAAGATTGAATATCCCAATCAATGTGCATAATCTGTTTATGATAAAAATATTGTGAAATAAAACGTTCTACCGGGTGGCGTAAAAATGTAAAATAGACGATGTCTTTACCAACGGCTTGTTCGTAATTTAAGTAAACGCGCGTGGTATGTCCGCCAAAACCATGAAAGTAGGGGAATAATTTGAAAAATATTTTCGCTTCCTGAGTTGAAAAAACGTTTTCCGGGTCATTGGCCCGAAGGACCCAGGGAGATAATGTAATGTATCGGAACGTATTGTTCTTGAAAATTGAATGCAAGGTAATCCCTGCGGCTTTCTCTATGTGCACAAAGCAGAACAAGGGGCCTTCTTCCTTAATTTGAATCCAACTCTTTCCAATAAGCAGAAAGCGACATCGCTTTTTGTTCAATTTTCGCCTGTTCGACAAGCAAAGTGGCCAGATGCACTTCAAACAGCTCTTCTGCAGGGATGAGCGGTTGGCCTGATTTTTCCACACTCTCCAGGAATCTCTTTATCTCCTGAAAATGGCCTTTATCCTGCTTTAAGCCCGTCTCTTTAACCGGCGAGCCGTAGCTGACCAAACTTTTAAAATTGTCAATCTGAAACACGCGTTGCGAACTGAACACTTCCACGCGTTCCTTGGGAAAGCGCGCATGCCCATTGGCCAGGTAATGGATGCAAGCCTGCGAGCCATCTTCAAAACTTAATAAAATCATGGTCTTGTCTTCGTCGGTTTCTGAATGACCATGGGTGGAAAGCGCCTGCACCGTTTTAATGGACGCCCCAACAAAAAAACGCGCCAGATCAATAAAATGGCAGCCTTCGCCAATAATGCGGCCGCCGCCCATCACAGGGTCATGCACCCAGTGTTCCTGTGGAATGTATCCGGCATTGACGGTAATGATGATCGAAATCGGATTCCCGCGTTCCTCAAGCGCTCTTTTCAACTTTTGACTAAAAGGCGAAAAACGACGATTAAAACCGACCATTAAATGTTGCTCCGGATATTGTTTTGCGGCCTGGTACACCTCTTTTAATTGCTCCAGGGTTACAGCCAGCGGCTTTTCTACAAACACGTGCTTGTTGTTCTGTAAGGCCTGGATCACCAGTCTGGCATGAGAATCGTGCCGCGTGCTGATGAACACCGTATTAATTTCCGGATCCTGCAAAACAAGATTATGGTCTGAGGTTGCTTTGGGGATGCCGAATTTTTTAGCGGCCACGCTGGCGCTTAGACCATCAGAAGAAGCAACCATTTGAAGGGGCGCGCCCAGTTTTTTTAAATGGGGCAACAACATGGATTTAGCAAAATTTCCCACGCCAATAAAGCCGATGCTCAGTTTATCGACTTTTTGTTTGGCTTTATCGGGCAATGGCTGAAAATGTACCATGGAATCTCTTTTAACCTGTCCCTGGTACTCTAAAATTATGCCAATCGGATTTTCCTTTTCAATGGTTTCGTAGGCTTTAACGGCCTGTTCAAAGGGAAAGCGATGGGTGATTAATCGGTCAACGTGAATCTTCTTTTGCTCCAGTAAAAACAAAAAAGCTTCCATATTGCGTTTAGCTGTCCAGCGCACATAGGGCAAGGGGTAATCGTTCCCGCCTTCATACTGTGGATCGTAGCGTCCCGGACCGTAAGCGCTGCTCACCTGAAAGGTAAGTTCTTTTTCATAGAATAAATTACGCGGCACGGTAATGGGAATAACGCCAATCAACACAATTCTTCCGCGTTTGCGTGACATCAATGCGCACTGACTGAGAACGTCTTCCGAAGCTGTTGAAGCGGTAATAATCACGGCATCGGCGCCGAGACCATTTGTCTTTCCCAGAACGTACTCAATATTTTCCGGGATTGATTTAGATTGAGCAGCCTCAATTCCAAATGTTTTGGCAAATTCAACCTTTTCTTTGATAACATCAAAAGCCAGCACGTGGCAGCCATTGGCCTGCAAAATTTGAGCCGTAAGCTGCCCCAACAGCCCCAGACCTACCACAACCACCGTTTCGCCAATGGTCGGATTGGCCAGCCGCACACCCTCCAGACAAATGGAACCGGCCACCGTAAAAGAAGCGGCTTCATCGCTCACCGAATCGGGAATAGCCGCCGCTAATGTCCATGGAACACGAACCATTTCGGCATGTGGCCCGTTGGAAACCACGCGTTGACCAATTTCAAATTGATCCACTAATTGACCTTTATCAACAATAACGCCCACATTGGAATAGCCAAGATGCGTGGGTTCATTTAATTTATTCCACACAGCTTGCGCCGTACTGATTAATCCCTCGGTTTTAATTTTGTCCAGCACCTGTTTCACACGATCGGGTTGCTGTTTGGCTTTGGCCAGGTAAGAAGCCTTTCCGAAATCGAGCATCATCTTTTCTGTGCCCACAGAAATCAGACTTCTGCGCGATTCAATCACCAGACTTTGAGGGGGCGCCTTTGGCGCAGGCGCATCAATCAATTCTAATTCACCGGTTCTAAAATATTGGATCAGTTGTTTCATTTTTCTCACCTTTTTTTTCTGATTTTAATTCAAATATAATCAACATTGGGATTATTAATCATTTATTATTTTTATATTCGAGACTTATTGGTTGATAATCAGTCGTTCGTTTTTCTCCAGCGCCTCCTTGGTTTTTAAAAACACCCAGGCGCTGTTTAAGATATGCCTGGAATTTTTTTTAAAATCGTAATCCTCGTTTTTAAATACACTTAAATAGGCGTTAATCACATTACTTCGGTGTCCCTGATCGCGATAAAACTGCGAATGTTTAACCTTTTTTTCCTTTATATCCACTACTAAAGATTGAAAGTCGTTTAATGACAGAATACAATCGCCTTTTTGCGCGTTGAATTTTTCTCTAACGCCTTCAAACGAGTCGCCTTTTTCTGAAAACGTAATGGCGCCAATGCTGCCTTCGCCAAATTTAAACGTTACGGCAATATCAATATCCGCTTTATTCCCGCGCGTTGGATTTATCTCTATCGGATAAATTTGCTCCTCGGGGATTAGGTAGAGTAAAAAGTCCGTCCAGTGGCACAAATTGCCCAGAACTCTTCCGCCTTCTTCCGGCCTCAAATACCAGTGATCTTCCTCCAATTTATGACCGACGACAAACCAGTTGTAAATCCCTGTTCCCGGTTGTTCGTTTAAGTATTTAAAAACAAGCTGTCCCAAATGACTCGAGGGCCTGTTAAAGCCCAAAAAAACCTTCGCTTTTTCTTTTTTAATTTGTTCCATTAATCGTTCAAGTTGAATTTCACTAACCACATGCGGTTTTTCAATATAAACATGTTTTCCTTTTTCCAGCGCTTTTATGGCATATTCCGCATGGCTGGCGTGATCAGAAGCAATATACAACATTTCTATTTGATCATTATTCAGAACTTCTTCAAAATCATCCGTAAAAAAAGGGACTTTATAATACTGAGCCAGTGAAGCCGCCCTATTAAGGTTAATATCCATCGCGGCGCCTATCACGTTTCCGAATCGATTTCTCAGGTAATAAGCCAGCGTGGTAAAAGCAAAGTTACCGCAACCGATAAGCGCTACTTTTTGTTTCGGGCTAAATTTCGTGGAACGTTCTGGTAAAGTCGCGTAAGTTCTTTTTAAATGAAGTTGGCCCTGCACTTTAATCCAGGTTCTTTTAACACCATATAATCTTAAATATCTGGCAATCTTCTTTATTTTAATGATCGTTTTTTGCTTCAGGTAATCCATCCTGTTCATCCTCATCTTGCTAATCTGGCGAACATTTCAAACGTTTTTTCTACAATACGCCCATCATTCAAATAGTTCAACGCAACGTTCATCGCCCCTTCACAAAGCTTTTGATGTTCGCTGGTGTTCATTTTTACGCAATAATTCAACACTTCTGCAAATCTTTGTCTATCTTCCAATTCGATTGCCCAGCCGGCCTGATATTTATCCAGCTCCAACCAGGGTGTCCGATCGCTAATGATTACAGGGGTTCCAGAAAGAAATGCTTCTAAAATAATATGTCCAAAATTCTCATCTTTGCTTGGGAAAAAGAGAAAATCATATTGCTGCAATACGGTTGCTACCTGATCATGACTAACCGGTCCGTGATAATTTATCAGAATGTTATTCGGAAGTTCTTTTTTTAAACGCATACACAAATCAAAATATGTCCGGTCTTCTTTAGGCCCGTAAATATCGAACGTCACCTGCCCCCGCACCTTTTTCAACAACGTTAAAGCCCCGGATAAATTTTTTATGGGCGCAATTCTGCTTATAAAAACAAGGCGCACCTTACCGCTTTCTTTTGAAGATTTTCGTGGTTTTACATCAAAATCAAGCTTGGGCGGGAGGTTGGGAATAATCTCTATTCGGTTACTATTCACACTCAATATTTTACGTAATTGCTCTTTTTCGTGTTTGCTGGAAACCTGCCAGTTTAAATTGGAATAGAGATTTAATAGACGCGCCACACCTAAAAATATTTTTTTTTTACTTTTATTTAGTTGTAACGCTCGCGGCGCCATTTCTCCTCTGGGCGCCAGAATAGAAGGCATACGCGGTATCCTTCGCATCTTTTCTAGCAACAGGGGATAAATCGTCAAATATGGATAAAAAAAACTATTGTAATAGCGGACATCATGATTCGTATTTTTTATTAAATGGCCAATTTTAGGCAAAGTCATATTTTTATCGGAAAGATAGAAAACATCAACTCCATAAACACGGTTCCAGCGATCACTGGTAATTCCTGAATAGGCCTTTTTTTCTCCCAGGTCATGATCGGGCGTTATGATCTTGAAGTTTATCCTATTTGATAGATGCGATATCAGATTTCGTAAACTCTGGATCGGACCTCCGGCCTTATATCCCGGTAAAAAATAGGGTGTTAAAATTAAAACGGTAATTTTAGGGTTTTTCATTTTAATTGCTATTTTCTTTTTATGCCTTACCAATTAAATACTTTTTTCCTCAACAAGAAATAAATATAAAAACTTAAAAATATTAAAGAAAATAAAATATCTTCTAAAACGCCATTTTTTGCTCCCCAGAATATTTTAACATTAATCGCAATCAGAACGTAGAATATGCTTGCCACATAAAAAATTTTATTTTGCCCTAAAATATTACTCCGGGGAAAGAGTTTGAAATTCAAATACAAAGCCAAATAGATAGTCGTTACTATGGCATAAATCGAATAGGCAATGGGAAACGCATACACTTCGAGTTTTGGTATTAAAATAGATAAAAAGATCAGATAAAACGCCATGCCGATTAAATTGGCTTTTACGATTTCCCAAATTTGTTGCATCGAATAAAATACTCTCAATAAAAACATATAGTAAAAAAGTCCGATAAACGAAACTGCGTACCACAAGGCATACTCAGAGATTAAAAGTAGGTTCTTACTATCGACATGTAAGAAAAAATAGGTCATTTTAGTGACAAAATGAGCATTATAGACAAAAAAGATAAAAAATAAGATTAAAATTGCGGTTATTATCTGCATGACACTTTGAATGGTTGCTTTAATTTTATCATATTGCTTTTGAGAAAAATATTTGGTCATCCTTGGCAAAAGCACCGTACTCAACGGTAAAATTAAAACAATCAAAAAAAGATGAGACAGGCGAAAGGCCAGATTCAATTCGCTTATTGTGCCGGCTACAAACCTGGAAGCAAAATTTTTCTCTACAAGCAATACCATATTGGATATGGTTATGATTAAAAGAGACGGCACTGCCAGTTTGGCCGTTTTTTTCAGGTAAGCGACAACGGCACTAAATGCTGGCTTCCATTTCATCATCCTGTAGGTAAAAAGAAAATGAGATCCAAACCAGAAGAACGCCCCGAGCGATATCCCCAGCCCTGCAGATAGCACATGGTATCGAGGGCTGAATATTAGTAATGAGCCAATAAATGTTACATTGTAGATTAAAAGTCCGAAAGAAACTATTCGAAAATCCTCTAAAGATTGAAGAATGCCGGCCAGAATGGCTGCCAGACCCAAAAATATAATTCCAGGTGAAAAATATCTTAAAAGATTGCTAACTATTTTCAATTGATTAACGGTGTAACCCGGAGCTAAAACTTTCGCAATTAAATCTGGTATAAAGAATAACAACATACTAAAAATCAAGCTGAGTATTCCGACAAAGATAAACAGCGAACTGATAAAATCACTAAAACGCTTTTTCCCTTCTATGGCTAACACTTCGCTCGCCACAGGAATAAACGCGCCCGCTAACAGTCCTGAAATGAGAATATTGACCAGCATTTCCGGTATGATATTGGCGACAAAAAAGGCATCGGCATATTCGGTGAGACCAAAGCTATAAACGACTAAATAATGTTTTAAAAAACCGGATATCTTCCCTAAAATGGTGCCTATCGTAACATACCCAATTGACTTGAAGAGCGTAGGGATATTTTTTTTCATACCGTTTTCGGTTTATTTTCAACTAGTGATATATATTTTATACTTAACAACAACCCACTAAAGCTCCAAAATAAAAATGCAACACCATTCCCGGGAGCCAACAGGGCGCTTTCGAACAGGTTCTGGATCAGAAAGCCAAAGAATAATCCTTTATAAAGAACGGTTAAAATCTTTAAATCACCTGAAACGATTTTATTTAATTCTTTCTGTTGTTTATAAAGCATTCCTATAATCGGCAAAAACAACGCAACGCCAATAATCCCAGTTTCACACAACAATTCTATAAACATATTGCCAAAATGTTTACCCACAATCAATAAATTGAAGCCCTTTTGCAATAACGTAAAGAGCTTTGAAGTTATAATTAATGTTGTGCCGTAACCCTGTCCAAAAAAAATATCCTCTTTCCATTTTAAGATTGCCAGTTCGAACAATTGCTCACGATAAGAAAGCGGATTGCTGGCCAACCTTAACAAATCCAACAATATGGGAAACATAAACAGGATGCCAATTGCCATTGCACCAAGAACGATTCCCGTATAAAACAGTTTCCTGTAATAATAATAAGTAAAGATTATGATGATAACAAAGGCGGCTAACATGCTCGAACGCGAAACCGTTAAGATGAAATTTATCAGGACTAATAAAAACATTAGAACGCTCAAAACCTTTTCGAATCCTGAGCCGGTTTTAAATTTATAAAGAATAAATATTACAGAGGCCACCGAATACATCCCGAGTGTGTTGGCATTTTCGGTTATTCCTGCATAGCGAATATAAATCCCTATTCTGAAAAAGACAGATGGCACAAGAATGGTTAAGGCAATATTTAAAACTAAAACGACTGCAAAAAAATAGAACAGATAGTTAAATAATTTTAGAATTTGCTCCTTTTTTCTGAAATAATTAGGTAAAATAAAAAACCACAGCACAAATGATACCAACAAAATCAACGTTCGCGATATACTTACAACAATATTGATGGAAAGCAATGAATTAATAAACAGATAAAAAATAAATATTCCTAATGGCCAGAATATTTTGCTGGTAATAACATCTTTATCTTTTATCCTTAAGCCTATGGTGATTAAATGGACGGCAACAAAGGCCAACAACACGCCCCATTTAATTACAGTAAAAGCCTCTGCAAACGGAAATTTAGTTTGCGCAAAAAAAAATGAAATTACCAAAAAAAGATAAAATAATTCGATTCTCTCGAGTAAATAAACAACATGAAAGACGATAAAGTGTTTTAAAATATCTAAGCGCGTCTTTTTCAATGCCGGAAGTATCATTACGTGAAATACCTGTTATAGATATATTCTTTCCAATACACATAATAAACGCTTAAGGTGGAACTAAGAATCATGGCAATTAACACAATAAGCCATCTTTTAGGAATATGCTTTTTTTCCGGCCGGACGGCATAATCCAATATTTGCAGGGTTGGTATGGTTTTGGCTTCCTGAATTTTTGCCTGTTCGTACTGAGGTCCTAAAAATTCAAGCACCTTTTCATAATATTCTATCTGCTTTTTAAGCCAGATAAATTGGATGGAAAGCTCGGGGACTTTACTCAATGGCGGAACCAGCCGATCTTGCGAAACAGAATCGTAAAAGAATTTTTTATATTGCTCTTTGATAGCCGCCAATTCGGTACTTAGCTTTCGCAAAATGCTATTATTTTTGCTCAATTGCTTTTTAGCAATTTCCAACTCTATTTGCTTTTGCAGCATTTCGGCCTGCAATTCTCCGATATTTTGCAAACCAATGATTACCTGATTTTCAATATCCAGAACACCGTTTTTTTCCATAAAGTTTTTGAGCTGTTCCTGCAATATCAAGAGACTATCGATGGCAACCTGCAAGCGCGAACGGATAAATTCTCTATTGTTTTTTGCTTCCTGAATGCTCAAACTAATATTGGCGCTATCCAGACACTGGACAATATAATTTGTCATCTGAGCAACTCGATCCTGATTTTTATCAAGAAATGATATTTTTATCTGCATCTCATCGCCAACTTCGACTTCCATATTGTCATCAAACTCCCTGAGCGCCTCCTCCATATTCTCACAACCGTATTCCTTGATCAAATTATATTTTTTGATGACTTTTTCACGCAAACTACGGCTCTTAAGAATGGCAAGATATCGGTTGATGTCTGATGAAGCGCCGCCTAAAAATCCTGAAGCAAGCCCGCCAAGATCGCCAAGCATACTTAAGGCGCCAAGGCCGCCGCTATTGTTAACGGTCGGAAGAATCGTCGTAGAGGCTTTATACCATTTGGGAACAATAAAAGAAATAATCACCGCCAGTAAAACCACGGTGAAATTGAATATGAAAAGATTTTTATAATATTTTTTGATGGATATTAAAAATTTATACCAAATAGATTCTTCTTTCTTCATCGTTTACATCTCTCTAACTTTTTAAAATTAATTTGTCCACGCCATTCATTGTAAACCTGTTTGTCGTGTTTTATTTCTTTGATATTGTAAGATATAAACTATAAGTAGAGATAATAATACTAACCATTGGCGTAAGAATACTGAGATAATCACGGATGGATTCACGCGTCTTGCGCGGAACGACCACAATGTCGCCTTTATTGACAATAACATTACCGCCCTTTAAGACCTTTCCGCTCTTAGCTCTTATTACAAGGATACTGCTGCCAGTTTTGGATTTTTCCAAAATACCCGACATGCCGATGTAGTCATTAGCTGTTAAATTGACCTGGTATGGATAGGCGCCGGGATTCAGCACTTCGCCCTGCACATACACTTTATCAACGATATCCGGAACAATGAGCGCATCGCCCTTTTTCAAAATAAATTTATCTTCTTTATTGTACTCATCAAAAAGATCAACAGAAATTTCTTCGCCGGCTCTTTTAACGATTATGTGCTCTAATTCTACCTGATTGTCTAAAATGGCAATTCTTTCCAGAAATTCGATTAAGGTTTCGTTATTAATGATACGATAAATTTTCCTTTTATACTTCGTTTGAAAGAGAAACTGTTCGGTATTCATTGTTTCATTTATTTCTTCTTTATTCCATTCAACAATTACGTGGGGGCTGTTTAAATCAATGGCAGGAACATAAATCACATCGCCGCCGTCAACCGTTGGGTTATTATCTTTATCACCAAAGGCATAAAATCTCAAAATATCCAGGGTATCTACTCTACCATTCCTGTGATGAATCTGGATATTGGTTTCATCGGCCCAATCTTTCAGACCTCCGCCGACTTCAATAATATCGCTCACACGGTCTGTGGCCTGGGCAAAATAAGTTCCGGGATTTGCGACCTCGCCCACTAAATAAACACGAAATTTGCGCATGGATATTAAGTCGATATGAATGGTCGAAGCGTGGTAATTTGTGTTAATAAAGTCTTTTAGCTTTTCTTTCGCTTCTTTTAGAGACAATTTTCCAATATTAAGCGTTCCAATGGTAGGAATTACAACCACGCCTTCCGGCGATACGGTTACAAGAAAATCAATTTCGATTTCACCAAAAACATGGATGCCCAGTTGATCTCCAGGACCAACCATATACAGGCTATCTTCGATTTCGGCCTCCAGCACCTGAGGAGAAATCGTGCGTGTTATCGAACGCTGTTTGTAAAATTTTTCCAGCGATGTTTGATATTTAGGATTTTCGCGATCTAAAAGGATGTTTTCTTGAAGGGTTGGAATATCCTGAGCAAAACCGGATGAAAGGATCCAGATAATAAAAAAAATACTCAAAACGGTTTTCAACTTAACTCCTCATTGATTATTTTCACAATCCTCTCAGCCGCATGGCCGTCCCATAATTCAGGAATTTGCCCTTTTTTTGCATTACCGTCAAGTATTTTTTCCGCCTCTAAAACAATGCGCTGTGTATCGGTGCCCACCAGAACATTGGTGCCAATTTCAACCGTGATGGGACGTTCGGTGTTTTCACGCATGGTGATGCAGGGGATTCCAAGAAACGTGGTTTCTTCCTGGATGCCGCCAGAATCGGTTAAAACAAGCTTTGCGTTATGCAATAGCTTCATAAAATCCAGATAACCGAGCGGATCCAACAATCGCAAGTTGGACATCTTTTCCACTTTTTCCCTCAGCCCAAATTGATCGATCATTTTTTGCGAACGGGGATGAATGGGAAAGATCAGCGGCAGGCGTTGCTCAATTTGCGCAAAGGCATTCAATAGTTTTTCGAAATTCTGTTTATTGTCCACGTTGCTCGGACGATGCAGAGTGATCACGCCGTATTCGCCGGGCGTTAAGTTCAGTTCATCCAGAATGGCAGATTGATCGGCTTTGGGCTTAAAGTAAATCAATGAATCGATCATTACATGGCCGACAAAATGCACCTTATGATCGGCAATGCCTTCGCGCTTTAAATTTTCCAGACCGCTTTTTTCCGTAACAAATAAAAGGTCGGAAAGCACATCCGTCACCAGGCGATTGATCTCCTCGGGCATGGTGCGGTCGAACGAGCGCAAGCCCGCCTCCACATGAGCGATTTTAGTATTCATTTTAGCGGCGACCAGGCTGCAGGCAGCGGTGGAATTGACATCGCCCACAACCAGCACAAGGTCCGGCTTCTCCTCATTGAGGATTTTTTCGAAGTGCGTCATGATTTTCGCCGTCTGTTCCGCATGGGTTCCGGAACCCACGCCCAGGTAAATATCGGGCTCCGGCAGTTGCAGATCATTAAAGAAAAATTTAGACATCCGTTTGTCGTAATGTTGACCGGTGTGAACAAGAACGGGTTTGATATTTGAATATTTTGACATCTCACGCTGGATGGGAGCTATTTTCATAAAATTGGGTCTGGCGCCGACCACGTTAATTACTTTAATCAAGACATATCCCTTTGTTTTTGAGTTTTTGTTCTGGCAGAATTATTACGATTGTTTCCTAATTTTTTTAGCGCATTGCGCGCGGCCAGTTGTTCGGCCTTCTTTTTGCTGGAGCCGACTCCTTTGGCCAGCCAGCGATTATTGACGTTTACTCGCACCACAAATTGTTTATTATGATCCGGGCCGCTCTCATGTACAATTTGATAGACGGGATTGCCCCACCCCTTACTCTGCGCTTTTTCCAGCAATTCAGATTTGTAATTATGATAACGTTTGACTTTCAATAAATCTTCACGTTTTCTGAGGATGAAATGGTTTACAAAATTGCGCGCCGCCGTCAGGCCGCCATCCAGGTAAATGGCGCCCAGAACCGATTCGAACAAATTGGCAAGATTGTTAAGCCGTTTCCGGCCTCCGGTTTTTTCTTCGCCTTTATCCAGAAGCAAATATTCACCCAGGCCAATTTCTTCGGTAATCTGAGCCAACACCTGTCTGGAAACAAGCACAGAACGCTTTTTAGAGAGCTCGCCCTCATTTTTATTCGGAAAATTATGAAACAAATGCTCGGCAATGATCAAATCCAGAACAGCGTCGCCTAAAAACTCCAACCGTTCGTTAGATTCAAGGGCGCTCTCATGAGTCATATTGAGATATGAACGGTGCTTAAATGCTTTTAACAGTAGGATTTTATCTTTAAATTGATAATCTATTTTCCGTTCAATTTCCGTCACAGGAATAGGAAGTTCGTCATCTTTTGCTCGAACTACAAATCGCTTCAGCAGTCTTTTTATCATTTTCTACTCTTCATTTTTTTGGCTGCTCATTTACTCCATAAATTTTTTTACACAAAGGGTAACATTGTGCCCGCCAAAACCAAAAGAATTGCTCAGGGCCGCATTGACCTCTTTTTCGATGGGTGTATTGGGCACGTAATTTAAATCGCATGCCGGGTCCGGAAATTCATAATTTACGGTAGGATGCACTTTGTTTTGCTGAACCGTCAGGCTGGTGGCAATAAGCTCTAACACGCCCGAAGCGCCCAGCAAATGGCCGGTCATCGACTTGGTAGAGCTAACGACCAGTTCGTAGGCATAATCACCGAATACCGATTTAATGGCCTCGGTTTCGTTTTTATCGTTAAAATAGGTCGATGTGCCGTGGGCATTGATGTACTGCACATCGGTTGGTTGCAGGTTTGCGTCTTTTAAGGCCGCCTTCATGGCGCGGATGGCGCCTTCGCCGCCCGGAGCGGGTTGCGTAATATGAAAGGCATCGGCCGTAAATCCCACGCCCACAAGTTCGGCATAAATTTTAGCCCCGCGCGCTCTGGCATGTTCCAATTCTTCCAGAATAAGAATGCCGCCGCCTTCGCCCATTACAAAGCCGTCTCTTTTAGCGTCAAAGGGCCGACTGGCTTTCTGCGGATCTTCATTGCGCGTGGATATGGCTTTCATGGCATTAAAACCGGCAATACCGCTGGGGACAATGGCCGCTTCGGCGCCGCCGCAAATCATCACTTCGGCGTCGCCATACTGAATGGTACGCATGGCCGTTCCAATGCTGTGCGCGGCCGTTGCGCAAGCCGATACGGTGGCAAAATTCGGACCTTTTAAACCGTATTTAATAGAGATATGGCCGGCTGCAATGTCGATAATCAGGTTCGGAATAAAAAATGGGCTAACCCGGCGTGGACCGCGTGTGACCAGCTTAGTATGTTCATCTTCAAAAGAGAGCATGCCGCCAATACCCGAGCCCACAATCACTCCAATTCGATCCCGATCTTCTTTGTCGAGTTCCATTCCCGAGTCGTTCAGCGCTTCTTCCGCGGCCAATATGGCAAACTGACTGAAGCGATCTAACCGGCGCAGTTCTTTACGATCAAAATGTTCCAGCGGATCATAATTTTTTACTTCGCATGCAAATTTGGTTTCATAGTCCGATGTGTCAAAAAGTGTAATGGGCGCCGCGCCGTTCTTTCCGCTTAACAGGGCTTCCCACGTTTCTTTTACATTATTGCCTACCGGAGATATGACACCCATTCCGGTAATTACCACCCGTCTTTTCCCCATAAATATTAACCCTTTTGTGAATCTTACTTAACATAAAGTTCTGCAAAATGCACATAATATGTCATTTCGAATCCCGATTTATCAGGTGAAAAATCTTCTAATTTCAACAAAAAGAAAATATTTATCGTCTCCCGCCAGGGCGGGATATTCGAAATAACCTTAAAATTTACATTTAGCAGAACTCTAACTTAACAGAAAAAGGAGGTTCAATTATTTACTGTTTGAACCTCCCTTAGTGTTCGCTTATTCTTTTTCGGCTAATTTTTGTTTCAAATGCTCAATGGCGTCGCCAACCGTACGCATCTTTTCGGCTTCATCTTCCGGAATGGAAATTCCGAATTTGTCTTCAAAAGCCATCACCAGTTCCACCGTATCCAGGCTGTCTGCGCCCAGATCGTCAATAAAAGATGCTTCGGGGGTAACCTGAGATTCATCTACGCCTAATTGCTCAACGATAATTTCCTTGACGGTTGCTTCGATATCCATCTCTCTTCTCCTTGTTGGTTATACGTTACATGAAGTTACATAATCTATTTTTTAAATTGATTGTTTACATAACCAGACCGCCGCTCACAATGAGCGTGGTTCCCGTGACGTACGATGCGGCATCGCTGGCTAAAAAGGCCACCACATTGGCCACGTCTTCCGGGGTGCCGGCCCGCTTTAACGGAATCTGTTTCAGATACTCTTCTTTTACATTTTCTGGCAATTTTTCAGTCATTTCCGTGGCAATGTAACCGGGAGCAACGGCATTTACCGTAATATTACGCGCGCCCAGCTCACGGGCAAAAGCTTTGGTTAAGGCGATTACTCCCGCTTTGGACGAAGCGTAATTGGCCTGCCCGGCCGTACCCAGTATGCCGCTAACCGAGGCGATGTTAATTATTCTGCCGCTACGTTTTTTCATCATCACTTTGGCCGCCGCCTGCGAGCACAAAAACGTTCCCTTCAAATTGATGTTCAATACAGAATCCCACTCGGCTTCGCTCATGCGAATAGCCAGGTTGTCGCGCGTAATGCCGGCATTGTTAACCAGCACGTCCACCTGCCCAAAGGCCTCAACGGTTTGCTTAATCAGGTTTCCCGCGTCTTCGGCTTTAGAAACATCCGCCACCACCGCCAGCGATTTTACGCCGAGCTTTTCAATTTCCTGGGCGGTTTCTTTTGCCGCGTCTTTTAGAATATCCGAAATCACCACATGGTAACCCTCGCGCGCCAATTTAAGGGCAATGGCTTTCCCGATTCCACGAGCAGAGCCGGTTACGATTGCTACTTTTCCTTCGTTCATCCTTCTTCCCCCACTCTATTTACGTTTTCAACAGTCCCGATGGGTTGACAGGGAACCTGTCGATTAATTCGTTTTAATAGTCCACACAAAACTTTGCCGGGCCCGATTTCGTAAAACGCGGCAAAACCATCGGCAATCATATTTTCCATGCTCTTTTGCCACAAAACCGGGCTGGTTAGTTGTTTAAACAGTAAATGACGGATCTCATCTCTGGCCGTAACAGGCCCGCCCGTCACATTAGAATAAACCGGCACGCGGGCGTCTTTGAATTCTGTTTTTTCCAGCGCTTCCTGTAAGCCGGCGCGTGCATCGTCCATTAGCGGGCTGTGAAAGGCTCCGGATACTACTAATTCCAGCGCCTTTTTAGCGCCCATCTCTCTGGCCACGTCCAACGCCTGGCGAATGACCTCAACCTGGCCGGAAATAGCGATCTGTCCCGGTGAATTAAAATTGGCCGGTTGAATAATGCCTTTGTCCGAAAGTTTTTCGCACAACTCATAAACCTGCTCTGCGGAAAGGCCAATTAAAGCGGCCATGGTACCGGGGTTTTTATTACCCGATTCATGCATTAACTGGCCGCGTTTTTGCACCAGACGCAAACCGTCCTCAAAGGTCAGACTGCCGGCGGCCACCAGCGCGCTGTACTCGCCCAGACTGTGTCCGGCCACACCATCGGGCTTCAGCCCCTTTTCTTCAAGCAGGGTGTTCACAGCCATGCTGTGGACAAAAATAGCCGGTTGCGTAATATACGTCTGTTTAAGTTCTTCTTCCGGTCCTTCGAAGCAAACTTTTTTCAGATCAAAATTTAAAATTTCATTAGCCTGATCAAAAATCCTGCGGGCAGACTCAAAGTGTTCGTAAAGGTCTTTGCCCATTCCCACAAACTGCGATGCCTGTCCCGGAAAGATGAATGCTTTTTTCATGAATCTATCTCCATCACTATCTATTCAGAGATCGGCTTTTCAGGTTTTGGAATTCCCCAGCGCAATAGAGTAGAAGCCCAGGTAAAACCGCCGCCAAAAGTTGCAAATACGACCAGGTCGCCCACATCGAGTTTTCCTTGCAGGTAAGCTTCCGAGAGCGCCAGAGGAATGGTCGCTGCGGTTGTATTTCCATATTTATCAATATTAATCATTACCTTGTCATAATCGATGCCCAACCGTTTAACAGCGGCGTCAATAATCCGCAGATTGGCCTGATGAGGAATAAAGAGGGTAAGGTCTTTGCCGGTAAAGCCGTTTTTTTCCAGAATATGGACTGAAACTTCGGCCATTTTTGTGACGGCAAATTTAAAAACCGTTTTGCCGTCCTGATAGATGTAGTGCCAGTCATTCACCACCGTTTCCAGTGAAGCCGGGAACAGGCTGCCGCCAGCCTTCATTTTAAGGTAATCTGCGCCGCTGCCATCGGAAAAGAGCATAAAATCGATGATGCCTTTGTCTTCATCTTCGGTTGGCTCCAGCAAAACCGCCGCGGCTGCGTCGCCAAACAACACGCACGTATTCCGATCGCGGTAGTTGGTAATGGCGCTCATCTTATCGCCGCCCACCACCACAATCTTTTTGTGCGTGCCAGCCATAATATACTGGGCGCCGACAGACAATGCATAAATAAAACCCGAACAGGCGGCGGCCACATCAAACGACCAGGCGTTTTTGGCGCCGACCTTTTCCTGAACCAGATTGCCGGTACTGGGAAAGAACATATCCGGCGTCACGGTGGCAACTACAATTCCTTCAATTTCCAGAGGGTCAATGCCCCTGTTTTCACATAATTTTTTTACCGCTTCGGCAGCCATATCCGAGGTTGCCTTTCCGGGCTCCAGGATGCGCCGCTCACGGATGCCGGTACGCGATCGAATCCATTCATCGGAAGTATCCACCATTTTTTCCAGATCAAAATTGGTAAGCACCTTTTCCGGCACGTAATGCGCTACTGCACTAATGTAAGCCTTAGGCATTGTTCAACTCCTTTTCCCTCAACTTTTCTGCAATTCGTTTATTAACCTGATGACTACTCATTTCATGCGCTACACGCAAAGCGTTTTTAATGGCCCTTGCCGTTGAGTTTCCATGGCAAATTATCGAAATTCCATCCACACCTAACAGGGGCACGCCGCCGTATTCCTGATAATCATAACTGCGCTTGAGCTCGCTAAAGGCCGGTTTAACTAAAAGCGCCCCCAAATTGGTAAATAGATTGGCTCCGATATTCCGCTTAATCGCTTTGACAATTACGCCCATCACACTCTCGGCCATCTTAAGTAGCGCATTCCCTACAAAGCCATCGCACACAATGATATCGGTTTTTCCTTTTAAAATATCTCGTCCCTCAACGTTTCCGTAAAAATTTGGTAAATTTTCTTTAAACAATTGGTGCGCCGCCAGGGTTAAGGCGTTTCCCTTTTTTTCTTCCTCGCCAATACTCAGCAAACCGATTTTCAAATCTTTTTGCTGAAATACTTCGCCGACAAAAATACTTGCCATTAAAGCAAATTGCAAGAGGTGAATCGGTTTAGAATCAACATTTGCTCCCACGTCAATCAAAAAGACCATCCCCTTTTCGCTGGGCAAAAACGACCCTATGGCCGGGCGCTTAACTCCGGGGATTCGTTTTAGAGTCAACAATGAGCCTGCCATTTGCGCACCAGTATGCCCGGCGCTGACAAAGGCATCGGCCTGGCCGCTGGCATGCAATTTGAGCCCCACGACCATTGAAGCGTTTGTCTTCTTTTTGAATGCTTCGGTAGGGGATTCATTCATGCCGATATTGTCTGGCGCGTGAACAATGCTAAATCGCTTATGGTATTTCTCAGGAATGTGCTTCAGACGTTCTTTAATTAAATCCTGATCACCCACCAGAACAATATGGTCGTCTTTGGGAGCTTCTTTCAAATATAAATAAGCCCCATCAACCGTTGCTCGGGGCCCAAGATCACCCCCCATAACATCCAGGGCGATGCGCATTACGAATTCCTTCGCAAAAGACGATTAAACCGATTTGGGAATATAGACGTTTTTACCCCGGTAATATCCGCAACTTGGGCAGGCACGATGGGGCAGCTTTTTTTCGCCGCAATGATCACAGGTAACCAAAGAATTAGCGCGTAAACTTGCCATCCATTGAGCTCTGCGTTTATCTCTCAAATTACGTGATACTTTCCGTTTTGGATTTGCCATTTTCCTCTCCTATTTTAATAACTTTCTCAGTTCATCCCAACGTGGATCGATCGGTCGTTCTCCACAGCGGCACTCTTCATGATTCAAATGCGCGCCACAATTCGGGCAAATTCCTTTACACTCTTCCTTACACAACATTTTTAGCGGATGGTTCAATAACATCATCTCAGAGATCACAGGATTAATATCGATCTCAATGGCATCCGCCGCAATGCGAATAATCTCTTCGTCTAACAATTCACCTGCGCCCTGGTGATACTGTTGTTCGATCCTGGCCGTGAAGCGCACATCGAACTCATCCAGGCAACGATCGCAGGTATAATGCGCTCTGGTCAATAATTCGATGCGCACGCGAACATCTTTCTTGATCTTTTCCGCATGCACATGCACCGTGGCCTGATTCGGATAATACTCCCGAATCAAAGGCGAAATAAATTCCAGACTTATCTCGTCATCCATCTCAATTGGATGAACATCAATGTCCTGTATGTTTATTTTCATCAGAATTTCCGAATTTATCAAATCTCAATGAGGATTTCAACCCTCATAACTTTTCGTCTCTTTTAATGCCAACTACATCAAAAGTTCCCGTCTTTTTGCGAAATAGCCAAATGTACATTAAGATGTATCATAAGGCAAATTTTATTACCGCCGCCGGAAATTGAAAAGCGGGGGAGGAAGAGTGTATTAACGGACCGCCCTCGCCATTACGTTTTTCACTTTGTTCCCACTTTAAGATAAAAAAGAATCCGGCGCGCCCGTATTTTTACGCGGCGGCCGGAATAATCATCTTCTCCCGTTTGCCGAAAGATGAAAAAACACTATCTTTCGTTTTTTTTGCTCAACTTATTAACAGCTTTTTATTTACTCAACCTATTTCTTTAACTGACTTACGATTTGCATCGTATCCATGGCAATCACCAGCTCTTCATTGGTGGGAATCACCAGCACTTTTACGCCGGATTCAGCGGCGGAGATATCGCGCTCGCCTTTACTCTTTTCTTCATTTTTATGGTGATCTAATTTAATACCCAGAAACTCCAATTCCGACAGGGCATTTTTGCGCACCAGACTGGAATTTTCTCCAATACCACCGGTAAAAACAATAGCATCCACACCGCCCATAGCCGCGGCATAGGCGCCGATGTATTTTTTCAGGCGATAGGTAAAAATATCATGCGCCAGTTTGGCCCGGGCGTTGGTCTCATATTCTTCTTCAATTTCGCGCATGTCGCTGCTTAAACCGCTAACTCCGATCAATCCGCTGTGTTTGTTTAACAGGGTTGTGGCGTCGTTGGGCGTTAATTCTTCTTTGTGCAT
Source organism: Caldithrix abyssi DSM 13497 (assembly GCF_001886815.1). Classification (GTDB taxonomy): domain Bacteria; phylum Calditrichota; class Calditrichia; order Calditrichales; family Calditrichaceae; genus Caldithrix; species Caldithrix abyssi. The sequence continues at coordinate 4,107,924 of NZ_CP018099.1, forward strand.
GATCTGCAAAATGATTGCCGGGTCCAGATCGCCGGAGCGCGTGCCCATCATCAATCCTTCCAGCGGGGTAAAGCCCATGCTGGTATCGATGGATTTGCCATACTTAATTGCCGCCGCCGAAGCGCCGTTGCCCAGATGGCAGGTAATGATGCGCAGCTCTTCTTTGGGCCTGCCCAGCATTTTTGCCGCCCGATCAGAAACAAAGCGATGCGACGTGCCATGAAAGCCATAGCGCCGGATGCCATGCTTTTTGTAAAGGGCATAGGGCAATCCGTACAAATAAGCATGTTTGGGCATGGTTTGATGGAAGGCGGTATCGAACACGCCCACCTGCGGAACGCCTGGCAGCAACTGCATGGCGGCGTTAATGCCCTTTAAATTGGGGGGATTGTGTAGAGGCGCGTAATCAATGCATCGGCGCATCTCGGCCATCACCTCTTCGGTAATCAAAACCGAGCCGCTAAACACTTCGCCGCCGTGCACCACGCGGTGACCAACCGCGTCGATTTCACTTTTATCTTTAATAACACCATGATTTTTACTGAGTAAAATACCCAGCACATATTCAATGGCCATTTTATGATCCAGAATTTCTCCTGATAGGCGAACCTCTTTTTCCCCTTCTTTACGGTGTGTCAAAATAGCGCCGGACATTCCGATGCGCTCTACCACGCCCCTGGCCAGCGAGCGCTGCTCTTCCGGATCGATCACCTGATATTTAACCGACGAGCTTCCCGCGTTTATTACTAAAACGATCATTTTAAATACCTCTTTTTTAAAATCTTGAATATTCCTTTTTTACTCGCAATAAATAAAATTAGTCAATTTTTATTAGTTAATTATTTAAACTACATCCTGTTACACAGATCACTATCCCTTAACGACATAAAAGATAATAAATCTTTTCTATCGCTTAATTAAACGGATAATTCAAATTATCGTTCTTCGATAAAGTTGTTAAATACCGCATATCGCAATTGTGTACTGTACACACTTCGGTTAAATAAGAACTTACACTTTCCACTTCGATATCATAAACATCTTCAGAAACTCTTTCCTGAATAATTCTCAATATTTTTTTAGGCCTTTGTTCAAGACCAGAAAATATGAATTCACCTAAACGTAACTCACCTGCATAACGCCACTGTTTATTTGGATCATCGTTCAACACCCGTTGCTTAGTTTTGTAATGGATGATTGCCAGCACTCCTTTTAAATTAGTACGAAGATCGACCGTATTAAACCTTAGCACATCAAGGCCTGTTGCCGTTAAATATTCATCGCGGTAACGGTCATATTCTTGCGCTTCAGGGGTATAATGTTGCTTGCCGTCTACTTCTACGACTAAACCGCAATCCCGACAATAGAAATCAGTAATGTAAGGCCCAATAGGATGTTGACGTCTGAATTTAACTCCCAATCGTTTGTTTTTTAGATAATACCATAGTTTCTTTTCGGGTGGCGTCATCTCTTTTCGCAATTTTCGCGCTCTTTCAAAATGGTGTATTGGCACTCCACTCCAGCTTCCTGAAGGAGATAGCTGCTTTACTCTACGTTCAGTGAGCACAAGGTGATCCTCGGTTAGCCATAAAGTTGTATTATCTTCGCTCACGATTCCAATCATAATGCCTACATATTGCCGTTTAAAAGTTTTAACTACGCGATGCGGTTTGGCGTCATGACCATATACATACTCGCCCGGCTGAATATTTTCAATGAACTTTGTTTGAAAGTTTATTGAATAATCTCCATTTTTTATCTTGCTGCGTGCGAAATTAACAGCTCCCCTTAATCTCCCTGCTTGCGGAGCCATCTCCCCCTTAATTCCCCCGTTTGCAGGGTAATTCTCCTCTTTAATCCCACCGCTTGTGGGATTGTTCATCCCCTTAATCCCCCCGCTTGCGGAGTTAATTCCCCCCTTAATCCTCCCGTTTGCAGGGTTAATTCCCCCCTTAATCCTCCCACTTGCGGGGCTATCTCCCCCATTAATCCTCCCGTTTGCGGGGTTATTTTCCCCCTTAATCCCCCCGCTTGCGGGGGGGGGAATTAAAAGGGGGGTGCCTTTGCGTAGACAAAAGGAATCGAGAGAAAACCCCTCAAAAACACTTTCGCCTTTAATAATACTCTCCGACATGCTTTATCATTCAATCATCAAAAACTGATTTTTATGTCATTTATGACATTCATATTAATTTACAATCAGCGATATTCATGAATAAAGCAAAGGTTAAAGAATTTAATTTAAATTTCCTTATATTTCACAGCGTTTTTTAACATTTAATAAAATAAGCTGATTCTCGTAATTTTTCAATAAGAAAAGAATATTTTTCAGCTTAATGGACTATTGTCCTCTTTGTAAAAATCAATTAATTATTTTCTACTCTTAATCCTACTGCTGCCTGGTATAATCAAAAAAGCCCTTGCCGGTTTTACGCCCCAGATGGCCGGCGCGAACCAGTTTGCGCAATAAGGGGCATGGCCTATATTTGGCCTCTCCCAATTCACGGAACAGGGTTTCCATCCAGGCCATGAGCTCGTCAAGGCCAATTTGATCGGCCAGGGCCAGCGGACCTTTGGGAAAGTTGTATCCCAGTTTCATCGCCGTGTCGATATGTTCTGCCGATGCCACGCCTTCCATCAGGATGTGAATGGCTTCATTAATCATCGGAACAATCACGCGCGTGGTGATGTATCCGGGATATTCAAAGACCTCGACCGCCGTTTTATCCAGCATTTCGGCAAAATCGCGAATGAATTCGTAGGTTTCATCGGATGTCTTCAGGCCGCGAACGATTTCTACCAGCGGTATTTTCGGCACGGGGTTTAAGAAGTGCATGCCAATGACTTTATCCTGCCGATTGGTAGCGGAGGCGATTTCGGTGATACTAAGCGCCGACGTGTTGGTAATAAAGATGGTATCCGGATCGCAGATTTCATCGATTTTGCGCATCAACTCCTTTTTGGCTTCCAGATTTTCCGAAATGGCTTCGATGACCACATCGCCGTAAACCGCGTCGTTCACGTTGGCCGAAGCCTTAATTCTGCTTAAAATGGCGCGCTTTTCGCTTTTGGTCAATGTCCAGCGGGCAATCTCTTCGTCAATATTTTCTTCCAGTAGCTTCATACCCTGCTGGGCCAGTTCTTCGGTCTTTTCGATTAAGATTACTTCCATCCCTTTGGAAGCCACCAGCTGCGAAATACCTCGTCCCATAGTTCCGGCGCCGATTACCACCACGCGTTTGACGATTTCGCGATCTTCAACCTCTGATAGTTCGCCCTGTCGGAGCATCTCAAGATCGAGTATCTCTTCTTCCTGTTTTTTCTTTTCGGCCATGTTTTACTCCTGTTATTTCGATTGGTTAACCAATGTAACCATTTTCGATTAATTCTTTATTAGAGAAGAAAAATCCCAATTCGATTTTTGCATTTTCCGGCGAATCGGACGCATGAATGATATTGCGCCCCTTGCTTTCGGCGTACAGTCGGCGAACGGTTCCTTCTGCGGCTTCTGCCGGATCGGTGGCGCCAATGACCTCTCTCAAACCAGCAACGGCATTTTCCTTTTCTAAGGCCATCACCACCACCGGACTTTCCGTCATAAAATCTACTAATTCGTCATAAAACGGCCGACCTTTATGTACGGCGTAAAATTCACCGGCTGTTTGTTTGGTTAAATGAACCATCTTCATGCCGATGATGTCGAATCCTTTATTTAAAAGATGATCTATTACCTTACCGATCAAGCCCTTTTGTACGCAATCAGGCTTAAGAATGGCTAATGTGCGTTCCTTCATTCTATCTCTCCTTAAAATTTTTACAATTACAGGTTATTTTTTTCACTATACAAACCATTTTAAACGGCTGCCCATGCAGGCAACCGAAACATTCCTATTTAAAACGTTCGGATCGTCTTGATTTAAAAATCGTAATAAATAATTAACCTTTTAAAACTTTTTCCACAGTTGCGCCAATTTCAGCAGGACTTTCACAAACGTGAATGCCCGCCGCGGCCAGCGCCTTCATTTTTTCGGCCGCCGTTCCCTGACCTCCGCTAATGATGGCGCCGGCATGGCCCATGCGTCTCCCCGGAGGAGCGGTTTGCCCGGCGATAAAGCTGACCACCGGTTTGTTAAAGTTTTCTTTGACCCAGGCAGCGGCTTCCTCTTCCGCCGTACCGCCGATCTCGCCAATCATCACTACCGCTTCGGTGTCCGGATCATCTTTGAAGAGCTGTAAGGCGTCAATAAAGCGCGTGCCAATCACCGGGTCGCCGCCAATTCCAATGGCTGTGGACTGGCCCAGGTTGCGCTCGCTTAACTGGTTAACGGCTTCATAGGTTAAAGTTCCCGAGCGGCTGATCACGCCGATTTTACCTGGCTTATGAATAAAGGCTGGCATAATGCCCATTTTTCCGATGCCCGGCGAGATAATGCCCGGACAATTGGGACCAATCAAATGCGTATTGGAGTCTTTAAGCACATCATACACTTTAATCATATCCAGCGCCGGAATGCCTTCCGTAATACATACCACCAGTTCCAGTCCGGCGTCCACCGCTTCCAGGATGGCGTCCGGGGCAAAAGCCGGGGGTACAAAAATGACCGAAGCGTTGGCTCCAGTTTCTTTTACGGCCTGTTCAACCGTATTGAAAACCGGTACTTTGTCCATAAACATCTGCCCGCCTTTGCCCGGGGTTACTCCGGCCACAACCGGAGCTTTTTCGTTGTATTCAATCATCTGCCGGGCATGAAATGACCCTTCGGAGCCGGTAATGCCCTGCACCAGTATTTTTGTCTTTTCGGTGAGTAAAATACTCATTTTTATTTTCTCCGCTTTTCTTCAAAGTTTACATTTTCTTATTTCAAGGATACCGCTTACTGCAGTACTTTAACCACTTTTTTAGCGGCGTCTTCTAACGAGTTGGCCACCACAAATTCCAGCTCCGATTCGTTTAAGAGCTGCGCGGCTTCTTCGGCGTTGGTGCCAGCCAGGCGAATGACGATGGGCACTTTAACGTCGATGGACTGCACCGCTTCAATAACCCCGCGCGCCACCCGGTCGCAGCGTACAATCCCGCCGAAAATATTGATCAAAATGGCTTTTACATTGGGGTCTTTTAAAATAATTTTGAAACCATTGCGCACGGTTTCCACATTGGCGCCGCCGCCTACATCCAGAAAGTTAGCCGGTTCGCCGCCGGCCAGTTTGATGATGTCCATGGTGGCCATGGCCAATCCTGCGCCGTTAACCATGCATCCCACGTTGCCGTCTAATTTGATGTAGTTCAAATTGAATTCGGACGCTTCTACCTCCAGGGGCTCTTCCTCGTCCAGATCGCGCAACTCGAGCAATTCCGGATGGCGATAGAGCGCGCTGTCGTCAAAATTGATTTTGGCGTCCAGGGCCAGTACATCGCCCTGTTTGGTAACCACCAGAGGATTAATTTCGGCCAGCGAGCAATCTTTAGAAATAAACGCTTTGTACAGGGCCATCATAAACTTAACGGCGTTATTTACCTGTTTTCCGCTTAAGCCCAGGCCAAAGGCTAATTTTCTGGCCTGAAAGGGCTGCAGACCAATGGCTGGATCAATCCACTCTTTCAGGATTTTTTCCGGTGTTTCGGCGGCCACTTTTTCAATTTCCACGCCGCCCTCGGTGCTGGCCATCATTACCAGTCTGGATTTCGAGCGATCGAGCACCACGCCCAGGTAAAGCTCACGGTCAATATCCACACCTTGTTCCACCAGAACTTTTTTAACAATTCGGCCTTCAGGCCCTGTTTGGTGCGTAATCAGAGTCATGCCGATCATCTGTCCGGCAATGTTTTTCACCTCGTCTAAAGAACGAGCTAACTTAACCCCGCCGCCCTTACCACGGCCGCCGGCATGGATCTGGGCTTTAATCACTGCCAGATCGGTCGATAATTTTTTAGCCGCTTCTACAGCTTCATCTGCTGTAAAAGCCACGTAACCTTCCGGTACAGGAACATTAAATTCCCTTAAAATTTGTTTAGCCTGATACTCATGAATCTTCATTTAACAACTCCCATTGTAACGGTTCGTTTTATTTTTTGTTTAAGAAATCTAAATATAACAATTTATTTCAAATATGTAAACCAAATTTGAGCGAAGATTGAGAAGAACATAAGTTGTATATTGTTTAAAAGGTAGTGGGCATTAAAATCAATTATTTTTATTTTTGAGATGAAAATAATTCAATTTTTTTCTTTTAAACAAATTAGAAAGGCAAAAACCATATTTGTGCGTAGTTTATTTCAAATTCTTGTAGATAACATTGATTCCAAACAGGCAATCATTGTTACAGGAGCCAGGCAGGTTGGGAAAACGACCCTATTAAAACAATTTCTAAACTTTTTACCCCCAACTTCCATTACCCTTTATTTATCACGAGGGACAGCCCCCCCCGCGGAAGATACAACTTACTGGCAAATTTAAGATTGCCTATTTTTGCTATTGTAAATAACAACGCTTGTGACTAAATTATGGCCAAGGATAACGGAATCTACAAACTTTTTATTACTTAACATCAGGGATGTAAATTTACTTAATAAGATCATAATGGGCTTCGTCTGTTTTTGGTTTATTGACTCAAAAAAACGATTTTCTTCTATTGAAGGCTAAACTTATTTATTTCTTTTAAATGGATTTTTATTGCTTCTTATTAACCATTTGACATTTTTATTTAAATTAGCAAGTTTCAAAACGATAGGAGGGAGAAGAAATGGCGACATTATTAAATTTAAAACTCCCGCGGGCTCTAAACCGCCTTATCAAATCAACAAATTTTAAATCTTTTTTTAGCGGTGTGTGCCTTTTATTTTTGCTTCTATTTTCTAAAGAGAGTTTATTTGCCCAGAATGTGGACTGGCAATTCTATCAGGAATTTGGTTTACCGGTGCACTCTATTGCCATTGAAGACAGTTTACTGTGGATGAGCGCCGGCTGGAACTTTTTAATTAAACTGAATCTTAACACAGGCGATACCACATTTTACAGCGTTGATGGCGAGTGGATCGATGATATTGAAATCGATTCCAGCGGAAACAAGTGGTTAGGGACAATGCAAAAAATAATTAAATTCGACAATCATTCCTTTCAATATTTTAATCTGCCGGATTACGGTATTAATGGATATGGAACGCATGCTCTTGTCTTTGACAGTAAAGGCAACTTGTGGTTTGGTTTTGACAGTATTGGTTTTGGCTATTATGATGGGACTTCATGGCATTATTATGATGATTATGATGTAGCGCTTACCATTAGCGACATTGCTGTGGATCAAAAAAATGTAAAATGGCTGGGCACGCCTCACGGTCTGGTAAGATTTTATGATGACAGCTTAACTTATTACTCTTCAACCAATTCTGATTTTCCGGCTTACACCGTCAATTCGATAGCCGTAGATTCAAATAATTACAAGTGGATTGGCACTTACTCCGGCTTAATCGTTTATGACGATTCCAGCTGGACCGTTTACAATAAAGACAATTCGCCGCTTCCCAACAATAATGTTTATACCGTTTACATTGATCAGAACGGCACAATATGGCTTGGGCTTGATTTAGGCTATTTAGTAGAAATCAATAATGGCCAATGGACTGTTTACGATCCGCTTTCCAATGGCGAAGCCCCCAAAATCATTCGAATTGATCATCAGGGAAATATCTGGGGAGTTACTTCAAAAGGAACGCTTTTTTCAAATGCAGATATTGCGGTTAATATCAAAGAACAAAATTTAAATTTACCTTCTCAGGTTGTTTTGTACCCCAATTTCCCCAATCCTTTTAATCCTTCCACAACCATTAATTTTTATTTACCGAAAAATAGCCCGATTAATCTTTCTGTTTTTGATCTTTCCGGCAGAAAAATAAAAACTTTGATCAATGGATCTCTAAAAGCCGGTAAGCATTGCGTACAATGGAACGGTTTGGATGAGCAAAACAACTTGACGGCCAGCGGCGTCTATTTTTACGTTTTAAAAGCGGGTAAAATTACGAAAGTTAAAAAAATGTTACTGATAAAATAATAAGTCTTAAAAGGGGCAGCGTATTGAATTTAAACTCTGCCCCTTTTTTTGTTTCAAGCATGAATGCGCGTACCGGCTTTCCCTTTTATGGCATCGCCCGTTTTCTCGATTGAGGTGATAATAACCTCTTCGCCGCCGCCTTCAATAAAATTAATGGCCGCTTCAATTTTAGGTCCCATGGAGCCTTTTGGAAACTGTCCTTCGGCCAGGTACTTCCTGGCATCGGCAATAGTTAATTCATCCAGATCGATTTGTTCCGGCGTGCCAAAGTTCAAAGCCACCTTTTCCACGCCGGTAATAATCAACAATTTCTCGGCGTCGATTTCCCTGCCCAGAACAGCCGAAGCCAGGTCTTTATCGATTACGCCGTCCAGACCTTCCAGCCAGCCTGGATGTTTGCTGTGATCGATGTACACCGGAATGCCCCCACCGCCGGCGGCAATGACCACCACGCCCATATCCACTAAGTGCTTAATAATATCCTTTTCAACGATTCCAATCGGTTTGGGCGAAGCCACGACACGCCGATAGCCGCGGCCCTTATCTTCTTTCATAATCCAGCCGCGTTTTTCCACCAGCTCCGGAACCTGTTCTTTTTTAAAAAATGGACCGACAAATTTGCTGGGATTTTTAATGGAAGGATCGTCTTTATCCACCAGCACCTGGGTAACCAGCGTGGCCACCTGCCGTTTTACGCCCATATCGTGCATCTTATTTTGCAGGCATTGTTCAATCATGTAGCCCATGCCCCCTTCCAGGTCGGCCACAATAATTCCCAGCGGTAATGGCGGCACCAGATGTCTGCTTTCTTCCACACGTATCAGGGCGTTCCCCACCTGGGGGCCGTTGCCGTGCGTAATCACCATATTGAAACCTTCTTTCAACAGGCCGATGATGTGCTCCAGGCTCCGTCTTGTATTTTCGAACTGTTGCGGGATGTTTCCTTCTTCGAATTCACGCGTAATGGCATTTCCACCAAGGGCGACAACGATTGGTCTTTTTTTCATGGCTTCCTTCCTTCGATGTTAAATAAAAAGGGCATGATTTTACATAACAGTCCAATCATGCCCAAACCGAGTTTACGGGTTTACATAAACTTTTTCAAGACATCGTTCAGATCAGGTTTGCCCACTTCTTGCAATTCATAAGTTACGCGAACGGCCGGTTTGTTTAATTTTACCAGCTTTCTCAAATCGATGGGCGTCCCGATAATCACCAGGTCGCAATCGGTTTTATTAATGGTTTCTTCCAGGTCTTTGATCTGTTTATCGCCATACCCCATGGCCGGCAGCAGGGTGCCAATTTCCTGATACTTTTCAAACGTTTCGGTGATGGTTCCCACGGTGTAAGGTCTGGGATCAACCAGCTCTTTTGCGCCGAATTTTTCAGCGGCCACCACACCGGCGCCGTAAGTCATTTCGCCGTGCGTCAGAGTAGGCCCGTCTTCAACCACCAGCACGCGTTTGCCTTTAATCTGCTCGTACTCTTCAACAAAAATGGGTGAAGCGGCGTCGATCACCACGGCATCGGGGTTGACCATCTGAATGCTTTCGCGCACAGCCTGAATACCTTCCGGATCGGCGGTGTCAATCTTATTAATAACCACCACATCGGCGGCACGCAGGTTGGCCTCTCCCGGATAGTAGAACAATTCATCGCCGGGACGGTGCGGATCGACCACCGTAATATGCAAATCGGTTTTGTAGAACGGCAGATCATTATTGCCGCCATCCCACAAGATGACGTCCGCTTCTTTTTCTGCTTCGCGCAAAATGGCTTCGTAATCAACACCTGCGTAAATAATGGTGCCAGAAACGATGTGCGGTTCGTATTCTTCGCGTTCTTCGATGGTGCATTTGTACTTGTCAAGGTCCGAAAGTTCAGCAAAACGTTGCACTTTTTGTTCGTTCAAATTACCATAAGGCATGGGGTGGCGAATGGCAACCACCTTTTTGCCGGCGTCGCGCAGCATTTTGGCCACTTTACGCGTGGTCTGAGATTTTCCGCAGCCCGTGCGCACCGCACAAACCGAAATCACTGGCTTGCTGCTTTTCAACTGCGTGGCTTTTGCGCCCATTAAAATAAAATCCGCTCCGGCCGAATTTACCAGAGCCGAACGGCTCATCACGTAGTCATAAGGAACATCGCTGTAAGCAAAAACGACCTGATCCACAGCAAATTTTTTTATCAAATCCTGTAATTCTTCTTCCGGATAAATCATAATACCTTCGGGATATAATTTACCGGCCAGCTCAGGCGGATATTTACGCCCTTCAATGTCCGGAATTTGTGTTGCCGTAAAACCTACGACTTCGTACGCTTCATTGTCGCGAAAATAGACATTAAAGTTATGAAAATCGCGTCCGGCTGCGCCCATAATGATCACACGCTTACGCTGCATATAACCTCCTAATTAATGATGTTAATTGGCTTTCATGTTTCGATGAAAGAATATTCATTTTTTTGCTATCTTATTTAATTTTAATTAGTTAATTTAATAAATCAATTTAGTGTCAGGATGGGCTGAAATCAATGGCCGCAAAAAACTTTTTTACACCACCTATTCCATTGATTTTATTGAATTTTTCACGGCATGCTGTATATATTCAAGCCACTTTATATTTATTCAACTAACGACCTATCCATTTAATTTTTAACAAGTTAAGCCAAATCTACGTTCTCCGGGCTTGAGATGAAAACTTATGCAGAGCGCTGCAAAGCATTTATTGATTAAATAAAATATTCGCGCCACAAGTTATTCATCTATGGTTGAAGGAGCCCAAAATTCGCCTTTTATCCACGGCGTTAAATCGGTATCAATTGCCAAAACCCATTGACACGGCAGGGCTATGGTCACGCCATTTTCTAACTCTCCTTTAAAACAGGGGCCGATTAAAAACTAAGTCAGCAAAGCCGCAACCAAAATCAACCACAACGTGCGCGAAATAATTTTCTCGCAGGAATTTAAGCGACCACAGAGAGGTCAGAGAAGTCACAAAGGGCGCAATGAATGTTTTAAATTAAATTACCCTTGCTTGCTCGCTCGATCCTCACTCCCAGACAAAAGATCATGAATGAACGTACTTGTAAGGGCGAAGGATTTCCAACCCTACTTTATCCAGAGCGCTTTTTTGATATGACTAAAGATTAATACTTACCATCGCTGAATTGTTCCTGGAAATCCTTCGCCCCTACATAAACGGTGGCAGGAATTCACTATCATTTACAGAAACAAATTTGGAATGACAGACTAACTATTCAACCATTCAACTAATTAACTATTCAACCAATCCAGCAGCACAAAAATTTTCAAACGCTTTTCCGATAGATATTCCAGAGGAAGTCTCCTAAACCGCCGGCGAAACACCTTCCTGAATTTCGCCGGCAGATTTTAATTTGCAAAGTTCATCTTCGGAAGTTTCTTAAAAACCGAAACTCAATCTAAAAGAATAGTTAAGCAGAAATCTGAAGGCCAGGTGTTTTTCGCCGGGCGCAGGATCGCTAATGTACAAGGGAAAAATCATTTCTATGCTCGCTACATTGAATTTAAGACCGGCTTCTGCAAACAATTGGTTCCCTTTAAGCCCCATTGATTTTTGTCCCAGGGCAGCGCCGCTGCCATACATCACCGGTAAGTATTTCCATGGTTTAACCGTCAGGCTTAACGCTGCGCCACTTTTACCTAAAAAATACCGATTGTCCGGGTCTCCATAGCCATACATTTTCATGCCCTGCCCCAACGTGTAATGGCGATTGGGCGCCAGGGAGCCCCTGCGGGAAAAGACGAATTTTTGATGTCTGGGGTCAATTTCGCCGCCGGCAAAGATGGATTCCTGCCGGGGGTAAGCTGCTCCCCAGATATTGGCCCAATAGCCTTCCAGACGGAACCAGCTATTCTTCGACACGCGGGCCCACCAGTTTCCCCCGATCTCCACTTTCAGATAATTTGTTTTACTACCGGCCAGCTGCATCCCTTTTTGCAAGCGAAACACCGCAGACAGGCCTGTCAGCATCTTGCCGGTTAAATACTTTCCTTCCATTGTAATCACGCCATACCGTGCTTTCTGAAACATAGAAGATTCGTAGTAATCGCCCCGGTAAAGATCAACCGCTTCCAGGGCAAAATTCAAATACTTTTTCGGATAGTCTTTGCCGCGGCGCTGGAAGTAATTGCTAAAATACAATCCCTTTTTACGCATGCCATCCACATCAAACCATTCGGCCTTGACGTCTGTGTAGTTGGCCAGCGGCAGGTGGAAGCGGTTGGTAAGCGTAAGCCTGTATCCATGCCGCTTTGTTTTTGTGGCATAATAAGCCTTGCCTGTCCAGAACCATTGTTTTAAAATGGGATTTCCACCCCAGATCATGCCCCCCAGCCGATGTTTGTCGACAAATGATTCGTACCAGTAATACGGTAAGATGATTACTTCATATGTTTCAAAGCTCGGGATCTGCGGGACGAAGTGAATCTCTACCGGCGGTAAACCGGCCTGATTGTTCAGGTAGCTCATCTCAAAAATGGAATGGCGGGGGTTAACCTCGATTTTCAGCGGTTTGTCTTTTGTTTTAAACACCAGCGGCTGTTCAGGATTTCCATTCCACCATTTTTGCAAAGTATCGCCCGATGCGCTTACCACCCTAACCGGAGCAGGCATGTCCTTCATGGTGCCTTTGTTTTCGACCCAAACTTCGATTTTTAGCGAATCGCCTTCCCTTTTCTTTTTGACCGTTTTAATCACAAAGTCACAATATCTGGTGGAATGGTACCAGTCCTCTACAAACCAATCCAGCTCTTTGCCCGAGACCTCTTCCATGGTCTGGAAAAAATCATTCACCGTCGGATGTTTTCCGTTCCATCGTGCAAAGTATTCTCGCATTCCTTTCCAGAACACGGGCGGCGTTAAATATTCTTCCAGAGCCAGCAGCATTAACGCGCCCTTCTGATAATTAATCACACCGTAGTTACTGCGATCGTATTCTTCTGCGCGCAGGTCAAGCGGTAGGTCTGTCCGCTCAGAGACTTTGGTTCCAAAAGCCATTTGCAATAATTGCCAATCCCCCAGGTCTCTGAGAATATCGAGCCCAAAGAACAGCTTTTTAAAATTAGTCAGATTGTATTTTCCGTAATAGTGCTCCAGATACTTCAATTCAACAAAGCTATTCACGCCTTCGTCTAAAAAGGTCGAAGCGCGCTCATCCGAGCCAAGCATTCCCATAAACCAGTTATGGCCCACTTCGTGCATAACAACCATTTCCAAAAAATTTTCCCAATCAGAATGGGGAATAGAAATAATTGTTATCATTGGATACTCCATTCCTCCCCCGGCGCGGAGTTGCCCCTGAACCACCGATGCTTTCGGATATTGATAGGGGCCCACCATTTTGCCGTAAAACGACACCGTCTTTTTCACGTAATCGGGCACGTGGCGCCAGTTGTAGGCCGATTCGGGATGCACCAGCACATTGGTCAATACGCCCCCATTGTGGATTTTGCGTAATACCATGTAATGCAATCCGGCAAACCAGGCAAAATCATGGACATTTTCGGCGTAAAAATGCACTGTCTTCGTTTTGCTCAAATCGAGCTGTCGTTCTCGATCATGCTTCCAATTTTTGATGAATTGTTTTCGATCCGCCTTGTCCAGGTTTAAAAAATAGCGTGTGGTATCCGCAAGTTGCCGCATAAAGGTTTCTTCCGCGACATCGTCTTTTAACATGCCGGTTGCATCGATTACAAAAAGCTCTGGCAGGGTAATCTTCACGTCAAAGGTGCCGTATTCACCGTAAAATTCGCCCAGATCAAGGTAAGAATCGGGATGCCAGCCCAGACGATCGTAAACCACCATTTTAGGGTACCACTGCGTGGCGGCAAAATAGTAACCATCCCATGTGCCCATTCTGGAGAAAACACGTGGGAACTTTCCTTCAAAATCAATCTCCAGAGTGATCGTATCGCCGGGGAACAAGGGAAGCGGTAAATCGATTTTCGCTTCATCGATGGCGTCGTTTTTTAAAGAGTAGGATAATTGTTTTCCATTCGAGCGCAAGGCTGTCAATTTTAAATAACCTCTCGCGGCGCTGTCCGAAAAATAAAATTGGCTGATGCGTTGTTCCATTTGTTGACGAGCAAACGGTGTATTATTGTTCCTGTACGCATTGGGATACAGGTGTAGCCAGACATACGTCAATGTATCCGGGGAATGATTAATGTATGTCAACCTCTCATGCCCTGAATAGGTTTTTGCCAGAACATTTAGTGTCACATCAATTTTGTAGTGGACTTCCTGCTGAAAGTAAGGCTTTTGGGAAAAGGCCATTGTAAAAATCAGCAAAGAAAAACAGATCGCTTTTAATCTCATGGTTCCCCCCATTTAAACACAACTAACTCCAGGGTAATACGAAAACATTGGAAAATGTTTCAAACCATTTTAAAGATAGGCATCCTATCGCGCACATTTTCGTCGATAAATAAAAAAGCCCTCACAAAACAGCAGCCCGTACACTTTGCCCACTCATTTTGTTTTGCAAGATATCGGCCGCTCCAGAAAGGCGCTTTATTCCAATTCACATGCAAATGAAAATTAAAAAAGCAAATAACGTCCGTAATGCAAAATTAAGCGCTTAATTGAGCGGCATATTTTTTAACGATTTGCTGCATCCATTCGAAAGATTCTTCCATACTCTTCAATAACTTTAACTGGGCGCGCGTGCGTTGTAAGTTGTGTAATGGATGCTCAATTTTGTAATAGGTATCGCCGTTCAAATAGTCGGTTAAAAAACGAACAGCCTGCATAAAGGTTAAAATCAACGCTCCATGGGCCAGGGATTCGATCTCATGATCCGACAAAATTGATCTGGTCTTTTCCAGAAAACCGCGCGTATAGGCTTCATAAAACGCTTTATTCATGGATACGCGCTCCAGTTGCGGGTCATCTTCAGCGCCGGTGTTGGCGCCCGTTCGTATGGCATCTCCAAAATCGGAAAAGACGCGGCCTGGCATTACCGTGTCCAGGTCTATTACACAAAGTGGATTATTATCTTTATCGAATAACACGTTATTGAACTTGGTGTCGTTATGCGTAACACGCAACGGTGTTTGCTGCTCGCTCATGGAAAAAATTTCATTCATTTTTTGGGTTCTATCTATCACGGCCTCTATTTCCTGGACGGCGGAAGTCTTTCTTCCTGCCCGATTTTTATGCAGGGCCTCTTTTAATTGTTCTAAGCGAAACGGCAAATTATGAAAATTGGGGATGGTTACATTCAGTTCGTTTGCCGGAAGGTCTTGTAACAAATACAAAAACTCGCCGAACGCCCGGCCGCCTTTGTAAGCCAGTTGTGCGTCAGGTATTATATTGTATGATCGACTACCCGGAATGTAAAGACACAGGCGCCAGTAATTTCCTGAAGTATCCTGGTAAAATAATTGTCCGGAATCTGTCGGTATAAATTGTAGGACTCTTCTTTCTATCTGCTCAACGCCGGCCCTGAGCAATTTTTGTTTTATATGGTCGGTCACTCGCTGAATATTGCGCATTAATCCCGGTACATCTAAAAAAATTGCATGGTTGATTCTTTGTAAAATATAACGCGTGGGACTATTTTTCAGTGTGATTAAAAAGGTGTCGTTAATATGTCCGTCTCCGAAAGGCTGGTATTCTTGCGGTTCACCTGAGATTTTAAAATTTCTAAGTATGGCATTCATATCCATTTTTTAACTCTCCATGTGTTTTAAAGCCCTGCACACGATGGCCAGGCGTAATTAAAAAAACTTCTAAAACAAAGAGTGCAAAATAGAGAAGATTCAAATAAAATTCAAAAATTTACGGATGCTACGCGGGTAACCAGACGGTGATTAAATTTGTTTCAAATATCTTTTAACAGCAAAAAAAGAAGAAAGAAAAACTACTACTACAATTAAAACTGTCAAGTATATTTAGGACGAGACAGACTCGGCATAAAAAGACCGGGAAATTCCCGGTCTGAAGCGGAGAGGGCCCACAGGGTAAATGGGATTCGTCCCCCCGGCGGGATTGCCCCTATACTCGCTTAGCATCCCGCCGGGGCGGGATTCAGCCGACTCAGCATAAAAAAAACCGGGAAATTCCCGGTCTAAAGCGGAGAGGGTGGGATTCGAACCCACGATAGAGGTTTTGCCCCTATACTCGCTTAGCAGGCGAGCGCCTTCAGCCGACTCGGCCACCTCTCCAGTTTTTTTTCTTATTTTTATTTACTATTTTTTTTAATCTGTTTTTAGTTTCTTGTTTGGCCTCTCTTTTCTCGCTTAGCATCCCGCCGGGGCGGGATTCAGCCGACTCGGCCACCCCCTCCAGTTCTCTTTTGTTTTTATTTATTATTTTTTATTCTATTTTAATCTCTTGATCGGCCTCTCTTTTCTCGCTTAGCATCCCGCCGGGGCGGGATTCAGCCGACTCGGCCACCTCTCCAGTTTTTTTTCTTATTTTTAGTTACTATTTTTTTAATCTGTTTTTAGTTTCTTGTTTGGCCTCTCTTTTCTCGCTTAGCATCCCGCCATGGCGGGATTCAGCCGACTCGGCCACCTCTCCAGTTTTTTTTATTTAAAATCCTTTTAATGTTTTTAGTTTCCGCCTCCACTCCTACTATTCGCTCAGCATCCAGATCAGCAAATTTCTAAATTTTGCCTTACATTTATTATTAAAGTCTGCCAAATTTAAATCAATTTACACAAATTTTCAAATCTTTATTTATCTACATCAAAAAAATTCTCTTGAATGTTTTTATGGGCATTTAATAACCGCAAATAAAATGAAAATGTATTTCAAATAAAAAATTCCGGCCTTTCTCTGTAGTACAGAAAAAGGCCGGAAATAAAGCGCTATTTCAATAAAATCATTTTCTTCACCGACTGAAAATTCCCGGCTTTAAAGTAGTAAATATAAATTCCGGAAGCCACCTTTTGCCCGAGATTATTTCTACCCGCCCAGGTAATCGAATAATAACCAGGACTTTGTACCGCATTAACCAATGTGCGAATTTTTTTGCCGCTGGTATTGTAAATGACCAATTTCACATCCGAACTCTTCGGAATTTGATATCGAATCGTTGTTGTCGGGTTAAACGGATTGGGATAGTTCTGCGCCACGGCATAGGTGGTGGGCAAACCGTTTTTGGAGAATATGTCTGAGACAACCGGCGTTAGTGTAAAATTGACATTAGAAACGGTATCCTGATTTACCGAAATATTGCTCACCGAATCGGGCGAAGAAGTGTAACCATCCGCGTAGGGTTTAACCGTGTAAGTTCCGTCGCTCAAACCGGTAAAAGCGTAGTAACCGGTGGAATTGGTAACGGTAGAATCCGTTGCGCTACCGCTTAAATACACCGTAACCCCGCTGTCGTCTTGTTTATCCGTCATATCCACAAAGCCATCAATAACGCCGCGAGGACGATCGGCCAGGAGATAGGTGACCGTATTCTCAAGTAATTGCCGGGCAATAGACTGATCGCTCAGGGCGTCAAAATTAAATCCGTAGTAAACCGTTTGGGCCGAAGTGCTATCACTGTCTGGATCGTAAACCAGGATACCCATAGCAGACGATAATAAATTGGTTCCGTAAACCACATAGGCCGGTGAGAGCGGGCTTTGGGTGTCCTGATCGCCGACAGCCCCATAAGTAATATTAATGGTACTGGGCAGAGTATTGGGCGTAGTAGCCAGCGGATGGGTTTGATAACTGCTATTTAAATTGAGGCTTCCGCCGTCGTTGACCCACCAGTTGTTCACATGTAAAACATTGCTGGCAAAAGAACTGTATCCGGGACTTTTTAAAGCATCGTAACCCACTTCTCCCCCTTCAATGAGCAGCTTATGCGCCGGATCGCTCACCCAGTTTTCCAGCTTTGTACGATAATTTGCATCTGCTACCGGTGATTGATTGGCGCCGCTGGAGGAGATAATCAAGTCGTATTTTGTAAAATCGCTATCCAGCGCTGCGGCCACCGTTACGGTCAAAGTCTCGTACCCCATATCCGACAAATAAGAAGCGATGGTATTCGCTGACTTATCGTACGCAGTCTTTGACAGATTGGTATAGCTTGCGCCGGTACCGGTTTTGTTTATAGTTTCGTCGTCAATAATTAAAATTTTCCCTTTGTTCTGAATAATTTTAAAAGCATGGTAACCGGCAACAGGATCGTCGCTCTGGTTTTGGTTATTCGAAATATCCACAGCGTGAATCCTGTAAAAAACGGAATCATACAGTTGCACATTTTCAGGGAAGGCACCGGAATAGACATCTGTACCATTACTTAACATGGGAAAACTTTTGTTCAGGGAATCATTATTAATCGAATAAAAACAAATAACCGTATCCACCCCAAAGTTATCGGTTATTGTTGCAGTGACCGTGGCCGGCCAGTTATCGAGCGTTTGATCATCCAGCGGAGTATGACTGATCGTAGGATTTAAGGTATCGGGACCGACATGAAAGGAATAGAGGCTATCCGGCTGGTTGGCAGGATCATAAGTCACCTGACTATTTTGATCGACTACCGCAATGTAGTAGGATATATCAATATTATTGCCAGAAGCGGGAATATCAGCCCTGTATTCATCGGGATTGCCGGTGGCATGCATGTTCAGAGTATCGGCCGGGGCGTTGGTATTAACACCCCAGATGACCCACAGCCTGGTGGTGTCCAGAGGAGAAGGCCCCGGAGTAATGGTGGCGACCACCGGGTAATCGTTCGTGTAATCTTCCGTATCCTCCAACGGTGTGTGTTGAATATCGGCAATATAATCTTGCTTATTAACCAGACCATGGGCGGCAAAGTGTTCGACAATAACCGAAAGATGTTCGCCGTTGTACAAATTGCGATCGGCCTGGATGTACGCCTGAGCCGCGTCCTGCAATCCAGGCGAATAGCCCCAGATGTAATGGGTTTCGATAAATAAACGATCGGTAATATAACGGCCAAGGTCGGCCCAGATGTCCATCAAAGCGGAAGACCAGATCTGTCCGCCGTCGTGGCCGCTCACGTAATCATCCGGATATACCCAGTCCAGATCACAGCGACGACCGGCCCAGAACTCATTGTGTCCGTCCCAGCTAAAAACATATCCCCAGTTATAGTCATTGACCATGCGGGAATACGAGGCAGCCCAGTAATCGGAACTGCCTTCTTGCAGGGACATGGTTTCTCCGGAATACGACATACCACCGGTTAAATTTGTTTGAAAAGAATGAGCATGTTCATGCCAGAGGACATCGGCATCTTCGGCGTCGTCCACGCCGCCTTCTCCAAAGGCAATATAATTGGATGAACTCATATAATGCGAGTTATCATCACCGTTTAATCCGTGCGGGTCAACCTGAAATTCGCGTTGAGCAGGTTCATCATATCCCAGCTCCAAAATTAAGTACCGTGTGGAAAGATCCACATGATAATAGGCCATTACATGCTCAAACTCCTGCTGATAGCGCGTATATCGGAAAGCGGAAGAATCGGCCAGCTCAGGAAAATTATCGGCCGGGCTTTCCAGATCAACCAGCACGGCATAAGGACCTTTTAGCTTGTACAACCCGTTTTCATAGGTGATGTCGCGTAAAATTACCTCTATCCGTTGATTGTTTAATGAATCGGAATCTGCATCATTGTTATCGACAAAGTCGCCGCCGTACTCCACGCCGGCTGTGGTTAAAGGATCGGGATCAAAAACCAGACCACGGCCATTGTTAAACATCCGTAAATCTTTGACATTCGTAATGCGTCCGTCCACAGCGTTAACCAGCACCTCCCAGTCGCCCAGCGGCTGTTCGGTGGGCATGGATACACGCCAGCACAATTCTGTACCACGGTCTTTACTCTCGAACCAAACCAGATGGGCCTTGTGTTCGCCAAGGGGCTTGCCTGTAACCTGCAGGTAATCCCGGGCAATACTCAGCGCTTCTTCCATACTAATCTGCGCTTCTATGTTTAACGCTTGGACGGTGGGACGATAATGGCTGGCCACAAAAGTTACTGCCTTTTGCGGATTGAGCGTCACCACCATACGGCCATCGTAAACCGGGATATTATTGATTGTTTGCTCAAAGAATACGTGAAAACCGCCCGGCGTTTCCCGCACACGTAGCGTTCTTAATGTACTGGTTTGGGGATCAATTCCATATTTTTTAAAATTATCTTTTAAATAGGAGCGGACAATTTGTTCTGCCGTTCCGGAATATCCGCTTACATTTAAATTGTAATGATAACGATAAATACCGGTCTTTTCATCAATCCGTCCACTGGATGTTTTAAGCGTGGAATATTCTTTTACATTATTCTTAATGAACTTCGATTGAGGCTGGTAGCTTCCGGCGATGCTAAATGATTGAAAGCCGAAAATTATCATGCAAATTAAAACACCTTTAAATAAACGCATGGCTTCTCCTTATAATTAAAATCCAAAAGATATCCTGTAGTGTAATTAAAACATTGTTAAAAGAATGTGACAGATTGCAAAAACAATTGCCTGCAAAATTTAAAATGATTGTGTTGGGTAGTATGTTATGTGGATTTAGAAAAATTATTTTTGGTAAAACAAAACCATCGCTACCAGAGGACAGAACACTGCGGGACAATCATCACCGTCGTTAAAAGTGCTTTCCCTTAACCGTAGAGTATTTAAGAGGTTTACCGCTCATCTTTTGTAATTAGATCGGCACTGAAATCTTAGGCCGTTTTTTGCACAATTTTTAAACAAAAAATGCTTTAATGATTTTCTATTTTCCAAATCACATGATTAAATTGTTGATACCAGCGGTCCGTTATGCCCCAATAAGAGGTTGCAGGTACTGCAGAGCGAACCGGAAAGTGCGATTTAAGAACAAGCATATTTCCTTTTAAAACTTTTATCCGGTTTAAGGCCTCGAAATTCACTTCGATATCATATTGTTTTATTCTATCACATAAGACCTGAGTATAAACCTGCTTTGCTTTTTGTAGCAACAGATCGGTTCGAACTCTTTCGCGCATCTCTTTAAAGGGGATGGTTCCTGCTTTTTTAATTTCAATGAGCTTAATAATTGAGTACCTGTTTTCATCCAATTTTAACGGTCCAAAAAGCTCACCTGGCGATAAAGAGAAGGCGATTTTACCTATTTTCCCCCATGAATTCCGGGTAATATAAAAACCCTGTTCAAGATTTTTCTTAGCAATCTGTCGGATAGAATATTTTTGGGCCAGGGCCGCCATATCCTGCCCGGCATTAATTCTTTTAATTAACCTTTCGGCCAGAGCTCTATTATCCACCAGAATCTCAAGAATTTTACGAAGCTCCGGCTTTTGATACCGATCTTTATTTGCCTCATAGAACTTCACCATATCTTCTTCTGAGATTCGGATGGTATCCAGTATGCTTTGTTGATACAACTTAGCTAAAAGATTCGCCTTCCACATTTCTGTTTGTTTTTTTACGTAATCTGTATTTTGCAGCCCCATCTTATAGCCTTCTTCAATAACAGTTTCAATAATAACCATTTTCCGGATCACCTCTGGAAAAGCACGTTTAAATTCATCCGCCGATTGATAATTCAATAAATAGGGCCCAAGTGAAAGTTTTTCCCAGAACTCACCAATAGTCCAGATATCCCCATTATCAAAATGGATAAACGGTTTATCAAAAAACTTCTCCAGATCGTTAATCACATTGCCCAGTTCCATATTAATCATTTCTGGTGATTGCAACGGATGCTCTTTCCGGAACGGTATTACGTTGATCAATTTATTTAAAACAAACTCATACTGATCTCTTTTAATTGTAAATTTTTTGTTGCGCATTAAATTGCCGATAACCGAATCAAAAACTTTCATCTCTTTTCGCGCTTTCACACGCTTTTTTATGGAAGGCTTCCAGTAATTGTAATCATGTTTTGAAAATATTGGATGCGGTACCACCTTTTTAAGCTTAAATACATAATATTTGCCATCAACATTTATGGGATTGCTAACCTCTCCGATTTTGAGACTATATATTTCTTCTTCAACGGGCTCCCATGTTTCTGCGTATTCGATGGTCTTGGTTTTTAATGGAAGATTAAGCTCTTTTAACTCGTCTGCGTCCGAATTACTTTTAAGCTTCTGTTTGGCCAGGGCCGCCGATGTGGAGTCAGATAGAACCAGATAATCTACAACCCTTTTTTCGATAAAACGAGGGTATGCTTTCTTTAATTCACTCTCAGAAATTTTAATTTTGCTGCGAATTTCTTGTTCCATCCACCTTTCATATACTGCTTCTTTTTCAAACTCATGGATCATTTTGGCAACGCGATCCATTGTATCCAGCTTGTTTTTAACGGCCTCCATCGCCAATATTCGTTCTGCCACAAGAGCAGCAGCTAATTGTTTCTTTAGCACGGAATCTGGTAAAAATTGATTGGGATGGGGTACAAAATTCAAACGATTTTCAAATTCTGTTAGGGGGATTTTTGAATGCTCAATTTTTATTACACTATCTTTTTCTCTGCTACAATTATTTAGAATAATCATCAATAAAATCAATAGAAATATATAGCGAGGTCTCATTATTCAACCAATTTAATTTATTCTGGATTAAATTACTTTTCTAAATAATAGCTGCCGTTCTTATCCGGCAAAATTAATTTTGGACTAATCTTAATGTGCTCAACCGGCAAATCAGGATTTTTTATTCTTTTCATCAAAATTTCCACAGCCTTTTTCCCGAGTTGTTCATTGAATTGTTCAACGGTGGGATAGATCGGTCTTTCAAAACTGTTCGCATATCCAAAAATCTGTAAATTATCTGGCAAATGTTTCCCTTCCTTAAGAAGGATATCATCCAGTTCTAACAGCATTTCATCATGATTAAAACAAACGCCAATGGGTGCTTTTTTTTCGCCCAGGGCATCAAGCCTGTTTATAAATTCATCAAGCGATATTACCGTTCCAGAATTGTCGCCGTAGAAGGTTTCCATGGCCTTTTTATAGCCCTTAATTTTTTCGGCCGTTGAAGTAATTTCCAGAAAAACGGTATCCGGGTAGACAAATAGTATGTCTTCACATAAGCGATTATACTTTAAATAGGCGCAAACTTTGAACATGCCCTCTTCATTATTCACAACAACATAGTCGGTTTCAAGTTCAGGGATATAACGATCCACCAGAACAAAGGGTACTCTTTTTTCTTTTAATTCGATGATATGGGAATAATCTCTGCGGTATTGATCTTCCAGAAAGATGACCAGACCATCGACATGATTCTGAAGTAAATTGGAAATGGATTCCTTTTCTTTTTCATGGCTCATGTTCGAAATGGAGATGATCAACCCTATGTCAGATTTTTCAACAATCTCCTTAACCCCGAATAAAATGCCCATCAAAATCTTGTACTGATGAAAATCTCTTGGAAGAATAAGCGCGATCTGTAGATTCTCTCTATTCCCATTAATACGATTGACAAAGATACCTTTTCCCTGTCGTTTCGTAATTATTCCGTCCTTCTCCATTTCATTCAAGGTTCGATTTACCGTCGTATAGCTGTAGCCCATATCGCGCATAATTTCTCTGACAGTGGGCAGTTGATCATCCCTTTTCAGGTTATTCTCTTTAATATATTCGATTAATTTTCGTCTTAATTCTTCGTATTTTTTTAATGTATTCATACTTTCTCAATTAGTTCGTTCAGTTCATGTCAAAACATTTTGTAATATTAACATATTTTTTTTCATTTTTCAACATATATTTGCAGTGTATGTATCTCAAACGGTTTAAAATTTAAATTTATTTCGTTATTGTTTTTTAATTCCAGTTTTTTCTGTACTTCTTCTAACATATTCGTTAAATAAACTTCTTTGATCTTGAAGCCAAACGAAATCGTAGCCGTATTTTGCATTCCATAAGCTTCGTACAAGCGAACAATAATGGCGTTGTTATCTTCAGCCTTTTTTATTGTTTCGACGATAACATTTTCTACATTTAATTGAACAAATGACATGGACGGCGGGAGCACGCCCGAATGCTTTTCGATTTTCAAAAATTTTACCGGCATATTTAATTCGTAACCAGCCTGGATGACGCCGCCGGCAATAAAATCACCGGGGTGAGGTAATAAAGAATATGTAAATTCATGCCTGGTTCTATCTGCTTCCGGATCAGGATATTGCGGACTTCGAATTAAATTTAAATCCAGAATATTATCAAATACTTTATGCCCATATTTGGAATTATTGAGCAGAGCCACACCATAATCTTTTTGTGACAGATCAACCCACTTATGAGCGGAAATTTCAAATTTTGCAACTTCCCACGAGGTATTTTGGTGCGTTGGCCGTTTGATATAGCCAAACTGGATTTCACTGGTTGATTCCTGTGTATGAATGGTCACAGGGAAAGAGGTTCTCAACATTTTATTGCTTTCTTGCCAATCCACTTCCGTAATAAAATCTATTCTGTTGCTCCCCGCAGTAAGAACAATTGTTTGCGTCATACTTGAGTTTTTATATTTTCTTCTTTGAACAAGCACAGCCCTGGGGCCGTCTACATAAGCCTGCGCATCTTCCAGAATAAATTGTCCCATTTCCCTTTTGTGATAATCTTTAAAAAAATCCCAGGCATCGCCATCATCATAATAAATTTTTAAAACGTTTCCTTTTTCTCCCCCGGGAATTATTTCGCGATTTTCATCTTTGTCGAAAATGGAAATAATGCTTCCATCATCTGCAAATCGGACTCGCAAACAATCATTTTCAAGAAGCTCTTTACGGGCGGTTAAACCAGGAACCTCAGGGATGTCGTCTTTCCCTTCGATGACGGTATAGCCAATGGAAGGTAACTGCGTTCGATACCACTTATCCTGCACCTTAAGCCATACCTTCCTTTCCCATGAAAGTGAATTGTACACGTAAATTGGTTGCTCAAAATTCGATGAATCACAAACCGAAGCCACCGATTTTATCACATCATCCGTCATCTCTTGAGCTTGGCTTAACATTTTTTCATAGCGAGGTAATGATTCTGAGTAAACTCTGGTAATCGACGATCCGGGTAAAATATCATGAAACTGATAAAGAAGAACTTCTTTCCAGATTTTTTCAATTTTTTCCTGAGGATAAGTAAGTCCCGTAAAATTTTTGGCAAACACAGCTCCCATTTCCAGTTCGCGTAAAGCAATTTCCATAACGCGGTTGAAGCGTTTGCTGCTGCCCTGAGTAGTGTAGGTTCCTTGATGAACTCCCAGATACAATTCTCCGCTCCAGGAAGCATAATCATTTCTGTTTTCTTCAATTCGTTCTAAAAACCTGGAAACAGGCTCCTGAACAACTGGCGCCATTCCTTCTAAGTTTTTTTCCCGCGCCAGGCGTTCCAGATGTTCCATGCCTGGTCCGCCGCCCCCATCGCCGATGCCATAAACCAGTAAACAATTTTCGGAAACACCTTTGTCTAAAAATTGCCGTTCGGTTTTTAACACAGCATGAGGAGCGGCAGAGCTGTTATAGGTTCCTTCCGGCGGCATGTGCACCAATACTTCAGAACCGTCGAGTCCTTTCCATTTAAATGTGTGATGGGGATAGGTATTAAATCGATCCCAGGAAAGCTTGATTGTTAAAAAATATTCGACTCCGCATTTTTTCATTATTTGCGGCAACGCTGCGGTGTATCCAAAGGTATCAGGCAAAAACAGGTTTTTAATATCTTTACCGAACTCTTTTTGAAAGAAACGCTTTCCATAAAGAAATTGACGAACTAATGATTCTCCTCCGACTAAATTGGTATCCGACTCGACCCACATGGCCCCTAACGGTTCCCACCGCCCCTGTTTAATTTTCTCTTTTATTCTGGCATATAATGAAGGATAATACTCTTTCATCCACTCATAAAGTTGCGGCTGGCTGGCGCCAAAAATAAACTCGGGATACATATCCATCATCTTAAGAACAGTAGAAAATGTTCTTGCCCCTTTTCGGATCGTTTCCCGAATTGGCCATAGCCAGGCCAAATCAAGATGGGCATGCCCTATGGCGCTAACTAACAGCGAATAATCCCCATTCTTTTTGGCTAATTCAGGCGCCAATATGCGGCGTGCTTCTGCGGCTTCTTCTTCGGTGTATTCTTTTAAAATTAGCAGCGCATTGTACAGGCTGTTCGCGATTCGGTGATAACGGGCAGAATCCTTCGGTAGTTGTGACATCAAATCAAACAGTACGTGAAAATCGTAATAAAACGACCGCATTTCGTCGTTACATATGGCGATATTTGCTCTGGATATTTTGCCGCCATTTTGAAGGTTACCGAAGAGGTCGTTATTGCCGACATCCAGCCAAAGCGCAATCGTTTCTCCGCCCCGGGCTGGATTTTTAAAAGGCACCACCTGTTTAACGGGTTTGCCCAGGGTGGTATCAAAAACGGAACTTCCTGATGTAAGACCCAGCACGGGATTGCCATCGCTATCTACCACCATAGCTTCGCCGTTTAAATCAATTAGCAAAACGACATTTTTTCCTTTTGCCGACTCAGGGACTTTACCTTCTAACAGAAACCAAGCACAATCAAATAGGCTCCCCCATTTATCTCCAATTTTCAGGGTGCGTTCTTCCCCGCTTTTTCGATTTTCAAAAGAAACAGGCTCCCTGGTTATCCATGCTTTTATCGTTAAATCGGCAATCGAAGTATAAATATTTTTTTCTATCTGCTTTAATCCTCTAGCAAGGATCGCATTCAAATCTTTTAAATCATACAGTGCCATTTTGTCTCCTTACATTCTTTTTAAGTTCCGCTAAACCATCAATTTGTTACTTCTTTAGGCGGTAAATTTTTGTACCAAAACCTGTATAATCCGACAAGACAAATTGCAAAAATAGCAAATGTAATCATAAACGAATCATAAGTTTTAATTAAAAATTGCATTGGTAATAAAAATAGCGTTACCTGCCAGCAAAGGGCCAGGGGTAAGGCGATTATGTCGTTTTTATGTTCCCGCTCCATTTTTTTGCGAACTTCGGGATCCAGCTTATTTTTGTAAGGTTTCCAAAAACCGAAAGGTCGTGTGGTTTTATAAAAGTGTACCAGAACTTTCTCGTCCGTGGGGCTGGTTAAAAAAGTGCCGATAATAATGCCTGCCAATGAAATTAAAGAGAGAATGGTAAACTGTAGCCACTCAACTAAATCCGGGAAGAACATTCTCTGTAAAATGGCGGCAACCATGCCCACCAGTGTGCCAATGGCAAAGCCTTCGCCGTTGAAGCGCCACCAGTAAAATTTGAGAAAAGCAGGGATGGCTAAACCTCCGCCAAGCCCCATGATTATCCATCCCCACACATCATTGATGCTTCTGATGGTATAGGCTAATAAAAACCCGCAAATGACCAAAAAGATAGTAAACGCGTAAGACATATAGATTAATTCTTTTTCTTTTGCTCTGGGACGTAGATGCCGCTGATAAATATCTCGCGTAAAAAAGGCTGTTGTAGCGTTAACCGTAGAATCAAACGTGGACATGGAAGCGGCAATTAACGCAACTAATAAAAGCCCTCGAACGCCAATGGGTATATCAAATAATATTACGGCAGGAAGGATACGCTCGGGATTAACGGTGCCTTCAAAACTGAGTAAATTTAATTTTTCCTGCCAATGATCCTGGAAAAGATGTTTTAGTCCGTCAATTAGCTCCGGTGGATAATTCATAGGCCTGTTCATTATTCCTGCAATGGTATCGGCCCAGCGCTCTTTTGGTACATGCGGCAAATAAGTTTTAATTAACGTTGCCGCCTGAGATAATAGCGTTTGATCAGGAAATATATCATTTACCAGATATAATCCTAAAACCGCAAAGCCAATCATCATGGGCCATCTAAACATCATCAATACTGTCCACATAAAGGAAAGCAGGCCGGTTTCCCGCTCATTACGGGCTCCAAAATATTTGGGATCGGCGCCTGAAGCCATGCCGCCCAAAACATTGCGCAACAAATAGAAAAAGGCGAAAAGCATTAAATGGCGGTACGCTTCGTAGCCTTTGGGCATGGTTGTTTCCCATTGAAGCGCCGAGCTCATCCACTGGCTGTTTCCGGTTACTTTGTATGCCAGGGCAGCTAAAGAATCGGCATCTGTTATTTTCATTCCGGCCATTATTGAAATAAAAATAACCGCACTGATAATTATAAACGATTGAAAAACATCGGTGTAAACCACTCCGTAAAAACCGGAAGTCATGGTGTACAATGTTGCCACGCCTAACATAATTAACGAACAGACTAAGGGCGAAAACGGTAAGAACATGGATAAGAATAAGCCCACGCCTTTCACCATGTAAGCGAGCATACCGATGGTGCCGACGATTGTAGCAATAGCCGAGACCATGCGTGCGAATTGGCCTCCCCAACCTGTTCCGAACCGATATTCCATCCATTCCGCGCCAGTCATCACTTTTGAGCGGTAATGCCATTTACCCGTATAAACCAGCATAAAGGCCAGAATAAGCACCGCTCCGCCTCTGAATTCAATGTACAACCCCCGTGGGCCCAGCATGAAAAGGAAAGATACAATGAGCATGGTTCCGGCAACATCTAAAAACGACGCCATCCCCGAAAAGCCCATAGCCCACCAAGGCAACTTATGGCCACCTAAAAAATATTCTTCGATGTTTTTCGAGGCACGTTTTTGAAGGAAAATTCCCAGCCCGACAAGAATTAAAAAATAAATGGTTATAACGGTGTAATCTATTGTGTTTAGGTATTTCACCATGCCTCCCTTTCTTTATGCTCCTTCATATCAAATTTTAATTCCCTGAATACAAGTTTTTTCGAATTAAGTAAACAAATTCGTCTGGTGTAACCACCTTTACATTTTTATTGAGCAGGCTAATGCATTGGAGTACATCATCAACTCCATTTGACCACACATGAACAGGTATAAGGCTATAACCTTTTTCAGAATGAATATCCGCAGAAAAATAGTTCAACTTTTCCGCCAGGGACTCCGGCGTCTCGAACCCTTCCCACAAATTAAAGCGCCCGGTGATAACCGGCTTCCCGTTCAGCCAGTCGATTTTTCCCATTCCGCCTGAATAATTGGAAAAATAGTAGAAAAATATAGCATCGATGTTTTGCTGATCTAAAAAGGGTTTTAAATATTCAGCCGACCGAGTATTGCCAATAATATTAACGATACGCAAATCTGCTTTTTCCATAAATTGACTGGTTAACGAAGCGTATGTTACCAAATTTTTATATCGATCGGGAAATATATAGCCCAGCCCGGAAGGGCCGGCGATGAAATAGTCCCTTCCGGCATTCGTGGCGTCTGCACGGTCGTAAATGTATTTCATAACGGTCGGAGCCAGCTCGCTTAACGCAGGCGAAATGGTCCAGCCCAACTTTGCTTTTGAACGATTCGGGCTTCCGTACCAGCGTGAATTTGTGGTAAAATCATTCAAAAGCCATTGAATGTTATCTCCGTCGGTCATAACAAAACAAACCGTATGTACATTTTCAGTTATTTGCGTGTCCGGAGTTGCGGTTTGTTGTTTAAGGCTTACGCTAAAATTGGTTAAAGTAGAAAGATTCTTTGCCCAGTCGGCCGGATGAACCGGAATGGAATTCGCAGAGCTATGATAAATCAATTGAAATTCATCGCTGCCCCATCCTAATAAAGGAGTATTAGGTTGCATAAAAGCGAATATCTTCTGCGTTAATTCTGAAGTCAGCGGGCTATAAAACGTGATCATTTTTCCGAATACGGCATAATCGGCTAAAAAGGCAAAACGATCTTCTTTCTGGTAACACAGTATTCTATTATTGATGCTATCCGCATAATGGGTAAAAAACCAGGCGTCATCCGTATTTCTCACATCTTTTAGCAAGGGAATTCCCATAGCTTCAAGAATCGGTATGTTCTCGGCGGTAACAGCCACTGCCTTTGTTATGCCACATAATGAAATAGCCGTATTCACCGTTTGATCGTTAACATTACAAACAATATATCCTGCAATATCATTTTTAAAATGAGACAGCAATGCCTCAAAATTCGCTTGCAACGAGTAGTCCACTTCTACTCCGTAATTGTTTTTCAGGTCTTCAAGCCACTGCGCATCACCATCGTTAGCCAGGCGATAGATTTGCGGCTTTCTTTGGGCCAACACTCCCTGCAAAGTTTCTATGGTTAACAATTGAGCAGGCGAAAAATTATGATCATTAATAATAAATAGCTTATCTGGCCTGCTTGAAGCCGGATACGGGCTTAGCGCCAGACGCTCCGGCTGAGCAGAAGTCGTATCGCCGGCTGACACCGAACTGTTTTTTTCCTGACAGCTATATCCCAATAATGTCAAAAGGCTAAAAATAATCGATACTAAACGAATCATTTTGGCTATTTTCCTATTGTTTCTTGTATTGGATCAGGCAATCCATGAACTGATACGGCCCGACGACTTCAAACTCGCCACTACTTTGAAGGTTTTTTATGGTTTCAAAAACCGCATCAAAATTGTTATCCCAGGCATGGACGTAAACCATGACAAAAGGATATTTTTGGGCGGCAATTTTTATTTCATTCGTTAAATCATTCGCCGTTTGTTTACTGGCCCGCACCGCTTCTACAATGTACCCCATGTCATGTGTATCGGTTGAAAAAACATGACTACGTCCGGGTGGATAATACGCATGGTCCGGTTCGACCATGAACACACCTTTGATATCCGAATTTTCCGCAAATTTTTGATAGGTGGTTGACTCCTTTCCGCGACTATCAATGGTAACCATACAACTCATGTCCATATTTTTCATCGCTTCAGCCGTCAAATCGATAAAAGCCAATAGATTTGCTTCATCCAGCGAAGACGGATGTACATAGGCGTAACCGCTGGGGCCGGTTATAAAGGTGTCGTTAAAACCGGATTCTGCCGCGCTGTTATAATAATACCAGGCAATAAAAGGCGCGTAATGCACCAACGTAGGCGCCAGTGTCCATCCCAGAGGATACTTTCCGCGTTTGCTGTGTTCCCATAAAACGGTGCGCATGTGGTTGAAATCGTATTGTAAATTATCTCCGTCCGAAACAATAAAGCAGGCGTATTTTTTGCCTTTTTCATAGATTCCGCTTTGCTCTTCCTGCTCTAATTTGGTAGGCGGCTGAAACAGACCGTGAAATGAAAGATTGTTGGCAAAATCTGCCGGCAGCAGAAAGTCGTTGTTTTCACTCAACAAGGTTACCAGAGCTTTTTCCACGGTCACATTGTCCTGACCGGGCTGGGTAGCATAGCTGGCGTCTGCCCATCCCAGCACCTGAATTTCTGGAGGATATTTTAATAATATCTGTTTTAGCAAATTGATTTCGTCCGTATTATTCAACGGATCCAGATTGATGGCAAAAAGCTTTTTAAAAATGATAAAATCTTTTAAATCCGGAATGTCATCGCGCAAATAGACCAAGCGGGTCATATCGCAACCCGCTAGCAGGCGTTCTAAAGCCCAGGCATATCCTTCCGCCTTTCCTGAAATATTTTGTACCTGACCGGAGTCAATAGTAGGGTAATACCATTTGTCCTGAGTAAAATCCATTAATAGCTTTTTATTAATATGTAATTGATCTGCCAATTGAGGCGTAAGGATAAGCGCATTGAATTGTGCGGCATAAGTAAAAGCTATGGTTAATGTCCAGGGCCTTGCGGTATCCCACAATACATAACCATCAGCATACGCATCTGCATCATAAATTAACGACACTATGGTTTTTAATTCCGAGCTGAGGGGATAATTATCTTTATAATCCTCATACCATTTATAATCGCTTGTGCGGATAAATGTGTAAATCATAGGCAATTCCTTATTGCCTTCTTCTATTTTCCGGTTAAATAAGCCCTGAAGACTTTTAACCAACATCTGCTCGCCAATATCCAGATCTTTAAGAGATATATGATAAACCTTCATGGACGAACCAGATTGATTCATGTCTTTTTCGCATCCCCACATTCCGAGCAATAGTAAATTGATAAAAATCAAACTTAACCAGACAAATTTTAACTTTACTTTCATCATAGTCCACCTTTTATTTATGTTTTAACTTATTATTTCATCCATTTCTTTGATTATCCATTAATTTTACACATGAATTCTTTTTAATTCCGTTTGCTCTTAGAATCAAGTTCGTTTAAAGCATAGGCATAAGCTCCTAAAGCTATTGCTCTGCTCGTACCTATTTTTGAAATTCCAACACCTAATCTTGGAAGGGCATCATAAATAATTTTTTTATTTGTTTTAGGAATTGTTATTTCCTTTTTCTCACCCTGTAAAAATTTATCTAAGTCTTTATTGTTTTCTAAATTAAACACAATGGGAACTAACCGCCGGTATTCGTTTCCCTGAAAATTTCGATACTTTCCGTTCATCTCATCGATCATTTTTTGCAAGAACAATGGATGCGCGCCGGATAACCCGCCGCCAATAACAGCCAGGCCATCAATAAGCGTTAATACATTGGCAATAGCATCTCCAAGCGCCTCGGCCATGGTCTGAAAAGCTTCGATGGCTGCTTCCTTGTTGCCAGGTCGTTTTCCCATTCCAATTTCAAATATTTCTTTTGGCGAGGGAGATTCTTCGAATAGAATGTTTGTCAACTGAGCGTAAACTCCGCGTATGGCGCGGATACTTACGCTTTCTTCCACATTCATAGTAGGATGCAGTTTGTTTCGCAAAAGCCATACTTCTCCCGCGCCGGAATTGTCGCCAATAAATAATTCTCCTTTACGCACAATGCCCGCGCCAAATCCTGTTCCTAAGGTAAAACCAACTAAATTCTGAAAACGCTTTGGGCTGCCAGCTATTTTTAGAAGATTATTAATGTATGGTAAATATCCGGCCAGAGCTTCGCCAAAGGCATACAAATCTCCGTCATTGTTAATAAAAACAGGTAATTGAAAAATTTCTTCCAGCATTGGCCCCAGCGCCACTCCGCCCCGAAAAGCCGGTAAATTAACCAGATCGCCAATAATTCCGTCCGGATAATCCGCCGGCCCAGGGAAAGCGAAAGAAATGGCTACTGCAGGTTCGGGCAGTTGCTTTTTAACCCTGGTAAATCCATCTATAATAGTTTGCAAACACAACTCTAAATCGTGCGCATTCGAAGGGAGCCGGATAGGATCAATTATTTCCTGGTTTTTTTGAATGGCAGAAAACACGAAATTTGTTCCGCCGGCATCCAGGGTCATTACAATACGTTCATCCTGTTCATAGCCCATTTTTACCAGTCTCCTTAATTTCATACAATCAGGCGTTTTTCAAGTTAATCAAAGCCGTCCAGGCAACATAAACAATAGCGGCCATGGGAACCAAAAAACCCATCAAAGTGGAAGATGTTAAATCGGAAATCATCCCCATTATTGGTGGAATAATCGCTCCGCCTACAATGGCTGTAATCATTAAACCCGAAAGTTCGTTTGTTTTTTCGGGCATATGCTCAATGGTAATGGAAAAGACCAACGGGAAGATATTAGCAAAAGTTAATCCTATAAAAATCACGGCAATAATGGCTATGGTTGCGCTACCCAAATAAAGCCCTAAAATTGATACTATAGAAAGAATTGAGGTAACAACAAAAAACGTTTTAGCTTTTACCCAGGTCAAGATCACACCGCCCAAAAATCGCCCAACCATTAATGCCGTAAAAAACAACCCCGTTCCCAGCAGGCCCAATTTTTGAATATTAATACCAAATTGTTCTTTTAAATAAAGAGGTATTCCAGAGCTCATGCACACTTCCGCTCCTACGTAAACAAAAATAGCCATGACCATCATTAGGACATATTTGTTCTTAAGAAGAGCCAGGCAAGAACGAAAAGACGCCGGTTCCGATTTTTCGTATTTTTTTTCCTCTACCTTTAATGTACTCACAGAAATAATGGTCAATAAAACAATTACCCCGTAAATAGGAAAAACAATTTTCCAATCGGCATGCCAGTACCTTACCGCCAAAACAGGCAAAACAGGTCCGCTTAATGAACCAATGGCCTTAACAAACTGACCAAGACTGAGATTACGGGCGTATTTCCCTTCGGCGGAAACATCGCGCATGATGGGGTTGCCGGCAACTTGCATAATCGTAGCCCCGGCGCCTAAGAATAAAACGGACAACAGTAATATTACAAACGAACTTAAAGTAAATGTTGGTAAAATCATTCCCAGAAAAGCGATAGAAAGTCCAAGCAAAAGAATAAACTTTTTACCTTTTTTATCCTGATAAATGCCAATGGGAAGCGAAAGGATTCCAAACATGATGAATCCCATAAAAGTCAACGTAAAGGCCACCGTGTTACTTAAGGCAAATGATTCTTTAGCAAGCCCTACCAAAGGCCCTACCACGTCTCCGAATCCCATGACTAAAAAAGCCAAAAAAATTGGAAGCGTCCGGCGCATTATTTATCTCCTTTTCTCATTTTATTTCCATCTATTGCTTTTGCAAAAACGCTTTTAATTCATCTACAGAAAGCTTAATATCCACTGACGAATGAGGTAAATCGTCTTTATGAACGCCCCAATATTTGTTGGGCTTATCGCCCATTTTAAAGGTTAACGTACCCCCGTTTAAGATATCGTCATGCGTTATATATGTTTTGGAATAGGATAAATCATCTTTTTTAACGGATTGTATGTAAAGGTTATCTTTGCCGTTGTTTTCGGTTTTTATGGTAAATTGCCGTCCGTTTTCAAGATAAATCGTTACTTTATCAAAAATAGGACTGCCGAAAACATATTCTTTTAGCCCGGGGCAAACCGGGTAAAAGCCCATTGCGCTAAAGATATACCAGGCCGACATCTGTCCGCAATCTTCGTTACCGCACAGGCCGTCCGGGTTTGCCGTGTAAAGACTATCCACAATGGTCCTGACAATGCGCTGTGTTTTCCAGGGCTTTCCGGCATAATTGTATAGATAGGCGATATGATGGCTTGGCTCATTGCCCTGAGCATATTGACCCAACAATCCTGTAATATCCGGAAGACTCGGGTTTTCAGGCGGTTCCTGATAGAAAAGAGAATCTAACTTTTTAACAAATGGCTCTGCTCCGCCAAAGAGTTCGATAAAATTTTCCAGATCCTGTGGGGCAAAAAAGGTATATTGCCAGGAATTTCCTTCGGTAAAATCTTCACCGCCCTTAGTATGAATTGCAGCCGGATCAAAAGGGATACGCCATTGTCCGTTCGAATCTTTTCCTCGCATAAAACCGATTTCAGCATCAAACACATTTTTATAGAACTGAGCGCGAGCATTAAAAAGTTTAAAATCTTTGTCTTTACCCAGCGCTTTAGCCATTTGAGCAATACACCAGTCGTCGTAAGCATATTCCACAGTTCTGGAAACGGATTGATGCGCTTCTTTGTCAAAAGGAATATAACCCAGCGTTTTGTAGTACTTTAACCCCCGATGGTCTTGCATGGCGCTGTGTTTCATGGCCTGGTAAGCGAGCTCCGCATCAAAATCGCGTATTCCTTTAATGTAGGCATCAACAATAACCGGTATGGCATGGTAACCGATCATGGTTCCGGTGTAATTGCCGGCTAATTCCCAGATCGGTAAAATGCCCCCTTCCTGATATTTGGCCAGC
The DNA here is from genome assembly GCF_001886815.1 of Caldithrix abyssi DSM 13497. Classification (GTDB taxonomy): domain Bacteria; phylum Calditrichota; class Calditrichia; order Calditrichales; family Calditrichaceae; genus Caldithrix; species Caldithrix abyssi. The sequence goes on from NZ_CP018099.1 coordinate 4,143,541, forward strand.
AGGGTTCTGATAAAATCGATCGTCCGTTTTTGATCGATAATGGTGAACAAAGGATGCGCCGCTCGAAACGTATCCCAGAGTGAGAAAATGGTGTAGTTTACAAAATCTTTTGCCTGATGAATTTTGCCATCCATCCCCCGATATTTTCCATCCACATCCATAAAAAGATTCGGGGCTATCATGGCGTGATACAAAGCCGTATAAAAAGTAATGCGTTGTTCTCTTGTACCGCCCTGCACTTCAATTTTATTGAAATGACGGTTCCAGGCTTCTTTGGCCCGAGTTCTGATTCGCTCAAAATCCCAATCCGGCGCTTCCTTTTTTAGATTTTTCAGAGCGCCTTCTTCGCTTACCGCAGAAATCCCCACTTTAACCAGAATAGCCTCACTTTGCCCGGTTTTGTACTTTACATAGGCCTTTATATTTTTGCCAGTAGCCGTTCTGCGAGATTTTTCTAGCTTGTTGTCAACGGCAATGCCATATTCTTCAAAGGGTCTGGAAAAAAGGGCGGCAAAATAAACTTTTTGATCTCTTGCCCATCCTTCTGAACGACGTAAGCCGGTAATTAAACTATCATTGACAAAGTTCAGTTTAGCTTCTATTACATTATCCGGCCCCAAACCGTGTAATAGATCGATTATGATTTGTGCTTCGTCGCTTGCAGAAAAGGTGTACTTATGAAAACCGACGCGTTGCGTAGCGGTTAATTCCACCTGAATCTGATAATCATCTAAAAAAACGCGATAATAGCCGGCTTCGGCCATTTCTTTTTCATGACTAAAGCGCGAGCGATAGCCGGATTGGGGATTTTCTTCCGTTCCTGGCTGAAGATGCAGTTTACCGACCGTCGGCATAAACAGGATATCGCCGTAATCAATACAGCCCGTTCCTGAAAGATGTGTATGGCTGAAACCGATTATGGTACTATCGGAATAGTGATAACCTCCGCAGGCGTCCCAACCACTTATTCTGGTATCCGGACTTAATTGCACCATACCAAAAGGGACCGTGGCGCCCGGGAAAGTATGCCCATGTCCTCCGGTTCCGATAAAAGGATTGACATATTGAGTAAAATCTTTGTTCTGATTTTGACAACCGATCAATGTGACTGTAAAAATTAAAAACAATAAACTTTTACAAATATTCATTCTTTCTTCCCCTTTATCGTTTAACAGGGCTCCACCGTCGCTTTTTTATTGAAGCAAAATCATCTTCTTTGTTTTTATTTTATTGTCAAATTTTATCTGATAAAAATAGATACCACTGCTAACTTTCCGTCCCTGATCATCCGTGCCATCCCACTTAACCTGATGTTTCCCTGTGGATTGAACATTATTAATCAATGTTTTGATTTTTTGCCCTCTGGTATTCAAAACATTCAATTCTACTTCACCCGCGGCGGGCAATGTGTAAGCAATAACCGTTTCCGGATTAAAGGGATTGGGGTAATTTTGATGTAGCGTTAAATCGGACGGCGTCAACTTGGATGAATTATCGGGTTCAATGGCTGTTCCCAGGTGATATTGCATCAGACAATCCATAAACTCAGCCGGGCCGACCACTCTGTAACTTGTATCGGCCTTAAGATCCTGATAAATCCCGTAAACAATATCCAGATTATCGAACCATACATTGAAATAAACAAAAACAAATTTATTGAAAAAGGCATTGAGTCTTATTTGATTTACCAGGTCGCTTACGGGTTGATCATCTACCCGCACCATTTCCACAATAAGCCCAAGATCATGATTACCGGACTGAAAAACATAATCATATTCAGGCAAATAGGCGTTGTGTTCTTTTTCGGTTAAAAAAACCCCTTTAGCCGAAGTATGCTCAGCAAATTTCTGATAGGTTTCCTGTTCCTTACCGGTAATATCAATTGATACGATGCACGACATATCCATCTCTTTCATGGTCATGTCGGTTTTTTGCAGAAAATCGATCAAAGCGTTGTCATCAAGAGATGACGGATACGCATAGGAAAAGCCGCTTGGCCCGGCCACAAAGGTATCGTTAAAATCATCCTGGGCTGCACTATTGTAGTAATACCAGGCAATAAACGGCGCAAACTCGTACAATCTGGGCGAAATCGTCCAACCAACAGGTACTTTGCCGCGGTAGGAATTTTCCCACATTTTGGTGCGCATATAATTCATATCATATTGCAGATTATCGCCGTCGGATGCGATAAAACAGACATACTTTTTACCTTGTTCATATTTGCCGGTTTTTTCCTGTTGCTCCAGTTTACTCGGGAAATCGAACAGGCCATGAAAAGACAAATTATTGGCATAATCCGATGGAACAAAATACATGTTATTTTCGCTCAAAATCTTAACGAACGCCCTTTCCACCGTCACCTCATCTTGTCCTGGTTCTGTAGCAAAGCTACCATCGGCCCAGCCCAGCATGGTTGCGCCCACTGGATATTGAGACAATATGGTATTTAACAGGGCGATTTCGTCTTCATTGTTCAGGGGATCGAGATTTATCGTAAAAATATTGTCAAAGAAAATCATATCTCTTAAATCCGGGATATTGTCTTTGAGCGTGATTATTTTGGTAGAGTCGCATTGCGGCAACAGATGATTCATGGCCCAGGTATATCCGTCCAGCTTTCCCGTAATAGTTTCTGCGGCACCGCTATTCATATCCGGATAATACCATTGGTCCTGAGTAAAATCCATCAACAATGTTTTTTCGGCGGCAATATTTAAATCGCTTGCCAATTGCGGGGTTAAAACCATGGCCTGATGTAACGCGGCATAGGTACAGGCAATATTAAGCGTCCAGGTGTTGCCCGGACTCCACAACACATAATTATCGATATATTGTTTACCATAACTATACAAAGTGGAAAATTGTTTTAAATTGGTTGAAAAGCCGTATTGACTTCGATAATCGACCAACCAATCCAGGTCTACATCTCTGTTTATTGTATAGACGGAATGTAAAGATTCATCGCCGTTTTTAACCTTCTGGTTTACGATGCCCTGAATACTTTTAATCAGCATTTGTTCAGGGACGCTTAAGTTGTCGATGAAAATATAGTAAACATTGGCTTTCAGCTTTATCGGCATCGTAAAGACCATGAGTAAGAATATTCCGATCAAAAATCGCTTACTTTTTTCCTCACAGTTTTTCATAAAAATTTCTCCTTATTCGCAGCTTATTTTTGTCTAAAGTCTGATTTTTATCCAACCTACGTTTACTTTTAATCCCGTCGGTTTTTCGCGTCCACTTAACGTATCAAAATCATTTTTTTAACGAGCTTTTTATTTTCAAATATTAACTGGTAAAAATAAATGCCGCTTGCTACACTTTCATTTAATTCATTTCGGCCATCCCAGATTACCTGGTATTCGCCAGGCGTTTTTACCTCATCCACAAGAGTTTTTACCTTTTCTCCAAAAATATTGTAAACGTTTAGAACAACACGACCAACCTGCGGAAGCGCAAAACGAATATGAGTCACCGGATTGAAAGGATTCGGATAGTTTTGACTAAGCGCAAAATCTTGCGGTATCGAAACATTCGCTTCAATATTAACAGGGGTCGCGCTTATGGTTACAACGGTCGGGGCGCTCCATTCGCTCTCGTTTAAGCTGGTATTGCGTGTTTTAAAGCGTACTGAAAAGCGGCCTGTATCGGCCCAGGCATGCGTTTGGGTAAAAAGATATCCCGATGCTTGAAAGTCCGACCATTTCGAAGAATCGCCGTCTCCCCAGTCAAATCGAACAGAAACGCTGTCACTATCAATCGAAAAGGCCCTAACGCTAAACGATAAGGTATCTCCGACAAATCCCTGAGTCGGTCCCTCAATATGCTCCCTCTCTTTTTGGCGTAAAATTATGACTTCATCAATCCATAAATCTTCGGCGCCGGTAGTAAAAACACGGGTTTCGATGGTGCCCTTACCATCGTGTTTAAATGGCAAGTAGAAGAATTGATATCTATCTTTAGCGTTAAAATCTGTACCCTGAATATATTTTTGGCAAAGCGTGGTTTTATCGGCGTTTAAATTGAACACATCTAAAAGAGCCACCTCACTACTTGTTAACTCCCCTACTTTAAGACGGAAACAGGCTACATATTCGCCGGCGGCCATGGATTCGTAAGGCCCAAATACGCTATGGGCGGGAGCTTCCGGCGCATTTTTTTGCGTGAACCAGGCCGTTCCGTGGACGGCTGAACCATCTTCTACTTGCTGGCCATAACGATGATTTAGCTCAATGGCGTCCCAATTACCGGTATATTCACAATACCAATTATCAGGCGCCTGATAATCCAACACCACCATCGGTATGCTCAAACTATCTTGCACTAAGGCAGAAGACAAAGTTAACCGGGCGTCTTTTAGAATTTCAGATGACAATACAGGTTCATTTAGAGTAATTCTGAATTCACCATGAGTCATCTTTTCTTGATAAGCCTGAGCTTGCTGCTGATAATTGGTGACTTTAACGCCGACGGGCGCCGTTAGATTAATTTTTACAGAAATAGGCGTTTCAACAATTGCTCTAAATTTGAATGGCAAAAACAAAGCGCCATTTACCAGAACCGGTATAAGTCTTTTAGGAGCGTCAATTAGCAGTTTACCCTGATAATAGCGGGAAACCATGGTCATCAATTGACTGGGTTTAACAACCTGGAAAACCTCAGGATCCAGATGATCGGTAATCCATTTTACCCCTTCAAATCCGGTATAATAACAGGTCGGATGCACCGGCACAAAAAGCGGACGTTGGGTCGTGGATTGTGCAAGCGCATTTAACTCCTGCAGAATCATCTCCGGATCGGATTCGCCAATCATGGGCACGCGCGTTCGAATGATCGAAAAGTCGGTAAAGGGAAAAACGCCAGGCGTGCGTCCGCCGTAGCCTTCTTCACAGCCAACCGTAAGGTCCTTAAAATACTTTCTATATTTTAAGACCACGTCAAATGGAATATTGTTGGCAGAAAGAATGCTTATTGATTTTAAACCTGTAAGCTCAAGATACCGTCTTGTTTCCTGAAGATATTCATCCAGACGATCTGCAGGAAATTTTTCCGGATGGCAATAACCGATACCGGAAGCAGAAGCTACTAAATCATCATTATCAGTAGCCGTTTCGTAATAATATTGAAGAACGGCTGGCGCCATATCGTAAAGCAACGGTTGCAGTTCCCATCCGAAGGGGATGCTTCCGCGATCGGGACTTAAATATTGACGTCCCTGAAAACCGTTCGTCCAATGGAAGGCATCACCGTCGGAAATAAGGAACGAAACATAGATTTTGTTTTCATCGATTGCCGGGGTTTCGGATAATGACGGTGGGGTAAAGCGCTCGGGTTTTACCCAATGGTGAAATGAAAAATTAGGCGCCCCACAACAAATCACCGCATTGCCGTGAAGAGAGGCCTGCGCCACATAAGACCCTTCGTCATCTCGTCCCGTCTGGAACGAAACCCATCCGAGCACAAAGCCCGGATGCTCCATCGCTTCCATTATTTTATCTTTAATCGCATATTCTTCCGGATAATCGTATTTTCTGCTACTCAAATCAAAACAAAACGTGCGGTAAAAAATGGCCATATCCAGTTCGCGGGAACCGCCAATGGTGCTACCGGTAACTTTGGAGCTAAACGATACGGTGGTAAACGGACCGTTGGGCGTATTCCCTACCTTGACCATGTATTGATTAAAGGCTAAAAACTTCAAAATGATCTGGCCAGAGTCGCTTAACTGAAAACGATAGGTAAAATACTGAGTTAAATCGGCAATACGATCCCCATCGGGATCAAACCAGGAGTGATCAGGATCGTAAAGATAAGTTTTTTCCTCTTCCGTTCCTGTTCTCAAATTAACGACTTCTTTTCCTCCCTGGATGATTTTAAGGCTTCGAAGTTTTGTTCCGTTTCCATTGGTTTTAATTGCGTCTTCAAACCGAACATAAAAATCGGTGCCATTAACGTATGGAGTAATATCCACACTTATCCATTTGATATCGCCTAAGGCTAAACTGGTAACAAACTTTTTATTGCATTGATCCCAATAATTTTCAAAAGCCCAGTCATAAACCTGATCTTTAGACATCCCAATAAATTTTTGACTGACATCTTCTTTTAAAGGAATACCCAGTGTTTTAATCTTTTTTTCAAAGTATTTACTGACTACAATCCAATCATGTATTCCGGATAAGGTAGCGGCTATATTATAGCTTTCGAGATTGCCGTAATCCCAGAGAACGTATCCTTTAATTTTATCTCTGAAAATGGTAAGTACTTGGTAAGGATCTGATAAACTGATAAATTGAAACCCGTAACGGGAACTATAATATTGTTGCCATTTGTCATCGATATCATCAAATCGTAAAAAAATAAACGGCCCATTTTTGTTAACAATACCCTGCACCGAAGAAAAAAGCGATTTTTCCTCCCAGCCCATGCCCGACACATCAATTTTATACGCGGTATTCTGCGCAGGGCAGCCTACCCCATAAAAAAAAGAAAAAAGAAAGAATATAAAAAATATCCAGCCTTTTTTTATCATCAAACTCTTTTTTTTAAAATCTTTGCAAAACAACATTTCACACTCACAGTTATTAGCCTTGGGCGTCTTTTAATTTTAAAGTAAGAGCTCCGCGCTTCAAATTTCAATTCAGATAAAAAGACCAGATGCTTAAAATAAGCATCTGGTCTTTTTTTTAATCCCTTTTAGCGAAGCAGAATCATCTTCTTCAGTAGTTTTTTATCTTTGAATTTAATCTCATAGAAGTAGATTCCGCTGGCCACTTTAAGATTAGAATCATTCATGCCGTTCCATTTAATCTTGTACACTCCCGGTGTCTGTACCTGGTTTACAAGCGTTCTTACTTTTTGTCCTAATACGTTGTAAATGGTCAACGTTACGTGCCCCGCAGCCGGCAACGAATAACGAATATTCGTTTCCGGGTTGAAGGGGTTAGGATAGTTTTGACCGAGTTCGAACGTAGTTGGCAAATTAGTCAATTCGTCTTGCATACCGGTTTCCAGTTTGCCCAACGAGTTAACGCTAATCCAGAATAAGGATGGGCCCCAGCCGGTATCTTTAATTCCGTCCTCAAAAATCAGGTAAACATCTTCCCACCCCATGTCAAAGTAGGGTTTAATGTTTAAGGCTAAAACGGTTTGATTTAGCCCGTCGTGTACCGGGATATTGTCTTCGCTCCAGCGGAATACTTCAATTCTTTCGCCGTTGACATCCGAAGCCACCGAAACGACATATTCGTTCCTTAACTCAAAGCGAATTACGATATTATCATTACCGCCGCTCATTTCGAGGATCTGGGCTTTATTGAACTTGTAGGCCATTATCATATTACCATCGGCAAAGCGATGATCAAAATCGATACCCGAACCTTCATATCCCGGGACTAAATAATTTAATTCATCCGTATTTCCATCACATTGAAAGCGTACCAGCTCGTTATAAACATAAATTTCTCGATAGGAAATATATACGCTATCTACAGATGCCCCCCAGCCGTCGGTTGGTATCCCATCGGTAAAGAAGACATAAATACTGTCGTATTCCTGATCGATAAAGGGTTGCAACGAAAAGCTTTGCCAGCCGATATTGGATGCGTCGTGTACCGGAATATTATCGTCGCTCCAGCGCAGCACTTCTGTTCTTTCACCCTCAAGCGTGCCGGCGACACTCACGACATATTCATTGGCGATGTGAACATTAAAGAAAGGCTCGGATCCTTCTTCAATATTTTGTAGCAGTTCGTCTTTGCCGAATTTATAAGCAATCACTGACTCACCATCCGCCCAACGATGCCAATTATCCACGCCCGAACCTTCGTAACCGGGCACCAGATAATCGGTTTCTGGAGGCGTGTTATTAGCTCTGAAGGCAATTGGAGTGGGCGTATAATTATAAATACCGGTATAATAAAAACGTACGGCATAAATCGAAGGTCCCCAACCATCGGTCGGTATTCCGTCGGTAAAAAATACATACAGATCCAAAAATCCTAAATCGCGAATTTCACGCAATGAAATAGCCACGTTTTGTCTGTTGGATCCGTCATGAACCGGAACACCTTTCTCAGACCACCGAATATACTCGATTTTATCGCCGTCAACCGCATCGCTAATGGAGATCACATATTCGTTGCACACATCAAATTCGATAAAAATTTCCTGTCCGGGCGCCATGGCTTCAATTTCATCGAGATTAAATTTGTAAGCAATGGTGTCGGTGCCATCAGCCCAACGATGGTTATCATCAACGCCGGAGCCCGTATATCCAGGAACCAGATAGTCGGTTTCGGGCGCCTGGTTGTTTGGAATAAATTCGAAAAGAATACCTTTAGCTATTTCTTCATTGGTTTCTTTGGTACGTTTATCGATGCAATCGGTTTTCAGGCCCCACGAAGCCGGGCTTACATCCACATCCAGATCTCGCGCCGTTATCAGCGCTCCATCGGCCGCAACAGTTGATTCAATGGCTTCAATATTCACATTCGATATAGAAGCGCCCCAGCCATCGGTTGGGATTCCATCTGTGAAAAATACGTAGATTTCCTGCCATCCCTGAGCAATGAAAGGATCAAGCGAGAAACTTTGCCAGGCCATATTCGACAAATCATGAACGGGTATTCCTGGTTTACGACCAATAATCTTAACGTTGCTTATGGAAGCGCCCCAGCCGTCCGTTGGAATACCATCACTATAAAGTACCGTTATACTATCCCAACCAGCGTCAACATAGGGTTGTAAGGAAAATTCAATCCAGGCTTTGTTGGACATGTCATGAACCGGAGTACCTTCTTCGCTCCAGCGAGCAACTTCGATGGTATCCGTGCTATTAGCGACTCTTACTACATATTCGTTTGATATCTCTGTTTGGTAAATCAGCTCCGAATTTTCTTCAGCCATGGCCTGTAAATCGGCAACACTAAAGCGATACGCAACCACCGTTTGTGCGTCGGCCCAGCGATGCCAATTATCTACACCGGCGCCCTCATAACCTGGAACAAGATAGTCGGTTTCCGGAGCCTGGTTATTGGGTATAAAGCTGATTAATACGCTATCAATCGGTTCGCTCCAACGTAAAACTTCGGTTCTCTCGCCATCCAGCGTGGGCGCCACCTCAACAATATACTCATTTCCCACACGGACATTGAATTTATATTCCGTATTTTCAGAAAAGCCCGATGTCAGGTTGGCTACATTAAAATTGTAAGCAATTGTACTGGTACCGTCGGCCCAACGGTGCCAATTATCCACTCCTGAACCTTCGTAACCCGCTACCAGATAATCCGTTTCCGGTGCGGCATTGTTAGGCACAAAATCAACGACTTTAGTGGTATCAACCCCACCCATATCAGCATCGGTAATCTTAAATGCAAAAGGCGAAAAGGTAGTTTCTAACGGAGTGAAAGGCTGCACAATATCGCCAGGGACGAATAAATCCAGGAAAGGAATACGCGCTTCAATTTTGTAACCGTTTTCCGTTTTAACGCAAACGGCTTCGGCTTCAGGCAAAATTCCTTTAACGATCTTCGATTCATAAAGATCAACAGCGCCGTTTGCAACAATTAAAGAAATCTTATAATCCGGTTCGGTTTTATTACGATAACCGCTAAGACCAAGATCTGGCATGTTAGTGTGTGAAGAATAAGCGTTTAATGTATCAAGATTGTATGCGCCAAAATAGAAGGTCAGGCTATCGCCGGCTACCACCACGCTATCATCCGTTACTTCTGCGGCAATATAAAGGTTGTCGTTATCCATGCAGATTGAAACGTGAGCTTCCAGATCAGTAGCATCTCCAACCGTACCATCGGCAATAACGCCTTCTGCTCCTGTTTTCAAATTAACCCATCCCGCTTGAGTATCCCAATCAGCGAAATCACCGTCAACCATTATTAAATCATTGTCCTGAATAATTACATTTACACCATTGTCAGGTATGTTAGCAGGGTCTTCCTGGTAATAAAAACCGATATATCGGACGCTTGGCCCCCATCCATCCTGCGGTCTTCCATCAAAAAAGGCTAAATACAGATCGGTCCAACCAAGATCATAATAGTCTTGTAAAGGAACATCAATCCAGGTTACGTTACTTCCGTCATGCACCGGATTATTTTCAGGATCGTCGCTATAAATGGCTACTAATTCTCCTTCATCAACATTGGTTATTTCTACGTCTGATATTTTTACGATGTATTCATTCCACAAAAAAATTCTCAAAAACAGCGGATGTTGGTTATTTTCCTGTTCAAAGCGTGACAAGTCAAAATGATATTCCAACATCGAAGAGGCATCTGCATAACGATGATCGGCATCAATGCCATTACCCTGCGCATGCTCCAACACAAAATATTCATCAACAGGGTTGCCATCCAGCGCAAATTTGAACACCGGCACCCAAACTTTATCCTGAGCCACGAGTGCGAAACTCATGGATAATATCAGGATAGTAACAATTAAAAAAAACTTCTTCATAACACATCTCCTCTCTTGTTAATTTAAGAAAGTTAATTCAAATGTTATTTAAAGGAAGCTAACCATCATGAGCCCAACGGCTCCATTTCCCTCCTTCCGTTATTGCGATTACATCATTTTTCATCAGATCACCTCCTAAAATTTTATTATAACAGAGAATTGTTGAATATCCTGCAAATGCTCCATATTCATAAAAGAGTAATCAAATCTGAAGTTCATGTAATTAATGCCGAGCCCCATGGTTAAACCTACTTCACTATTCTTTAAGAATAAAGACTTATATCCGGCCCTTAACACAAATACATTCATAAAACAATATTCAGCGCCTAAGTTTAGGCTTTCGAAATTATTGTTGGGATGAATAAAATCTCCGGCAATGATAATGCGGTTATTTTTAGTATTAACCAGAAGATAAGATAATCCGAATCTAAAAACGATTGGGAGCGACCATTTTTTGGTTCTTAGATGCGACAATACCGAAGTATTATTCCCCGCCTTGGATTGGTCGATATCCGTAAAAACCATGGCGTCAACGCCTTGAATTTGCATTTTACTGCCAAAATTAGTGATGGACATCCCCAGTTTTAAATTTTTAACGGGCAACTTATAAAGGACACCAAAGTCGAAAGCGATACCATTGGTGCTCATGTGCCATATTCTTCTTTGTATTAATTTAAAGGTCGCTCCGAAGGAAAAGCGTTGCGTGAGCTTTCGCGCATAGGTAAGCCCTAAAGCCAGGTCGGCGGCGTCATATCGAATGCCCAGCCCTTCAGGCTCTTCTACGGTTCTCACGGTCATTTCTGGCGTAGTAAGCGAAGTAACCGAAACGCCAAAAGAGCCATACGCTCCGCTTTGCAACACCCCGCCAGCATAAAAGTATTTCATACTAACCAGCCAGTTCATATAGTTGAAAGATACTTGATTGGTCTTTAGCAAAGATATTCCCGCAGGATTCCAATACATGGCGGTGGCTTCATCTGCAATGGCCGTAAACGCTTCGCCCATGGCAACCGCTCGCGCGCCGGCTCCAATTTCCAAAAAGGGAGCTGCCGTTGTTCCAACTTTTGATATTACATCGCCAGCCAGAACGTTACTGCAGGCTAAAATTAGCATTACAATAATGCCGGAAATTGTTTTTTTCATGAGTTTACTCCTGATATTTTCATAGTGCATTCCAAATGAAAGGCCATTTTCTTTTAATTAATAATACCAAAAGTGCCCACTTTTTCACCGATTCCCGGAGCCTCAATATGATAGATATAAATACCGAATGAGACTTCAAGCCCTTCATCGGTTGTTAAGTCCCAGGTGGCCGAACCATCTGAAGCAACACCGGAATGCTGAATGGTTTTTACTAATACGCCGTTTTGTGTAAAAATGCGAATGGTACATTCAGCCGGAAGATGAATAAAGTATATTTTCCTTTCACCTCGCCCTGAAAGCACGGATTCCTGCTCCCACGAAGCGGCAACAACATAAGGATTTGGCACAACGGCAACTTTATCCAATACTTCTTTTCCCACTTCCAACAAACCGCTTTGAAACGTTGTAAATTGATACAGGTCGCCTTCTTTAAAAGGGCTATCCGATTTTAAATAGAAAACATCGCCAGGTTGCGGGTCAATCACCTCCACATTAGGATCGGTAGGGGCGTTAAAAGTTATTTTATATGCCTTCACCAATTTACCTGTACCGGTAGGAGCAATTAGAGAAATTTGGTCGCCTTCGCCAATTTTATAATCTCCGTTTTTGTCGTAACTAAAGAAAAAAGGAATTGAATCGTTGGTGTAAAAATCATAAACTTTAAAATAGACCTGATAGTCTTTTTTAAAAGGATGGCTGGCCAGCGTATCGGTAATTTCGATGGCCACATTCATGGGGATTGTACCCTGACTCGATTTAATAATTTCCGGAATTAAATTTGTTTTATAATCTCCGCTCCAGCCAGAAACCGCCTTTATAATATCGAAATCAGGAAATTTATTTTCGAAAGATAAAATCATACCAGAAAATATCGGCGTATTCCAGGAGGAAACCGGTGCGTTGGTAGCCGGGTCAATCGGTATTTCCACGCTGTCAAAAATCACCTCGTTAGTGGTCAAATTTTTAATGGTGTATGTTTTGGTTGTAATCTCACCCAGCTCATTCAAAATATGTGAGAATGAAACCTGAAATTGATTCTGATCTGGCAAAATATCTGGATCGACTATTTTAACTTTTATGCTCCCGGTTGCACTGGAATTGTTGACCTTGGAAATATTGCCGTATTCGTCGGCATCGGTATAACCGGGCTTGTAATTGGTCGCCGGGGCGTTAGGCGTGGCAATAACGGCGTTGACACTTTTTTCTTTCAGTTCGCCGTACTCATACGTAAATTTAAAGGGACTTTCTGAAGGAGACATGGGGACTAAATTGCGGTCATCCATTCCCGGATAATAACCTTTGTCATACGAAACTACCGCGTAATAATACGTAACGCCATTTTGCACATCTGTATCTTCATAATAATATTTAAGTCCGGTATCGTCACCAAGATAGTAATGGATGCCGGAGCTGTATTCTTCTCCTAATTCTTCACCCATGGCGATGGGATGAAGTCCTTTAATTCCGTCTTTAAGATCAAACTGTGCAATCGGCTTTCGGTACACAATATTACCGAAGGCATCGGATATTTTCTGCGATTCGGTCATTTGCGGATTGGTACCACGGTAAATACGATAACCTTCAAAATCGTACCCATACACCGGATCTCTGGAGCGTTCTGCTATATTATCCCAATAAAGGGTTATTTTGCCGTCGCCAGGGACTACTTTTACGGTAGGTTGCAGTGGCGGTTTGGTAAAACGATAGTCGTTATCATAAATTCTTTGGGAAGTAACCGCATTTCGATAAATTTCCCGTTCGTCTTCGCCGAACAACCAACATACGGAAAAGCGTTCTGTTTGATTGCGTTCAAGCAAGAAAGGTCCAGAAGCAAATATCCAAAGATTATTCGAATTTTGCGCCGGGGTTTCGAATACTCCCGGCTGAATATAATTCCAGATGGCTTCATCATTGCTAATATAAACACTACCGTAGTGAGGTGAATAAAATGAGGTTAAACCGATCTGGTCCGATTCGTCGTTATCGGTTTTTCCGAAATTAGGTTCGCCCTGGTCCGGTTTTCCGTTTCCTTCGGTACCGTCCAAATCGGGCGCATCATAATTGGGATCTTTGGGGCCGATGCCATCGCTACCCACATCGTCAACCTGCGGATCCCAATCGCCATCTTCGTCACCGCTCCAGTGCCATTTGGGCTCGCCATAATCCCCAACCGGTCCGAATATCCATTCTCCAGCATCATTATCCCGTCGCTCATCTATTAATCCGTCATCATCATTATCTATTCCATCATCTCCAAATCCGGGGCTCTCCAGATACTTCCAGGCCAGATATCCCGGCAAAATATCTCTATATTTCGTCCACACGCCAATATTATCATGATCCCAGGCGAAAACCATATCCATCTTCTTATCAAATCCGGAATCATCGTCAGAGGCCCCCAGACCGCCTGGATGTGTATCTGCAAAAGCGCCAAAATAAATATTTCGATCATAAACATAATCCGAAACATTCGTCACCTGAAAATGGATGAATATCTGATCTTCCGCAAGGGGGTGTACCCACTGGAACATACGTGTTTCGCATTGCAATCCCAGACCTCTCCGCGTGCTATCTGCTATAAAGGGATAATAGGGAAATTCAGAATTAGTAAAATCGTCCATCACATAAATACATTCCTGATCAGCCATAAACTGGTCTTTTCCGAAATAACCATTCCAGCGCCCATTCCATGTGGCGTCTTTTCCTGGCCATGTCTCCGGCCATGTGGTCTTATCGGTGCTGGTAGCGATTAAAGAAGTGCTATCGATTTCACCGGTATTGGGATTTATGTAAATTCTATGATCATTAGCATAACCCGGCTTTGGATTCCAAAAATACTCGGTACCATCGGGAGCACGGTCCGGAAAATCTCCGTATGAATCACTGATAATATGATACGTCTGTCCATCAATTCCGGTTACTTCGGCGCCCACTAAAATAGTCATCTCATGAACGTGTCCATGCCCTGTGCCTTTGGGCCACACTCCGGAATAGGGATGGTTAACTTTACCAAAAATCCCCCAGTTGCCTACAATGGACTCAACTTTATTGGAATTCATGATTAATTCTTTTCGAAACTCTTTAGCGCCTCTATTGGGGTCAATGTAAATATCTTCCTGAGCATGGAGGATTTGTACCCCAATCAAAAGTGCAAAGAGAAGGAGCCAATGTAAATAACCTGTTTGCAAATGTTTTTCTTTCATAACCTTATAACCCATTTTTATGTTTGCACATCTTTTGACATTTTTTCAGAGCGTTTACATTTCAACGTCAAGTCCAACTTTAACTAATCTTGGCATCGGTTGTGTTGCAGGATTAAATCGATATTCATAAAGCGAATTCAAAAACGTTTTGGGCTCATGGACTCGCAAATCTCTTTCCGTAATTTCAGGCCGGTATTCATTACGCAGATTGTCAAAAACATTTTCTATATTCACAAAGAAGCGCGTGGTAATCTTTCCGAAATGAATACTTTTGTAGAGTCGCAGATCCATATTAAATTCAGCCTTACGTCTTCCTTCATTCTTTAGCTGGATATTAGGGGATCGATTGTAGGTCGTAATCGGCGTGTAAGGAAAACCCGTATGGAATTTGCTTATGGAACTGATTCCCCAGCTTTTACCCGATACGGTCACAATTGCATTCAGTACATGGCGTTGGTCCCAGTCCAGCGGAATCAAGGTTTTGGCAGATTCATCGCGATTTCTGGCGTCATAAAAAGCCTGCTTCGGATCGGAACCGTTGCCTTCTGCGATCTGGTAGGTATAATCCAGATTGGCAGATATCATTCCCATCTTTCTTAAATCTAACGAGGCAGTAATCCCCCATACGTTTCCATAGTCATTATTAGCATACTGACCATATTCATCTTGCTCAAATGTTTTATAGAGTTTGGTTCCCGCCAGATGGCGGATATCCTTGAAGTAACAGGTTACATTCATCACTAAATTTTGAATTAACTGTTGTTGAAGGCCAATTTCATACATGGTGGTACGTTGCGGTTCCAGGTCTGCGTTACCAATAAAAGATTCAAAGCGGCCGATCACTTCAAACTCCGGATTTTCATAAAGCCGGCCCAGGTCAGGAATCTGGAAAAAATGGCCATAAGCAACGTGGATATTACCTCTATCAGAAATCGGAAAGGCCAAACCAAATCTGGGACTGATTTGTGTTTTAACCGTAGCGTCTCTGTAGGCGTAATCTTCCGGCGCGCCTCGCTTATTCGAAGGGTCTGTCATATTCACCGGCACTTTACTATTGGGATCAAAATAATCAAAACGAATGCCCGCATTAACGACCAGGTCTTCTATTTCAATTTTATCCTGGATATAAGCGGCAAGCTCAAGCGGTTTTTTGTGATAATAGTTGTGGGCGAATGAGCTTAAATCATCAATTTGCAACTGCCAGTTCGTTCCCTCATCTTTCCGGACAACAAACCATTCATCTTTTAAATCATGCCGGCGGTATTCTACTCCAATTTTAATAAGATTGTATTTATTGACCTGAGAAACCAGATCATATTTTATGGCCGTGGTCAAATTTTCACGATATTCAAAGCCGGC
The DNA here is from genome assembly GCF_001886815.1 of Caldithrix abyssi DSM 13497. Taxonomy (GTDB): domain Bacteria; phylum Calditrichota; class Calditrichia; order Calditrichales; family Calditrichaceae; genus Caldithrix; species Caldithrix abyssi. Next base: position 4,159,728 of record NZ_CP018099.1, read on the forward strand.
ATCCACGCCTCCCACTGCAAAAACATCCTGAGGAACGTCAATTTTTTTATGAATGCCTTGATCGTAAAACGGATCAAACGGATCCTTTCGACAATGCCGCTCATACTTATCCCAATAATAAGACATTCTAAATTCATGAAATGTGCTGGCGCTGATTGTATGGGTGAGCACAAAAAGATTGGTAATCCCCTGAGAATAATGGGTGGGGATGTATTCCGGATTGTATTTATTATGATGATCATAATTTTTCCATCGAGAACTATTTCCCAGAAAGTTGTAACTCATTTTTAGATTGCTAAATGGCTTAAAAGTAAGCTTAGCCTGATACGATACCTCGCGCGAGGGATTCATTGGAATGATCTTTCCATCGCCTGTATACTGCACCGCCCAATTTTCAGGGTCCGGGCTTGTAAAGTCGGCCGTATCGCTTGGCATGTGGAGGCGTTTGCCATACAACCAATTTTCTTCATCTCTAAATCTTCCCGAAATAAAATAATAAATCCGCTTGTTAAATAAAGGGACAGGACCGCTGATAGCGCCTTCAACATATTTCTGAGAAAATGGATCGATGTGGTTAATATTCATAAACACATCATCATGGGTTGAAACAAAATCTCCACTATAGGCCGAAAACGATACATTGGTCTGATCACCGCCCTCTTTTGTTACAATATTAACAATGCCGGACATAGCCTGCCCATACTCTGCATTAAAAGTACCGCTGATCACTTCCATTTCCTGAATAACATTATTCTGAACGGGAACGGCCAGCCCCCGGCCAAAGGGATTAGTAACGGCAATACCATCCACATAGTATTGAATTTCATCGGAACGACCGCCTCGTAAATGTATCCCGCCGCCAGGATCCTGAGTTACACCTGCCTGCAAACTTAATATATCGCCAAGATTTTCAACGGGTAATTGACGTATTTGCGCGCCACTAACCTTTTGACTTGTTGCGGTAAGGTCCCTAATTATGTCTTCTCGCTCGGCTACTACTTCCACCACTTCTGTTTCCAGAACAGTAGGCTGGAGCTCAAAGTTTACCGTAGTCGTTCTATCTACCGTTACAACAACCTTTTGTTTCCTTACCGTCTGATATCCTATAAAACTAGCCTCTATATCATAAACGCCGGGGGGGATGTTTATGATATAATAAGTCCCATCCAGATCTACTGAAGCTCCCAGTGAAGTATTCAGGATTACAACATTAGCGCCTGCTAAAGCTTCCTTGGTTTGTGCGTCAATTACTCTTCCAGCGATCTTTCCGGTTGTACCCGCATAAAGGTTAAACTGAAAAAATACTATGGAGACAAAAATAAAAGAAATAGACTTAAGCCATTTTTCCATCTCTAATCCTTTTTACTTTTTGTATCGCTAATTTAAATTCAAAAATTTAATTCCGGGATTATTCATCCTGAACAGCAATATAATAAAGAAACGCCTTCCCACTACAATGCCCTTTACGCTATTGTAACTGTATGCATACCCATAATAAATAAATTTTTTTTAAAAGTCAAGTACTCTTGTTATTTTTTTACTTTTTTTATCTAAATTCGAACGAATTGCAAACGCTGCATTTTTTCATCTTTATATTTTATTCATTTACATGATGTTAAGTCAATTCAATTTCTGGCATGAATCCGCTATACATTCCTAAATAATTTCAAGGAACCACTCTCATTTTTCAGCAGAACAGCAAGGGCAGTTTGCAGTGCCTGGCTCTAAAAAATCTAACTTACATGCCTTCCAATCAGGGAGACGCGATTCATTATAACATACAATCTTGCAAAAAAGAGCGATCAACCAACAAATAAGATACAATCTAATCAAGGAAACTGTATTTGCGGCTTCAACTCCCTTTATCTAAAGGGGATGCCCCTGGTTTAAGCAGACCAATTACGATTTTTTACAGCTACAATATTTATAATTATCTCTTTATTTTTCACCTTGCCTTTGATGATCTGACTTGCTATGAACACATCTGTAAATCAGATATAAACTTTAAAATAATTGTTTTTCTGAGAAAAATGGGCAGCAACGATCCGATTGCGCTTACGATCACAACACCTTGATTTACTAAATATTAACGTCATCTCTTATTCACATTTGGGCTGCTCGTAAATGCACTATTCAAAGGCTTCTAAAATGGCCTGCGGCTCCATTTCCATTCCTCCGGCCCTTTCATATTTTTATTTTTCACGCCATCTATATGCATACAATGTTGTTTTGAAACAATTGAATCGCAAGGCCGGCGCCGAAATTCTGTCTTCATGGCTTATTTCTTTAATAATGGGTTGCTTCTTCTCCGGATTAAAAAAACAGACATCGACGCCTTATCTTTATAATAGTGGGCGTTTAATATAAATAAACCAAATTGCGTGACTATGGCGTTTTTTGTTTTTAATTTCTGCCACAACTTGTAACGCGTACAAACTGTGCGAAAAAAATAGTTGCACTTTAACGATTTTTTTGCGTTCTTTGCTGGATAAAATAAGGCGCGTCGCAGGCAACGAGTTTGCTACGAACGCTAAAAACTTAAAAAAACCGGGTGTTATGTTTCATATTCATTAAGCTCCCGGCGGTTGATAACATTAAAAGTTAGGGATAAGGGAAGGGAAACATTGAGTTACAAGCGCGTCGTTGTTACCCGTTATGGCGGGCCAGAGGTTCTCAGAGTGATCGAAGAGAATAAGCTGCCAGAGCCCGGACCTGGAGAGGTACGCGTAAAAGTACTGGCTACGAGTGCGGCTTTCACAGACGTGATGATTCGTAAGGGCAAGTATCCGGGAATAAAGGTAAAACCGCCCTTTACGCCAGGCTACGACATGGTCGGCGTTGTGGACAGGTTAGGACCGGGCGTAGCTCGCGTCAAAACTGGACAACAGGTAGCTGCTCTTACCATCATTGGCGCCTATTCGGAATATCTGTGTTTATCAGAAAATTGTTTAACGCCCGTTCCTGCCGGACTGGATCCGGCGGAGGCTGTCAGCCTGGTGCTTTCTTACGTTACGGCATATCAAATGTTACATCGAGTAGCAAAGGCAAAGCGTGGTCAGCGTATTTTGATACATGGCGCCGGCGGAGCTGTTGGCACGGCATTACTGCAACTGGGCGGCCTAATGGGACTTAAAATGTATGGCACAGCTTCCAGCGCCAAGCACGATCTGGTAAAACGTCTGGGCGCAACACCAATAGACTACGTAAATGAAGATTTTGAAGAACGAATCCGCAGCCTGACGGGCGCAGGAGTTGATATCGTTTTTGACGCGATAGGCGGCGATCATTTCAAACGCTCGTTCGATGTTTTACAACGGGGCGGAAAGCTGGTTGCGTATGGCTTTTATAACGCCGTTCTGGGAAGGGGCGGCAGCATCCCGCTTGATTTTATCCGGCTTCAGTTATGGAACTGTTTGCCCAATGGAAAGTCAACGGCGTTTTATTCCATTGGTTCCTTATACAAAAAGAAAATGGACTGGTTTACAGAGGATCTGCGACGCCTGTTCGAGTTGCTGGTTCAGAACAGGATCAAACCGGTTATTGCGGCGCGCATGCCCTTAACCGATGTTGTGCGTGCCCATGAACTTCTCGAGCGGGCAGAGATATCTGGTAAAATTGTTCTAAATGTTTCCTCAACGGCAGGATGAAGTCATCTTTTAGTTCCAGGCGATAAACCGGCAAAAAAGGTTTATTAAAGAATACCTTTTTAACAATACGTAAAAATTTATTTTTGGGATACTTACTAAAAAAATATGCTTTAGTAGTTATTTTTTCACGACCAGCGCCGGCATCAATATCTTGTCCTTCTCGACTTCTTTGCCCTTTTTGTGGTTGCTTAAATCGATTTTTTTACCGGGTGCCTGGTTAGGATACTTCCTCTGGAAGATCCAGTCCCGCCAGGGAGGCTGTTGCATGGGGGGGAGGAATTAATGCTTATATTCTCCGATATTGATAATTTTTTCTCATTCTTAAGCGTTGGGCAAAATATAGAATTAAAAACGCCAAAATATTCTTTGAAAATAAAATTAATAGATCATCTTTTTCTTGTGATGCTGTTATAAACGCTGCTAAACGTTTCCCTAACATATTTTTAAATAGAACATTAATATTATGCCCAATACACATTAACGTAAATTCACTACGAACATTATTAAGACCAGATAAGGAAAATCCACGATAGCCTAAATTATGCTTCAAGTTACCAAAAACAGGTTCAACTGTCACCGAACGCTTTTTTAGTCGTTCCTGCGCCGCTGAAGTTTGTAACTTTTTCGCCATACGTTCGCAATAACTCTCATTAACTGAACGATGGATTTGCTTAACTTTCTTTTTACTGGAAATGCATAAATTAATTAAGGGACAGTCCTGACAATCATTGGAACGATATACGATCCGTTCGCTATTCCTCTCAACTGGAAAAAGCTTCTTACCCGCCGGACATTCATAGTAATCTCCCTGTTCATGATACACAAAATCACTTCGTTTTAGTTTTCTTTCTTCTTTTTGCAATTCTTCCTTGGAGGTCGGTGTCTCCTTTATCGAACGATTGGATAACTGGGGATCGGCTATTACGGCATCAATCTGCTTTTCTTCCAATTCTTTTAGGTCTGTGCTATTGTGATAACCGGAATCGGCCGTGTAAGATCGCTTATCATCTGAACCAAGATTCTTCTCTACTTGTTCTTGGATCGGTATGAATTGACCCTGGTCGTTGGGCTGGCTTACCACTTCATGGGCTACAATTAAATGACTGGACATATCTACGCCTAATTGTGCGTTATAACCCGGCCCATCCACCGAAGGCATCATGCGGGCATCCGGCTCTTTTACATTTATTTGATGTCTTGAACGATGTTCTGATTTGAGCTGTTTCTTACGCTCTTTCAATTGGGCTTTACGTTCTAATATCTCTTTCTCTAAGCGCTCAAGCCGTTCTTTCTCCGCTCGAAGAGTTTCTAAATCTAATTCATCCGTGGCCCCCTGTTCTACAAAATTACAGCGCTGCATGTATTGCTTGATCTCTGCTCTTAACTTCTCTATACGTTTGTCTAATTGATCCTCAGTGTAGCCATGACGCTTACTGCTGTGCGCTTTGATTTTCGTGCCATCTATGGCTATCTGGTTGAAACTACTTATGCCTTCGGCCTGGGCAATTAAAAGTATCTCTACAAAATATTGGTCTAATAAATCCAAATGTGCCTTGCGAAAACGACTTAATGTACTATGATCCGGATGCTGATTCCCAGTGATATAAATGTAGCGCGTATCATATTTACACAATTCCTCCAGCTTACGGGTGCTGGTAATGCCGTTACTATAAGCATAAAACCATAAGGCAAGCATCATGTCTGGGGCATAAGAATCACCGCCTTGTGAACTATAACGGGAATAAAGTGCACTTAAATCAAGGCGCGAAACCAACTCCACTACAAATCGACTCTTTGGATCGTCTCTGGCAAAATCTTCCACACTATAGCCAAAGAGATTCATTTGTGAGCGATTATAAGTAATAAAACTCATGGAATTCCTTTGTTATTACTTGTTTTATCTGTCGCCCAGAATTTACAAATTTTTTGAATTTTACTCAAACTGAATTTGCAACAGCCTCCAGGGTGGTCGCGAAAATTTTTATGCTGCTGGATTGGTTGAATAGTTAATTAGTTGAATGGTTGAATAGAAATTTACAAATGCGCAAATATTGAACATCATTGGAGAAAAATTTCCAACGAACAGTTCTTCCCACTCTCCCAGACTCTTTTTCTTGGAAAGGGGGTGAGGGCAATTGAAACTATTTTTAATTTAAAAGCGTTTTTGCGCCTTTGTGACTTATCTGAGCTATCTGTGGTCGCTTAAAATAATTTGTTTAATCATTTTCTGCGATTATTGGCGTAATCTGCGAGAAAATTACTTTGCGCGCGTTGCGGTTGATTTTGGTTACGGCTACGCTGCCTTAGATGTTTAGAGATAGTTTTTAAACCTTGATTGATATGATTACAGGATTAACTTGATTTTTTTCACTCGTGAAAGTTTACACTCAATTTTAAGCCAAAATTTTGTAGGCAAAAAAAGCAAATCATGAAAATCCAGAAATCAAGTAAATCATGGTTCAAAATTGATTGGTCACCGGCCTGGCATTACTAACTGGTCAGCGCTGAAATCACTTACACCGTTGGAAATAACTCCCAACGCTCAACTGCCCTTCTCCCAGACTTTGATTCTGAGAGATGGGATCGAAGGCAATTGAAACTATTTTTAATTTTTAACATTCTTTGCTTCCTTTGTGACTGCTCTGTGCGCTCTGTGGTTGCTTAAATCCATGCAAAATATTTTTGGTTGAGGCTGAATACTTCTTTTGTAATATCTAATGCCTTAGCGTTTGAAAATTTTTGTTCTTTTTTAAAATAAAAGGGCGGAACGGGCCGCTATTTTTTACACCATATTGGCCCATACCCAGCTTAAAGGTCTTGAATCAAATGGCTATTTAAGAGAATTATTTACCACCCTGCCAGATTAACCTGAAAATAAGTTTGCAGACCTACTTGCCCAAAAACTGGAAATAGAATTTCGAAAAATAACTATCTACAAACCTCATTTAAAAGTCAAGATGTACTTCACCGGATGGATACCAAACAACACCTTGTGAAAAATTTTTTCGCCGTGCTCCTATCGCTTCAGCCAGTCGGTCAGCAATTCTTCTTCCACATTGTCGTTGCCCTCGCGGTCTTTCCAGTTGCCGAGATAGCGGTAACCGAGGGCGTTGTGGAAAAAAGCGATTACCCGTTCCTGTGTTTGCCGAGCACGCTCGCCGATGATGCTCATGCGATTTTTTCCTTTTCTTCAGCCAGAATTTCATATCTGACATATTCTTTAAATTCACCAATTGAAGTAAAACAACGAAATCTTGCTTGACTGGCCAGTGCAATTACCTCAGGGGGCTCGTTAAGTAAAATCGCTACCGGTTCGCTCAGCTCCTCTTGAATCCCATTGGGCCAGGCTAAATCAAATACCGCCTTTTGAATCCCCGTTTCAGGATCGGCAAAATCATAAGACAAAATGCCTTTCGGTAAACCCTGCTCCTCCATCCAGGCATTAAGCGCTTCCAGTTCCTGTTCTTCTTCTTCGCTGCTTATTCCGCCAAGCACTGTTTCAGGAGTCGGTGTAATCACTCTGGTTTCTTCAATCCATCTCGTATCGCCATGGAGCAATTCCTTTAACCGTTCGTTTACAGCTTTGGCCAGGAGCTTTTTTCGAGCTTCCAAAAAAGCGAGGAAGTTTTCAATTTTCCATAATTCCGGATCCATAGGAATCCACTGGGAAGCCAGTGCCCCCGGATGTTTTTTTTCTATTTCCGGAAAGTATTCCTCAGGCAACCGATCGCTAATTTGAAGGTTTGTATCTTTTGTTAAAAGACAGAAGTTGGCCAGGGCGTTTACTTCGGACTTTTTGTAACGCCATTTTTTATCTTTATCATATAATTTTGCCTTGGGGAAAATATGATGCACTTCTAGCTTGCTGCCTTGTCCCAACAAATTGGCTTTGAGTGGCAATCCCGTTCCCCAGTCTCGTGCTTCTCCCATGCGAGTCAGCATATAGAGTACCGGATAAAAACGGGCTCCTAAACTCCAACCGGTAAAATGCCCAGGTTCTACCCGCAGACCGCCATGCCAGAGTCGCAATTGTTCAATCAGTTTATCCAGCCCCCCATCCGGTCCTTCCAGCGCTTCCAGGTCCTGATCAATGTAAGTCTCAGTTGAACCAGAAAAGCGGCCCCACATTCCCGCCTGCAAAAACCAGAATAGCAACTTATCCCGTTCCACCTCATCCATCAGTCCCGTGCGCTTATCCAGATAGCGAACCATCACCGGGATACCAAAACGCCCAAACAGAACCCGGTCGTGATCCAGCCCCAGACGACTGCTAATTAGATTCAAGCAAGTGTTTATATGTTTTACAGCCCGCTTTAGACCGTCCTGGATTTCCCCAGCCGTTTTATCGTGCAGGAATTGAAACTTAGCTTCTCCAGTAAGCACAGTATTAACGGAGCGCAGCAGCCAGTCCAGATTGAAATGATAACCAGCTTTCTCCCATTCGGCAAGATGTTGCTTCATGACTTCACGCGCTTCTGGCCATTCGGTACAGATTTTGGCCAGTGCCAGATCCCCTTTGGAGAGCTTAGTACCGCCGCTGTTCACCCGGTTAAAAATATCCACCACTACCTCAATGGTTTTGTCTTTTCCGGTAACTTCTTCCACGTGAAGATCAATATCCAGTATGGCGATTAGCCGGCTAAGTCGCCCAGCATATTCACCGACCCGGGGCGCCAGTTCTGGTTGAGCACTGAGCCGGGCAATAAACTCGCCCAGACCGCTGGTACCCTTTTGCATCAGCCTGGATACATCAATCCACAACGGATCATCTTTCATCTTTAGCGGTTGGTAGAAAGAAAATACTTCCTGATCCAGATGAAAATATAGCCCGGTGAAAGCACTGGCATTGCCATCGAAAAATTTGGGCGGTTTACCCCGCACTACTCCGTAAATGGAAGTCATCCGTTGCTGGCCATCCAGCAATAATTTAACCACTCCTGGCGCCAGTTGCCCATCTCCGCGATAAAGGGCAGAACGAGATTCTGTAACCCATACCAATAGCCCGCCAATGGGATGGCGCCGGTAGAGGGAATCGAAAAGCCCGCGCACCTGATCGCGGTTCCAGACATACCCGCGCTGGAATTCCGGTAAAGCCATGTGGCCACTATCAATGTGGTCCAAGATGGTGGATATTTTCATACCAATCGAATCCTCCCGGTTAACAGTTGTTGTATCATGCCTTGTTTAATTTTTTTGATTTTCTCCTGCCGCCGTTCTTACGCCTGTATTTCAGAATCTACCCTGGAAAGATTTTGGGCAATGGCGCGTTGTTCGGGGAGGGGAGGAATACGTATTCGTCGAGCATGTGCTGCTTCCCGGTTCAGTCCAGGAACAGCACTATCTGCATTCATTTGGTCAAACCCAAGCGTTTGAAGAAGATAATATGTAAAATGAATATCTCTGCTTTTACCATTAGCTATGTAAAATGTAGTATCAATAGGCCAAAATGAAACAGGCGACAAATGTACAGAGCCTACTGTTCCTTTACGGCCAATTATTATTCCAGGCCCATTAACAAGAGATTTATTATGTTTTCCAATTATTCCATTAGATCCAAACACCGGCACTTGCCCAGATTCGCGTTCTTTTTTGGGTAGCCTTTTTCCATAGTGAAATGGGCAAAACTTCCCAATTGTGGTCTCAATCCATTCACTCCCCATATTCCGGTACCTCTTTCTTTCGCATGGGAAAAACTTGTTCTGGAACCATATCATTTCCTGACAAAAGGAATATCATCCCTGTACATGTAACAGACATCCTTAGAATAGTTTGTTTTCTCACATCAATCATGAAGGAATTGGCACCTCCTATCGTATTTTACAATGCACTAATTTATTAAATATTAGTGCAATTCTTGGAAGCGTGCACTAATTCAGTGCACATCTCATCCGCTTGAGAGAAGTTCGAAAAGTCTCCAATTCAAATAGAGCATTTCGTTGCCGGCTTTATGAGGTTTTAAAATACCCGCTTTAACAAGTTCTTTCAGATAACCGGCGGCAATATTACGTGAGGCAATTCCAGCCTTTACCAAGAAAGCAATCTTACAATAGGGTTGACGAAACAAAATTTCAATAAGCTCTTTAGAATAGATGCGTTTTGGAAGTTTCTTTTTAACTTCCTCCTCGACTTCGTCCATCAGCTCACGAATAGCTAAAATGCGTCTGCGCGTAAAATCGGCCGTTTCTTCAATGGCCTGAAGCATAAACAAAATCCATGGCTCCCATTGGCCATTCTCTGTCACCTCTCTGAGCAGTCGGTAGTATTCGCTTTTGCGTTCAATAATGGCTTTACTCAGATACAAAACAGGCAGTTCCAGTAACCCCTGCTGAACAAGAAAGAGAATATTGATGATACGACCGGTTCTGCCGTTTCCGTCTGAAAAGGGATGAATGGCTTCGAATTGGTAATGAATCAGCGCTAGTTTTACCAATGGGTCCATTTCATCTTCTGCGTGAATGAATGCTTCCAGGTTTTTCAGCTTTTCACGAATTACATTTTCGCCTTCCGGCGGTGTATAAACGACCTCCCCGGTGGCGTCATTAATAATTTTAGTGCCCGGAGTTTTTCGGATGCCTGCCTGGTTTTGTTTAATGATCTGCACCAGCCTAATAAACAAATTAGTAGTAAGCAGATTATCCTGCTTAAGTAATCGGTATCCTTCCCACAGCGCTTCACGGTATCGGAGTACCTCTTTGGTCGCCGGATCTATTTTGCCGGCAGCTACCGCAAATGCTCTGTACAGGGCATCATTTGTGGTGATGATGTTTTCAATCTCGGAACTGGCTTTGGCTTCCTGAAGGATCAATGAATCGATTAACATGGCCTGATTGGGAATGGTAAGCCCTAATCCCTTAAGCTCAGCCAAAACCCGATTGGCTGTAATTGCTTTCTTCAGCACAGGCCTGGTCTCTACTTCCTTTCCCGGTGGGAGTAAAGGGAGCTCATTAAAGGGCTTTAATGGATCAAGTCTCATAGTCTTCTCCAAAGCCTAAGTGCTTCAGATTCTTTCTGATTTCCGCCTCCAGCCGCTGGGCTTCCGTAAATTGCTCAAACAATTTCGCCGTCAGTTCAGTCATCTTTTCCTCAAAAGGGATTCCGTCATCTTCCTGAGGAGGAGCGCCTACATAGCGTCCCGGTGTTAAAACATAACCGTGCTTACGGATATCCTCTAATGTGGCGCTTTTGCAAAAGCCGGGCACGTCCTCATATGTTCCAGCGTCAGACTCACCACGCCAGGCATGATAGGTATCTGCAACTTTACGTATCTCTTCATCCGTTAATTCGCGATGCGTCCGATCGATCATTTGTCCCATATTTCGGGCATCAATGAACAAAACTTCACCCCGCCGATCGCGAAAACGATGGTTCTTTTTATCCCGCGCTAAAAACCACAAGCAGGCCGGAATCGGTGTGGAATAAAACAATTGTCCGGGCAGAGCCACCATGCAATCCACCAAATCGGCTTCAATGATTTGTTTACGGATTTCCCCTTCACCGGATTGATTGGAGGACATGGAACCATTCGCCAGGACAAAACCAGCAACACCGGACGGCGACAAATGATGGATCATGTGCTGAATCCAGGCATAATTGGCGTTGTTTTTAGGAGGAATACCAAACTTCCAGCGTTTGTCATCTTTCAATCGATCGCCGCCCCAATCCTTCATGTTAAATGGAGGATTAGCGAGGATAAAGTCGGCTTTTAAATCGGGAAACCGGTCATTCTGGAAGGTATCGCCCTGTTCAATTTTACCTTCAATACCCCGAATGGCCAGGTTCATTTTAGCCAGTCGCCAGGTTGTGTAATTTGACTCCTGACCGTAAATAGCGATATCTTTTACACGCCCGCCATGCGCTTTAATGAATTTTTCCGATTGAACAAACATTCCTGCCGAGCCGCAACAGGGATCGTAAACGCGACCTTTGTAAGGTTCTAACATTTCTACCAGAAGTTTGACCACGCTACGCGGTGTGTAAAATTCGCCGCCTTTTTTACCTTCGGCGCTGGCAAATTGAGAAAGAAAGTATTCATAAACGCGTCCCAAAACATCTTTAGATCGCGCTTCTGCATCACCAACCATAATATTACTAACCATATCAATAAGTTGCCCCAGACGTTGTTTATCCAGAGAAGGCCGGGCATAATCTTTAGGCAACACATTCTTTAGTGAGGGATTATCTCGTTCGATGGCGTGCATGGCATCGTCAACAAGCGTGCCTATATTGGGCTGTTTGGCATTGTTTTTAAGCGCTGACCAGCGTGCCTCTTTGGGCACCCAGAATACATTTTTAGCACGATACTCATCCGGATCTTCCGGATCGGCTCCCTGGTCAATTTCTGCTTCTAATTTAGCATGCAATTCTTCAAAGGCATCGGAAATGTATTTTAAAAAGATTAATCCTAAAACGACATGTTTATATTCTGCGGCATCCATACTGCCACGTAGGGCGTCTGCCATACGCCATAGTTCAGCTTCGTAACCTATGTTTGCGCCATTATTGGATTTGTTGTTTTGTGCATTCCGCTTTGCCAATTGCGGCCTCCTTTTGAAACGGATCATTGATAATAAGTAGAACTTAGGCTTCCATTAAAATATATCACCCTGGTAAAAAAGATATGCAATTTACACAACACTTTCAATTTATTATCCAATTGTCAAAGTCCCTGGTTCCTGCTAACGGCGGTTTTTCCCAAAAGGGATCCCTACGGGACAAGACCGCTGCCTCTAATTTTACACAATGAAAACTCTGTTCAGAACGCCTGTCAAATAAATCAAAAAACCCCGGCCAGAATTGACCGGGGCTTGGTGCGGAGGATGAGGGACTCTCCACAGGATGCTGCGCAGAACCCCCAAGTCCTTTCGGACGGCGGTTTTTCCCAAAGGGATCCCTACGGGACAAGACCGCTGCCTGTAATCGGGCACAAAGAAAAGCCTTCAAAAAACTTTGCTCCGTACCCCCTCTCAGGCAAAACAAAAACCCCGGCCAGAATTGACCGGGGGTGTAAAGCGGAGGATGAGGGACTCTCCACAGGATGCTGCGCAGAACCCCCAAGTCCTTTCGGACGGCGGTTTTTCCCAAAGGGATCCCTACGGGACAAGACCGCTGCCTGTAATCGTGCACAGGGAAAAGCCTTCAAAAAAACTTTGCTCCGAACGCCCGTCAGGCAAAACAAAAACCCTGGCAAAAATTGACCAGGGTTTTAAAGCGGAGGATGAGGGACTCGAACCCCCAAGTCCTTGCGGACGGCGGTTTTCAAGACCGCTGCCTTACCAATTAGGCTAATCCTCCAACCTATCTGCCATACATGCTCAAAGATCCTTGCGGACGGCGGTTTTTCCCAAAGGGATCCCTACGGGACAAGACCGCTGCCTTACCAATTAGGCTAATCCTCCAACCTATCTGCCATACATGCTCAAAGATCCTTGCGGACGGCGGTTTTTCCCAAAGGGATCCCTACGGGACAAGACCGCTGCCTTACCAATTAGGCTAATCCTCCAACCCATCTACCATACATGCTCAAAGATCCTTGCGGACGGCGGTTTTTCCCAAAGGGATCCCTACGGGACAAGACCGCTGCCTTACCAATTAGGCTAATCCTCCAACCTATCTACCATACATGCTCAAAGATCCGTGCGGACGGCGGTTTTTCCCAACGGGATCCCCACGGGACAAGACCGCTGCCTTACCAATTAGGCTAATCCTCCAACCTATCTACCATACATGCTCAAAGATCCGTGCGGACGGCGGTTTTTCCCAACGGGATCCCTACGGGACAAGACCGCTGCCTTACCAATTAGGCTAATCCTCCGACAAAATTTATTATTTTAATTTAATTTAATTTAATTCCTTTTTATTTTCAAATCTTTATCCAATCACAATTATCTCGCGCAGCTCATTTCCGATGTTTGTTTTTCTGCATTATTGTACCAGTCTAATTGTACGGTTTCTTTTATTTTTTTACTACTTTTCAACATTTCCAATTTCTCAATGATCGGTTCTAAACGTTCAAAGCGCATTAACTCGTTTCTAAATCGGGCGATGTGCGGCAGCCCCTTTAAATAGCCGCTTAAATGCTTGCGCATTTCAATCACTCCGCGCCGTTCGCCTTTGTACTCCACACTTAACCGGTAATGACGAATCAATAGCTCGACACGTTCGGCCAACGTCGGTGGAGGTGGAATTTCCCCGGTTTCAATGTAAGCTCTGGCGTCCCGAAACAACCATGGATTGTTAATCGCCCCGCGACCAATCATCACCGCATCGCAGCCCGTTTGTTCAAACATCTGTTTTGCCAGCTGCGGGGTGGTTACATCGCCGTTACCGATCACCGGAATGGAAACCGCTTCCTTTACCTTTCGAATCCATTCCCAGTCCGCCTGGCCTTTATAGCCCTGAGCGCGCGTTCGGGCGTGCAAAGTAATGGCTTCGATGCCCACATCCTCCAGACGCTTCGCCACATCAACAATTTGAATGGAATGGGCATCCCACCCCAGCCTTGTTTTTGCGGTAACGGGCAGCGAAACCGCCCGCGCCACCGCAGCGCTGATCTTAACCATCAAAGGAATATCGCGCAGCAGGCCGGCGCCCGCCCCTTTTAAGGCAACTTTCTTTACCGGACAGCCAAAATTAATGTCAATAAAATCCGGCCCCTTTTCTTCAGCCAGTTGCGCGGCTTTGACCATGGCCTCCACCCGATTGCCGTAAATCTGAATGCCAATCGGATGCTCTTGCGCTTTGATGGTCATCTTCAAAAAGGCTTTTTCAGCCTCCCGAATCAGAGCCTCGGAACTAATAAACTCCGAATAAACCACATCCGCGCCCAGTTCCTTGCAGATCATACGAAAAGGGTAATCGCTAACATTTTCCATGGGCGCCAGAAACAATCCGCGCTCTATTTTAAATTTCCCGAACTCAATAACCATGTCTCACTCAATTTAATTAAGGAGTAAAATTAAAGATTTTTTAGTCAAATGTAAAAAATGAATGAATTGCTAAAAAGTTCCCAGAGGTTGTCGTCCGATGAATCCTGCGTCCACAGGATGCCAGTAAAAAATATCTTCTTCGCCCAACTTCCAGCAAAGGAATACCTCTTCGCCATTGCTGCGGATAGCCGGAAAGTCGATCAGTCCTTCTTCAATGCTTTTAATCTGAATGCCTTCATCCAGAATCTTATTAACCAGATTGAGGAAACGGCGATACTGATACGGAAATGCTTCTAATGTATCGGGATTAAAACCCGGTTTGTAGCGTCCGGTGTAAATATCAAATCCCACTGCTTTCAGCTCTTCAAAAATGCGCTGAATTTCAGGCAGGTCTTTCTTCAAACCGGGCAGATACAATCTCGCCTCCTTTATACTAAAATGTTTTTCAAACATAATGCCCCTTCAGCGTGGCAGTAAGTATTTTGGTTTACTTAAGATGGATCATTCATCTTTAAAGCGCGCATTCTCCTATTTTTTCAAATCCAGCCGCTCAATGACCTCGTTATCCAGAATCGACTTTTTGATGATTTCATCCACATCGTTCAGCGTAACGCGGCCGTACCAGATGCCGGCAGGGTAAATGACCAGGGTCGGCCCACAGCCGCATTTTCCCAGACAGCCGGCTGTATTCACGCGGTACGTTTTATGCAATCCCTTCTCGAGCAGCCTTTCTTTCAAGCGCGCTCTGATTTCCCCTCCGCCGCTATTTGCGCAGGAAGCTTGCGGAGCATTCGCATCACGCTGATGCACACACACAAATATATGCTTTTCCGGAAATTGCATTATCCCCTCATGGTTTTAAACAATCATAGCAGGATCATATTTTTCCAGATACTCCCGCACCCATTCCAAAAATTGTGAGCCCATGGCGCCGTCGATTAGACGGTGGTCGATAGTCAGCGAAAGGTACATAATCGGCCGGATGGCTATAGCGTCATTTATGACCACAGGTCGTTTTTTAACCGCGCCAACGCCAAGGATGGCCACCTGCGGTTGATTAATAATCGGAAAGCCAACCACCGTTCCAAAAACGCCAAAATTGGAAATGGAAAACGTGCCGTTCATAATTTCGTCTGGTTTTAATTTTTTGCTTCTGGCGCGCATGGCTACATCGTACAGAGCCCTGGCCAATCCCAGTAAATTCTTGCTATCTGCATTAAAAATATTGGGCACAATCAGGCCTTTTTCCACAGCCACGGCAATGCCGATGTTGTAATATTTTTTCAGAACAATGTTATCACCGTCGATGGAAGCATTTAAAAACGGGAACTCTTTAAGCGCCTTCACCGTGGCTTCCACAATAAAGGGCGTGTAAGTCAGGCTAAATCC
Organism: Caldithrix abyssi DSM 13497; assembly: GCF_001886815.1. Classification (GTDB taxonomy): domain Bacteria; phylum Calditrichota; class Calditrichia; order Calditrichales; family Calditrichaceae; genus Caldithrix; species Caldithrix abyssi. The sequence continues at coordinate 4,175,689 of NZ_CP018099.1, forward strand.
TTCCCGTTCTTTAAAGGCTTTTTTATTGCGCGAAATGATGGTCTCCACGGCCTGCATGTCCACTTCGGTATAAAGGCTAACATGCGCAGAAGTTTGTTTAGAATGCACCATGTGTTCGGCAATGCGTTTACGCATGTTATCCATGGCAATGATATCCGAAGGCCCGCCGGCAAAAACATTGGTCTCCATCGCAGGCGCGGCGGCTGTCGCAACCTTCGGCCCTTTTTCGCGCTCTTCAATAAAACGCAAAATATCTTTTTTAGTAACGCGTCCCCCGGCGCCGCTTCCTTCCAATTGCTCCAGCTCGCTCATCGGAACGCCGTGTTCGCGCGCAATATTCAGCACAACGGGCGTGTAAAAGCGGTTTGTACGGCCGTCTGTTTTTTTACTTTTTATATTAGATTTTTCATCGGGCGTTTCTATTTTTGCTTCCCTTTTTTCGGAAGCCGCAGGCTCGGTAAGCGCTTCTTCCGCCTCGCCTTCTACTTCAATCAGCGCAATCGGTTTCCCCACCTCCACCACATCGCCTTCACTGGCTAACAGCTTTACCAGTTTCCCGGGAACAGGCGTGGGGATTTCCGAATCCACCTTGTCCGTGCTGATCTCCAGAATGATTTCATCGTTGCCCACCACATCGCCTTCTTTTTTTAACCATTTGAGAATGGTTCCTTCCGTAATGGATTCGCCCATCTTGGGCATGACCATTTCAACTGTCTTCATTTTCTTCTTTTCTATTTTTGGTTTAACATTATTACCTACCAAAACCCGGAGCTACTGCAAAGTTTAAGAGTTGAATGGTTTATTCGAATTCAGAACAGTGTAACACCATTCACAATTCTTCCTTTCCTGACTTTTACTCGCACACACTTCAACTTGTACTCTCTTAAACTTGTAACCGGTCATTAATAAGCCAACAATTCTCTTGCTGCTTTCACAACATCTTCCGTTTGCGGTAGAGCGGCTTTTTCCAGCACCGGACTGAAAGGCACGGGCGTATCTGCGCCGGCCACGCGTTTTACAGGTCCGTCCAGATACTCAAAAGCCTGCTCGGCAATTTGCGCGGCAATCTCGGCGCCAAAGCCATGGAACAGGGTATCTTCATGGGCAATCAGAACTTTGCTCGTCTTTTTTACAGAACGAATGATCGTTTCCATATCCAGCGGATTGATGGTACGGATATCGATGACTTCAATATCGGCGCCTTCTTTTTCCAGCAGGCGGGCGGTCTCCAGTGATTTTTGCACCAGCGCGCCCCAGGTGACAATGGTCAGATCGGAGCCTTCTCGTTTAACGGCTGCCTTGCCAAAAGGTAAAAGATATTCTTCATCCGGCTCGGGCGCGGCGGTGTAACTTTGACGATACAGCCCCTTGTGTTCCAGAAAGAGCACCGGATCCTGAGAGCGAATGGCCGTTTTCAACAGGCCCTTGGCGTCGGCTGCATTAGAAGGATAGGCGATTTTGATGCCCGGCAAATGGGCAAAAAATCCTTCGATATTCTGCGAATGGCAAAGCCCACCATGAATATAGCCGCCCACCGGTACGCGCACCACCACCGGCGCGCTCCAGTAATTGTAAGAACGCCAGCGCATGGTGGCCAGTTCATTGCGAATCTGCATCATAGCCGTCCAGATGTAATCGCCAAATTGAATTTCAACCACCGGTTTCAATCCGTTAATCGCCATGCCGATAGCCACGCCAATAATGCTCGATTCGGCCAGCGGCGCGTTAAAGCACCGTTCTTTGCCGAATTGCGTGGAGAGCCCCGAAGTAGCTGTAAACACTCCGCCCTTTTTATCGGCCACATCCTCGCCAAACACGTACATTTTGTCGTTGCGCGCCATCTCTTCTTTTAAAGCATGATTAATGGCATCCACCATCACCACGCGATCGCCCGACGGTTCCTGATGTTCAAAAACCAGATTCGCTGTCTCTTCTTCCGGAGCGTACAGATAATCGTACAACGTTTGCGGATCGGGATCGGCATGTTTCTGGGCGCGCTCCGCCGCTTCGTCCACCTCTTTTTTAATCTGTTTTCTAAAATCTTGCAGCTCTTCAACCGTGAACAATTCTGCTTCAAGCAGCATATTTTCGAGCCTGGGAATGGGATCGTTTTTCTGATCTTCTTCCAGCTCTTTTTTTGAACGATACTTGATTTGCGAATCGGAAGAAGAATGGGGCAAAAGACGAACCGTTTCGGCTTCGATTAGCACCGGTCCTTTGCCCTCCCGCGCTTTAGCCACGGCCTCCTTCATCACGCGGTACGATTCAAAAAAATCCGTGCCGTCCACCTTGTAGCGCTGCAGGCCTTCATAACCGGCAGTAAAGCGATAAACCGAATGTCCGGCCATCTGCTCGCTGACATGCACCGAGATAGCGTATTTATTGTTTTGAATGACAAAAATAACTGGCAGATTCTCCCGTGCCGCCCAGTTAATGGCCTCGTGAAAATCGCCCTGGCTGGTGGTTCCTTCGCCGGATGAAACATAAACCACCTCGTCTTTGCCCTGTTTTACGGCCGCCATGGCCGTACCCACGGCCTGTAAATATTGCGTGCCCGTAGGACTCGACTGCGAAACGATGCGCAATCCCTTATGGCCGTAATGATTGGGCATCTGTCTGCCGCCGGAGCTCGGATCGTCCTCTTTAGCCAGAAAATTCAAAAAAACTTCCTCGGGGGTAAGACCAAACTGCAGCACAAAGGCCAGATCGCGATAGTAGGGGTAGGCAAAATCGTAACCTGCCTGCAGCCCAAAACCGGCCGCGGTCTGGATGGCTTCATGCCCGGAACAGCCGATGTGGAAAAAACTTTTACCCTGTTTTAACATGATCAGCATTTTCTCATCCATAAAGCGGGCAAGAATCATGTTGCGATAGATCAATTTTAGAGTATCCTTGTTTAATCCCTGCAAATCCGTCTTTTTTACCTTTGTTTCCGGCATTCCAAAATTCTCCTTAATCTCCTTTTCAAAGCCCATTTTTTGCTTCTTTTTGCTGTTCGGCGCGCAGAATCGCGCAATTCATCAACAGGTAGTCCCGGAAGTCAGAAACAGGATCATAATTTCCCTCTTCCAGTCTTACGCGGCAGGCTTCTGACGCCTCATCGCCCCGCGGACAGGGGATGTCCGGAAATAACGGACACATCGCTTGTTTTTCACTCATTATTTCCCTTTCTCCGTTAAAAATAAAGCCCCGGCAACAAGCCAGGCCCGACAATACTTTATTAACTAAAATTTTCTTTAAATATTCCTGATTCTCAAAACGAAAACGTTAACACCTACACCAAAGATTTAATGCCCGTCTTCATAAATCATTTCACCGGCGGTTATTCGTACAGGCAAATGGTTTTGCGCCGGCGGCAGCGGACAGGTGGCATATTCCGTAAAGGCACAGGGCGGATTGTACGCTTTGTTAAAGTCGATGATGGTTTCGCCTTTTTGATTTACCGCTTCTGTTTCCAGAAACCTTCCCGCTCCGTAGGTTTCCCGACCGTTGGTTTCGTCGGAAAAAATAATAAAAAGCGGTTCGTTCGGCGAATCGGCCAGCGCCTGCAGGCGGAATGTGCGTCCATCCATTGTAAACTCCAGCTCTCCCGGCGATCGGGACGGCGCTTGCGTACCCAGAACCGTGGGCACCATAACCATTCTGACCGAATCATAAGGTACAAAACGCGCCTTAATCCGCCACTTTAAGTCCACCGGAAAGCGTTTGATGCCTTTGAACTGCTTGATCTTCGGATTCTGACGATCTTTCAAGCGAATGCCAAAACGTTCGCCCCGCTTAATAACGTACCACAAATAGCGTCCGCGCTCCATGCGCGTAGGCCGTCCCTGCAGATCATCTTTCAATTCGCTCTGCAAAACAAACTGTGAGTCCACCAGTACCTGCGCCTGCGGATTTAAGATTACGCTAACTTTTCCCTCGTGCAGCAAAAAACTTCCCAGCTGTGCCTGCCCATTTTCACCCGGAAATTCAATATCATGCCCCCTGCCAAAACCAAAGGTGTTTTCGCCTTCTTTCAACCAGTACAATCCCGCCAGACTCAACCAGCCCTCCGGTTTTGTAAGCCGGACAACACGCTCTTTGTGCCAGCGGTCGATTGAGGCCCGGTAGGTCTGTTCATCAACGCCTTCTTGTTTATTACAAAAGACGGCAGCGGCGATGATAAAAAGAGCAAAAACAGCAAGACGGACCAAACGTTTCATTTACAATTTTCTCCTTCCTGTATCGATTTATTCAAACGCCGGAAGCCCCATTTTACACAAAGTGCGCTTCCCCTTCATTTACGGTTAGCTGACAACGGTTACTGAAAAACTTCGACATTTAATGATTTACCGCTCATTTTTTCGGGAAAGCAACGGCGCTTTTACAGTGTTTAAAAATTTTAATACAGATAAAACACCAGGCCCACCACAAATGAGCTACGATCGTCCATAGATTGATACCCCTGCGGCTGCAAAGCTTCAACAAACCCATAGAGCCGGTAGCGGTAAAAAGCTGTAACGCCTAAAACAGGCGTGATGTTCATATTGCTTCCAAAACACAATTGCACATGCATTCCTGACACGCTTTTGTTCTTCCATTGATTGTATCGGTATTCTTTCAGGGTGCCGCTCCCCCATCCTACCTCCACCCCGTACAGCCAGCCAGCCACACGGCGGTAGTCCACCCACAGCAAACGAGCGCTCACACCGGAAATGCGCCCATCCATAAACACCATCTCAGGCCCTGTTTCGCCCGCAGCAGTCGATTCATAATTGTACGATGCTTCTTGTGTGTAATAATGAACGCTTATGGTCGAGGGCAGATATTTTTTTTCAGTGAGCCTTCGGTAGAGCAACCCACGATAAAAGCCCGGGCTGGCAAGCTCTAAAGAAATTCCCGTTTTTTTAAAGACGACGTTTCGCTTTTTTGTATGAATAGTCTTGCCGACATCGTCTCTATATTTAATCGAAGCGTATAATGTGCCTAATGCAAATCCAAGAGCTCCCCCGCCCAGAGTTGCCACTGCGTAGGCAATGGCGCACCCCAAATCGCACGTCGGCTGATTGCGCGTATTAAGCCAGATGAGCCCGGCGCCCAGGCTCGCTCCTGCTATGCCGGATAACACGCCGTACTTTGCTACCTGATAGGCGTAACGATTGAAGTATAAAATACTCCTAGCGTCAACACTATCAGGTTCAAAAACTTGCCACAATGCTGGAGAACGATATTCCAGAATACGCGAAGTTTCCGTGTTCTGCGCTTCCAGGGATGAGAATATGATAAAAATCAAAATAAAAACGCGCAGGCGCTGCATATAATCCCCCCTTTTGATTTTCAGACAATTTACATAGAATGGGCGGTAATAATCAAATTCTGACTTTCCAATAAGTGCAATCGGTTTAAATATTAACGAATTAAAGATCAGAAGTACCCCCAAAAAAAATTAAACCGGCTGTGATATGATTTCCTGCAACATATTGATAATTGGTGATTTTTTTAAACGTCTTTTAAAACTCCTGAAATTTCCTTGAATTTATTTACGTTTGATTTATTAATGATCATATTATAGAACGGAGAAAGAAATGCGCATTATTTCACTGGTTTTAATATGGGCTTCCATCAGCCTGTCACAAAACGTCGGCCAGCCTGCGCCGGATTTTACCTTAACCGATCTAAACGGCGTTCAGCATAAACTATCTGACTATCGGGGAAAAATCGTGTACATTTTCTGGTTTGGCTACAGCTGACCTTTTTGCATTTCTGCCGGCGGCAGTACAGAAACCGGAATCTATCAAAAATATACGCGCGACGACGTGGTAGTGCTTGGCATCGATTGCTGGGATGGCAGCCAACAATTCGTTGAGAATTTCAAAAACAGCACCAGTCCACCACTCACCTACCCCCTGCTTTTAAATGGCAGCCAGACCATGCAAAACTACCAGATCGTTTACGACTACAGTACGATTATTGATCGGCAGGGTATTTTACGTTTTAAGGCAGCGGGCGTGCCCTTACAGGAAATTCAACAAACCATCGACGGCTTATTGGCCACGGCAATTGATCAACCAAAAGCCCCTGTCCGTACATTCCGTTTAATCGGGAATTTTCCCAATCCTTTTAACCCTTTTACAACCATTCGCTTTGAGTTACACAAATCCCAGCAAATCGAATTGCAAATATTCGATTTGAATGGTAGATTAGTGCGGCAATTGGTAAAAGGCACGCTGCCTGCGGGGTTGCATCAGGTTCAATGGGATGGCCGCGACGATCGACAGAAGCCGCTGCCTTCCGGCAGTTTTTTTTACCGATTGTCCGCTGAAGGACAACAAACTAAAAAGATGCTTTTGATCAAATGAAGTTTTTACGAATTCTGTTTTTGATTAACACACTCGTCGTACTGGTCTTTTTTACGCTACTTCTTACTTCGGAATCTGAAAGCGCTTTATCGTCCGACTTTACCACGGATATTCCCAGGCCGGCGGCTTTTAAGCTGCTGGTCAAACAGTTGACCGCTTCCGGCGAATCGCCCCTTACCATCGAATTTACTTATGGAACTAACGACCATGCTTTAAAACTTTCGTATCAAATGCAGCGAGACGAAGTAAACTACCGGCTGACCTTACTTCCCGACATGGATTCCCCTTCCCTTTTCGCCTGGAAAGAAATGCGTCATCAGATCACCTTAAAAGAACTGGTGGATGGAAGCACCGATATTCAGTGGCAGTTAAACTACCGCGTTTCCGGCTGGACGGCGCGTTTGCTGAACCGCTTTTTCTGGAAGCCCGCGCTGCAAAAATTTTTAAATGAAAAAATTAATGCCTTGAAACAATCGTTTGCCAGTTGAGGATGAGAAGAAAAACTCCTATTTCCGCAGGGATTTAACCAATCACCGAGAGCTCAGAGAAGTCACAAAGGGCGCGAAGAATGTTTCAAATTAAAACATTTGTCCTCGCCCCCTGCGCTGCATCTTTTGCATGAGTATTCCAGGAACTCGGCAGTTTTGCCGCCGCCCTTCGGCAGTTCTGTCCTATATCCTTTCTAATTACGCTGTTTTCACTGACAAACCGCCTTTTTTTCTCCTGGCACGATTATTGAACTACATTAAAGCAAATGTCAAAGTTTTACCAAAACAAAGGAGGTTACATTATGTTAACCAAAAAAATTTATTCCGTCGTAGTAATCGGTTTGCTCCTGGTGGGTGGACTATTCGCTCAGCCAGGTCCCGGCCCAATGCAGGGACAGTTTGGCAATATGCCCATGCTCAGGGGACTCGATCTGACTGCCGAGCAGTTGAACAGCGTCCTGGATATCCGTCTTGATATGCAAAAGAAGATGATAGCCATGCAGGGCGATTTGCAGAAATTACAGAAAGATTTCCGCTTAATGGTTATTGACGAAAAAGTTTCTGACAAACAACTGGAAAAACAATTACAGAAGATTCATGATCTAAAATTAAAAATGGCGCTGGAAAGAGCAAAACATCATCGGCAAATTCGTTCGCTTTTAACCGATGCCCAGAAGAAAAAATTCGACACCATGTTTCTAATGGGACATAAAGGTAAAAAGGGTTGTCGGCCAATGATGCAACCCGGTATGAAAATGGGGCCAAAAGGTTTCCCTCCCAGACCATAAAATTGCACACAACGATTCCAAAGAGCCCTGTTTTTACAAGCAGGGCTTTTTTTTTACCATTTTCTCTCCTGAACATCAAGTTTTCTCTTTTTTTTTCGACTTTATATTATTAAGGCTTGAAAACAATTGAGGAATAATAGATGTTAAATAAAATAATCATTCTGGCTTTGCTTGCTGCTTTTTACTTTACAGGCTGTCAGTCAAAAATAGATTTTCTGAAAAAAGAGCAATCGGCAAAAACCATGGTTAGCTCTGGCCCAACGCTTCCGCAGGAGTTTGACGGCATGATTTTAATACCCGGCGGCTGGTTCATGATGGGGTCAAACAAAAAAGCCGACGAACAGCCGGTGCACAAAGTTTACGTAAAATCGTTTTACCTGGACAAATACGAAGTAACCGTTGCCGAGTTTAAGCGCTTTTGCATTGCCACAGGCCGGCAGATGCCTCTTCAGCCCTTCTGGAATTCGGACAACCATCCGGTAGTCAATGTTAACTGGTACGATGCCCAGGCTTACGCTAAATGGGCCGGCAAACGCCTGCCCACCGAAGCGGAATGGGAATACGTGGCTAAAGCCGGGGGCAACTCCCTGAATTACACACTGACCGCTGAGCGTTCCTATATAACGTCTTTGGGCAATGTGGCCGATTTTTCTCTGCGGCAAAAAGATTACCACCGCATCGTCATGAATAACTACGAAGACGGTTTCCCTTACACTTCGCCGGTCGGTTATTTTCCGCCCAATCCTTTTGGCATTTATGATCTTGAGGGAAATGTATTAGAGTGGTGCGCCGACTGGTACGATCCGCAATATTACGCCCAATCCCCCGCGGAAAACCCCACCGGCCCGGCGCAGGGTAAGTACAGAGTAATCAGAGGCGGTTCATGGAACAGAAGCGGCGATTACTTACGCACCACTTACCGCACCTGGTATCCACCGGAATGCACCTTTGAATTTTTGGGATTTCGCTGCGCCATGGATGCGGAAGCCGCCTTGCCTGCGAAAAAAATAAATCCACTTTTAACAAATAATCAATAATCGTAAAGTATGATTTAAATCAAATCAAAGTCAGGTAGCTTTTATTACCTTTGAATAAACATTTTGTGAAAATTTTGACAGGAGGTCATCGTATGCGAAAAGTTTTTTACTTAGTATCTTTTATCCTGCTCGCAAGCTCATTTTTGTTCGCCGACACCTGGAGTCAATCTACCATCAGCGCCAACACCACATGGACTAAGAACAATGCTTCTGGCGACGGCGTGTGGATTGTGGATGTTCCCAACGACACATTGATTGTCGAGGCCGGCGCCACTTTGACCATCGAAGCCGGGGTTACTGTAAAATTTCATGATGATGTATTGTTTCTGGTTTATGGTTCGTTGATCGCCGAAGGCAACACCCAGGATTCAATCATTTTTACGCTGGATGACGCGCCGGGCAGCGCCACGGAATGGAGCGGCATCAAACTGCTTTCCGGGGCTTCAACGGTAAATAAACTGATTCACTGCCGCATTGAAAAAGGCGATGCCGATATCGACCTTTCCGGCGGCAAGGATTACGAGAACAATGGCGGCGGCATCTTTTGCGCTGCTTCAATCGATTCCAATACGGTTATCAAACATTGTACGATTCAGCATAACAAAGCGGTTGAAGGCGGCGGCGGGATTTTTACCGCAGGCGCGCCAAAAATTGAATTTAATTTGATCCGTCACAACATTGCCGGTCAATACGGCGGCGGAATTGGCATTAAAGGCGGTTCGGTATTCGAACTGGCTACTCCGACGCTTAAAAATAATATCATCATTCACAACAAAGCCGACGGACTGGGCGGCGGCGGAATCGGCTCCTTTGCCAACACCAATATGACCATGCTCAACGACCTGGTTTACGACAATTCCTCGCTCAATGGTTCTGGCGGCGGTATTTTTCTTTACAGTTCTTCCAGCCTGCTCAGCGGTAAAAATTTAATCGTCCGCGGCAACTCCGCCAACTCCAGCAACCAGATATTCGGCGTGCCCGACTTAACCTACTCCAACGTCGAAGGCGGCTACTCGGGCGAAGGCAATATCGACGCCGATCCTCAGTTTAAAGACGCGGCCAACGACGACTTCCATTTCGAAGCCAACTCGCCCGTGGTCGATGCCGGAGATAACACCAATGCGCCAACTGTCGATTTTGACGGCGAACCGCGCCCCTTTGACGGCGACCGCGACGGTACGGCGGTGGCGGATATGGGACCATACGAGTATCAGAACACGCCTCCGCAAATCGTTTCTCAGCCCGTTACCCAGGCCACCGAGGATCAATTGTACACCTATCAGGTGGTGGCCGAAGATCCTGACGCGGAAGAAGTTTTGACCTATGCCCTGCTGCAGGGGCCCGCTTTTTTAAGTATGGACGCCGCTACCGGCCTGCTTTCTGGAACGCCCCAGACCGATGAAGAAGCCGGCGATTACACGGTGGTTATTCAGGTTTCTGACCTGAATAATGCCACCGATACGCAAACCTTTACTTTAACGGTTGTGGCCGTCAATGACGCGCCGATCGTTTCGGATATTCCCGACCAGACCATTGACGAAGGTCAATCCTTTACACAGATTTATCTGGATAATTACGTGGAAGATGAAGACAATGCCGACAGCGAAATGACCTGGACCTATTCCGGCAATTTGCAGTTAATTGTAACCATCGATGAAAACCGGGTGGCCACCATTCAAACACCCGATTCCGACTGGTACGGCAGCGAAACTATCACCTTTACGGCCACCGATCCGGGCGGCCTTTCCGGCAGCGACGCCGCCACCTTTACGGTAAACAATGTGAATGATGCGCCGGTCGTCTCCGATATTCCCGACCAGACCATTGACGAAGGTCAATCTTTTACACAGATTTATCTGGATGATTATGTCACCGATATTGACAATGTGGAATCGGATCTGACCTGGACATACAGCGGCAACCAGGAGCTCATCGTGACAATTGATGAAAACCGGGTTGCAACCATCAGCACGCCCAACGCTGACTGGTACGGCAGCGAAACCATCACCTTTACGGCCACCGATCCGGACGGCCTTTCCGATAGCGATCCGGCCACCTTTACAGTGAATGCCGTAAATGATGCGCCGGTCGTTTCCGACATCCCCGATCAGACCATCGACGAAGGCCAATCCTTTGTGTCCATTGCGCTCGACGATTATGTAACAGACGTGGATAACGACAAATCGGAACTGACCTGGACTTACAGCGGCAATCAGGACTTAATTGTTGTTATTTCTGCCGACCATATTGCAACGGTTTCTGTGCCTGATTCCGACTGGTTCGGCGCCGAAACCATCACCTTCAGGGCCACCGATCCAGACGGCGCTTACGGAGAGGATGCCGCAACCTTTACCGTTAACAACATCAATGACGCCCCCGTCGCGGTTGACGACAATGCTACCACTTCTGAAGATGTGGCCGCCACCATCGATGTGCTGGCCAATGACTCAGATGTTGACGGAGATAATTTACTGGTTAGCGCAGTTAGCTCTCCCACGCACGGCACGGCAGTCATCGACAACAATCAGGTGATTTACACGCCTGAAACAAACTGGTCGGGCAGCGATTCATTTACCTATACCATTGACGACGGCAATGGCGGAAGCGCGCAGGCAACCGTTTATGTGACCGTTGAAGCGGTAAACGATGCGCCGGTTGTCTCTGATATTCCCGATCAAACCATTAACGAAGGCGAAACCTTTAGCGATATTGTATTGGATAATTACGTGAACGACGTGGATAACGCCGATTCCGAGATTAACTGGACGTACAGCGGCAATCAGGATCTGCAGGTTTCCATTTCGGCCGATCGCGTGGCGCACATTGCCATCCCCGATCCCAACTGGAACGGCAGCGAACAGATCGTTTTTACGGCAACCGATCCGGGCGGCTTAAGCGACCGTGACACCGTGACTTTTACCGTACAGCCGGTTAACGATCCGCCCCTGGCTGTGGATGACCACGCCGCCACCAGCGAAGATTCCTCGTTGCACATTGCCGTCCTGCAAAACGATTCGGACGCCGAAAATAATCCGTTGACCATAACTCAAATTTTGAATTTAAATCACGGTACGGCCAGCATTGTGGCCGACACATTGATTAAGTACACGCCGGCCGCCAATTATTACGGCGACGACTCCTTTCAATACGTGGTCAGCGACAACAACGGCGGATTAGACACGGCTTCGGTATTTGTAACTATCTCGCCGGTTAACGATCCGCCCATGATCAGCGGCCTGAATGAACAACAGACCAACGAGGGGCAGGCTTTTGAGCCCATTGAACTCGATGCTTTTGTCAGCGATGTGGACGATCCGGACAGCGTTTTACAATGGCAGGCAGGCCCTACACAAAACATCGCGGTTTCTATATCCAATGACCGCGTGCTCACTGCCCAACCCGTTGATGAAAACTGGTACGGCTCTGAAATCGTTGTGCTCACGGTTACGGATACTTCCGGCGCCATGGATCAGGATTCCGTCAAGTTTACAGTGCTGCCGGTTAACGATGCGCCCGTGGCCATGAACGACACGGCCAGCGTTGCAGAAGACAGCAGCCTGGTTATTGCTCTGCTTGAAAATGATTTTGATGTCGACGGCGATTCGCTACAAATAGCGGCCATCGATTCTGCTCTGCACGGCCGGATTGCGCTGGCAAACAATCGCTTAACCTATAGTCCGTTTGCCAACTTTTTCGGCGAAGACAGTCTGAGCTACGTGATTAGCGACGGCAACGGCGCTCTGGACACGGCAAAGGTCTTAATTACCGTTACGCCCGTCAATGATGCGCCGGTTGTGATCCAGATGGACGATCAGATCATTATGGAAGGGCAATCCTTCGACGTTTTTGCGCTGGATAATTACGTAAGCGATGTGGATGATCCGGACAGTTTATTGAGCTGGTCGGTCAAAGGACAGATAGAACTTTCTGCCACGATTACGCCCCAGCGTTTTCTCTTTGTGGAACCGCCTTCAAGCGAATGGAACGGCAGCGAAGTATTAACATTGACCGTTGTCGATACGGCTGGGCTGGCGGATAGCATGACTGTTACGTTTGAAGTGCTGGCCGTGAACGACACCGTTAGCTTTAGCCTGCCGCTGCCAACCTTAACCTTTAAGGAAGACGACTCGCTGCTCTATGACATTAGCAACTGGTATCCGTATGTGGAAGATAAAGACAATCCCGATTCGACATTAAACTTTGATTTGACGGGCGCAAAGGTCGTTACGGTTGTAAAGAAAGACCACGCCTTCCTCCTAAAAGCGCCGGCCAACTGGTTTGGCAGCGACACTTTGACGCTTACGGTTGACGACGGTCTGGTGGGCAATTCTACCAGTGTATTGGTTAATGTAAAAGCGGTTAATGATGCGCCTGAAATCAGGAACCTGCCATCTGAGATCACCTTTGACAATGACACCACTTATGTTTTGACCATGAAAGACTTTGCCTTTGATATCGATACGCCCGATTCTCTGCTAAGCTGGAATTTCATGGTCAGCAATGACTCTTTGAAATTTAGCTATGATACGGAATCAACTAATCTAACGTTAAGCGCGCCGCAGTTTGCCGGAACGGTTCAGCTGACCTGCATCCTTAGCGACGACAGTTCCGCCACGACCAGAGACACCATCGAAGTGGTGGTTACCTCGCCCACCGGCCTGCAGGACGATTTGTTCTCGCAAATTCCGAAATCATTTGAATTACGCCAGAATTTCCCTAATCCGTTTAATCCATTGACTAAAATCCGTTTTGGTCTGCCCAGAGCCGGAAAGATTTCCATTACGGTTTACAATATTCTGGGTAAAAAAGTGGCTACCGTTTTTGAAGGCGACAAGCCGGCGGGCTACCATGTGGTAACCTTCAATGGTTCGCAACTGGCTTCAGGAATCTATTTTTACCGTTTGACCACTGAAGACGGTAAGGCTTTTATCCGTAAGATGGTGCTTTTGAAATAGAAGTACTTTCTTTAGCAATTTGAGATGAATCCGGATGCATGGTTTGCCGTGCGTCCGGATTTTTTTTTAGCTTTTGGAACGGAGTGAAAAAGTAAGGGGAAGGGGGGAGATATAGAAGTTGGGGGAAAGCCCGCTCTGACAGAGCGGGCTTTTTTGTGGGCTGAGAACGCAGCCCGGGGCAACGCCCCGGGCTTACACTCTTAATCCCACGTCATGATCATTTCGGCCAACTGTCTTTGTAAGGCCGGACGTTATTTGTGTTTGACTTATCGGCGGTTTCACGCGGTGATATCACCCAATGACAATCCCATCGTAAAAGAGAAAGTCGGAGCGCTCTTTCAGAGCGCTCCACCCTCACCTCCCCCACCACAGCCCGGGGCGTTGCCCCGGGCTTCTCCCCCTCAACATCCCCACCACCTATCTTTTTTACGCCCATTCTTCCTTGCATTTATTTTTCCCTTTCCATAAACCTCACTGTTTTTTGCAAAATATTTTTTCCTTAACTTGCGTTATCCAAAATAAAAAGCAACTTACGGAGTAAAATGAAAGAAATTTCCCTGGCCCTGGTTCAATGGTTTAAACATCACAAAAGAGACTTACCCTGGCGCCAAACCAACGATTGGTATCCCGTGTTTCTGTCGGAATTTTTATTGCAGCAAACCCAGGTAACTCAGGCAATACCTTATTATCAAAAATTTATCCGGCGTTTTCCTACCATTTTTGAATTAGCCCGCAGCATCGAAGACGATATCTTGCAAATGTGGGCCGGACTGGGCTATTACTCCAGAGCGCGCAACCTGCTAAAAGCAGCCCGGCAAATTGTAACCCATTTTAACGGCCGCTTTCCTACTGATCTTAAAACTGCGCTCACCTTACCGGGAATCGGCCCTTACACCGCCGCGGCCGTCCTTTCCATCGCCTTCAACCAGCCATTATCCGTAGTCGATGGTAACGTCATTCGCGTCATATCCCGTTTGTTTGCTATTGAAGACGATGTTCGGCTTTCCGCCACACGTAAAGCCATTCAATTAAAAGCGCAGCAATTGCTTTTACCGACGCAGGCCGGCCTTTTTAACGAAGCCATCATGGAATTAGGCGCCCTGGTTTGCAAACCGGCCGCTCCATTGTGTGCGCAATGCCCGCTTCATACCAGCTGCCAGGCTTTTCACCGCAACAAGGTGGACGCCATTCCTTTTAAGTCTTCTACGCCTGCCAGAAAAAAGCGATTTCATCTGGTGTTCGTCATTCGCCACGGAAGCTACTTACTGGTCGGACAAAGGCCTGGCAAAGGCATGCTGGCCGGCATGTGGGAATTCCCTACCATCGAACTCGACGCGCCGCTGCAAAAAAACTCTCCGCAGGTTGCAGCCATCCTGAGCAGCAAATTTCCTCAATTTACCGTGAAAGCCTGCAAACCCATGCCGGTTCTGAAGCAGATTTACACACACATTCATCTGCAATACCGGCCGATTTTACTGCAAAGCGCCGCAAAAATCTCTTTTAATTCTGAAAAATACATTCAGACGCGCTGGATTCGGCGGAACGAGCTGGAAGAGTGGGCCATTCATAAAGCCCACCAAAAAATTTTACAACATGCGCAATTTAAACAATGGTGGATGGCGTCGTCAGTAATTGAATCCTAAAGAAATATAGCCCACGGTTCTACCTCCCGTCAAATGCCCGATGGCAAAATGAAGCGGCCCCAGAACCGTGTCGATTCCCAGCGCGCCCCCAATACCGGTAAAAAAATCTTCCAGAGAAAACACCAGCTGTGGATCGAGCCATATTCCCCCCAGGTCATAGCGCGCCGAAACATAAAAATTCCTGAACATGAAATTATCGCGCAGGAATGATTCCAGAGGTAGTTTGATGCGATACTCGCCGCTAAACAAAAACAACTGTCGGCCAAAATATTCGTTTTTGTAAAGACCGTAAAATTCATCCATACCGCCCAGCCGAAAATTCTCGGAAAAGGGCGTACTGCGATCGGCCACGCCAAAAAAGGTGCGCACATGCCAGGTGGCCCGCTTTCTGAAGGTGTAATAACCTTCCAGATTGACTAAAATTTTAGTAAACGGCTCCGTGCTGCCCAGCACCAATTTATTGCCCGATTCCCACGACCAGTAGTTATTGATCCCCTTCGTAGGGAAGTCGATTCGATCGCGTTTGTCCGCAATGGCTTTAATGGCAAAAGTCCGCAAATTGATGTTTTGTGTATACGGAAAAACGCCGTCTTCTTTTACATCCTTAATATTTTCGTGGCGCAGCTCAATGATAAACTGCCCCAGCCGCTGGAGCTGCTGGCCGACCTGAAATCTTACGCCTCGCCGCTCTTCTCGATAGCTGCCGCCCTTTCCGGACGGCGTTGTAATGGGATTCACCTGCCAGGTGTAATAGCCCTGCAGGTCAAAGGTCAGATAGGTCGTAAAAATCCGGTCGTCTCTCAATTTGAAGCCCACCTTGCCGTCTTTTGTGCCAAAGCGCCCCACGAACATGGACTTAATGCCCATGCCCAGTAAGGCCTCGTCCCCGAATTCAATATAAAGCTGAGCGCGGCGATCCGTATCGTACTTTCCGCCAAAACGCATAACAACCGATGATTTTTCTTTAACTCTTACAAGCAACCTGTAATCCGGCCCGTTTCCTGAAATATCAACGGTCACACGATCAAACAGCTGCGTGGAATACACATTTTGAATGGCCTGCGCAATATTTTTCCAGTTAAACACGCGTCCTTTTTGACGCGAAAATTCGCGAGCAATGACGTAATCTTTTATCTTTGTATTTCCGGAAATCTCAATCTCTTTAATGATGCCTTCGTTAATATGAATGGTTAAGGTCTGCCCATTCCTGTCCCAGCAAACGCTATCTATCCGCATCAAAGAAAAACCGTCTTCCCGGTAAAGATCGGTAATGTTTTTCAAATCTTCTTTTAACAACGCCACATTTAACGGTTTTCCTTCCTGCAAAAACATTAAATCGCGGACGGTTTTTTCATCCTTTTGCTGAAGCCCTCTAATATTGATCGTTTTTATTGGAGGGAAAGGTTCAACATGAACGCCAACTTTTAACGAATCACCCAGCGTATCTGCGAAAACTTCGATTTTTCGGTAGTTACCCGTGGCGGCCTGCTCCATAAGGTTGTTAATAATATCGCTCAGAGCAACCCATTTCTTTTCCATGCTCAGTAACTTTGCCGCTTCCTCTATTTCGAGGGTGGACTGATTGAAGGCGATACGCTTAATAAAAAACTTTTGCGAAGATTGATGACTCCGACGTTTAATCAACGCCTTAATTTCGGAAATATGTTTTTTTGCTTCTTCAAAACCTGTGTGTACAAGTTCATCCAGGTTGGAATAATCGTCATTGCGGCGCAGGCCAACAGGCGGCACGATAAGCACATCGGCATTTTTCCGCTCTAACTGGCGTTCCATTTCGGCCATGATGGTCGTCGCCTGATCAACAATTTGCCAGGGCGCGTTAATCTCGTCCTTTTTCCGCAGAGGCGAAGTTACATCCACGGCGATGACCAGGTCGGCGCCTTCGCTGCGGGCCACATTGACCGGCAAATTGGAACGCAGCCCGCCATCCACCAGAAGCATGGAATCTCTTTCGATGGGCACAAAAAGCAGCGGAATACTACTGGAAGCGTTGATCGCCTCGGCCAGATTGCCGTCTTTTAACACAATGGTTTTACCGCTTACCAGATCGGTAGTCACCGCCCGGAAGGGAATTTTTAAACAATCAAAACTACTGGTGGCCTGGTAGCGCGCTCGCAAAATAATATCCGATAAAGTCATCAAAATACGCTGGCCGGGAGAAATGGCAACCGGAATATACGGCGTGCCGTTTTTAAAACGCAAATTGACCAGGTACCGATCCTGCTCGCCTTTTTGCCCGACAAACAGCGAGGTTCTTTGTGTTCTATCCTGGTAAATTTCGTCCCAGCGAATGGATTGCATGATCTTCAGGATTTCATCTGTGGTGTAACCCGAGGCGTACAATCCGCCAACCACGCTGCCGATACTGGTGCCCACAATCAAATCGATGGGAATTTTGTACTTTTCAAGCGCTTTGAGCACCCCAATATGAGCCACGCCACGCGCTCCGCCGCCGCTTAACACCAGGGCAACTTTTGGATGTTTTTCTATTGGCCCTCTTGTTTCTACCACGATTTGCCCGTTGCAAAACTGATACGCCTGTTCAAAAACCAGGCCCGTCCGTCCGGAAAGTGTCAAAAGCAAAACAAAAAAAACCGTTAAGCTCTGGCGCATCAGAAAAAAATCCCCATCTGCTTTATTGATTTTCGTTCTGGTAACGTTCCATCAATTTTTTAAAATAAGCCTCAATCAAAATCTGGTAGTCGCGATTGTAGCCCTGTTGCAGCGCATTGCGCATGGCATCCTGCAGTTGTTTTAAATCCAGATCATAAATATTTTCTAGTTTTCGCGGATCGCGCGCCAGGTATTTTTTTGCCTGCTCTGCTTTGCGCTTTTTGGAATATTCTCTTTCGCGAATGGACTTCTGAGCGTCCAGCATGCGGGACAAAATGCGCTGCTGGCGTTCAATGGTTTTGCGGCTAATATTTTTATTGAGCAGATCCTTCACCACCTTTTCCATTTCCTGCGCCACCTGCCCCAGCCGCCCAAGTACGTTCTGCCGCTCGCCCATTTCTTCGGACAATTTTTGCAGAGCCTGTTTCAGCGCAGCTTGTTGCGCCGCCAGCCGCTGCATGGCCTGTTGCTGTTCCAGCGAAAGCCGACCCTGGTTGCCCTGACCAAATAGATTCATCG
This sequence comes from Caldithrix abyssi DSM 13497, assembly GCF_001886815.1. Classification (GTDB taxonomy): domain Bacteria; phylum Calditrichota; class Calditrichia; order Calditrichales; family Calditrichaceae; genus Caldithrix; species Caldithrix abyssi. Next base: position 4,194,088 of record NZ_CP018099.1, read on the forward strand.
TTTCGTTATTAAGCTGCCCCTGCTGGTTGGCCATTTGCTGAAGTTGCTGCATAAATTGTTCAAAACCGGTGCCGGACGAACTGCCAGCCATTTGTTGTTGCGCTTGCATCATCTGTCCGATGCTTTGATTGAGCGCCGACATGGCCTGCCGTTGTGATTGCATGGCGCTGTTTTTGAATCGCTCGCTTAATTGCTGCAACGCCCGATTCATGCTGCGCGCGGCGTTTTGCAGACTTTTGCTCATTTGCGGTTGAATGAAAAACGTCTCCTTCGAAAGCTGAACAACATCGGAAATGGCTTTGTTCAAATTTTCGTTCAGTTGCCCCTGCTGCCGAATCACCTCGTTAAACTTCTCGCTTAACTGTGAAGTTTGCTTTGTTTTTCGCTGCAACCGTTCCTGAGCCTGCGATAATTGCAACAACCGCTCAAGCGTACGTTGCATCTTTTGGGCGATCTTTTGCTTACTCTGGTTCAACATCTTCTGGTATGCCTGCTGTAATGCGCTCTTCATGCTTTGATATTGCTGCTGCAACCGCTGCGAACTATTTTGGGCCTGCGTCGTATTCGACTGTTGAAGGCTTTGCTGCAAATCTTTCAATCCCTGCTTCATCTCTCCGTTTTGCATTTGCGTCAAGGCAGAATCGATCTGCTTTTGTGCCTCAGGATATCTGGCCAGCATGGGATTTTTTTGCAGCTCCTGCAAATCAAATTGCAGCCGGTCGGTTAGCTGTTCCTGCTTCTTTTGCTGCTGCAACAGTCTGTTCTTCTCCGCGCTGTTCAGTTTCTCTTTTTCTTTCAACTGCTGCGACATTTTTTCCTGCTGTTTGTACAGCGCCTCGGCCTTCTTTACCAGCTCTTCCATCTTTTGCTCAAACTGCACCTGTTTAAGCAGCTCCATGGTGCGCTCAATTTTTTCTTCAAATGCTTGCTGATTAAGCCGGAATTCTTTCAGCGCTCTCTCCACATCTTTGGGCCGTACGCCCTTTTCCAGAGCCTGATTTAATTTCTTCAAAGCCTCTTCCAGTTCGGGTGTCAAAACTTCTCTGAACAAATCCTGCAACTTCATGTATTTTTGTAAAAGCTCTTCGCTGATCAAATCGTTCTGTTCCAGTTTTTTTATGGCCTCGTCCAGCTCTTTGCGAATTTGCTCCACTTTCTTCTGCAGCCGTTTCTGACGTTCCAGATCCTGCGCCAGTTGATTTTTCTTTTCCCAATCCAGTTTTTGCGATTGTTTGATCTCCCGTTCCAGCTTTTCGAGATTCTCTTTCATTGTTTTGGCTTCTTTAACCACGTCTTGCAAATCTTCCACATTCTCCTGCTGGGTTTCATCAACCGCCTGAAATATCTCTTCGATAGATGGAAAGCGAATGTAATAAATCCGACTCTTTCCCCTTCCCGGCCCGTTGATTACATTATTATCCAGCGCCATAGCGTAATATTTAAACTGATCGCCAAAGGCCAGCGGAAAAGTGTTAAAATCCAACACGTGCGTGATTGAAACGTGTTTGGCGCCCTGTTCGGCAAGCGGCAGAGATATGGCCTGCCACAGGGTATCGCCGCGCGGCGGATCGTGGACAATTTGATAAACTATTTTTACCTGCTGCAAACCAAAATCATCACGGGCGTCAATACTTACCGGTAACTGCGAATCGAGCGTTAATTCCAGGTCTTCTCCCGGGCGGACAATCTCCACCAGCGGCTGGTAGTCGCTTAAAACCGAAAGACGGTACCGGATTGGATTGCGATTACGATAGCCGGCGGTATCGACCAGCACAATGTGGTAGGCATCTTCTTTTTTCAATGTAAAGCGACCGGTTGCGATTTGGTTGTTAACATTCATATTCAAAGTATCGCCGGATTCAAAAACCAGCCTGGCCCGGCGCAAAGGGCTGGCGCTTACCGCCCGTACCTTTATGGTTGAGCCGCGCAGAGCCTGAACATCGCCGATATTGCGCTCTAACTTTTGTATTCCAAGCCCGGTGTAAGAAGGCGGCAAAACTGTTACATCCAGAATTTTTACAAACGGCAGCGCAATAACCTTTGCCCTGAATTCCCTGGATTCCAGAAAGGAGTCCACACCCTTTTTTAACAACGGCTCGCCCGCAATTTTGTAGGTAAACGACTGCTGAACATTTTTCAAAAGCGCCGTAAAACCATTATCTACTGGCTGACAGACTAAAAATTGTTTGTCGCCCGTATGATGAATGACCACATAACATTTCTCCAGCTCCGGTCCCCGGTACTCAACGCTAATTTTCAACGGATCACCTTTTACAAGCGTCGTGTCGCCGGGTAACACTTTAAATTCAAACGCCGGCAACTGAGCGTAAGTCCTGGTCGGATTCAAAATACGCAGCGTCGAAATCCACAAAGCATCATGCAGCAAGCCAAACATTAGCAAAAACACCAGCCCAAAACCAGCGGCCCATTTCCACTCAGGGAAAAAGTTTTTAAAGCGAATAGCCCGTTCAAAATCGTAATCCTCATAGCGGGAAACGATTTGGCGCACGGCGGCCTCTTTTAGCTCTTCCGAAACCAGTCGTTCTTCATTTTCATGCGCCAGTTGATAAGCGTTAACCAGATCGTCTCCTATTTCCGGGTACAGCCTGCCCAGTAAACGCGTTAATGCTGAAAGGTCGCTTTTACGGGAAAGGGAGAAATATCTTTTGATAGGATTGAACAATAAGGTAAAGACCAGCCAGAGCACAACGCCCAAATTAATAAACCAGATGCCCCAGCGCGTAATTTCCGAAAAATAGAACAAATCGTCGGCCAGAGCCACGCTCAACCACAAAAGCAAAACGATGGTCAAAAAGCGAAGCGTGGAGGCCAGCGCCTGCATTCTAAAATAACGCTTTCCAAAACCGTAAATTTTATCTGTAAAAAAATCTGTCATGATGCTTAATTTAACAATCCGTAAATAAAAATGTTCACGGCCATTTTCAGGGCCTGTTCTCGGATTTCCGCAGGATCTCCGTGGATTTCAGGATCTTCGCAACCGTCGCTGATATCAGTATTCCAGCTATAAAAACAAACCAGCCGGCCTTCGTAAATTAGTCCAAACCCTTTTGGAGGCCCCCCTGCATGTTCATGCACTTTGGGCAATCCGTTGTTAAATTGATAGTAGATGTGATAAATGGGATGGGAAAAGGGCAATTCTACAAAATTCAGTTCCGGAAAAACTTTTTTCATTTCTCGCCGAAACGATGCGTCCATGCCATAATCATCATCGGCAAACAAAAAGCCGCCGGAGGTTAAATATTTACGCAACAGGCGCGCTTCTTCATCGGAAAAACGGATGTTGCCATGCCCGGCCATATAAGCAAAGGGATACTGAAAAAATTCAGCATCCGTAATGCGATAGGCAACTTCGCGCGTTGCAACATCAATATTGAATTCCTGCTTTACTCTATTCAGAATATTGCGCCAGGTCGTTTTGTTGCCGTACCAGTCGCCTCCGCCGCCATAATGAATACGCACCGGAGCAACAGGCTGCGTATAGCCGGCGCTGATAACCATCAGCAGCAATAATAATTTTTTAATCATAAAAAAATCCCGAAATGTGCTAACATTTCGGGATAAATTAAGGTAAAATGTAATATCTAACAAGATTATCTTTTAACCGATGCTTTACCCCTGCTGCAACCGCTTAAAGCGGAAATCGTAATCTTTTGCAGAAAGAAGGAGTTTCGCGCGAGCCGCAACCTCCTCCAGAGGAAAATAGCCGGCTTAAAGACGGGGGCAATTTTCTACAGATGCGTAACAATCATAATGCCAAGCGTAACGGCGCCGATTACCTTTACGCTCAATCCGCCGATTCGTCCTAAAAAAGCGCCATACGCAGCTTTTAAACTATTCTGAATTTTAGCGCTTCTGATAAATTCCACGATAAAGGTGCCGGCAAATACGCCTAAAAACGAGCCGATCACGCCGCCCAGCACCGGCGTAAAAAACGCGCCGGAAATAGCTCCTGCAATGCCGCCGATAATGGCGCCGGCCACGCCCCAGCGCGACGAACCGTAATGCCGCGCCGATATGGAAATTAAAATAAATTCTAATGCCTCAAACAAAATCATTACCGCAAAAATGGTCAGAACAAAACCAAACGAAAACTCGCTAAAGCCTGTCGAAACCGCATAAAACAAACTGCCCAGCGCAATCAAAACATTGCCCGGGATACCAAAAAAATTGGCTATGGTAGATGCCGTTACAATGGAAATTAAAGCAATTTCTAAAATCGTTGTCATAAACCTTTCCTGAATTAATTCGAACTCATTGCAAATTGATAACGCTTGGACTTGGAATTTAGATCCATTGCAGCCAGAATGGAACGAACTTTAAACCAGCCGACCTTTGTAAAGCCGTACTTTTCGGTATTTAATCTCTTCTTTATTCTGTAGGCGCCCAGACTCGGGTCTTCCTTAATAATCTCTTTGATCTTATCTTCCAGGCTTAAATTGGCCGGGTCTATCGTCCGCTCTTCCTGGATGGGTTCTTCAGGGGCTTTGGGCTGACTTGCAACGCTGGCCTGAGGCGCTGGCGCGGTATCTGCGACTTCTTTTACCGGTTGAGCACTTTGAGGCTTACCGGCCGGAGCAACCGACGCCCCGCTCTCCGCCATCTCAAATTTATTGATCGCTTCATCAACCGAATCATACACATCCAGAATATGGTGAAATTCCAATAATTCAAAGATCTCATAAACGTCGGGCACCATTCGAACCAGCTTCAGGTCTCCGCCATTTTCTCTGATAGATTTAATCTCACTGATGAAAATACCCCAGCCTGCGCTGCTGATGTAATCGACATTGCCCAGGTCCACAATAATATTAAAGCGACCTTGTTTCAGAAGGGAATCGAGCGCTCTCTCCAGTTCAGACGCGGTGGTAGTATCTATGTAACCGCCAACCTTGATAATAGAAATATGATTCCGGCTACCCGCTACTTCTGTTGAAACTTGAATACCTTCCATTGATTCCTCCTTTAGCGATGGGCATTATTTTGTTTTCTGCCCCACTATCGCATCATCAGAAATTATTTTTTTATTTTTTAATTGCTCCCTCAGGCGTTGCAAAGGATTATCGGCAGAAACTTGTTTTTGTTGATAGGCTCTTATTAATTGGAAATTCATTATTCCTACTGCATTTATGGTCTCTATTAACTTATCGTAAGATGCAAATATATTATTATTTTTGAAATAATTCAATATAAGTTTAACGCCTTGTAAAATTTCCTCCCTTTCCAATTCATCAAAACGCAATTTGTAAAAAGAAAACAAACTGTGCATCTCTACAAATAACTGCCTTATTGCCTGCATCTCATCTTTCTTTAACATCGGATGAGTTTTAATAATTTTTAACAAAATATTGATTTTATTGATCACGTTGGGCAGGTGATCGGATTTGACGGCAGAATCTAATAACTCAATGATTTGGTTGTAATCGTCTTTAACCAACCGGAAAAACTCTTCCGCTCTATCGCTCTCATATTTATCTGCCATCATCTTTCGCAGTTCGGCGGCCGAATAGGCATTGCCAATCAATTCCTTTCCGGCGGATTCCGGTTCTGCAGGGCCGGGACTCTGTAAAAAGGCTGAGGTATCCTCTATTTTTTTCATATCGGAAGCGATGGCCGTTTCTTCGGGCGTCTGGTCTGTTTTCGCTTCTGCCGCAGGTTCTTTAGCCCGCTCTTCGTCCTCTTTTATTTCCGCTGGCGCCGCCTCTTCAACGTCCGGTTCATTTTCTGGGCCAGATTCCGCTTCCGCCAGTTCGCTGGTTACGCTTTCTGATTGTTCAACAGTCCCCGCGATGGTCTCTTTTTTTGTTGAACTTTCTTCGGTTTTCTCAACCAGCTCTTCTTCAACGATCTCTTCGGAATCCTCTTCGCTTTCCGCCTTTTCAGATAAAGGGGTTTCAACCCGGGCTTCATCCGCGTCGTCGGTCTTTGCCGCTTCTACCGTTTCCGGAGCCGCTGTTTCTGCAGCGGGCGACGCTTCTTTTTCGGAAACTTCCTCGGCCGTTTTTTCTGCCTGTTCCTCCGTCGTCTCCTTTTCTGATTCTTCGCTCACCAGTTGAATGGATCTTTTAAGAGGCTTGTGCGCGCGCTCCTCTTCCGGCACCGGCGTGGCAATAGTTTTACCCATGCGTTGTGCCACCACCTGAGCGCTTGATTCAAAATTCAAAATAACCTGACCATCCAGGGTTAACAGCGGGGTTCCTGGCTGCTTCAGCGGACGCGTTCCGCCTTTTTCAATCCACCGTCGCCTCAGGGTTTCGGTGTTCAGGCGCATTCTCACAAGTTCATCATAAATTCTGTCCGGATCCACTTTTATATTGCCATACTCATCTCTGCGCAATTCGTAGGCGATGAGCTTTGGCCCAAATTCCGGATGCTTTCGGACGATGTCGTAAATCTTTGTTTTAACCTCAATGCTTAAATGTTTTTTCTCGATCGGATCGTCCATTACCGAAAGGAATTCTTTAAGAGCATTTAATCCCTTGCTTTCGATAATATTTTTGTAGCGGTAATAATGGGCGGGCGAAACTTTCAACTTAGCCAGGGCGTCTTTAACCTTCATACCGGAATCGATCAGCTTTTTAAGCTCTTGCTGCGTTCTGATGATGACCTCGCTGGGCATCATCTTTTCACGAATGGCCACTACCGTAATGTCGTCATTTTGCGGTGCCCCGCCAGTAAATTCCTTTAGTTCTTTGTTGATCGTTTTAATAAACTCCACCACGCTCAAATGCGCGTTTCGGCGGATTGAATCCAGAAAACGTTCTTCGCGGTACAATTCGCGTTTACGGTTCATGGCTTCCGTAACGCCATCGGTGTAAAGCACCAGGATGTCGTCTTCACGCAGGCGGATGGATTCGGAGGTAATGGTGCGACGAAAAAGGTCCGGATCGGGCAATTGAATTCCCACCGGAAAGCCCGGCGGATTCAAATAGTAGGTTTGCTTGGTAGAATTGCGGTAAAGGATCATGGGATTATGACCGGCGCTGGCAAAATGAATCTCCCGGTTACGCGAGTCGAGCACCACATAAAACATGGTCACAAACATGCCGCGCTTCATGTCATCCACCACAAACTCATTCACGCGCGCCAGTACATCGGCTGGATTTTTATTGCCCCGCGCCTCAAGACGCAGCGCCGTCCGGATCATGGTCATAATCATGGAGCCGGGCACGCCCTTACCGGAAACATCGGCCACGCAAATGCCAATGGTGTCGTCGTCCACTTCCACAAAATCGAACAGATCGCCGCCCACCTCTTTGGCCGCCTCGTAGTAAGAGGCGATGTCGTAGCCTTCCACTTTGGGAAAATCACTGGGCAGGAGCATTTGCTGAATTTCCTGCGCCACCTGCAACTCTTTTTGCAGCTTTTGCTGTTCGACCAGAGTGACCTGCGCTTCACGAAACTTATTGGTCATCTCATTAAAGGCCTGAGCAATTTCACCGATTTCATCGGAGGCGTCAATATCGATTTCGTCCTGATCCACCTTGCCGTGCACCACCTGCCGTACCCATTCGGCCAGACTGTGGAAAGGCTGTAAAATACGATGGATGAGAAAAAAGATGGGCACATAACCTGCGATTAAAATGATCATTAACACGATGATCAAACGCAGTTTTTTGTTGAAAACCAGGTCTTCAATGGTCTTTTCATTCACCCAAACGTGCACTTCGCCCAGTTGCAGACCGTTCGTCATTTTTACCGGAATCGACAGGTCTTTAACCGTTAACGTATCGTTAACCTGATAGGTTGACAGAACCGCCCGCTGAACGGTGTCGGGCTTTTCTGCGACCGGTTTGAACGCCAACTTTTTAAAAGGATAAATTTTTTCCGGATTGCTCCAGGCCAGAAGCGAGCTATCGGCATCTACGATAAACACCTCGTAAATAAAGGTAGGATGGCTGGCCCTTACTTTATAAGCTTTTTCGAACAGGATCGCCGAATTTTCCGCCAGCATATCGTCAACAATATTGGCGGCAAGCGCTTCGCCGGCTGTCGCCGAAAGCGTGTAAATATCGTTCCTGATATTTTTCTCAGTATTGTAATAGATGGGCACAAAAAACAACAGCGCAATAATGGTAAAAATAATACTGGCCAGAATCGAATATTTAGCCTTTAAATTTAACGCATTCCACTTTTCCAGAAGTAACGGCTCATGGGTCTGATCCCGGAACTTGGTCAAGCGCAGCTCATTTCCTCGCTCGGTTACGGCATACTGCATATCGTCCATTAGCTTGCGCATCATCAAAATGCCCAGCCCGCCTTTTTTGCCGATTTTAATGTACTTGTCCAGGTCGGGTGTATTGGCCTGGCGGGGGTCATAACTAATTCCCTGGTCGATGATGATAATGGTCAGGCTTAACCTGCGAATGATGGCCTTGATCGTAATTTCACCGTTTTTAATATCGCGATAGCCATGGCGGATGATATTGGTACAGGCCTCATCAACCACCAGTTTAAAAGAATTGATAATTTTGTCGTCAAACCGGAACTTCTTCCCGATTCTTTCGATGAAATCCCGCACCTGAGTCAGGTAACTCATCTGGGCGGGAATGGTAATCTCTTCTTTTCGGACGTTTTTAAACATTTAAACTACCAATGTTACTTAGTCTTTTTCAAGCGCTCACGGGCATTTTCTATGGCCGTTAACACTTTTTTATTATACGGATAATCTTTCAAAATTTCCTGCCAAATGTCAATAGCCTGCTGATATTTTCCTTTCACAAACATATCGACGCCCTGCAAAAAGCGTTTTTCGGCCGCCGGATCCAGTTCTTCCTGTTTGCTTCTGGATTCGATGCGCGCTTTTTCGTAATACTGTTTTACCAGCTCATTTTCCGGATTCAGTCTCAGGGCTTCTTCAAACACCTTTAAGGCCAGGTCGTACTCTCCCAATTCAAAGAAACTCAAACCACGCTGAATGGTTTCCTGCACCTTAATACGCTGACTTAAAGTTTCGATTTCATTTTGCAGAGCCTGATTATCGGCGCCCAACAATCGGGCCTCGCCCACCAGTCGAAGCGCTTCTGAGTAATTGCCTTTTCTGAATTCCTCTCTTATTTTGGTCACCAGGCGGTTCAGTTCCTCATTCAGTCGCCGCTTGGTGGTTTGAATCGCCTGCAAAATGGTCGGATCTTCCGGCGCACGCTCCAGCGCTAAATTAAATTCAATTAAAGCCTGCGTAAACTGATTATTGTTCAGATACGTTTTCCCTCTTTCAAAATGCTTCTGAATAAATTGTCGGTCAAGTTCCGCCCTTTCTTTATCTAAAGCTAATTTTATAGTTTTCTCGCGTTCTTCTTCAAATCGTTTTTGTAATAAAGCATCGGCAGAATCGAGCATTACTTTTGCTTTTTGATTAAAGGCGTCGTAACTCAACACCTGCTGATACTCCACAATGGCATCCAGATACTGTCCTTCTTGAAAAAACTTATCGCCCTGCTCCAGATGCTGCTTAATCATTTTTTTGCGATCCGCCTCACGGATGGCGGCGATCAATTTTTCTTCTTCCGCTCTCTTACGCGCCTCGGCTAATTTGAACAGGTCGTCGCGCGTCGGCCCAAAGTTAAGGGAAACGGAAAAACGGTGTACGCTGGAAAACACATCGCTGTAAGGGCTGGAAGAAAAGGCGTAATCGATCTGAAAAATGCTGTATTTTACGCCCGCGCCAAAAGTGGGAGAACTGCCGTCCATTCCCAGGCGAACCATCGCCAGATTGCGGAATTTATACTCCGCTCCAACGTGAATCAAAAGGTCTCTTTTCTGGGAATAGTCGAAATCGAGCATTACATTAAACTGATTGCCAAAGCCCTTCATCAAAATGCGGCGCATCAGGCCAAAGCGCACCGTTAAAGGAAACTCATCCACATTATCGCCTTCTTTAACCTGCGGCGCAAACAAATTGCGAAGATTCAAACCAACCGACCAGTCGCGCAGCAGAACGTTGGTGTAAATTTGCGGGCGATACATAAAACCCAGATCCATGCCCACGCCCATATCCACCAGACTTCCCTGATCCACCAGGCCGCTCCACGCCCGGCGCACCAGCCGGATGGTTAAACCCGTGGTAAGGTCCCAGGGCAGTTTTTTAGCGTAAGAGAAAAAACCGTGGTACTCTTCCCAGGAAAAGACGCCCAGATCGGTGTTAAACACATCCGTTTGACGAATGCCGCCAATGCCGATTCTGGCCACGCCCAGGCCAAAGGTTCCCAGATTTAAAGTGGGTAATGCGTAACCCAAAAAGTCGTAATTGGTCCCTTCAAAAAGCGAGGTGTGAAAAAAGGTGGCGCTTTGCTGATACACAAACTCAAGTCCGGCCGGGTTCCAGAACACCGCCGTGGGATCATCGGCAATGGCCGTAAAGGCCCGGCCCACGCTAAAAGCGCGGGCGCCAAAGCCCATGCTCAGGTTACTTTCTGTTCCGCCCTGGCCCTGTTGTGCAAACAGCTCCATGGCTGGCAACAGAAACAGGATCAAATATATCGCGATTTTACTCATTCGTTTAATGCTCTTCATCATACTTCACCATCATTTTCTTTATTTAATGTAGGCGATTTTTGTAATATATCGCTTCACGTTGCCGCCGGACAGGGGCTTAATGTCTATGGCACACAGGTAAACGCCGTTTAAAACGCGCTGCCCCCGATCGTTTCTGCCATCCCATCGAACCAGACGGTCATAAAAACCTCTTTGCAATCCGTCCAGCTTTTTGCTCCACACCAGCTCGCCGGTTAAGGTAAAAATTCGAATCTCCACGTTGGACGCCTCTTCCAGCAAAAAGGCAATATTGGTGTAAGGATGCTGGCGACCAAACGGATTGGGAAAGTTGCCAAAAGCCTCTTCGGGATTGGTAGAAACCAGAGTAAAAGGTTTGGAAATCAGCGCATCGCTTTCGCTTAATTTATTGCCTTCTTCGTCTGATGTACTCAACGGCTTGTCGGCGTCAAAATCATAGGCGTTTACTTCCTGCAACTGGGCGCGGAACATGCGATTGACCACATTGTTTTGAAATTCGGCCACCACCATCAACTTTTTCTCCGTTTTGGGTTCGAGATCCGCCGTTTGCGCAAAAGTAATCGACAACGGGTTTGGCGTGGAATCGGTGAAAAAGTATTCCGCGTAGGTAATAGTCGGTTTAGCCAATCCCTGATAGTCGTCATAATCGATTACCTTTAGCGATTTGAGCATCTGGAACAGCGCCCTGGTCGATAGCAGATTACTCGGATCCGGAGCGTCGTTGGTGCCGTAAAAAGCCAGCTTTATGCCATTAACATGCAACGGATCGTCAAACTCTTTATTGGAAACAATGATGGACATCAACGGCACGTTTTTCTGTCCTCTGGTCAGGCTGGTGTCTGCAACGTCCAGCGGTTCGGTTTTAATGACAATCGTTTTCTGGCGGACGCGGATCGGCACAGAAACCTTGCCCAGCTCTTTATCCAGTTCGGCCGGCTGGTTCAGGTTGGCGTCCAGCGGAAGCGCATCAAAGTTGAAATTAAAACTGGTTGTTAATATCTCGTAAGGCGCCTTAATCGTCCAGTTTAAAGTTTTTCCCGTATCCGAAAACGTCTGAACGATGGTTGAACCGTTGGTTAACTTAAAGCCTTGCTTAAAGATAGACGTGTCGATTCGTACGCTTCCCTCGCCTTCCAAAGCGGCGTATTTAAGCGTGCGTTCTGTGGGGGCGTACACCGGTTTAAGCGTAATCGTTATTTCCTGCCCCTGCGACAACAAGCCCGTGTTGGCCACGGTAATCGGCGTAATGACCGGATCGCTCAAAGCCAGTTTTGCTTTAAGCTGGATGGTTAAAGTCGTCTGTTTCTGATCGGTTACCTGCAGCCCGCTATTTTCATCGACGCCGACGACCTGCACGCTTACCGTCTCCTGTCCGCTGCCGCTGTAGTCTTCGGGGATGCTCAAACTCCAAACAGCCTTATTGTTAGCGCCCACCGGAATCGGCTCCTGCGGCGCAGGCAGTTTATTGGACGGCACCTGAATAATAAGGTAAGGATTGATTACATTATCCGTTTTTTGAACCAAAACATTAAAGGCAAAGTTTTGCCCTGTAGAAACCGTGCCAGCGGGTAATTCCACAAGCGTAATACTGGCTTTTTGACTGATGAAAATGGTTTTCAAAATTTTTTCGTTTTGAATGAACGCCGGCTCGCCGGTGTTTTCATCCAGCGGCAGCTCGGTCGCCTCAATTTCCAGTTGATTGTCTTGCAACGCCAGGGTGGACAGAATTTGCGGCGTCACGTCTCCGCCCTCCTGCGCGTTTACGCGTTCCGGGGTCGCAGAAGCCACCGCTACCTGGCTGCTAACGCGTGTGGTCGTTTCCTGAACCTTGATCCACCAGAACACAGGCTGTCCTTCCGTAAAGATTTTAACGGAATCTGCCGGAGTCGGGGCGCCCTGCTCATCGACAATGGCAAACGCCCGACCAAGACGCAACACCACTTTACCCTGGCCCTGCACTCCGGCCACTTCGGGTTGATTTTGAACCAGAGCCTGCAGTTTAAAAAGCTGTCCGATCGAAACCGAATCGTCAATGGCTCCGGCCGGTTCCACGATTCTGGCCGTTAGGCTTAAACGCGCCTTTTGCACCACCTTCACGTAAATGGTGTCGGTTTGCACCACCTCGTTTAATCCGGGGATGGAAACACTTTTAGCCATTGCCGTGATAACCATGGGTTGCCAGTCCATGGCTTTGGCTGGCGCGCGCACCGTCCAGGCTACATCGGCGATCTGCTGGGTTACAGTGCGTGTCAGGCTGGTATCCAGAGACGTAAAGCCTTCGGGCAGACCAAGAACCACCTTTTTGGCCCCATCCAGCAAATAGTAGAAAACAAGGCGCGAGGCAATGTTAATGGGCGCCTGATCGGTTGAAACGATCAAACTGTCGTTGTTGTTATTCACAAAGTTCGTGGTGATTTCAATATTGTCGATCTTTTTAACGCTGATGTGCATGGTATCGGCCGATGATTGCAAGCTTGTAAAAGCCAGCGTGCCGCTGTTTTCATCCAGAGCGGGGCGAGCGGTATCTGCCGTTACGCGGATCATGCCCCGGAAGTTAATAGAAGGCGCAACGACCTTCCACACCGTCTTTTCTCCGACGTCCACCCTGTGGCTTAAAGAATCGCCTGCCGCCAGCGTTAAGTGGCTGCCCAGGGTATCCAGGCGGAGCCAGACGCCTGAACTCAGGCCGGCCTGACCGTTATTGGTAACGGTAGCTTCCAGATTAAACTGCTGATTGGTGGAGCGGAAAAGGGTATCGTCCACGGTTTCTGATTTGTTAAAACGAACCACAAGGTCGGCGCGTTTAACGATTTGAAAGGCAATGCCCACCGAATCTCTTTTAACCACAGCCGGCAGTCCGGAATTGACATCGGCGGGACGCTCGTTCTCCAAAATTTTTACATAAACCATGCCCTGTCCCGCGACATCCGGCATAACCAGCGTGTCTTCATAAGCGCCGGACCGGAAGCCCTCAATGATATTTTCGGTCGTATTGGTCTGTCCGGTTTTGCGATTTTTAGTGAACACAATGCCGCCTTCCGCCGCAAGGCGCAGCGTTCCGCTTGTGTCAAAATCGGCCATACCGGCATTGCCGATCAGGGATTGCAGAACCACCTTCTGACCGGTTGAGACCACAAAATCTTTTGCTCCGGCCGGCTCTTTCACTCTGGCGCTCAAAAAAATCTGCGGCGGCGTAATTACTCTTACGGGCAAAGATTGCGAACGCAAAATTAGGGTTTGTCCGCTGTTGGCGTCCTGCACCAGGGCGTCCACGTAAATATGGAACGCTTCCGTTGAAGCCGTTCCCGGGGCCACCAGTTTCCAGGAAACCGGCGGAGTGTTCAGGCCGTCTGGCAGGTTTTGCAAGGAACTGTCTTTTACCGAAAAGCCCTGCGGCAGAATGATGCGTGCCTGTTTATTCTGCGGCGAAATGGGGCCAAAGAACTGAAATTGAACCTGTACTTCAAACTCCTGGCCGGCAGAAAGCACGCTGTCTGCCGCGCCCGGCGGAGATGCAATGTTCCACAACACCTGCATCACGCCCTTATTTTCCACTTTCACCGGAACATAATCTGCCGCTTTAGCCACCAGTACCGGCAACGTGGTGTTAGAATCCAGTGGCGCTGATTTCAGCCTTACTCTAATGCTGTCAAAGCGATCATTTACGCTTATATCCACCGGCCGAATCGTCCACTCCACGCCCGGATTATCATTGGAAAAGGTTTTCACCGAATCCTGCGCATTGTCAACCAACTGGTAGTTGTCGGGCAGGGTAATGGCCAGTTGCCCTGTTCCAAACGGCGAGTTGCCCAGATTTTGCACGGAAGCGGTTACCACAAATTGCTGATTTACGCTAACCACAGAATCCAGCGCGCCATCGGGAGCGGTTATTTTGGCATTAACCAGTAACTGGCTGGGCTGATGAACGATAAGCTCTTCGCTGTTATCCAGCGGTTGCGCAATATCTACAAACTGGCCGATCAAATCCAGCGCTGAGGCCACCTCTGCCTTAAATTGATTACTACCCAACTGATCGGCCTGCCAGATCAGCCTGCCGCTCCTCACCGAATCTGGACCGGGCGGTATGTTTTCAATGGCTACCGAGCCCAGCAACACGGAGTTGTTCTGATAAATTTTTACAGTTGCCGTTTTTACCGTGTCCTGGCCAAGATTAGAAACTTTTACGATAAGCGGCGCATTCTGGTCAAAATTGAGATAAGGCGCGTTGGGTACGTTACTGTCTTTTCTGACGAGCAATGAATCGATCCGTAAACGGGCCGGGCGTATTACGCGCACCAGATCATTGACCAGCACGGAATCGGATTGTTCGATAACATGGGGGCGCCTGACGTCGTTAAACCGTATGTTCGGCGTTGCATAAACCAATCCCGTATCGGCCGAACTGCGGACATTAAAATACACCGTAAATTCCAGACTGTCTCCGGCGCTGATGGTGGTGTCTTCCACGCTTCCCTGCACCTGCACCCAGCCGGAAGAAACGTCCTGTTGGTTGCCTGCCTTTTTAAAATGGTAGGTCAGGTCATACAAATAGGCTGCCGATTGCCCGCTGTTTTTGAGCCGGAACATTACTGGCACGTTTTCTTCGCCCTGACGAACAACGGTCGGTTCGAAATCGATCTTGCTAAAATACAAGTAGCCGGGATTAACCACCTTGAGAATTCCGCTTAACACCGTGTCGCGGCTGAATATATTCCCCCCGATGGTCTCGCCCATGGTGTGCAGCTTTACATCATAACTGCCGGGCGCCAGATCAGCGGGCAGCTCAACCTCTTCAAAAACGACGGTAATCGTATCTTTACCTAAAAGAGAATAATTGGTCGAAAAATAGATCGGCGCGATAGCAGTGTTTAATATTTGTAAATAGTTGTCATTTTTATTAAGCGTAATCTGAGCGCTGCCCGTATCCGTTAAACTTACAGAAAAACGAACTTTTTGCTGAGCCACCACCGTATCCGGAGAGAACGACCGATCCACATACAAAGCGTTGCCAATGGTCTGGACAAACAGCTCATCGTAGGTATTAGAAACTTTCACCAGAGCGCCTCCGTCCAGCCCGATCTGACCGTAAATGCGCGTAGCGTCATTGGCCGGGAAATTTTCAGACAGATCGAAGCGAAATTTAAACAGATTGTTCTCCTCGCGCTTTAAAACGGTAAGCGTATCCAGACGCGTCATATTCAGGACGAAAGCTTCGCGGTCTTCGTCATTGGGTCCCTTAAAAATTAATTTGGTCAAATCTGGTTCAATGGGTTTGGCTTCCTGGGTGTTGGAGACCTTCATGTACACGATGATGGAATCCGCGCCCTGGACCACCTGATCGTCTGTTTGCAGTTGCACCGATTTAATGGAGATGATGCTGTCGCCAAAGGCAAATTGTCCGGCATAAATTTCAGAAGTATAAACAGAGTCGTTTGTGGCGCCGGATAAATGCAAAAAGAGTTCATATTCGTCGGCGGCAATGGGCAATACTTCTTTTCTAAAGGTCAGCAAGGTGGAATCTGGCTTACCGGCAATGGTTTTAACGCTTTGCACATCCAGGGGAATCTGATGCACCACGGTGGTCGAATTGACATTCCTGATTTGTAATCTTGTTGTGCTGGTATCCAGTTGCACAGTAGCCAGGCCAGAGTTGATCAGTTTGGTAGTAAACTGTACGGCGGCCGTGTCCACCGCCCATGAGGTTGGATCGGTTTCAACCCACTGAACACTGGCCCTGGTTTCTAACAGGAATGAAGCCGGCGAGGCCGACTGCGCGCTTGTGCTTTCGTTTGAATTTAAGTCAATGCCTTTTATTTCGCTGTTAACGTGCACCGTTACGCTATCGGCGCTGATGTCCGGCATTTCAAGCGCATAAATCAGCGTATCCTTACTCAATCCGGGCTGAGTAAAAGGCGTGGAATGACTGATTAAATTCGGATTAAAATCAAACGGCTGATCAAACTGCAGATTTACCGTGCGTACCTCAACCTTCGCCTCTCCGTCATTGCTAAACTCAATATACAGTTTTCCATGATCCTGGAACTCGCTTAATGTGTCCGGCGCTACCCACGTCTGACTGAGATTCAACTGTCCGCGCGTTTGCACCGTCAAAACATCCGGCGTGTCAACCGCGCTAACCTGGAAGGCCAGCCCGTCGTTGACGTCTTCGCCGTTAACGCGGGCATAAACATCGTAATTGCCAGAAGTTGCGTTTGTTTTAACATCTACATCAAATTCGAATTTAAGAACCTTGCCGTTTTGCAAAACGATGGGTAAGGAAGGTTCGTTGGAACGCGTGATGGTAAACTGGTCGTTCGAAGGCTCGCCATCCTTGCGAAAGGTAAGATTCACTGAATTAATCCGGGCGTCGGCTCTGTAGGCGGCCTGCTCGTTGCTTACCCAAACGCTGGCTATCAAATTTTGCTGACCGGTTGAAGCGGTATCCGGCGAAACGATCACCTTGCGAATGACCACATCCGGCCGCAGTTGTACCACCCAATTGTCGTTGACGTCTGGATCCTCTATAGTGTAATTGCGTCCGGTTGCCGGCTCATTGACATCCACAACGGCCCAGAAGGTGTCCGGCCCTGTCGTGGCCGTGGAATTGACGTCGATGGGAACGGTGTAAGTTATTTCCACTCCGGGCTGCAAGGTCCCGGGCGCGGGGCTTACGGCGCCCTGAGTGTAATTAGCGGCGCCATTGCTAAAGTTTAATGTCAGGTTCTGGATTTGCGCATCAACATCGCCCACATTTTTTAGATGCACCAGTACGTTGACGCCCTGTTGTCCTCTGGAAACCTCCTCTGGCGTTGCCTTTACCGAAACAACGCTAATGGCCGCGCCTCCGGATGTAATCTGCCAGAATAGCTGGGGAGCGCCGGTTTGCGATGAAGTCAATCCGGAAAAAAGATCGGTGTAATTTACCGAGGCGCTCAGCGTATCGTTGCCGGTGGCGGAATTCATTTTAACATCGGTTAAAATGGTCAGCGTTGTGTCAGAATTACCGCCCAGATTAAAACCAAACGTCGGATAGGTAAAGTCGTACAAACCGATTTTTTTCAAAATCTGCACATCATTGATGCGCGCCGTGGCGTTACCGGAATTTGTGAGGGTGACAAAAATTTGTTTGCCGGTATCGCCCTGGGCAACGGCGGAATCCGGCGAGGTAATGGCCGTCACCGAAACGCTGGCCGGCGAAAACACCGTCCACAAATCCGGTACATTGGCCGAATTATCAGCCAGAGTCGAATCGATATTGCTGTTCACCAGGTTTTGATCGCGCCCGCGGGCGACGGCATCCAATATTTTAAGACCTTCTGGGTCATCGGGCGGAACCTGAAAGTTCAAAGTAAAGCGCGTCTTGCCTCCGCCGGCAATGGTCGCAGGCAGGGCCGGCGTTACCTGATCGATTTGTGGATAGGCGCTTAAATACAGTGAATCGACGATTAGCGTGGCCTCGCCCTCATTTAAAACGGTAACCACCACCGAAGTATCGGTGCCCTGCGAAATGTTCTCCGCCGCCGCGATCACAGAATCGATGGTTAGCACCGCACCCTGTTCAATGGTCAACAGATCCGGTACATCGATATCCTGATTATAAAAAGAACCGTTTTCATCGCCGGTTAAATTCAATTTTAAAGCGTACTGTCCGGAAGTGCCGCTGGCCACATCGCTTTCAAAAAATAACGTGTCGGTGGTCAACCCATCGATTGACAGCGGCCGTACCAGCAAACGACGAAATGTGGGATCGTCCACCAGATAAAGATAGGTTTTGGTAGGATCAAAATGCACAATGGCCTGGCCTTCATTCTGTACTGTGACCCACGGCGCGACCATCTGCCCCGAAGATATGCGTTCCGGCTCGTAGTTGAGCGCAACCAGATTGGCCGCGCTCACGATCAGCCAGCTATCGGTGGTATCCGCGCCCGTATCCGATATCTGGATGCCTGTATTGCCATCATGGCCGTACAACCAGCCGTTGATGGAAGCTGTGCCAGTGGCCGAGGTTGCTTCTACCTGAACCTTAAACTGGATGGTGTCGCTTTGATTAACGGCCAGGGTGCGTGTTAAATACCGTTTAACCGTCGAAGCGACGTAACTGCCGTAAGAAAAGGTTAACGCGGCGCTATCCAGTTGAACCGCATTTTGACCGATGTTTTTAAAACGCATGGTAACCAGAATGCTGTCCTGTCCCGTGCTGACCGAATCGTAATTGGTTAAAACCGACAGGATAGACAGCGTGCCTTTGCCCAGCACTTCCCAGGAGTCAAACTTCTGGGCGTCGCTGGCATGATAGGCGGTTTCGCTATTTACGTCCTGATAACCGATTTCAACGCGGAACGTGTCCAGTCCCAGCGGCGCGTCGGCCGCCACTTTGATGAGATAGCTCAACGTCGAACTTGAGTTTCCGGGCACATCAAAGGGAAAGGACTGCAAGGGCGTTAGAACATAATCGGATTGATACTGAATCAAAACGCTATCGCCGGTTGTAATGCGCGCCGTCGCCTGGCCGATATTCTGCAACGTAATGCGTAAGGTGTCGCCCTGTTCGCCCTGACTGACCAGGGTATCGCTCAGGCTAACGCTATTGATGGTCAGCTGGGCAATGGTTTGCACTGCTAAAGAATCGTTTTTAGAGGCGGTGTAAAGCGTATCGTAAATGGTTTGCGTGTTTTCATCGCCTACCACATAAAGAACGCCGGCGTAGGGACTGTTTGCCGCCGCAAGGTTGACGGTAGAAGCGGCAAAGATTAAATCGCTCACGCCGTTGGCCACGGCGGTTTGATTGTTGGTTAAAAAGAAGGCCTGGCTTCCGAACTCCAGACGCGTTTGATTTTTATCCAGAATGATGTCGTACTGACCATTGTTTTGAACCTGAAAGGTAAATTGGACCTGCTGATTTTCGGAGACGGTCATGGGCGAAAAAGCCACATATTGCAGATCGGCCTGCGGCGTTATCAGAAAGTAATCGGTCTGATCGGCGGAACTGTCCGTAACCCTGTTGCCGCTGGAGATGGCCGTGACAAAAATTTCGGCATCAACAGTGATGGAATCTTCCGGGGCAGCCGCAGGCACCGTAACGCTAAACTCATAAAAGGCGTCGGTGCCGGCTAAAATCGTATCCACACCAGAGGTGCGCACCTGTTGAAAATTGTAATCGGGCGTAAAGGTCAGATGAATGGAATCCACCTTTACATCATAGTTGCCGGAGTTGCGCACCTTTATTTTGATTTGATCTTTTTGAGCGCCGCGCGCCACGGTTTTAGGAGCGGGAACCGTTACCGATAGCAGACGAACAGGCTCCACGCTCAATTCGCCGTCGTCCGTGCGCGTGGTTCCGACCATGCCGGCGTAAACCCCGCTGCCGGTGAACTTTAATTCGGGCGTGTAATTACCGCTGCCCACGCTGCTTAAAATCGATTTTGCCCTGTATTTTAAACGGTTAACGCCCGGCGAGAGAACCAGCGGAGAATCAATGCTGGAAACAAACTGCCCGTTGGCAAAACTGAAAGTAGTGTTTGCCGTATCCAGGGCCACTGCATCTTTGCCGGAATTGGTAACCGTTACATAAAAGCTTATCGGTTCGTTGAGATTAACCACTTTCGGTTGTAAGGAAGCGCTTTGATAACGGATGGCGTAAAGCGTAAAAAGGGCGGTATCCACGCCCGTAATGAACGCACGCACCTGCGAGCTGTCCACATCTTCGGGACTGGTGTAGGTTGTTTGCGCCTGGCCGTTTTCATTGGTGATCACCGCGTAACTGGACAGATATCCGTTGCTGTTCAATGTTTCGAAGGAGACCTTTTGCCCGGAAATGACGTTGCCGTATTGATCTTCCACGCGCGCTCTGAGCAATTGATTGTTTCCGGCGACGGCCGTGCGATAATTGCCGGAATCGGCCACGACGGCAAAGGGCTGCGCCGGTATTAAACTGGCGTAAACTTCCACGTTTGCCAGGCCGCTGCTGCTGACGACCAACGTGTCGCGATCCACGGTTTGTCGTAAAATCCATTGCGTTGCCGCCTTTCCGCTGGAATTGGTAACGGAAGAGGCGGGATTAACCTGCCCGGTAGAAGTGGGCTGCCAGTTAATGGTCACGCCGCTGATGGGATTGTCGTAAGCATCGACCACCTTAACGCGCACCGAATCGCCATAAGAGGTGGCCACCGTATCCTGCTGGTTGTTCTGGGTCAACAACACGATATGATCGGCGGCGGCCGGATCGGCAGTGACGCTAAAGAAAACCGTGCCGCTGTTCAACAAATTATCGTTGTAGGCGGTAATTTGATACAAACCGCTTTTGCTGCCGGGCGTAAAGTAAACGGATGCGCGGCCGGTCTGGTCGGTTGTGGCAGAAGCCCCTGGCGCAAAGTCAAAATCGCCGCCTCCCTGCGGATAGTTCAAAACGGCAAAGGTCAGCGGTACGTTTTCAACCGGGTTGCCGAGGCTATCGGTAACCTCCACCACCATGGCCTGAGTCAACTGGGTTTTTACCACGCCAATGCGCGCGCTGTCGTTGCTGGCATCTACCCAGCGATTTAAGGCATTGGCCTGTGACTCAAGCACATTGGCCGTAAACTTTAAAGAATCCGGGATAACATTGACCACCGCGTAAGCCGAATCTTTACCGATAGTATTTCTCAGCTTCCATTTGCTTCTGGAAATGCCCAGGGTATTGGTCAGATCGGTAGGCGGATTTAACGTACTGGTCGGATCCTGCGTCTTCCAATCTACCGTAACGCCAGGAACCGGGTTATTGAAAGCATCCAGCACTTTAACAGCCAGCGAATCGTTCAGTTCAGAGCCAGCCGATCCGCTGAAATTATTGGAAGAAACGTAACTCATGCTGACCGGCGCACCCGGATTTACTTTAATGATTCCGGAAGCATCGCTCAAAGTGCTGGTTCCGTATTTTTTATTGACGATCAATTTACCAGAATTGACGGTTGTAAAATTAAACGTATTGGAAACACTGGAATCAACAAGCGAATAGTAGCCAATCGAATCGCCGGAAGCAGACCATTTAACGGCCACATCGCCCAGATAATTGCCGTACAGGTCATATCCCGCCGCGTAAAGCGTCCAGCTATCTCCCGCGTTGGCGGTCGAATCTCCCAGTTCAACGCCGCCGTTATTGGCCGCCGTACGGATCTTTATGCTGGCCAGGCTGGCCTCGCTCACCGTAATGGTGCCTGTGGCATCGTCTGTCCAGCCGTTGGCATTGCTGGTTACCACCGTACCCGAACCGGGTTCCGTAGGCGACAGCGACACAACGTAAGTATTGGTATTATTGGCGCTCAATCCTGTTAACGTGCCGGTGGTGGACCAATCGACATTGGCATTTCCGGCAAAATTATTGTTCGCATCGTAACCGGCTGCGTAAAGGGTTAAAGTTTGCCCGGCGCTTAAGGATACCGCGCCCACTTCCTGGCCGCCGCCGTTGGCCTCGTCGCGAATTAAAACATAGGAGATGGCGCCGGCGTTAACGGTGATGCTGCCGGTTTGATCGGAAATTTGCGCGTTGGCCGAAGCCTGCGCGCTGATGGAGCCGCTTCCCGTCTGATCCGGGGTAAATGTAACCGATGCGCTCGGATTGGCCGGAGACAGCGTCCCCGTTAAACTGTTTAACGTCCAGTTGGCAGAAGTTTGCCCCAGGTAGTTGCCGTCCGCATCGTAGCCAATGGCGTAAAGGGTAAGCGTCTGGTCGGCGGTTAAGCTGGTATCGCCCATGGTTTGCCCGCCGTTCACGTCCGCCGTTTGCAAACGTAATTCGGCAAGAGCGCCGGCGCTGACGGTAATGGTGCCGGTCTGGTCTGCCGTGGCTCCGCCGGTCGGCGTGGCCACAATTTGCCCGCTGCCGCCGGCCACAGAAGGATTAAAGGTGTATTTGGCGCCGGTGGCGTTCACGCTTTCCAGTGTGCCGGTAGAACTCCAGGTAACGTCTGTATCTGAAATAAAGTTGCCATATTGGTCATAGCCCGCGGCGTAAAACGTGTAGGCATCATCCGTGGTCAGATTTAGCGCGCCTACTTCCTGGCCGCCGTTGTTGGCCTCGCTGCGAATAATCACATAGGCCAGCGGGGCCGCATTAACGGTGATTAAACCGCTTTCTCCTTTAATGTTGCTGTTGTCGCTTTTGGCCGCGCGCACCGTAAAACTGCCGACCACCGTATCCGAAACGCTAAAACTTAAC
This sequence comes from Caldithrix abyssi DSM 13497, assembly GCF_001886815.1. Lineage (GTDB taxonomy): Bacteria > Calditrichota > Calditrichia > Calditrichales > Calditrichaceae > Caldithrix > Caldithrix abyssi. The sequence continues at coordinate 4,216,811 of NZ_CP018099.1, forward strand.
GTGCTGTCATTGCTAAAAGTCAAACTGGCGGAAGGGCTGACCGTGGCTGTGCCGCTGCCCGGCGTGCTGATGTTTACCGTGCTGGAATTTATTACGCCGTTGCCGTATTGATCGCGCGCCGTGATCGTAAAATTGACGCTGCCGCCGGCCGTAATGCTCTGATCCGTGGCAGGATTAAACGTGTAGTACGATATGCCCCCTGCCTGCAGGGTCATTACATAAGTGCTGGTAACCGCGCCCGAAACCACATCGATGCTGTCCGAAACGTAAGCCGTGCTGGTGCTGGCCGTATACAACGCCTCTGCAATGCCGTTGGCGTCCGTCGTGACGGTGATGTTGTTCAACCCGTTAGAAAATGTGCCGTTGCCCCGAACGCGCGTAAAGGTTACCGAAGCGCTGCTGACCACATTGCCGTAAACATCTTCCAGCCGGAATTGCAACAAACGGTCATTGCCCACCACAATCGGATCTTCGGCCGTTAATCGAACAAAATGATCCGCCGTGGAAGCCGTGACGCTGATCAAACCGCTTTCGCCGTTCACTTCGCTGTTAACAGAGTTCACCGCCCGAACCGTAAAACTACCCACCGTATTGTCCGAAACGCTAAAACTTAACGTGCTGTCGTTGCTAAAAGTCAGGCTGGCAGAAGGACTGACCGTGGCCGTTCCACTGCCCGGCGTGCTGATATTTACCGTTTCGGAATTAATAACCCCGTTGCCGTATTGATCGCGCGCCGTGATCGTAAAATTAACGCTGCCGCCGGCCGTGATGCTTTGATCCGTGGAAGGATTAAACGCATAGTATGAAACGGGACCGGACGTAACATTTACGCTATAACCGCCGTCCGTGGAGCTGGCCCGCAAAGAGGAATCTAACACCGCGTCATACGTGCTGGGAAAGGCGTTATTTTGCGAGAGCGAGGTGGGCAGGCTTAAACCAAAAACCACGCGCAAGCTGTCAATCACATCAAACGAAGAGGTACGAATGAATAAAGAATCCGTCACCGTGTCATAATACCAGGTGGCGAATCCGGGATCGGCCGGCTGGTTTTGACTGTTTTGAATGTAGGCCGACGAGCCGTTAATGTAAATGGCATGTACGGCCGGCACCGCAAGAAAGGGGTTTTTAATGGCAAAACGATCCAGCTTGCCGATGCCCTGTGCGCCGCTAAGATCGATATTGTAGAAATGGTAATAGAAGGTGGTATAGGAGCCGGCTGGCCCGCTGGTAGGCGAAATGGCCGCCGTTACCCCGGAAATCAACCTTTTATTATGAAACAGAATGGCCATATTCGAAGTCAAAGGGCCCAGCCCTACGCCTGTTCCATAATAATAAGTCAAACCGTCGGTGGCATCCGCCCCGATGCCAATGGTGGCCGTACCGCCGCCGTTGTACTCCGAATCGATGGTATTGTACTGCATTTTGATTAAATTGGACTGCTCAAAAATGACCAGCTCGCAGATCAGTGTTTTGGTCTGGCTCAAATAATTGTCAATGGCGTCCCACTGCACCACAATTTTTCGATTGGGAGCCGATCCGGTAACGGCATAGTAAACTCCGCCATCGTAGCGGGAATCAGAGAGCAGATCATCCCAGTAAACGGCAATAATGGAATCCGGACCGGACAGGCCCGGCAGGCTGTCATTGGCCGGATAGGAATTGGCGCCAGGATTCTTAAAACTAATCCAGCCATTGGGCGAAATAAACAAACTGTCGTGCTGCTTACCGTAAAAGGAGACCTTAAAGGGCAACGCCACGCCAACCGGAGCTTCATCGTTAAAACCAGCGGCAAAAATTTGATTGGCGCTCGATTTGATATCGATCCAATTGTAATCGATGGCGACGGTTCCCCTGGAATCTGTCCACATGTGACCAAAATTATCAATCCCCCCCTGATCGGCAAACGCCTGATGCAGCGTCAGGGAAAATAGAATGAAAACTAAAATCAATTTATCTCTCATTTGAACCAACCTCTTTCTACCTGGTCACACTCTGTTTAATTTGAAACTCAATCTGGCTTAAAATTGCCCCTAACCGCCCCTGGGCAAGTAAAGCCATTAATTTCAGTTTCCCGTTTGTTTTGCGCTGACCTTCATTGGCCAGGTTCAGAAAAACGGTTAACTTTCCGGCTGGCGCAGAAAAATTTTGGGCAAAACGCAAGATCATCAAAGAATCTGTTTTTTCCCAGTGAATTACGCGGTCCGAATCCGGGTAGGTGTCAGCCTCTTTCAGCCAATAGGAGCGGTCGCCGCTTTTTATTTGCACCGGCACAAAATTACGCGATGCCGGAAAGCTTAAAGCAATTCCCCGCTCGCCATTCTGAATACCGTTTATTTCCACGGCCAAATTCCAGTTTACCGATCTATTGGGATCAAAATTGGTCGTAAGCGAAAGAGAATAATTTTGGGCAAATAAGAAAGCGCCCAGGGCGAAAAGCCAGAATATTATTTTAAAACCTTTAAACTTCATCTTAATAACTCCCTCTGCCTTCACTTTTAAATTAAAAATTATCACCTGATTAAATGTTATTTAATAATATCGACGAACTTAACTTTTTCATCAGTGATGCAAAACACAAGCGAAAAAAAATATCACATTCAGGCGAACTAATGCTTAGTAGGTTTTGGAGTAACATGCTTTACAATATCTAAAAATGCTTTTACCACTTCCGGATCGAATTGCTGGCCGCTTTGTTGTTTTAAAACTTCCATGGCCTGAATTTCGGAAAGCGCTTTGCGGTACGGCCGCTCCGACGTCATGGCGTCATAGGCGTTGCAAACGGAAAGCATTCTGGTTTCCATGGGGATTTCTTCTCCGCCGATGCGATGCGGATAGCCCCGGCCGTTAAAATACTCGTGATGATGTACCGCCATGTCCACCATCAAATCATTAAAGCCGGCCGATTTAAGGATTTTCCCCCCTTCAATCGTGTGCGTTAATATGCGCTCTTTAATCTTCGCATCCTTTAAACTATTGGAAAGCGATTTGTCGTAGAGCAAATAACGATCGTCTATGGCCGTTTTACCGATATCGTGCAATAACGCTCCCAGGCCCAGCTGCCTGATTTCATTGGGGGGGAATCCCAACCTTTTTGCCGTCATAGAAACGTAATTGGCCGTACGCACCAGATGTCCGCGATTAAAGAAAAACTTTGCTTCCATGGCATAAAGCATGGCCCGCACTGTTCTGGCAAATTGATCGCGAAATTCATCGGATTGTTGCACCTGTTCCAGAATAAACGCGCTTTGATTGGCAACCACTGATATTAAATTGAAATCTTCTTTGGTGTATTCGGCGCCGGTTACTTTCGGGCCAAAGGCCACCATGCCCAGTATTTTGTTTTTTACGTAGATGGGACAGATTACATCTTTTTCAAACTGTTTCATAAAGTTCAATTCATCGGCAAACAAATTATCGCGCGGCAGCTCGCGTAAATAAAGCGGTTCTCTAAAGGCTCTTAATATTGAAATGATATTGCTATCCAGATAAATCTTTAACTGGCTTTTGTTTAAAGTGCGCAGTCCTTTTTCTACTAAAATATTCCAGTAGTTTTGATTTTTCTTTTCTCTGGCCATAATAAAGGCATGGCTGCTGCCCATCTGACCAAGCGCGGTTAACAAAAAAGAGCCGAGTACATCTCTGGAATCCTTTCCGATCTGAATCTGTTCGCTGATGGTCACAATATTCTGTATCTCTATTTCGCGGCGCTTAATATCTTTATTTAATTCTTCTGAGCCCTGTTTTAAGATGTAAAATCCTTTTTTGAAGTGTTCTTTTTCTTCTTCCAGTCGTTCGATCTGATTCTCCAGTTGCTCCGATCTGGCTTTAAACTCGAAGGCAAGTTTTTTAACCCAAAAAATACCGCCCGCCGCAATTCCATATACGACCGCCTGGCTGATCATCTGAAAAAGCACATGGGGTAAATAGCCGGTCAGCCCCCACACCAGGCTACTTACCAATAACAAAAAAGCGGCTAAATAGTTAATGTTTTTAAAATGCGTTTCATTAAAAAGTAAGGCATTGGTCGTTAAAATCAAAGCCGGTCCAGCCATAAAAAGCATGGATCCTGCAGATAGCGGATAAAAGGCCACAAACAATATCACAAGATCAATGGCTAAAATAACAGCGGCCTGAGACGCTGCAAACGTTTTATCATGATAAAATAAAGCCCAGATAATCAGCCCCAGAGCCTGAAGAATTAATCCGCTTAATGCCAGATAGTAAATAAGCGCGGAGGGAGACGAAGGCGGAAAGGAGATAATCAACACGCTTAATAGTAAAACGGCGCTCATTGCGCCCATAAAAAGGGAGCTGGCTTTGGCTTGAATCAGGTTTAGATCAGCTTTAATCATTTTAAAATCGCTCTTAATAAAATCAAAAACTCTTTACCGTCGTTTTCAACTAATTTTTTATTTTTCATGGCTTTTTCGTATGAAGGATTAATTTCCAGCGCGCGATCAAATTCATTTAAAGCCTGCAAAAATAAATTCCGGCATTGAATAAGATGGACAACGCCAAGACTGTTCCACAAATCGGCATATTCGGGCCTAACTTTTATCGCTTCTTTGAGCTCCTGTTCATACTGTTTAATTTCCCGCTCTGTCAGGTTTACGCCGTCGTACATAAATTTCAAATAAAAGCTGGTGCTGATTAAACTGCTGGTATCTTGCGGGAACAAGCGTTCACGCAGATTTACCAGTAAACGGATGGCTTCCTCAAACTCCGAACGATCTATACTTTGCTCAATGGCCAGATATTGCTCGTCCGTAAACAAAGGATTGGAATTTTTCACTTTGCGCAACAGTTGCCGCGCCCGGTCGATTCGAATCGAAGGCGGAGGCAAATACGAACTTTCTTTTTGCGTAAGAATACTTTCCAGATAGGTTATGGCCGTGTTGTACTGGGCTTCGCCGTAATTGGGGTTGATGCGCAAAGCTTCCTGATAATAATTCAAGGCCTTAACATGGTTGTGTTTGTTAGAGTAGGCAAGGGCCAGTTGATTAAAAACGTCCGCATAATTGTAGCCGGATTTTACCACACGGTTTAAAAGATTAATGGCCTCGTCGTTTCTGTTGAGTTTGGTGTAGGTAGAGGCCAGTAAAATTAAAGCGCGATTGCATTTCGGATCGATCTCCAGCACCTTTTTGAAGGTACGAATGGCGTCGGAGATGAGGTTGTGTTTTAAAAACAGGGTGCCCAGTTTAAGCAAGGCGTTAACATTGGGCGCTTTATTGATACGATCGGCTACCTTGAAAAGGAAGTGAATTTCATCGATGGTAGCCTGGTGTACGTCTTTAACAAAATTTTTAACGTGGTCTTCCGCTGTTTGCGCCTGCTCCGACTTACGACGCTCGTAGTGGAAAGTCTGGGCTGTAATCAACCGTCCTTTCTCAAATATTTCACAGCGCACCACTCCCTTTGCCTTATTGGTCGCGGTTTGCACATGAAATATTCTTTTTCCGACAACCACATTATCATTGAAGCCAATATCAGGCATGTTGCTCTCTCCCCCGTCAACGGAGCGTTAATCGATTATTTATTATTTTACAATGATTTCAGAAAAAAGGCAATTTATTTCCGTGATTTTACACGTTAAAATCAAGATCTGTAAAAAAGTCTTCCCCATTTTCTGTTTTTTCTTCTTTTTTCCCCAACAATTGGATTACCTTTTCTTCAAATGCTTCTTCCTGATCAGGGAATATGGCAAATTCAAACTCAAATTCGATCTCTTTAAGATGAAATTCATCCGGTAAAGTGAGCGAAGCCATTTTTTCCTTAAAACGATTCATGGCAATGTGAATGGTTTCGTCCGTAATGCCAGGCATTAAAAGGGCGTATTTTCCGCTTTCAATCAAAGCTAAAAAATCCTCGGTTCGCACCACCGGACTGATGCGCTGAATTACAATCCGATCCAGACGATTGATTTGATGTTCTTCCAGATGGTTGAAAATTTCGTCTGCATTTTTAAACCGCATGACCAACAGGCCCAGCGTGCTGTTCTGACGCAGCATCAAACTTTTTTCTTCCTGCACGCGCTGCTCAAAATATTTTTTATTGGCGAGGCCGGTATTTTTATCGACAAAGCTTTCGCTGGCCACCTGTTCATAAACCTGTAAATTGGTAAAGGCCAGATTGATGGTGTTACTCAACACCTTAAAAATCCGCTTATCAATTAAATCGTAGTCGCCGCCGAACAATTTTTCGCCGCAGGCCATAATCCCTATCAATTTCTTGTTGGCCATCACCGGAGCCACCATGCGCGCGCCTGTTTCTTTAAAAAAGGGAATTAAATCTGCCGCTTCGCCTTTAAATTTCATTTCATCGGTATAAAGAATTTCTCCGCCGCTTTCAAAATAGCGAGCCAGGGCATCCGAGTTTTCTAACTTATAAACGTTTTGTTCACTGCCAAATCCTTTTGAATAAAAATCGCTAAAGGTTTCGCCATCTTTGTTTTTTAATAGAATAAAGGCGCGATCACAACCTAATTGCCCGACCAGCGTTAAAAGGGCCGTATTGATCAGTCCCTCCCGATCATGGATGGTAAATAGCTCATTGCTAACCTGAAAAATCTGATCGATTTCGTGCATGCGTTTTTTCAGGTTTTTTTCCACTTCCGAGATTTTTTCAGTTGATTCCAGCAATTGGTTTTTGAGTCGTTGAATTTGATCGGTTAACCGTTTCTTTTCCAGGCCGGCGTTTAAGGCGATGGCCATTACGTAGAATTGATAATAAAAATTCTTAAAAATCTGGCGGATAAAGTCGTCGTTGGAGTGATGCGTAAAAAGAAAGTAATCGTTCTGCCCCAGCTTAAAGGCGAAGGCTTCGTCGATTGCCAGACCTTCCGGCGGGACGATGAATTTATTGATCGGTTTTAATTTTAAAACCAGTTGGCGATCGATCATCATTTTTAATCGTACGCTATTTTTGATCACGTAGTTTAATGATTCTGTAAGATCGCGCCAGGCATTGGCGTTTCCGTTTGAATTCCACAAAACATGGATGTCGTTTTTAAAGGGATAGACCAGCTCTCTTAAAAGAGCGACAAAATTTTTTGCTTTATCGATGTTCGGTGCGCCCTCTAAGTAGTCTTTGACCATTTTATTAAAAACCGTATGACTTTGTTGTAAGATTTTGTTTTTAATAGCATGTTTGACTACAGGAACTTTCCACAATGTTTTAAGCATATTTCCCATAACAAACCCCATAAAAATGATTAAACCTGATTGATCAGCTTTCTGAATGTTTTGATATCCACGCCAAGCACTCTGGCGCTTTTTGCTTTATTTTTGCCCGTTAAATTGTAAATGTAACGCGCGTATTCTCGCTTTAGCTCTTCCAGTGTCCAGTGTTCGCTTCCTGCCTTGATCAGCGTTGCCGACATCTTATTAAAAATTTTTTGAGGCAACATGGACAGGGTAATTTGCTGAGGTTTCATATACATTATGGTTTCCACAACGTTTTGCAGCTCCCTTATATTTCCCGGCCAGTGATATTGTTTCAGGACCTCATAAACATTCGGCTGAACCGCTGGTTTTTTAATATTGTATTTTTTTACGTAATTATCAAGATAAAAATCAAAAAGTTGCGAAATATCTTCTTTACGTTGGCGCAGGGGCGGAATGTGTATTTCGATGGTGTTTAAGCGATAATACAAATCTTTCCTGAACTTTTTGTTGGCAATCTCTTCTTCAATATTTTTATTGGTTGCGGCAATAATACGCGCCGAAACTTTTTCTGTTTTAACCGCTCCCACCGGAAAATACAAACCTTCGTCCAGCACTCTTAAAATTTTGGCCTGTAAATGGACGGGCATTTCACCGATTTCGTCGAGCAAAATGGTGCCCTTGCCAGCGGCTTTGAACTTGCCGGGCGTATCGCGCACAGCGCCGGTAAACGCGCCTTTTTTAAAGCCGAATAACTCCGCCTCCAGTAATTGATCGGGAATGGCGGCGCAATTAATGTGGAAAAAGGGATATCGTTTTCTTGCTGATTTCTGATGAATCAACTTGGCCAGCACGGTTTTTCCGCTACCGGTTTCTCCGGTTATCAAAACGTGGATATCGCTTACGGCAATGTATTCGATCTTATGGAGGATGTCCTGTATGGATTTTGATTGCCCGATAAAACGGATTTCTTTGTCCGGGGCCGTTTCTTCCGGCGTTTCAATCGCCTGTTGGGCATACTGGCTTATCAAAGCGGGCAGGTCAAAAATGAGTTTTTCGCCCAGGGGAATGACAAAGATTTTGTGCTGCAATATTATGGGCCATAGCTGGTGTTTGGGTTTTGCGCTAAAACCGATTAAAGTGGACTGCGGGAACTGAATGGAAAGATTCGGTAAAATTTCCAGCAAATCCTCTTTAAGAAAATCGACATCTAACAAAACCAGGCGATGCGCATTTTCTTCCAGTGCGGCTTGCAGTTCATCAAATTCTTTGAACAACTGATAGCGCACATTTGAACCTTTTAATTGTTTGTTCAGCAGCGCCTCGCGCTCTGACGAAGGTTCAAAAATAAAAACTCGAATCATGTTCAGGATTCATTTATTTTAATAAAAATCTCTTTTTTCAGTTTTTCCAGCCACTTCTGATACTCTTTTTGCATTTTAAAATTTAAGGCCATTTGCTCGATTTGCTCCCAGTCGTTTTCCAGAGTGAAGCGGTGGGCCTCTTGCATAGCATTGAGTTTTACAATATGATAGCCGTAATCGGTTTTAAAAGGCTCGCTAATGTCGCCCGGTTTCATGGTTGCCAGCACCTGTCGAAATTGCGGGATTTGCAATTTGTCCAGTTCAAACGTGCCAAGGTGGCCTTTGTCTTTGGTAACATTTTCGTCGTCCGAGTACTTAAGCGCCATTTCCGAAAAATCGGCGCCGTCTAATATTTTCTGGCGAATTTCTTTTAATTCCTGCACCACGCGTTTTTCATCTTCGGCGGTTGGTTTTACCTGTATTAAAATATGCCGCGTATGGATGCGTTCGCCGCGCCGTTCGATGAGCTGGATGATGTGAAAACCAAACTGGGTCTGCACAATTCCGGAGATTTCGCCGTCTTTTAAATTAAAGGCCACCGCTTCATATTCGGGAACAAGATCGCCCCGCTGCGTAAAGCCCAGGTCGCCGCCACGGCGCGCTGAGGCAGGGTCTTCTGAATAAAGTTTGGCCAGCTTCTGAAAGTCCTCGCCATTTTTTAATTTTTCAAGGATCATTTCCGCTTTGCGATAGGCCTTCAACTGCGCCTCTTCCGAGGGCCGTACTACTTTTAAAATATGGCTGATGTCAACGGTGGCCGGTCGAACGGGCAAACTGTCTTTGTAGGTTTTGTAAAATTCTTCCACTTCACGACGCGATATTTTAACGTCGCGGAAACGCATGGCGCGCACCTGTTCCACCAGCATTTGCTCTTTGATTAACTTGCGTGTATCTTTACGGATCTGACTGAGGGAATTGCCAAAAATCTCTTCCAGCTTATCCTGCGAGCCAACCTGTTGAATCATGTATTTAATGCGTTCTTCCACGCGCTGGTCGAGCATCTGGTCATCGACTTTCACCGTGTCGGCTTCGGCTTTGGCCAGCAGCAGTTTTTGTTCGATCAGGCTTTCAAGCATCTGCTTGCGCAACCGATTGTATTCCTCCGATCCCGGCCGAATGTTCAGACGGTTTTGCACAATGTAGTTTTGCGTGAACTGTTCCACTTCCGAACGTAAAATGATCTCTTTATCCACAATCGCTTCGATGCTTTCCACCAATTGCTGTGGAAAAACCACGCCGACTATGGCGAGCATCAATAAAATGAATAACTGTATTCGCTTCATAATTTTTTTTACCTGTTTTATTGGATTTTACTTAAATATGTCTGAATTTGCACCTTTTGCTGGGCGTCCCTCACCAGTTCCTGGTATTTTTCGTCTCGCGCTCGTTTTTTCAAACGCAGAATAATCTCATCTTTTACCACGTCCAGGCTGCGCACGGTGCCTTTTTTCTGATAGTCAATCAATTGAATAAAATGGTAGCCGTCGCCTATTTTAACCGGCCTGGAAATCTTACCGGTTTTCAGCCTTTTTATGGTTTTTACGATGGGATCGGGCAGTTGCGAAAGAGGCACATAGCCCAGATCGCCATTGGGCTGTTCAATGCTGGATTTTTCGTCAAAATAATATTTTTTAATGATGGCCATTAAATCCTTTGCATTTTTGATCTCTTTAAAAATGGCCTGGTCGTATTGATCCATAAAAAGATGGATAATATGCGCTTCGTCTTCCTCGCGGCGGAATTCATCCCGGTGATTTTTGTAATACTCTTCAATTTGCTGATGCGAAATGGTGTACGATTTGTTGATCTTTTGATCAACCAGATTTTGAACAATCAGCGATTTGCGATATTCCTGCACCAGAAATTCCTGATATTCGCTTAGAGATACACCTTCGTCCATAGCCATCTGGTAGAGGGTTTCGTTTTCAACCCATTTGGAGATAATATTTTTCTTAAGCGAGAGCGCCAGGTCTTCCGGCAATCCCTGCGGCACGCTCTGCTTCACCTGCGCCAGACGCAGATAGCGGTCGTTAACCTGGGCAACCAGGTCTTCCGGAATTTCTTCGCCACGCCGACATGCCAGCGCCAAAAAACTGAGCGCTAAAAATACGATTAAAAGCGTTCTTTTTATGTTCATTGTAAGTTATCCACCACTTTTTTGTTTATTTTAACGGTGTAGCGATCCTTTAGTTCAGCCAGCCACTGTTCGCGTCGTTCTTTTAACTTTTTGTTACGAACGCGTACTTTAATCTGAGGATAGGCTTCTTCGTAGCTGCGGATGGTTTCCGGATGCAACTTTCCGGTTTTGAAAACCACGTACATATTGCGATACCTTACCGGTCCGCCGATTTTATTTTCGCCTAATTTAAACGCCTCCTGCGAAACAGCTCCGCGACGGTTCTTTGTTTTAAAACCAAGGTAACCTTTTTTCTTTTTGTAATATTTATCTTCCGTGTACTTCTCGGCTAATTTTTCAAAGTTGTAGCCCTGCCTGGCCAGGCGCAGCACCTTTTCGGCTTTCTTTTTGTCTTTTAAGGAAATTTCCCAGATTTCAATTTCCGCCGGTTTTACGAATTCATCGGCATGTTTTTCGTAGTAGGCCTTTATTTCTTCTTCGGTGGGTTCGACCTTTTGCTTAACCTCTTTGCTGTAAGCCAGCGCAGAAAGTTTTTGCACTTTATAATCTTTTAAATTGGTCTTTACCTCAAAGTCCTCAAACAATCCCATTTTGCGCGCTTCGTTTTCGATTAAGCGGGCCAGCATTATTTGATCAACCGTTTGCTCCAGCTTTTGAGGGTTGGTGAGTCTTCTTTGCAACGCGGCAAAACGTTTTCCTTCATACATTAAAAACAGATCGTCTAACAACAGCTCTCCGTTGTTCCAGCTGGCCAGAACAATTTGTTTTTCTGCTTTGCTGTAGTTTTTGGGTTTGTAGTAGCCGTTTTGCTGTTTCTTTTTGGCCAAACGGGCCACCGAATCGATATTGGCTTTAACCAGCTCAGCGTGATACTTTTCTTTTAAGGCTTTTTTGTGCGCATCCCACATCTTTAAAGCCGTGTCCTGATGCGCAAAATAGCGATTTCGTTTGATGTCTTTCTTTTGCCACTGGTAATTATTTTCATCAAAAAAGGGATTTTTACGTCGGTCTTCCACTTTGATGATGTGGTAACCGTAAGGCGTTTCTACGGGATCAGAAATTTCGCCGGGTTTCATGGAAAAGGCAGCTTTCTGGAATTCATCGACCATTTGCCCCCAGGTAAAATAGCCCAGGTCGCCCTTGTTTCCTTTGGCGGAGGGATCGTCCGAATATTTTTCGGCCAGATAGTTAAAGCTGGTTTTGCCGCTTTTGGCTTCGCGGGCAACTTTTTCTGCCAGCTTCAGGGCTTCTTCTTTAGAGCGTTTGGCCTTGCTGTTGCGCGCGCCCTTGTACTGGATTAAGATATGCCGGGCTTTTACTTCGTCGCGCTGTTTTTCAAAGGCTTCACGAATTTCATCTTCGGGAACCAATACATCGACGATTACTTTTTCGAAATATTTATTTCCGATTAAGCGCGCCTGAAAGTTGGCTAATTCGCTCAAATACAGACGCGTGGTATCCAGCCCCAGGTCTTTGGCGGCATTGGCCTGAAGATATTTTTCGATCATATAATTTAAAATGCTCCAACGCTGGGCGGAATCAATTTTAGCAATTGCCTTACCCGGAAATCGTCGTTGCAAAACAAATTTGTAATCGTCCACCGTAATGGTTTCTTTGCCAACTTTGGCAACCGTGTCGTCTGACAAACCGCAACCTGACAGAATATACAGGCCGACCATTAAACCTACAACCGCTAAAATCTTCTTCATTCATGCCTCCTAAGCTGGTAAATAAACCCATTAAATTTTTAATTCAAAAGGCGCCGCAAGTAGTAAGAGAATTCGTTAGTCGATTTCCTTTTTTTACTTTTTGTTGCCGGAAGGGCAACGCACAGCCGAATTCTCTTACACTCTGTTTCACATCGTTCCTGAGTCCGCTTTTAAAGCGGCGTCATGCCAATTTCATTTAAAGCACTAATTTTCTTTCAATTAATAATGTAATTTAATGCCGATCAATGATGTAATGCAATAAATTAATTGCGAATTGCATGCGTTCCTGTTTTTCTTTGCCTTTAATCTCAAATTCTACGCCCAGATTCTTTTGATTTAAAAACCGCACCGACGTCATTGTCTGGTTCATCATGCGCGGCATGTACTCCGAAAAGAACAGGTCTTCTTTTTCGGCCGCTGCGCTGAAAAACAGTTTTATCTTACGATCGTTAATAATAATCCGTTCCGCAAATAATTTTCCGGCCAGAATCTTTAATTCAATGGCCATTAAAAACAGCTCCACTTCCGGCGGGAATTGGCCAAAGCGGTCTATTAGCTCTTCTTTCAAGCTTTGCACCTGCTCGTGTCCGGTAAAGTTTACCAGACGATGATAGATGGTAATCCTCTCTAACTCGTAGGGAATGTAATCGGCCGGAATCAACAAATCGAAATCCACGTCCAGTTTGGGATCGGTGGGCCGTTGCGGAGCGATCTTTTTTTCCACGGCTTCTTCTTTCATTTCCAGTCCCTGCCGCAGTTCATGGACGGCCTCGTCTAAAATGCGGCAGTACATTTCAAAGCCCACGCTCTGGACAAATCCGCTCTGTTCCTTTCCTAACAGATTGCCCGCCCCGCGCAATTCCAGGTCGCGCAAGGCCACCTTATAACCGCTGCCCAGCTCCGTAAAATCCATGATGGCCCTTAAACGTTTGCGGGCCAGCGAACTCAGTTTTTCCATTGGCGGCACCAGCAAGTAGGCGTAGGCCTGTTCGTTGGAGCGCCCCACCCGCCCGCGTAGCTGATACAACTGCGCCAGGCCTAATTTATCGGCGCGATTGATGATAATGGTGTTCACATTGGGAATGTCCAGACCGTTTTCGATGATCATGGTGGCCAGCAATACGTCGTATTTTTTGGCCATAAAATCGAGCATAACCTGCTCCAGCTGTTTTTCCGGCAACTGGCCGTGCCCTACCGCAATGCGCGCCTCCGGTACAATCTGGCTCAGGGCTTCCTTAACGCCCTCAATGGTTTCCACGCGGTTGTGCACAAAATAGACCTGGCCGTCGCGCTGCAATTCTTTTAAGATGATGTGCCGCAATTGCCGGTCGTTCCAGTGAATGATTTCGGTGTGCACCGGCAAACGGTTGCTGGGCGGAGTATCGATGTTCGAAAGATCGCGCGCGCCCATTAAGGCGATGTGCAGAGTGCGCGGAATGGGCGTCGCCGTCATGGAAAGCACATCCACCGAAACGCGCAGTTTTTTCAATTTTTCTTTTTGACGCACGCCAAAGCGCTGTTCTTCGTCAATGATCAACAGGCCCAGGTCTTTAAATTTAACATCTTCCGAAAGCAGGCGGTGCGTTCCGATCACCAGGTCGATACTGCCGTCGGCCAGAGCCTGAATAATCTTTTTTTGCCGGGCAGGCGTGCGAAAACGATTAAGCATTTCGACGTTCACCGGAAATTCGCGGAACCGATCCGTAAAGGTTTTGTAATGCTGAAAGGCCAGAATGGTAGTGGGCGCCAGCAAAGCGACCTGCTTGCCGTCCAGAATGGCTTTAAAGGCGGCGCGCAGGGCTACCTCGGTTTTGCCAAAGCCCACGTCGCCGCACAGCAGGCGGTCCATGGGTTCGGGACGTTCCATATCGGCCTTAACTTCTTCAATGGCGCGCAATTGATCGGGCGTTTCTTCGTAAGGGAAAGTGGCTTCCAGCTCTTTGACCAGGTAATTGTCCGATGAAAACCTGTGGCCGCCGTGCGCCTTGCGGGCGGCGTAGATCTGGATTAATTCGGCGGCAATTTTTTGAATGGACTCTTTGGTCTTTTGTTTGGCGCGCTCCCACTCGCTGGTTCCCAGTTTGGTTAATTTTGGCGCGCCGCCGCCTTCGGAGCTGTACTTTTGCACACGGTTCAAACGATCGACCGTAACATAAAGATAATCGCCGTCCTGATAACCGATTTTAATGCACTCTTTTTTGACGCTGCCGTAGCTAATGGTTTCCATGCCCAGATACTGGCCGATGCCGTAATCCACGTGCACTACGTAATCGTAGAGATTCAGACCGCTTAACTGTCGCAGATATTCGCCGCTTTTGAATCGGCGGTAGGCTTTTTTGCGTTTGTAACGTTTAAAAATTTCGTGATCGGTTAAAATATCCACTTGCAGGGCGTCCAGGCTAAAGCCGTTGTGCAGGGTACCGATTTCAATTTTGCCGCGGAACGGCAGGTCTTCTTCTTCGATGATTTCTTCCAGGCGTTCTTTTTGTTCCTGGTTGGCAGTTTGAATGATCACCAGACGCTGCATTCGTTCAGCCGATTGTTTTTGCAAAAATTTCACAAATAACTTAAGGCTGCCGTTAAAATCCGGATGCGGACGCGCATTAAAATCAACAACCGGCGCCTGCGGATCGCGAATCAGGTCGCTTTTACAAACCGTCAGGCGACGGGCCATTTTATCCAAACGTTCCAGAGTTAAAAAGGTGGATTGCGGCGGCGGATTTTCGATGCCCAACTCCTGCTGATCCTGATAGGCACGGGAGGCTTTGTTTAAAAACTGCTCGGCCTTTGTGCGGGTCAACGCCCAATCTTCAAAAAAGAGGATGGCGTTCTCCGGCAGCAGTTGATCGATAAACGCTCTGTTTTTGCGGTTTTCCAGATTGGGCAGCAGGGTGGCTTCCTGCGCGGGTTTAATGGAACGCTGCGAAATAACGTCAAAAAAGCGCATGGAATCGATCTGATTGCCAAAAAATTCGATGCGCAACGGATCGTCGTAATTCCAGACGTACACATCCACGATACCGCCGCGCACGCTGAACTGCCCCACGTTTTCCACGATTTCCACGCGTTCCAGACCGATTTCCGTCAGATGCGGCAACAATTTGTCAAAACTGATTTCCATGCCGCGTTTAAGATACAACTGCAAATCGACAAACTCTTCGGGTAAAGGCAGAGATTCCAGCAAGGCCTGAGGCGTTGTAACGGCCAACCAGGTATCGTGTTCGATTAAGGTTTGCGTTGTTTCAATGCGCAAACGAAGCAGACTGGGGCTGGCCTCCACCGTGTCGTACGGATCAAATTTAAGAGGCGGCATAAAAGCAAAAGGCAGTTTTAAACCGAGCAGTTCCAGGTCGTCGCGTAGCTTTTCTGCGGAATCCAGATCATTGGCAATATAAAGCAACGGACGATCTAATGTTTCGCTCAGGCCCTGCGCAATAAAGGCCCGCAATGAGCCGCTAAGGCCTATGAGTTGAACGATTCTATTTTTTTCAACCTTTTCCAGTAATTGGCGAAATGCCGCAAGCTCGGTTAGTTTTTCCTTAAGCCAGTTCATTGCTCCGTATCAGTTACTGATTTTTGATTTGATCATGTCCAGTTCCTTACGATAGCGGCCTTCTGGATAGGTTTTGATCATTTGCTGATAATATTTTTCAAAAACATCGTTCCTTCCCAGATAGTGGAAGGAAGCGGCGGTCAAAAAGCCGAGGGTTTCTTTGTCGTAAAAGTTTTCGTCCAGTTTAGCCGTGGCCTCGCACAAATTAATGGTTTTTAGATAATCTTTGCGATCAAAGGCGATAAAAGCCAGCCCGAACAGAGCAGAAGCGCGCTGTTTGCCCCCCGGGGCGTTTTCCAGCAATTCTTCAAAAATCCTTTCCGCCTCATTTAGCTGGTTTTGATAATATTTTACAAATCCCTTCATGTACAAAATCGAAAGCCAGTAATCTTTATCGTTCTGAAAAAAGAAACCTTCCGCCTCGTTTAGCAGTTCCCACGCTTGCTGGTACTTTTGATGTTTAAAATACAGCTTGGCCAGATTAAACAGGGCGTACTGCTGTTTGACGGAACTGCGATCGATACGAATCGATTGTTCTAAATTTTCAATCGCTTTTTGATCCTGCCCCATGCTCATGTAACTAAAACCGATCAAACGGTACAGGTCTTCTTTGGCGTTGTAATCGGCGTTTAGATCGAGACAGTTTTCCGCCGCTTCAATGCAACTTTGAAACGACTGTAAATTGTAAAAGGTCCAGCTCAGCTCGGCCCAGATGAAGGCGCGGGTCTGGTCGTCGGTCGTTTCTTTTAAAGCCTGTAAATAGGTTTCTTTGGCCTTTTGATAATTTTGATTGCTCAAATATTTACGGGCCATTTCCAATGCGTTTTGTTTTTCCATATTGCTGCCTGACGTTGTTTAATTAAATTTATTAAAATAACCAGAAAGGAAATGCAATGGCAAATTTATTTTTTTGTCTGGTCGGGTTTTTTAAGCGTGCCATTTTTGTATTTCCTTGCGAATTTAAATTTTTGAGTTAAGCAGAATAGTCACGAAATTTACAAATTGGCGCGAAAGGATTTCTTTAATTTTAAAAAATCTCCCTTGAAAGATCTGTTCCGCGATGGCGGGAGCGAAAATTTTTGTGCCGCTGGGGTGGTTGAATGGTTGATTAGTCGCCGGCCTGTCATTCCAATTCATGCGTAGGCAGGATGAGTGTCAACCTAACCCATCTTGAACACGAAAACTGCTTAAGTTATTTAAAAACAACATGCCGTTCTTTTTTATTACCACTACAATATTTAAACTCTTATCTTTTTACTGCCTAATGGCGTGAGAGTGAAACAATGAACAATTAATAATGAATAATTCTTTTTGTGCCTTTAAGTGGATGGAAAGGCGTTGATTTGCATGATTTGTTCTTTCCACTTTGTCATTCTCAACGGGGCCGAGTATGGTGAAAGAGTGGAGTTTTCCCCTTTGTGTTTGCAAGGGATTCTTCTAGGGATGAATTGAACTTAGAACAAAACCGGATTTGAAAAATGGATTTCCCAAAATAACAATCAAACAAAGGCCATTTTTGTTTGAACACTCATAAAAAGTTTATCAAACGAAGCCGTTCCTTTCTTAAATTCGTATGGTGTCCATCAGGCCGTAACAAGAATAAACCCTAACATTTTTCCAGGTAAACACGGCTTTACGGTGCAGGTGGCCATGAATCACGGTTTTAACGTCATATTGGCAAATCAAATCCCAGAATCGTTTACTACCATTGAAAGCCGAAAGATAGGCGTCCAGCACACCTTCTGCGGCCAGACGAGGTAAAATCGGCGCATGGTGCAACACAACGACTTGTTCCAAACCTCTGGTTTCCTGCAATTGCTCTTCCAGGCGATGCAGAAAATAGGCGGTCATCTCCTGATCCGATTTGCCCCAATTGATGTACAGGCGGTCGTACCAGTGCAACGATTCCCAGCGGCCGTTATTTTGAACCAGTAAAATCTTTCGGGCAAAATCGCTTTCATTTAAATCTTTGAACGATTTTGTGGCGGCCGTTTGCAAAAGGTTGCGGATTTCATCGTTGTTCATGGTTTCCCATCGGAGCAGCTCATCGCAGGCAATGACCGGCCAATCAAAATCATGCGTCAGGCGCAGAGAATAATCGTACCAGCCCATATTGCCGCAAAAGGCCGTGTTGCCAAAAATGATCGGTTCTTTGTCCAGCAGATGAAAACCGTATTCCTGCCAGGGGAATTGCAAATAGTCTTCGTACAGCGCGTCGGTGTGCGGTTTATCCTGCCACAGGTCGTGATTGCCTAATACCAACAATTTTGGCTGGGGCAGGTCGGCAAAGGTTTGCAAAAATTCCTGCAGTAGCTTCTCATCAAAGGCATCCAGCACATCCCCGGCAAAAAGGATGAGTTCTGATTCTTCTACTTCAATCTTTAATCGTATTTTCGCTAAATTGGCATGGGGAAGGTGTAAATCAGAAAGAACGGAAAGCTCTTTAATAATTTTATCCCCCTATCCATTTTATATTTTTTAAGTAAGCCCTATTTAATTAGTACTATTTTTTTCGTTATTATATATTTTTTAGCACTCGATCTTATAAAATAAATTCCACTTGATAAATTATTTCTATTTAATTTTAAATTATAAACCCCTGGTATATAATATTCATTTTTTAATGTTTTTAGATACTTGCCATCATTGGTAAACAAATCTATCTTAATTTTACAAGCCTTTTTTACATCCAGTTTAATATTTGTTATAGGATTAAAAGGGTTAGGAAATATATCCATTAAAAAATAGCTCTCTACTATAATATTAGGATACTTTTTTATTGAAGAGGGGATTGGACTTTCATATAAAATTCTCAGTTCATCCTCATAATCCCAATGACTTGCTGTATCTAAAGAATCAACCAGCGTCATATCAACCGTATCAGCCTGGTCATGCTCACTAATTATTTTAAATGAACCGCCTAAACTTTTTAAATAATCTTTATTCCAATAAAGCTTAATTGCCTCTCCATCAGCAGAAGCTTGATATTGAACAACGTATTCATGTGAGACCCTCTCGGATTCACTGCCTGCTAATCTTATATCCTTACGGTAATCTTCACCATCCCATGTAAATCGGGCATCAAAGCCTGAAGGAGGTTTTGGTGGAGCATAAAGGTCTAACCCAGAATCATATCCATCTGTGCCATTATAATTGGTCCCAAAAACGATAGTATCCTGAACAATGCCATCAGTTACTCTAAGTGAGTCTTCAAATTCATATTTCTGTGCAAAAAGTAAAGAAGTTAAAATCATACTAAAAAAGATTATTGTGGTCCTCATTTTTTACCTCCAAAATGGTTATTTCATTAATATCATTTTTTTAACAAATCTTTTCATTCCTTTATTGACAATATAAAAATAAATACCTGAACTCATAGGATGCCCCATAGCATTTTTACCATCCCATTTTATTTTATGAATACCGGCTTCTTGATAACCAGAGAATAAAGTACGAATTTTCTCTCCCAAAATATTATATATTTCTATTTTTACTTTTCCAGATTCAGGTAAGTCATATCTAATTTCTGTAGTTGGATTGAAGGGATTAGGATAATTTTGATAAACCATAAATTTCTTAGGAATTATCTTTTCAATAGTTAGTATTAAACTTTCAATTAATTTATTATTAAATACAAATTCACCGCTTTCTTTAAAAGTAAATTGTTCATTCCCTTCATTTGCTTTTAAAACGTATTGATAACCATCCTTAGATTCTAATCCAGTTATTTCCACATTAATAGGATAATTTGAAGTTTGAATTAATATTTTTACTTCATTTTTCCCCGTTGCATAACATTGATTATCAAATCTGACATCGAAACAATTTGAAGGAGGAACAGGTGGTAATGTGTACTTCAAACTATCTTCAGCATTTTTATATTTTAAACCAAGATATAAATTTCTATGAGAACCCCCAGCATCCGTAATAGTAATTGTAGGATATGAATATATTATATGGTAAACTTTTCTTTTAGCTAAATATTCTGAATTAGTGTTATTAGCCAAACTTATAGTTATTCTTCCTGAATCACTTGCTCTAAGCCAATAACCTTTTCCCTGTCTAATTGTATCAGATAAAACATAATATCCGTCCCATTGATAGAGAGTATTCTCAATAATCACTTGATCTGGATCTTCTACTGCTGCCAATGGTACATCTCCGGAAGGTCCTGCAATCATATTCCAGTCTTTTATCAAATCTATGGTAACTGATTGAATTGCCTTTCCATTTATTTGTACAGTGTCATCGATCTCATTTCTTAACCAATAACCAACACCAGGTTTTAAAGTGTCTTCCAATTCATAATAACCTTGCCAACTATAAAGTGTATTTTCAATGGCATTCGGGAAAAGCGTTAGATAATAACCATCATGTACTTCCAATGGTAAGCCAACCATATTCCAGTCTTTCATTAGAAACACTTCAAAGGATGTCACATTTTGATAAACAATAAATAATTCATCAATTTCAGTATTGATTACTGTATAGGAACTATCCTCCCGCATATCTATATTTATCTCTTGAGGCGAATCAGGATCATCAACCAGAGTGTAATAGCCTTCATCATTAAAAGCTGAATTGTTCCATTCAAGTGTAATTGGATCTCCACCGTTTGAATATTGGAATTCAACATTCCAAACAATACGAACTGAATCGTCCGAAGAAAGTGGGGCACGGAAATCTTTTATATACCTTTCATTATTAAGAGAAAAGGAAGCATCAAAAGAACCCGATGGCGGAGGTGGCGGCGCATATTGGTCATAATCATCATCATAGTTATCTGTTGCGTTGGTTGCTGTACCAAAAGTCAATTCTGATTTATTACCATTTTCATCACTAACCGTTAAGACTGATTGCCACTGAATATCATCGGGAATGGGGTTTTGTGTGACAGTGACAATAAAGGGAGAATTTATTACGTCATCTGAAGTTGCTTTAACTTCTACATTTCCGGTTCTTTCTGTCCCTGTGTTGTTGGATTCAGCAGTAATTGTAAAACTTCCTGGAGTTATGCTATCAGTGATATTCACCGACAACCAATTATCAGAAGTAGTTACAGTAAATTTTAAAGAATCATCATTACCGGAGTTCGTAACGCTAAATTCAGAACTGGTTCCACCTGCAGGTGGAGCATCCCAGGATTCTGGGGATACACTTAATTCAGGCGCATTCTTTGTTGTGAAATTCCATTCATCGCTCCAGGAACTTGTTCCTGAAGAATTTTGTGCGTTGGTTCTCCAGAAATATTTTGTACTATAATGTAAAATATCATCCGTGACTTCATATTGGGATGTATCTATTCCTTGCTGATTAATAATTAAATGACTGAAATCAGAAGAATCCGAGACCTGAAGTTGATAAGTTTCCGCATTTTCAACATCGTTCCAATCTAAAATTAACGTTAGTTCTTGATTTAATGAGTTGTTCTCAGGGGAAACAAGCTGCGGAGCTGCAGGTATTGATTTTTCTACCACAGGCCCTTGTTTTTCTTGCGTAGCCTCACCAATTGCAGTGATTTCATTTATATCTTTTGCTTCAAATTTGTAAGTATAATCATTTCCTTCCACTAAACTATCAGTGGTTAATAAGTAAATTCGGCCTGAAATAAAAGATTCGGAATTTGCCTGAGACATAACAAATGGGCTACCATTAATCGCATTACCATTTTTAAAAATATAGACCTTAGGATAACCTTCCGCGGGTTGATCTCCATCTGGATCACTATATTTGACACGGAAGGTCACTGTTTCATTTTCCTTTAATGTATCAGGATTGACGCCATCCGATTCGTAACCGGCTTCACCTGTCCAGGTTAAAGTTGGTTCTCCTAAATATTTTTTAGCAATACGAAAACCTGTATCACCATTACTCAGATTCGCACTAATATGTTCTCTATTCGTTACACGTAAAATATCTGCTGTACTACTCCAACTTCCACCTCGCAAAATACGTCGTTCATCTTCCTGGCTACTTGGACCTACAGGATCTGTTTGCGGTTCAGAGCTATAGTTGCCAAAATAATCCCAACACCATTCCTGATTATTGCCCGACATATCATAAAGCCCTAATTCATTTGGATTCTTGGTACCTACAACGTGAGGTTGTGAACCACTGTTATCTAAATACCATCCCACTTCATCAACATTATTACTACCACTATACTCATAATCATGAGATTGATTCCCTCCACCTGCTGCATATTCCCATTCTGCCTCCGTTGGCAGGCGATAACCATTTCCATCCCAATTACAAGACCAATCATTAAAATCATAGACAGGCGTTAAACCATTCTTCTCACTATAGTAATTTGAAAAGGCTACCGCCCCATACCAGGTCACTTCACAGACCGGCTGATCATCTCTCCCATCTTCTACGACCAATTGTGTTCCATTATAACTGATATAGCAACCTTCAGCATCCAAATCGAGTAATTCCTGGTGCTCACCTGCGGTATTTTCTACTGTTGTGCTATTAACTGAAATTTTTCCCTGCTCCAAAGCCCAATTATAAACTTCAACAAACTGACGATTTGTAATTTCATGTTTACTTAATTGAAAAGTACTCACAGTAACTTCATGCTCAGGTTGTTCATCACTGGGGCCATTATTATTCCCCATTATAAAGGTTCCACCATCAATTTTATACATGGTTATTCCGATGGGCTCCGCACTTGCGCTATCCGTTACCACCGGCCCACTCAAGGTATTGGTACCTTCTCCCTCTGCCATAGCCCCATTAGCGTCCTGCGCATCGAAACGATATGTGTAATTATCACTTGCCGTTAAGGAAGAAGTAGAATAGGTGTAAATTCTACCGAAAGTCACAGGATCGGAATTAACGGCGGACATAGCAAAAGGACTGCCACTTATTTCTGTGCCATTATTAAAAATATGAATCGCCGGATACCCACTACTTGGTTCGTCTCCGTCGGCATCCGTATATTTGATCCTAAATTCAAACGCACTACCCTCATTACCTTCATCGGGATTGACCCCATCTGTTTCGTATCCGGTTTCACCCGTAAAAGTTAAAGTGGGCGCAATGTTCTCACCATTGAATAGTTTCCGAACTTCAGCATCACTTAACGCCTTATTGAAGATTTTTACTTCATCAATTGATCCAGGGAAATAGGTAGGAGCTTGACCACCACCACAAATATTTCCAATTGCGAATTTGCTAATTAATTCCGACGGATGGCTTGTAACAACGCTACTATCAACAAATTTTTTCCCATTAACATATATTTTTCCACGGTTGTCTTCAAGTACCGATACAATATGAGCCCATGATCCTGTTTGTAAGGCCGTATCCGCCGTTAATGTCACATTACCTGAACTTAAGTTCCATTTATATGTTGGCTTCGTAGTTCCTAAAAATCTGAAACCAAATTGATCTACATCTCCCATATCAAGCGCAAATCGATTATTCGTTGGAATTTCATCAAATTTTATCCACATTGAGATGGTATAGTCACCTTGGTTAATTGAACTTAAATTTTCTTGAATATAAATAATTATTGTATCGTTATCACTATCAAAATAAAATGCCTGTTCCAATGCATCATCATAACCACTTGTTAAAGTTGCATTGTACACCGTCCCAGTATTACCATTTCCAGAAATATCGGTTGCAGTTGAAATATTTCCATCATTAAAATTCCAATATGCCACAAGACTGTCGCCATTACTACTATTTTCTATAACTACTGGTCCATTCATAGTATTTGTACCATCTCCATTGGCCACCGCGCCATTAACGTCCTGTGCTTCAAACTGATAAGTATAATTATCGCTTGTCGTTAAACTGGAAGTAGAATAGGTGTAAATTCGGCCATCGGTTACCGGATCA
The DNA here is from genome assembly GCF_001886815.1 of Caldithrix abyssi DSM 13497. GTDB lineage: Bacteria > Calditrichota > Calditrichia > Calditrichales > Calditrichaceae > Caldithrix > Caldithrix abyssi. Next base: position 4,240,588 of record NZ_CP018099.1, read on the forward strand.
GAATTCACCGCGGACATGATAAATGGACTACCGCTGATTTCTGCGCCATTGTCAAAAATATGCACTACAGGATAGCCCTCTCCCGGATCATCTCCGTCGGTATCGGTGTATTTAATTCTAAATTCAAACGTGCTGCCTTCTTCACCTTCATCCGGATTGACGCCATCTGAATCATAACCGACTTCACCTGTGTAGGTTAGAGATGGAGCGTTGTTGATATTAGCAAGTTCATTGATTTCCGATTGAGATAAAGCTTTATTGAATAATTTCAATTCATCTATTCGGCCAACAAAGCCCCCACTACCACCTGATGTGGCTCCGATAAAAAAGTTAACAATTTCCCCGCCCCATGAGGTTATAGTTTCGCTGGTATCTTCTACTGCATTAATATATATTTTACCGGCATTTCCGTCATTAACAGCACAAATATGATACCATTGATTAAGTTCTAATTCCGTTTTAGAAATTGTTCTTACATCTCCGTCATACGTTATCCATTTACTCACAATATTTTGAGAAGATTCAAACCGAATACCACGTTGGTCATTTAACGGAGGTTCAGCATCAGGATTGGCTGCATCTGTAATATAGCGCGTATCATTTATCGTCGCATCAAGATAAACCCAGCATGAATAAGAATGCTCGCGGCTTGGAAACTTCTTTAGTTCCTCTGAAAGATTTCCTATTTCAATATAATCACTTCCATTAAATTGAAGAGCGTTACCAGAAACGCCCTCCACTGTTGTAGGTGTCCCCTGGATTGTTCCGTCATTCCCATTGCCACTATTGTCCGTAGCCGTACCGTCATCAAAACTCCAATAGGCCACAAGGCTATCGCTATTACCACTATTTTCCGTAACCTCCGGCCCATTCATTGTATCGGTGCCTTCCCCCTCTGCCACCGCGCCATTAGCGTCCTGCGCTTCGAAACGATATGTGTAGTTACCACTTGCCGTTAAGCTGGAAATAGAATAGGTATAAATTCGGCCATCGGCTACCGGATCAGAATTCACCGCCGACATGATAAAGGGGCTGCTGCTTATTTCTATGCCATTATCGAAAATATGAACCACCGGATAGCCTTCTTTAGGCTCATCTCCATCCACATCCGTATATTTAATTCTGAACTCAAAGGTACTGCCTTCAATACCTTGGTCTGGATTTACGCCATCTGTTTCATAACCGCTTTCTTTGGTAAAGGTAAGTGTTGGCGACGTATTTTGCTGTCCATTTATCGTAAGAGATTTTGAATCATAATTATTGTGGTCGTTCCCATCTAATGCAAATATTGATGTTGTACCAATTTCTTTTGGATGGTAGATAACAACTGCAACACCATCCTCATTAGTGTATATGGGATTTGAATCTTCGAACTCTCCAAGGGTTTCGTCTTGATCAAAATCTATAGGATAATTAACTTTTATTGGATTCGTGGTTGCAGTACATGTAACTTGCGTATTTATATCCGTTGGATTTGGTTCTAATGTCAATTCAATATCCAGCGTATTTGGATCATCAACAGAAAAACTATAATATCCTGTTAAAGGTTCTCTAAGTTTGGTCTCACCTTGGCTACCTTGAAAATAATAGGTATGATCACCTTCAGAAAATGTACCAGGATTACTAACATATATATATTCAACACCTTCTGACCAATTAGATCCCTGGGGTGTCATTAAATATTTTGCTTCATCATCAATGACTAATTCTATTGGATTATCTGGTGGTTGATTATCTGGATCAATATAAAGTACAGTAAAAGTATATTCATCATTAATAGTACCGGAAGAAGGATTGCATACCCCATCGCTTAAATGGGCCGTTAATTCTGAATTGTCACGTATTTCAATTAGGACATAATTATCATCACTATCTATTACAACCATATATAATGCATCATCTTCTTCTGAAGATGATGACCTAGTAGTAATAGTATTAGTGGAATTATGATCAACAGAATAAAGATTTGTATAGATGACATTATTAACATCAGTTAAAGATTGCGCACTTTCAATTATATTAAAATCTTTACTCATTTTAGCTAATGATATTCCGGCAACTCCATAATCAATAATCGCATTATACTTATCCTTTTTTTCTTGAGTTAAATCCGACATATCTATTGCAGTTTTTGCAAATGATTTAGCTACACTAATCTTTATTCCCGACACTACAGCTTTTAAAGAAACTGGACATGTAGCTTTTGTAACCATAGGTTCAGGAACTAAACAGGTTAAAGCACCTATTGAAGCAACAATATTAAATGGATTACTTGCATAATCGACAAGAGTATTACCAATAGATTTAATTAAATAATTTCCTGCAATTTCCAAGGATTTATGTGCTAGTGATTCATCTGGAGGTATAGATGAAGAATTTACTTTATCGCCAAAAGTTTTAGTATCATTATTTAGATCCACTGCTTCTCCTAGATCAAAAATAACATCATTTACAGTAATCCATTTATCAACAATTAATTCATTACCACCATAATCACTGGTGGTTTCAACAGAAACCGATAAAACTTTATCTACTGCTTCGCCTTCTTGGGAGAAAAATTTATAAATATAATTATTTGTCTCTGCAGAATTCGTACTAATGTAATTAAAATCACCATTTTCGTTTGTTGTGGCCCATAATGAAGTGCTTACTAAATCTACAGGATCTTCAGCACCAATTGTATAATTTGGTTTACGATTTTGATTTTTATCCTCAACATATCCAATTATTTGCAAACCATCTGGTGGATAATCGACTAAATTTATAGACGTTATTTCAATATTTATATCATTTCTAGATTTGGCAGCTTTCTCAATAGCATCTAAAATCTCAGAATCTCTATTTTCATAGATACCATAAGTATCTTTATCCCAGTCATTCTCCGGTAAATCATTATGTAATAACTGCCAAAAATTTGACCCATTTACACCCTGATTATCAAATCGCTGATAAATACCATTATAATAATCAATTCTTATCTGTTCATCCCCATTAATTTCTCTTTTAAAACCAAATTCTTCAATTAGAAAAGGTTTATCCAATTCATTGCTCAACTCTTTACGTTTTGAAAAATAATTCTCCATCTCATCAAGGTTTTTCAAATCTAATTTTTCAGGTTCTGTATATAAATGTAATGACGTAAAGTCTATATTTTTTCGGTTATATATATCTTTAAAATAGACTTCATCTTCCTTATTATAACTAAAGTTTCCCTCACCTCCTAAACCAATTAAATGATTTGGGTCTAAACTTTCTCTTATATAGGAGCTCATTTCTTCTATCCATTTTTTAAATTCTGCAGTATCTGTTGGAGCGGGAGCACTCCAATTTGATTCTCTTGGCTCATTAGCAAGTTCCCAAGCCATTATTGCATCACTTTCACGGAATTCAGTTACAATTTTAGTAATGTAACTTTTATACCAGTTCTTAATCGTCTCATTAGTATAAAAGTGATGTTCATATTTTTGTTTTGATGTATCTAATTGTGCATTAAACTTTTCATTATACCATATTACATACCTTTGCATTCCACCATAATCTGTCCAATGATTTACTAAAGGCATAATAAGTTTGAATCCCCTTTGTTCAGCAAGTTCAACGACTCTTTTAAGAGCGTTAAAGTTTTCTTCATTTAATTCTTCATCTGGATCCATTTGTATAACTGAAGGGGACTCAGGATCATCATTAAATGCCCATGTTCTTATTACATTAATACCTCTTTGCTCGCAAATATCTAACAAATCTTGAATAATATATTCCTTGCCCTGCGCAATTAGATCTTGCATAAAATATAAGTTAACACCAACATATGTTATATACTTTCCTTGGTATTTTAATTTATTTTTTTCTTTTGTAATTAACTCATTTTCATTAACATTAAGTTCAACAATTGAAAATTTATTACTCTTTGAATAAACATTATAATTCTCAGAATCAGTCAATTTAATATAACAATTTTCAGATGGTGTATTAGGAATCTCCTCCCATTCATATTTTCCCAAACTCGCTTCAACATTGTTCTGTATAGTAGCCCATGAAGCGCCATCATCTACTGAATATTCAATTAATAATGTATTAACCCCTTCACTCTCCCAAGTAATATCTTGTTTTGTGCCTACTGCCCATTTCTCTCCGCCTTTTGGAATATTAATTATTATTTTTTTTAGTTTTATTTTAATTATTGGTTGTTCACTCCAACCCCATCCGTCTGTATTACGGTATCCGCCATCCACATCTGTTTGTGTGCTTAATGCTCTATAATAATCTCCTTCATCATTAAGTGTTACATAAAAAATAAATGTTTTTTCACCATTATTACCATATACAATTTGGCCGGATGATGTGTTGTCGTAATCATAAGATTCCGATTTATTTCGATCCAATACCAACCTCGTCCGAGCATAATAATTATTAACATTGGGATTAGTAACGGTTATTCTAAATTCAAGTTCGGTTCCTGCAGTTACACTTTGCCCTGTAACATCTTCTCCATTCTTATAAACTTTTATATCCTGTCCATAAGGCATATTTCGTGTAAATTCGCTATAATTGGTTGTATTACCATAGATGGTTACATTCTCTTTTTTCCCCCAATATTCTTCACCAAAAATATTATTCGGATCATCCGGTGTATGGTAAACTTTGTAATAATATCCGCTTCCTGCATCTAAATTTGAGAAATAGGCATTACCATTAGCATCAGTGTTATCAGTGGCTATCAAAACGCCTTCACTATTATAAAGCTGCACTCTTCCATTATCTGCAGGATATGGTGTAGATGTACCGTCAATATTCTTTACTTCTACCGTTAAATCGCCATATTGGTTTTCAATAGTTATAATTGGTTGTTCAATCCAACCCCATCCGTCTGTATTACGGTATCCGCCATCCACATCTGTTTGTGTGCTTAATGCTCTATAATAATCTCCTTCATCATTAAGTGTTACATAAAAAATAAATGTTTTTTCACCATTATTACCATATACAATTTGGCCGGATGATGTGTTGTCGTAATCATAAGATTCCGATTTATTTCGATCCAATACCAACCTCGTCCGAGCATAATAATTATTAACATTGGGATTAGTAACGGTTATTCTAAATTCAAGTTCGGTTCCTGCAGTTACACTTTGCCCTGTAACATCTTCTCCATTCTTATAAACTTTTATATCCTGTCCATAAGGCATATTTCGTGTAAATTCGCTATAATTGGTTGTATTACCATAGATGGTTACATTCTCTTCTTTTCCCCAATATTCTTCGCCAAAAATATTATTCGGATCATCCGGTGTATGGTAAACTTTGTAATAATAACCACTACCTTCCTCAATATTTGAAAAGTATGCATTACCATTCGCATCTGTGTTGTCGGATGCTACCAAAGTCTCACTATTATAAAGCTGCACTCTTCCATTATCTCCAGGATATGGTGTAGATGTACCGTCAATATTCTTTACTTCTACCGTTAAATCGCCGTATTGAGGTGCCTGAATTATATTAACAGTTATTTCATAACTTTCAAAGCCAAGGCAATCGCCAGCACCATTCGGATCATCATCTCCAATGTAGCCTCCGCTTGGATCATAGTTAAAATTGCTATAACTTTCATCTGTTCCCAGTCCCATGCGAAATTTGATTACAAATTCGCCCCAATTTTTCGGTTTAACATTTATAAAAACAGCATTCAATTCACCTGCCTGCCAGGAATCGTTGTCAACAGCTTCGTACATGACATAATCAGCATATTGGTCCCCACCGCCAGCTTCCGATCCAAAATATAAAGATTCATCAAGGTCGCTACTTGTATATGTAGTAAAACTAATTCTATCCTTATCACTACTTGAATTGAACTGAACAAAAGACATTGTCAAATTGTTGTAAGGTGCCGGGTTATTATCTGTACCTATGTTTTTTCCTCTTAATCTTATCTGAAATGTCTCGTCTAAAGTATTTAATTCCACATCAATTGAAGAACCAAAATCAACCAGCTGTCCGTCAACCTGGATATCTAGCACATCAGGAATACAATCTAAATAACCTTGACCGAATAAATATGTTGTGGTTACGAAAAAAAATAGGACAATGTAAACTTGCTTTAAATTCATTTTATTTGCCTCCAAATAAAAATTAATTTTTCATTTATATAAGCTAATAAGATGCCAAAATAAATGAAATTGCATAACTAGTAATAAAATCCAATAGTTATAAAAAGCATCAAGATGCAAACTTTTATATTTTATGTTTCCCCCCGTCAACATCCCGTTTCCAAACGGCAACATTTTTTGCCTTTTTGATCCAAAAATTCTTGTGTCTTGCCACAATTGTTATTATTTTTATTTTGAAACGTTTAATCCACTCTCTGGCTATAATTTAATTAAAATAAATACGCAGGCGGCGTGTCCTTCTGCATGGTGTAAATGGATTTAGTTTAATTTTTCAAATGAAAATTAAAATCGCGCCAAACATCAAACTTTATTTGTTTATTGGAGCCATTGCTCTTCTATTGACGCTGGCTGTGCAGCCGATCATTCCCGATTGGTTCACACCATTCAAAGTTAAAATTGAAAAAGACAGGCGCAGCTTTCCCAATCCCTGTATTCAATATCACGACTTTGATCACGACGGCTACAGCGAAATGGCCGCCTTAAAATACCAGCAAAACATCGACGAATCGGCTCTTAAAATCTACGCTTACAATGGCGGCTTAATCGATCAGTGGACCTTTGAAGAACGCTGGCTGCCCAACTCCATGATCTTTGGCGATTACGACCATGATGGCAACGACGAGGTTTACGTCTTTACTAAAACCGCCGATTCCCTGTTTTTGTACGCCATTGATTATCAACAGCCGTCTCGTTTTCTTCTCTACCGAAAATACATTACCCGTTCCCCTAAAAAAAACAAAAAATGGGATCTCCGCCCCATCTCCGGCGTATTTCTGGATTCCGACGGAGACGGCTATGACGAGCTGATTTTTAACGTCATGGCCGGCGCCGCCGCCTATCCCAGAGGCCTGTACAGCTACAGTATTCGCAAACAAAAATTACTACATCAAACTGTAAAGAGTAGCGCTTTTCTGGCCAACCCTGAAAAAGTGAATGTCAATCACAACGCCTTTATTTTAATGAAAGGTAGCTTCGCATCAAGTAATGCCGAGGCCGTCACGCCCTTTTCCGATCATTCTTCCTGGTTAACAGCTTTTGACAGCCGGTTAAATTTTGTCTTTCCGCCGGTAGAATTCCCCTTTTTAAAATCAGAAATCATCGCCCTGCCGTTTGGTTTACAAAATGAACGGATCATTGTTCTACTGATCAACAAAAGCAAGGTGCGGCCATTTGCCCGTTTAATGCTCTTTAATTGGCTGGGGCAGGAACTCAAGCGTCTTGATTTGCGAGGAACGGACTGGGCGCTCGTTCAATCAGGTAAAAATCCTAAAAAAACCATCTTGATTGACAAAAAACATCAACGCCTTTATCAGGTATCGTCGACGCTGGAACTTAACAATCCCATCCAATACCCGATCTACTTTAACAGCGTTCTTTTTTCCGATTTAAACTTAGATAAAAACCTTAAATTTGAATTATTAATGCGTCATGAAAACAGACTGCAAATATTCAGCGCTGATTTTCAACGGTTTGTTCAAATCCCAATACACAATTTTTTTAAAGGATTTTACAACATTTCAATCAAAGAAAACGGCGAAGGGCCCGATCAACTTTATTTGCAATGTGGAGACGAAAAATACTTTTTGAGTTATCATTTAAACCCACTTTATCCATATCGATTTGCCAGCCATGTCGCCTGGTTTTTGTTCCTCTTTTTGTTGGTTTACGCCGGCGTTCAGGTTTATAATAATTTTTCAGCCTACCGAACAACTTTACACTCCATCTTAAGCAATCCGGATCGCGGAGTGATGTTGTTAACTCCCAATGGTAAAATCAAATTCATGAATCATACCATCATCGATCAATTTAAATTGGGAATTACCGAATATAAAGAGCGATCCGTATTTGAACTGTTTGCCGAATATCCTTCATTCATTAATGTTGTTCAGAACTTATTAGGGAATTCAAAAAAAATTCGTCAGGACCTGTCAATCAATGAAAATAACGCCCATTTAAAAGCTTTGCTCTACGCCAAACCCATTCAGGTTCTATTTGGTTTTATTCATGGCTATTACATTGAAATCAACGACTATTCCCGGCCCATTGAAGACGATCGTCTAAAGAGCTGGAGCAAAACCGTACAAAAAATGGCGCACGACATCAAAGCGCCGTTATCTTCAATCAATTTAAACATGGCCACACTCAATTTGAAATTAGCCGATTTAGCTCCGAAAACTTATACGATTATTGAACCCGAGCTTAAATTAATTTTACAAGAAATCAATCGCGTAAAACAAAAAACCATTAATTTTTTAAAGTTCACCAATCTGGAAAGGCCAAAACCAGGCTGGGTGCGCGTGGAGGATTTAATTCGACAAACCATTGCCGTGTTCAAAAGTTATTCTGAACAATCGGTTCATTTTTATCTTGATTTTTCTTCAGATGTTGATCGCATTTATGTAGATGAACAGCAGATCCAGATGGCTCTTCAGGCTATTATCGAAAACGCCATCGATGCCATTCGAGCCAGAGGGGCTATTGCTATTACCGTTAATAAAGTCGATGCGGTGCATGATCGATTTAACGCTTATGTGGAAATCGATATCGCCGATACTGGCCCCGGCATTCCTCAGGAAATCAGGGACAAAATTTACGAGCCCTATTTTACCACTAAAAAAGAAGGAACCGGCATGGGACTGGCCATTGCTAAAAAAATTATTCAAGAACATCATGGTGAAATCTCTATTTATTCAACAGAAAATTTTTCGACCATCGTTAAAATAATGTTGCCAATGAGCAACCATGATGCCTCCCGGCAACAAAATGAAACGAATGACCGGAGCTAAATCTCGATTAACGCCTATTTAAAAATGGTATATTCTTTGCAAAGTTTTTTATCTAACAAAAATTAAAATCGGGGTGTCTTGATGTATCGAATTTTAATTGTTGACGATGATGAATATTTCTTACAATCCCTAAAAAATTTATTAGTGTATAAAAAATATGAAGTGGAAACCTGCGCAAATCCCATTATGGCGCTGGACTACTTAAAAAAATCCACCTATCATCTGGCCTTTTTAGATGTAAAAATGCCCGGCATAGACGGGCTTGAGCTCCTCGAGAATATTCGCGGTTTCAATAAAGATATCTCCGTAATAATGGTCTCGGGACAGAGTACAATTTCTATTGCTGTCGAGGCCATCAAAAAAGGAGCATTCGATTTCATTGAGAAACCGGTAGATCCGGAAAAATTACAAATCACTTTAAAAAATGCCCTGGAACGACAGATCCTCTACGAAGAAAAATCACGTCTGATGGCCGAAATAAAAAGCAGATATAAAATCATTGGTTGCAGTAAAGCCATAGATAACGTCATCAATACCATAGAACAAGTAGCGGCTCTAAATGCTAAAGTTTTAATCACGGGTGAAACGGGCACCGGTAAAGAATTAGTGGCCAGAGCCATACACCTGACCAGTAATCGTTCTTCCGGCCCCTTTATAAAACTAAATTGCGCTGCTATCCCCACTCACCTATTAGAAAGCGAATTGTTCGGACACAAAAAGGGCGCATTTACCGGCGCCACCTATGAACAATTAGGCAAGTTTCAGGCGGCAAACGGCGGCACGCTTTTTTTGGATGAAATCGGCGATATGGATTTGACCTTGCAGGCGAAGCTTTTACATGTATTACAGGATAACGAGTTTATGATGGTCGGCTCCAATAAGTACGTGAAAGTTGACATTCGGATCATTGCCGCTACAAACCAGAATCTCTTTCAACTAATTAAAGAAGGTAAGTTCAGAGAAGACCTTTACCACAGATTAAATGTCTTCAATATTAAAATCCCGCCATTGAGAGAACGCCCGGAAGATATAGAACCGTTGGCCCGACATTTTTTACGTGAATTTGCAGACACTTATAATAAAAAAATAATTGATTTTACCCCTCAGGCGCTGGACGAATTGAAACGCTATTCCTGGCCCGGCAATGTGCGCGAATTAAGAAATGTAATCGAAAAGACCGTTGTCTTTGCCCGCGGTTCTTTAATTGGGCTGGAAGAATTACAGCAACAAATGAGCAGCCCCCAGCCCGTAAAAGATGTTTTGTTTTCCGGTTCTCTTAAAGAAGAGCTGGAGAATTGCGAACGAAAAATCATAATGAAAGTTTTAGATCAAACCAATGGAAAAATCAACGAAGCGGCAAAAATACTGGGCATTAACCGCACATCTTTATATAAGAAAAAAAAGCGGCTGGGTATATGATGATTTCTGGCTGGTAGTACGCCAGAGAATGCAATTAAAAACTATTCATTAGAGTTCTGCAAAATGCACATACATGTCATTTCGAATCCCGATTTATCGGGATGAGAAATCTTCTAACTTCAACAAAAACAAAAGATTTCTCGTCGCTCCGCTCCTCGAAATGATACTAAAATTTACATTTTGCAGAACTCTAACTATTCATAAGTATGGAGAGTTTTTGTTAGTGTATTTTTAATTTCCGCGCTCCATTGCGCACATTTCTTCCCTCTAACAAGCCCTCTTGCATCCAGTTTAAGGCATTCCTGAAGACAGGTTTCAGGTCAAAAACATGCTATCACGCTCCTGAAGTTGCCTTCTTCTTTTTTAAAATTTTCTCGCCCCAGGCGGCAATAACCGCTTGAATCTCTTCCAGATCGATGGGTTTGCTTACGTAATCATCCATGCCCGCATTTAAACATTTTTCTCGATCGCCCTTCATGGCATTGGCGGTCATGGCAATGATTACGGGGCGTTCATTCTCCGGAAAGTTCTGAATAATCTGACGCGTGGCTTCCAAGCCGTCCATTTCCGGCATCTGCACATCCATAAAAATCAGGTCGTAGCGCTGTTGCTTTAAGGCCTCAAGCACCTCCAGGCCGTTGGCTGCCAGGTCGGCCGTATAGCCCATTTTAGCAAGGACCTTTAAACCGAGCTTCTGGTTTATGGAGTTATCTTCGGCCAGTAAAATTCTTAAAGGATATTTACGAGCAAACGTCTCGTCAAGAGTCGCTTCCGATGCCGACCATTTTTCTTGAACAGAAGGCTTACGGTTCAACGCCTCCAGCAGGGTGTTGTACAATTGAGATTGCTTTACGGGTTTGGTTAACAACGCGTCAAACATTTCAGCCTTTTCTTTTAACTTTGGCGGTTTGCCCAGAGAACTGAGCATGATGAGAGGTAATTCTTCTTTTGAGTATAACTTACGAATTTCTGCGGCCAGCTCCACGCCATCCATTTCCGGCATCTGCATATCAAGAATAGCCAGATCAAATTCCGTTCCGTTTTTCATAATTTCAAGCGCTTCCCGGGCAGTGGCAGCCTCCTGTACTTTCATTCCCCAGCGCTGACATTGAAGTTTAAGAATACGCCGATTGGTCTTGTTATCATCCACCACTAAGACGTGCACGCCTGTCAGCTCAGGAATTTTAATGTTCAGGTATTTTTTAGGCAACGAAGAGGCCGCTTTGGCTTTAATGGTAAAATAGAATGTCGAGCCTTTGCCCACTTTACTGGTTACCCAAATGCGTCCGCCCATCATCTCGACAAGACGTTTGCTGATGGCCAGCCCCAGGCCGGTGCCGCCATATTTTCGAGTGGTTGAAGAATCAGCCTGAGTAAAAGCATCAAACAATTTATTGATTTTATCTTCCGCAATGCCGATGCCGGTATCTTTTACGGAGAATTGTAATTCTACCGTGTCGCCATCCTGCGCAATCCGGCCCACGTTAATAAAAACTTCGCCTTTTTGCGTAAACTTAACCGCATTGTTGATCAAGTTGACCAGAACTTGCCGGAGTCGCGTAATGTCGCTTTCAATATAGGTCGGAACATCGGGTTCAATAAAATAGACCAGATCCAGATTTTTCTCTGCCGCCTTAGGGGCCACAAGGTCCAGGGCCTCTTCAATGCAAGTCTTTAATTCAAAGGGCTGGAACTCCAGGTCCATCTTGCCCGATTCAATCTTGGAAAAATCCAGAATATCATTGATGATCGTTAACAGGCTTTCGGCGCTAATGCGAATGGTTTGAACATACTCTCGTTGTTCTGGCGTTAGCGGCGTTTGCATGAGTAAACTGCTCATGCCCATTACGCCATTCATCGGCGTTCTGATTTCGTGACTCATAGAGGCCAGAAAGTCGCTTTTGGCAATGTCGGCGGCTTCCGCGGCTTCTCTGGCTTTGATTAATTCTCTTTGCTTTCGCTCGTTAAATATTCCAAAAAAGACAATGGCCAGCGTCCCAATAATACCAAATAAAAGATGGATTACAATGAGAGGATAATTTAGATGCAACGGGACGGAAGGGAGAGTAATACTGATGCCGCCTCGCACATCCCCTAAACGATACCCTTGTTTGGCATGACATTTCAAACATTCCTGACGTGTAATCAGCGGAGCCATGTAACGAAAGACTTTGACAGAATCATTCTTAAAAAACTGTCCTGTTTCTTTCAGGCCCTTTTCAAACTTTAAAAGCGCCTGCCTTTCCCATTCATCGGCTTTATTATTGGGGTTTAATGGTTTTAAGCTGGTGATATGAAATTGAACGCCATCTTTCTGTCGGGCGATCTCCGATATCTGGCGCGTCATAAACGCGGGATTAATTTTGGTCAGTTGCAGGCCATTGGTGGCGGTGAGGTCTCTCAGCGGGTCGTCTAAATATGGATTCGGCCTGGTGTGCTCATCGATGGGAACGTAAACGCCGCCGTGTAAAGCATTCCAGCTACGAGTAAGCAGGATTTGCTCAAAAAAAGCCCTGGCCCCATGCATGGTTATTTGTATCTGCTTACTGCGATCATTGATCAGATTCCAGACCAGCGAGATGCTGATGGTGGCAAGCCAGATGATGACGCCGATGACGATATATCTTTTCATTATCCCGGTCTTTTTAATCTGGTCTCCGATTTTTTTCATTGATAATAGCTGCATTTTAAGCCCCGAATGTAAAGCCTTATTTTTTTCATCCGCAAATTTCAAAGTTCGGGGTAATGTCAATTTTCATTTCCGGATTAAACAGACGTCAATCTTTAATCGATTAACTTTACCTGACGATCTTCAACGAATGTTGTTCTTCACCTATTTTATCTTTTACGGTGAAGACTCCCCTTCATACCATTAAGATATTCGGACGTTAATCATTAAAACTTAGTGCAAACGCGCTTATGTACAAATTAGTAACCATCGAGGAAGGCTTAAATTCTGAACCAGGATTTGCCCGATTTCTGGAATAACAGGATTATTTTTTCTGCATTCCAAAATTTCTCTTTAAAATGTGAAGCAAAGCTTCACTGGTGAAAAAAATCAAGAAAATCCTGTAATCCTGAAAATCAAGGTTCAAAAACCAGTAATGAATGATGACTAAACGCTTTGGCTTGAGAAGGAAACTCATTACCTGACACGCATTCACAATACTCTTTGCCCGCTAAAGAGTCAGAAGTTTTGAAGGAAATATAATCAAATTCCTTCTGTGCATTTTTTCTCGAAGATTAAGCAGATCAACGCTGATTATAAAAAAATATTTAAGTTCTGAACAAAGTTTCTTTATTAGAAGCTATGCGAAAAACTATACGACATGTTTAATCCCTTTATTTAAACAAAATTCACGCCCGACAAATCGGGATAAACTTCAGCGAGAATATCTAAATAAAAAGTTTAAACCCTTTTTAGTCAAGTCTAATATTTTGTTTCATTAATTGGGTTGAGATTATTCATGAGTCCAGTATAAAAACAACTAATTTCACGAATGAACACGAATATATTTACTGTAATTAAAATAAAAACAATAGTCCCAGTTAAATGAAAATCTATAATAATACATTTTTATAGTGGATCAAGTCCTTAAATTTGTGTAAAAAAGAAAAAAGTGAAAAATTGCCACATCCTTCCTAACTTTGATTTTTTTCAAAAAAAAAAAAGAAAAAAAAAGAAAGGAAAGGATATGGCAAAGACACAAAGAAAAGATAATGGTTTGGTGAGAGAAATTCAAAATATTTTACTAGAAGATGAAGATTTTTTAAGAAGAATCGTTCAAGAAAATTTACAGAAGATATTGGAATCAGAGTTTGAGGATTATATACAAGCAGGACGTTATGAGCGTACAGAGCATCGCAAAGGCTACCGTAATGGGATATACAGAAGGACATTAAAGACGCGTGTAGGTGTGATAGAGTTAGAAGTAGTAAGAGATAGGGAAGGAAATTTTAAGACAGAACTTTTCAGACGTTATCAACGAAATGAGAAGGCCTTGGTGTTATCCCTAGTAGAGATGTATCTTCAGGGGGTATCCACCAGGAAAGTAAAACGAATAGTGGAGCACTTATGTGGAACGGAGATATCAAAAAGCACAATCAGTAACTTATCAAAAGAATTGGATGAGAATATTAATAAATGGCGTAACCGCCCCTTAGATAAATCATATCCTTATTTAGTTATAGATGCACGATATGAGAACATACGAGAAGCAGAAGCCGGAGTAATTGGGAAGGCGGTATTTGTGATAATAGGGATCGATGCGCAAGGTTATAGAGAAATACTATCGGTAGAAATAGGAGATAGCGAGCGAGAGGATACATGGAGTGAGATATTTAGGAAATTAAAAGAGCGGGGATTAAAAGGCTTAAGCTATGTTGTATCAGATGATCATAAGGGACTTGTAAAAGCGGTAAAGCGAGAATTTCAAGGCATAAGATGGCAACGATGTCAAGTCCATTTTATTCGCAATTTTATGGATAAAATAGGCAAGAAGAATAGCAAGGAATATTTAGAGATGTTGAGAGATGTTTTTAATGCGCCGGAAATTAAATCGGCCAGAGAAAGGAAAGAAGGGCTAGTAAAGAAATTAGAGGATAAGAAGCCGTCGGTAGCAGACTGGTTAGATAGAGAGATAGAATTTTGTTTCACAGTTTACAGTTTGCCCATAGAGCATCGAAAGAAGATGAAGTCGACCAATATGATAGAACGGCTAAATGAAGAGATAAAAAGGCGCAGTAGAGTTGTAAGAATATTCCCAAATGATGAATCCTGTATTCGTTTGATAGGAGCAATATGCATGGAGAAATCGGAGGAATGGCAAAGTGGTCGAAGATATTTAAATATGAGTATTGAGAATGAAGTAGAAGGAAAAAAGGAGCCTGACTGCGTGCGTTCATGCAGAGGCAGGGATGTAAAGACAGAGGTCTACGAAATGGCGAACGCGGTGTAACCTCCATTCCGCTACGCTCCATTCCGGTTACACCGCTGGTCCTTGGTTAGGAAGGAATTTACACAAAAAATTAGGCTTGACTTTATAGAGGTGGACTCATTCATAAATATCTTTTATCAATTCTTCAATCTTTTTATTGCTAAATTGTGTTTTAAATTTAATCTTTACTTTATCTCCAAAAAGTTTTTCGGCATGTCTTATTTTTTGCAATTCTTCTTTTATTAATGATTCTTCTTCTTTATTTTTTGTTTCAACTAAAAAATAAAGTTTCTTATCTCCATTTTCATAATTCAATACATAAGCGAAATCCGGCGAATAGCTTTTGCCTCCAGCAACAGGAATTTTAATTGAATTTTTTGGTATCTTGGTAAATACAACTACCTCTTTAATATTGGTTTTAATGTTATCTTTTTCTAACTCCGAATCATAAAATAAATCTTCAAGAAAATAATTCTTAGCAACCTTATCTTTTGAATAAAGAATTCCTATATCAGAAGCGTCTACTTCTTTTATAGGATCGCCATATATATCGGTAAACTTCGTAGGATGTATTACATTAGTTACTTTTTGATATTCAATGCCAAATTTATCAATCGCATTGAAAAGTAAGTATTTATCAAATTCATGTTTTATTGCTCTTAAAGTAGAATAATTCAAGTATCTATTAATGTCAATTTCATTTTGCACATATAAAAACGATCGATGCAAGGTTTTGATGTTGGCGTTTAGCAGCTTCGACAACTCTTTTAAAAACTCAGAATACTTCATTGTAACAACTGGTATCACTTCATCTTTCAATACAGAAATTTCTTCGTCTGCGGCAGCTTGGTTGTCTTTAATTGTCAATTTTATTTTTCTTTCCTTTATATTTTCTTCATTGAAAAAATCTTCGTTATCTTTCAAAAAATTTATAAACATTTCTTTAAAGGTATCTTCATTTTCAAACTTATATTCAAGTATCACTTTTTCATTTAACTTTTCCCATAAGGCTTTTAATTCAGGATATTTTTCTATGCGCAAAGTAACTTTTTTCTTTTTTTCCGTTGCTTTTTTTATTTTATTTGATACCACACCGTCAAATATCAATGGAAAATTAGCTTTAATAAAAGCAAAACCGTTTTCTTTGAATTTATTTGAACGGGTTATCACATTTTTTTCGTCTAAAAATTCCAATAGTTCGTCTTCATTGCCGAATTGATCGTTGTAAACTTCTAAAATCTTTTTAATCATTTCTTTAGTTAATTCTTTGGCATCATCGGTTATCGGTATTGCGTTGGATTTTTCGTTGATTTCATTTACGAGCCTGTCAACAAAATCATTTTCCGTAAAATCAACATAATAATTCAAATAAAATTGCTCTCCTTTTACTCTGTTCATGTATTCGTTTACAGGCAAACGCAAGCCTCTCCCAACCTCTTGCAGTTTTGAAATCTCGCTTCCGCTGCTTCTTAACTTACATATTTGAAAAACATTTGGATTATCCCAACCTTCCCGTAAGGTCCACTTTGAAAATATAAACCTTCTTGGATTATTTAAATCAAGAATTGCTTCTTTATCATGCAATATTTCGTTAATCTCTTTTTCTATTGCCTCATCTTTTTCGGTGTTGTCTTTAGAAAAATATCCACCATGAGTTAAAGACAAATTTTCAATGGTTTTTTTCAAATATTCTTTGTAAAATTCACTGGTTTCTGTTTTTAATAACTCTTCGGCGTAACTTTTTATATATTGTTCAACAGTTGTTCGAACATATCCGTCCTGTTTTCTGTATTCTTCAATATTGTCAATAAAAAACAATGTCAAAGGTTTTATTCTTACGTCTTTAGTTAACAATTCTTTTTCCAACTTAAAATGATTCTCCACTGCATTTTTAATCATTTTTTCCTGCAATGTTTCGGAATAAGAATACGGATTTAATTTATCTCCTCTTTTAAGCGATAAACCATTGGATAATACCACCTCTGATTTGTTCAAGTTTTCTATATACAAGTCGGTCATTTCAGGATGAACAATACTTAAACTCTGTTTTTTGACTATTTTGTATTGTTTCCTTTTTTTGTTTTCAATGAGTTCAAAAGTTGCTTCTTTGCCGTCTGTGTTTACTAGCCTGACAATTACATTTTTACCAATCTCAAACTCCTCAACATAACCAATTACACCTTTTACCAAATTGTTGTTAAAAGCATCAACCGCCGTGAGTGTGTAAATAAGATTTTCGTATTCCTTAAATGTAGCTCCAAAGCGAATAATGTATTGCGACTTTAGAAGTTGAATATTTTCCCAGGTTTTGTTTCCTTTTGCAAATTTGTGTGGCTCATCAATAATTACAAATGGCTTAACCTCTGCTAAAGCATTAAAAGGAACCGTGTATTTATCAAAAAGTGTTCTGTCAAAACTCTTTTTCATTGTATCGGAATTAATCATTCCGGCATTTATCAGTAATACTTGAATTGAATTCATATCAAAATCGATACTATTAACAAAATTACTGACTGCCTGGGGCATATAGCTTTTTTTGTTCTTGTTGTTCTTTTGGCTCTCAACAACGTACAAATTGATGGTTTTTCCATATTGCTCTTTGAAATGTTCTCTTGCCGAAGGTGATTTGAGAAAATTTATAGTTCCTGCTTTGATTGATAGCGTAGGAACAACAATAATAAACTTAAAAATACCGTAATTTTTGTTCAATTCAAAAATGGCTTTGGTATAGGTATAAGTTTTTCCCGTTCCGGTTTCCATCATTATGTCAATGATATTACTGTCGGATTTAGGCGGTTCGGTTATGCCGTTTTCCTTCTGAACATGTAAAATATTACTAATATATTTTTTCTTATCTTCGCCCCTATTGTTTATAACGGGATTAATATATTGCCTGTTTATGCCTTGCGGTTTTTCAATTGTCAATCCTTCAAAAACGGATATTATACTTTCAACCGCTCTTGTTTGATGCGGCAAATTTTTTTCAAAATTAAAACCTTTCATAGCACCGTCTCTTTAATATCTGGTAATAACATCAATATCAATCTGTTTTTTGTTGGAATAACTTTTAATGTTTTCGTTTATCTCTCTTAGTGATTTGCTGTCAAAATTATAGCCGAAAAGAATAATCTTTATGGGATTGAAGTTTTTATCCGTATCAATTTTTTCAAGCAGTGCTTTCAAATGATTTGTTTTCCAACCTTTGTATAATAAATATAAATTGCAGTCTATATAATAAGTTTTATAGCCGTTAATATCAATCTCGTGCGGTTTTTCGGTTAACTCTATTCCGTCATAAACCTGCCAGGTTATAAGTAAAGATTTAATATCATCTTCTGTAAGCTTCCCTTCGTCAAACAAACTTGTTTGTTCGGTAAGTTTATCGTTTTCTTGTAAATAATCTTTCCATAAAGGTATTGTTTCAAAAATCTTAAATCCTAAATCCTGATTTTTAAGATTTTCAATTTCTTGTTCTAGTGAAGCGATTTTTTCTTCATTATCACCAAAGTTTAATTGACTTTCAAGTTCCTTTATTTCTTTTTCTTTTGCTTTGATTTTTTCGTCAATTTCTGATTTTATTTTTTTTGCTGCTCTAATAAGGCGCTCTTTGCAAATTTCAAAAATTGTAGGTTCTTCAACTCCTAATTCATCTTTTACAAAATCATAAGCTGTTTTGTTCTTTTTCGGGTCAATAGGTTCAGGAAGTTGTACAAGGATATACTTGCGGTTGCCACCATCTTCGGCGTTAAGTTGCATGACAGCCTCACCTGTGGTCCCACTACCGGCAAAAAAGTCAAGATAAATGCAGTCAGTACATTCAATCAAACTTATAAGGTATGAAATTATTCTTGATGGCTTTGGATAATCAAAACATTGTATGCCATTGAAAAGATTTTTAACCTCCTTGCTACCTCCCGCTGTAGTTGAACTATTTTCACCTGAAATTATTGAATCAACAGCGGAAAAGGTTTTATGCCCTTTTTTTATTACTTTGTAAGCTTCAAACAATCCATCTTCTCGCCTTTCAAATTCGACAAGACCATTTGAAATAAGTTTTTTCATTTCTTCTTTTCCTACTCGCCATCTTCCATAGGTCCCATCAGGTTTTATAGGGTAGACTTCTATCCCATTTGGCCCAGGTATAGGATAGTACATAGAGGGTCTATCTTCTTTACTATCACCTTGCCCCCATTGTCGTAACCGTTCTCTTCCCCCATTGCTAATTTTCACATCTCGTTTAAAAGAAATATTTCTTTTCATCTTAGCATAAGTTAATACATACTCATGGATTTGAGCAACCTGATCTGCGGTACCTCCTTTACCTAATCTTGAACGCCATACAAACTGAATAACAAAATTCTCCTCTCCAAAAATCTCATCCATCAAAATTTTTAACTGTGCCACTTCATTATCGTCAATGGAAACAAAAATCACTCCGTCTTCTCTAAGTAGTTGCCGTGCAATATAAAGCCTTGGATACATAAAAGTAAGCCAGGCGCTGTGAGAATTACTTTTGCTGTTTACAAAATCAAGTATTCGTTTTGCTCTCTCTTCATCTATTCCGGCAAGTTCCATAAGCTGCGGTACTGTAAATTTTCTGTCGTCTTGATATACAAAACCGTCGCTACCAGTATTATAAGGCGGGTCAATGTATATCATCTTTATTTTTTCGTAATAAGCGTTAACCAAATGTTTTAAAACTTCAAGGTTATCGCCTTTTATAAGTAAGTTTTGAGAATTTCTGTTTTCTTCTTTTTGATTAAACGCTTCGCTTTCCTTAAGTAATGTCCGCACAGGATCTGTTGCCAATACTCTTGCATAATTCTTGCCCAGCCACTCCAGGCCATAGCTTTCTTTTGAGAGATTTATTTCGTTTAATTTAATCTCTTCATTGAATTTTTCTATATTAAAATTTCCATCTTTGTCAAAACAATGCGGGAAATGTTTTTTTAGAATATCAATTTTATCAGGCATTCTTTGTTCGAAAATTTTTTCTGTTTTTTCCATTCTACAGCCTCTTTTATTTATTTGCCCCTAACGTTTGTGTATGTTAATTGTTTTTATATGACCAAATTTTTGGGTAAATACAAATATTTATATTTTTCTAAAACAATAAAGTTAACTTCATTTTTTAGGTCTTTGTAAATTCTAAGGTTTTTGGTTTGTCAGAATTAGTTAATCATTCTTATTATTTAAATTATTTTCATTTTCTTTAGAACCTTGCGGATTAGTTTTAGGTTTTGGTTTTAAATTTTCAATACCAGCTAAACTTTTTTTGTTTGTTTTAGAAGGTTTTAAATTAGACAAATCAGTTTTAAAAATATTTTTCTTGACTTTATTCATTTTTTTCTCCTTCTGATGTAGTTGTCTTTGTTTCATTAATATTTTGCTTATTTTTATCAATTGGTTTTTTAATATTAGAAGGCTTTAAAATATTAATACCACTTAAGCTATCTTTTTTTATGTACTTATTGTTTGTATTTTTGTTTTCTTCCATTAGGACTCCTAAAATATTTTAAAATGTACTAACAATGGCAATAATAAAGGATATTAAAATAGCAATTATAAAACAAGTGATTGATAAAATATCTAAAAATTTTAAAAAAGTTCCATTATTATCATTTTTTTCATTTATTATATTTTCTAAATACTTAGAATTCAGGCTAAATATAGTTATTGTACTTATTAATACAATAATAAAAAGAAATATTGCAGAAAAATATAAATATTTTATACCTATATCAAGATTTTTGGTAGTTGTTAGTAATGTAATAAGAAGTCCTATACCACCGGCGGAAAGGGTTAGCAAACTTTTGTCTTTTTCCATTCTAGTGTTAATCCATCCTTGAACAATTTGTTGATAATATGAGTTCTCTTTTTCTTTATTGCTTTCATTATTATTATCCATATTTTCTCCATTAAATTAAACCACTTCTTAATAGCATAATGATCAAGCTCATCTGTCGCTATGGTGCGCCAGATGAATAGCGGTCACGCGGAACGTTTTATTAGAAATAAATCAATTTTTTCCTGTTAACGCCATGCGTGTTCAATTTTTCCACAATAACATCTAATTTTTTTATTAACTGAATCATAATATTTAATAGAAACATATTTTTTACAATTTTCACAATAGAATGAATTTCTTAATTCAAGAACATCTGACCAGAATGCTTTGAAATCACCCATGGTTGCTTTAAAAGTACTGTCATGAGATGCTTTGTTACCGATAAATGTAGAACCGATTAATCGATCTATTGGAGAAGTATCGATTGAAGTGCCTGCATGTTTCTTTAAGTGTCCTTTTAAAGCAGAAAGTAATTCATTCGCCATTCTATCTTCATTCTTATCATTAAACAAAAATTTCACCATTACCGAAAGATGAAAAGCTATGTCTTTAAGCAAACTTTCTAAATATTTGCGAATTTTATTCCCCAAACTGTCGAGTTCATTATTTAATATTAGTTTTTCAATTTGCTCTTTTAAGGACGGCAAGTTAATATCAATCACCGGGCCATGTTTATCTCGCCATTTAAACGTATTAATAAGCCAATTTTTGCCTTTTACCATTTTAGCCACATAATCAAACCAGTTTTTTTCATGAGTCATTAATATTATTTGATAATCCGAGAACTTCTCAACAAGAAGATGAGCAAAACGAACTCTATGGTTTGAGTCAAAACTTGAGATCACATCATCCAAAATAAAAAATTTGTTTTTTTTATTAAACGCCTTAACTGAGGCTAAAAAGAAAGCCAATCCTAAACAATTTAGATGAGATTCACTTAAATATTTATTAGGAGGATTTACTTCATTTTCAAAGAATTTGAATTGAATTGTTATACCTGCAAATTCATCGTTTTTTTTAATAGGAATAAGATTTATGTCCTCGATATGTTCACCAGGATTCATAAAAACATACAACTCGTTAATATCATTGGAAAGATGATCTAAAAAAGACTTGAATCCATCTTCCATTTTCTTGATAAAAGCCGCATAAATTATTTCTAATGTATATTGTTGTTTCTCTAATAATTCTTTAGAATTTTTTAATCTCTTAATTTCAAGATATGCGTTTTTTGAAAGCAAAATTTTACTATGAATTTCGAATTTTGAATCACCTTTTTTATTTGTTTTTAACTTTTCCAAATTTTCTGAAGATATTTTTTTTAATTCTTGAAATTTACTTTCATCAATAGATAAATCATTAATTGGTTTTATCATTTTACCTGTTATAATATCTACGTTTGTTTCGAATTCATAATTTGAATAATCTTTATTAAGTTGTTCTATTTTTAATTTTAATTCTTTATTTTGATCCAAATTAATCAGAAATTCAGACGATAAATTGTTAATTAGGCTTTTTGCTTTAATTATATTTGATTGAACTTGAGATTTCAATTCATTTAATGTAGATTTTTCTTCCTTGTATTTTTTTAGTTCTTCGATCCTCTCTTGTAATTCTCTTAATAAATCCAGTCTATTTTTTGGTTGTAAACATAAGGGACAAATCTCATCTTTAATTATTTCTTCTTTTAACACTCGTTCACCCTCCGATAAAAGGGCTTCGAGTTTTATTTTATTTAATTTATCTATATCAGAAATAATGTTTTGGTATTTCTGGTAATACTCTTCGTATTGTTCGTCAATTTTTTTAGTAATATCAATCAATTGAGCAACTGTTGCCTTCACTTTATTCCAAAATAGTTGTTGTTCAACCAGTTGTATATCTTCCGGTTTCTTTAATAATTCAAGAATTTCATCTATTTCATTAAGAGTATTGACTCTCTTTTTTAATTTTAATGGTTCTAGAATAATATTTATTGTATCAAAATATTGTTTATCAGATACAATATTTTGTCCGAGTTGTTCAATTAATTGGGATTGTTGATAACCAATTTGGGAAGTAAAATTGCTGTTTTTAATCTCTCTTCTTAATGCATTCAATGTTTTTCTTAAAATGTCTCTGGTTTTGATAACTTCCGAAAATCCAATAATAGCAGACAAGGTATTCAATTTCTCTGTTTTTGTTGCTAAAATAAAACTAACCAAATCTCCATATCTCAAATAGATCTGTTCTTTTTGAGATTTTTCTAAAAAAGAATTAAAAGTGGGAGAGTTATTTGAATAATTGGAGATTAACTTAGAATTTGATAAAGATATAGTTTTTGAAGAGTTAAATTCTGATTTAGTATATTCAATTTTTATGTACCCATCATCTGAGTCATCTAAAAAAATATTTCGTAATCCCTCTATACCTTTTTTCCCAATTTCTTCATTCGAAAGATGAGAAATTTTGTCATAATAAAACCACTCAATAGCATCAGTTATACTGCTTTTTCCGGAACCGTTTTCCCCATACAATAAAATTGAATGACTGTTTAACGAGATACTAATCTCATCGTTAATTCCTCGTAATCCTTTAATGATTAGTTTTTTGATTTTAGTCATTATTAGCTTTCTCCCGCAGTTCTAAAAGCGCATTAGATAAATTTTTATCAGATAATTTACCTGAATTATAAAGCTCAATTATAATTTTAATAACATCTTCATCAATATCCGAAATATTTTGTATTTCTTGAAAAAATTCATCTAAGATTTGTTTTCCGCTTTTTATGTCGCTATTCATTTTCCCCTCTTATTCAAAATATTGCCAATCAATTTCGATATTTACATCCAATTTAATGTTCATAATTTCAAAACCTGATTTATTGTTACAAATTGGATAAATACCATAGTTCTTCACAAAATTAAGGATAAAATAACTTTCTAAATCTTCCACTCGGTAATCCCATAAATTTCTCAACATCTCATAATTAATATATGTAAAAAATAACTGATCCACTTTTTTATAATTTGTAATACCTATATTTCTCGATGTCCCTTCATAATGATCAGAAAGTCTTTTTCCAATACTATTGGTTTTCTTTTCGCTCATACCTATGTAAAGCAGACGTGATCTTTTGAACGGATATGCTATATATATTTGTTTCGAAAAAATAAAATATAATCCTCTTAAACCTATTAATGGTTTAAAAAATCTGCTTGAAAATTCTTTAGGTTCATCAAAATAAATTTTGATTTCTTTCATAATTTAATCACACCGATTAAACACAACAATAAATTTTATCCATAGCTGGATCTTTAGGATTATATTCTGGTCGGTATCCTGGAAATTCTTCGTCTGTTATAGAAATATTAGATATCTTATTGACACTAAATAGTTTCCAATGAACTGGGTTTCCTGATTCACTATATCCCCCTATTTGAAATGCTCTTAATAATTCGTTACCTGTTCGCCCAATTCCGTGACAATATGGTTCTACAGTTATGTATCCACCATTATAATAAAATCTAAGAATTTTTCTTGAACTTATTGCAGAACATATTATATTGTTCATTTTTTACTTCTCCTTTTAAATTTTCTAATATAATTATCACGAATCTTTATAATATTTAAATCACTTTTTGATATTATTAATAAGTAAATTCTTCATTTTGTATTTGTATTTACTCAAAATACATAACAGCTAATTCTCTCAACTTCCTTGGATCGCTTTTTCTGGAAATATAATTTCCTCTACTGTTAAAACCAAGTATTTTCGTAAACGTAGCGCGGGATATTTTAGTAAATAAAACAACGCGTCTCTTTTATACTCATGGTCATATGCCTTATTCTACCAGCCAGGAAGTGTATGCCGTTCGGTTGACGTTGGCAATTAGCCATTGTAAATCACAGACCGGCATGAAAGGTAGCCCGATTCTTTAGTGTCGGGCTACCTTCGGGCAACGGCTATATCTGCCTTTAAAGCCTTAAATTATCAACTGCTGGCGCCGGCCTGGGCTTCCAACTCGGCCATGGTTTTGCCGATGTTTTCTTTGTTTTTGATCTCGCCGGTAAAAGCGCCGGACATATTCAAACGTTCCTGAAGGCGCCTGTTAATGCGAAAATTGATTTTAATAGTTCCATCAAGTTTAATTGATGGTGTAAATATGCCTATTCCTTCTAATCGCACCGGGCGTCCCATCGATAAAAAATGCAGCAGGGTATCTTCCAGTTCGGCAAGCATTCCCACCACATCACTCTTGTGCAGACCAGTACGTTCCTTAATGTGCTCCACCAATTCGGTTTTGGTGGTCGTTTTTCCCAGAACAATTTTCGGGAAAAGCGGAACAACATCCTTTAAGGCCATGCTTTATCCTCCTTAAGGTTAGTTAAACCATTTTCCACCGGGAAAAAATAATTTTCCTCACTGGAAAAAAATTTTCTACGGCGGAAAAATTTTTTTTTAGTAAGGAAATTGCCAATCCTGCAGTTTTTTGATAATGTTTTAAGTGCATTCCATTTTTGCTTTTGCATGAAATGTAATCAAAAAATAGTTTTAAATGCCTGTTTAACCGTAAATCAAATTTTAAATACACAAAAACCTCAGAATATTGTAATATCTTTTTAAAGGAGTGGATTAAACAAAAATCGTTACCAATATAAAAAAAATTTTGTTTAAATAAAAGTTTAAATGATTGAATACGGGATGTCCCCCAAATTTTTTAAGATTACAATATTTTTTCTAAAATCATTTTTACAACTCACCCCCTAATCATATAATTACTAAAACGTTAGGCATGCTCTTATCCCCCTCTCTTTTCAAAAAGAGAGGGGGAATAAGGGGGTGAGTTTTTCATACATTCAGCTATTGTATTCCCTTAAATATCAATCGATTATAAGGTCTTTGTTTGAAATTTTGGGGGACATTCAGTAAATGATTGAATACAGAATAACCCTCATTTTTTAAAAAATGTGTAAATAATTTAAACTGCTTAGGTTTTTTGATCAGATACATAACTTTGTTAAAAAAGACAAAGGTTATGGCAAAAAACATGAGTAATTATATTGTATTAGTCAAAGATATCCAACTTTTGCCTTTGGTAAAAGTTTTTTTTAGATGATGCTGATTTTTTTTGCGAGTTTTAGTACATGAAAATTTGCAAAAGATATTAGAAATAGAATTTATCTAATACATTCAGGGATTGCCTTATGCACGTATAGAAAAGCAATGGCCAATCGTAATAAAAAATTTTTTGCTGAAATAAGAGAAGGCCCGATTCCAGACGAATCGGGCTTATTATTTTCATTTAGCCTTACTCAAACGCCAATTCAATCAACTCATCCACCTCTTTAATAAAGTGGAACTTCATGCCCTCGATGTGCCGTCTGGGAATTTCGGCCAGGTCTTTTTTATTTTTCTCCGGCAAAATCACTGTTTCGATCCCTGCCCGTTTGGCGGCAATCACCTTTTCGCGTATGCCGCCCACCGGCAGCACAAGGCCGCGCAGCGTAATTTCACCGGTCATGGCCAGATTATTTTTCACGCATTTGTTAGCATAAAGAGAATACAGGGCGGCAAAGATGGTAATACCGGCGCTCGGTCCGTCTTTAGGAATGGCGCCAGCCGGAACGTGAATATGCGTATCATATTTTTCATAAAAATCATCCTCAATACCGTATTTTTCGGCATTGGAGCGCAAATAGCTCATGGCGGCGCTGGCCGATTCCTTCATCACTTCGCCCAGCTTGCCGGTCAATTGCAACTGTCCCTTGCCTTTCATTTTGGTGGCTTCGATGAACAGAATATCGCCGCCAACCGGAGTCCAGGCCAGACCGGTGGCCACGCCGGGTCGCGAAACACGTTCTGCCACCTCCGAAAAATAGCGTTCCGGTCCTAAGTACTTCTCTACTAATTTAGGCGTAATGCGCCGTTTTTTAATCTTACCCTCAACAATCTCCTTGGCCACGCCTCGTACAATGGATGCTATCTCGCGTTCCAGATTACGTACCCCCGCCTCACGCGTGTACCGATTAATGATCTTGAAAATGGCATTGCGCGTAAAAGTGATTTGTTCTTCTGTAAGACCATGATTTTTTAATTGTTTGGGAATCAAATACCGCTCTGCGATGTGCAGTTTCTCTTCATCAATGTAACCGTTAATTTCGATTACTTCCATACGATCCAGCAAAGGCGGCGGAATGGTGTCGATCATATTGGCCGTGGCAATAAACATCACTTTCGAAAGATCAAACGGTACTTCCAGATAATGATCGGTAAACGAAAAGTTCTGTTCCGGATCGAGCACCTCTAACAGTGCGGACGAAGGATCGCCGCGGAAATCCATGCCCAGCTTGTCGATCTCATCGAGCATGATCACCGGATTGTTGGAACCCACTTTTTTAATTTCCTGAATAATGCGTCCGGGCAGGGCGCCCACATAGGTTCTGCGATGCCCGCGGATTTCCGCCTCATCCCGTACGCCGCCCAGCGACATTCGTGAAAATTTACGATTTAAGGCGCGCGCAATAGAACGCCCCAGGCTGGTTTTGCCCACTCCCGGCGGGCCTACGAAGCAGAGAATGGGGCCTTTCATATCCGATTTTAACTGCCGCACGGCCAGATATTCCAGAATACGCTTTTTAACCTTTTCCAGACCGTAGTGGTCTTCGTTCAAAATTCTTTCCGCCTCTTTAACGTCCAGCCGATCACGCGTACTCTTTTTCCAGGGCATCTCCATCAGCCAGTCCAGATAGGTGCGCGTTACCGTGTACTCGCTGGCCATGGGCGACATTTTAGCCAGACGATTCAATTCTTTTTCCGCCACCTTGCGCACCTCGGCCGGCATCTTTAATTTTGCCAGCTTTTCGCGCAATTCTTCAATTTCCGTCCCTTCGTCTTCGTATTCGCCCAGTTCCTTTTTAATGGCTTTAAGCTGCTCGCGCAAAAAATACTGGCGCTGAGTTTTATTCAGCTCGCCCTGTACGTCGTTTTGAATTTTATTGCCCAGCTCCAGAATCTGGAGTTCCTTGTTAATCAAATAATTGACCTTTTTCAGCCGTTCTTTGACATTCTGAATTTCAAGAACCTGCTGTTTTTCGGAAACGCTAAAATTAATCTGGGCAGCCACCAGATCGGCCAGTTTGTGCGGCTCTTCCGTGTTTAAAATCATTACCCGGTGCTCATTGGTCAGGTAAGGAATGTAATCCACCACTTTCTGGAAAACATTTTTGATGTTGTTCACCAGCGCTTCTACTTCCATGTCCGTTACGAACTCATCGGGCATCTGCTGTATTTTCGCCACAAAAAAAGGTTCGGTTTGCGTCATTTCCACCAGACGAAAGCGGTACAATCCCTGCACAATAATCTGTTCGCTGCCGTCGGGCATTTTGAATTTTTTCAGGATCATAGCCGCCGTGCCCCAGGTGTACAGGTCATCCACGGTGGGATCTTCGATTCGCCCGTCTCTCTGGGCGATTAAGCCGATTACTTTTGAACCTTCGTCCAGATGATTGAGTAATGCCAGTGATTTTTCGCGTCCCACGGCCAGGGGAATGACCTGATGCGGAAAGACCACGGTATTGCGCAATGGCATGATGGGTAATGTTTCCAGAGTTTCAGGAATTATTTTGATTTCTGACACCGCAATTCTCCTATTTTTTTATTCTATTCATAAGCTATCTAACAATTTCCATGCCACCTGTAATCGGTCATTGTCATAATTTCTTTAAAAACTTAAAATTAAACGAATATTATTACAACGCAAAAAAAATGCACACTATTTCACATGCTGACAGATTACCACGATCTTTGCGCCATTCTGTCAAACGATGTCATATTAACAGCCGCATAAAAAAATCTCCGCCGCGATTTTTCTTATTTGAAGTGGCAAAAATGCCTCCTTAATTTAAAAACTTTGAAAGGTCATTTTATGGCCATGGCAGGTTTAAAACTTTATCTTTTTTTCTGCTTTATTTTCATTTTAAATTTGCAGATTTTAATTCCATTTGCTATTTTGCCTAACAGTAACTCAAAACAGAGTGTATAGATCAAGGAGAAGATTTTATGACGGATCGAAAATCATTGCCAGATAAATTACAACCACTGGAAGGTTTGAGCCAAAATCTATGGTTTAGCTGGAATCACAAAGCGCTTCAATTATTCCAGTCCATAGATGCTGAATTATGGGAAAGTAGCGGGCACAATCCGGTCGCTCTTTTACAGGATGTTTCTGCGGAACGCTTACAACAACTGAGCAATGATCAGGACTTTGTGGAAAAACTAAATCGTATTCATCAGGAGTTTCAGAATTATTTGCAGAGCCAGCCTACGGTTTTCCAACAACAGTTTCCGGATTTAACCGACAAAATCGTTGCCTATTTTTCCGCCGAATTTGGCGTTCATGAATCGCTGCCCAATTACTCGGGCGGGCTGGGCATTCTGGCAGGCGACCATCTGAAATCGGCCAGCGACCTTGGCCTGCCTCTGGTTGGCGTGGGATTGTTTTACAAATACGCCTATTTTAATCAGCAGCTTGATGAGCACGGCAACCAAATCGAATCCTACGACGCGCTGGATCCGCAACGTCTGGCCCTAAAACTGGTGACCGATTCTACCGGTCAACCGATTAAAATTTCTGTCTTTTTAAAAGACCACGAAGTCAAAGCACAAATCTGGCAGGCCGACGTGGGGCGCGTAAAGCTCTATTTACTGGACAGCAACGTTCCGGAGAACGCCCCGGCGGACCAGGAGATCACCAGCACGCTTTACGGCGGCGATCGCGAGATGCGCATTCGGCAGGAGATTCTTTTGGGGATCGGCGGCATTCGTGCGCTGCGTGCCATGGGCTACGAGCCTACCGTCATTCACATGAATGAAGGCCATTCCGCTTTTTCCGGTCTGGAACGTTTGCGGGAGTTGATGGAAAAGGGTCTAACCTTTGAAGAAGCGTATCAGATGGTGCGCAATTCCGCACTGTTTACCACGCATACGCCCATTCCCGCGGGCAACGAGGCTTTTGAATTCGACCTTATGCGCGCCTATTTTAAACCTTTCTGGGAAAACCTGGGCCTTGGCGAACAACAATTTTTTGATCTGGGACGTAATGTTAACGAACACAAACATGAAAACTTTTCTTTAACCGTGCTGGCCTTGAATCTTTCCAGCATGGCCAATGGCGTTAGCGCCATTCACGGCAATGTTTCCCGCGCCATGTGGAAACACATCTTCCCGGGCATACCGGAAAGTGAAATTCCCATCGGGCACATCACCAACGGGATTCACACCGAAACATGGCTGCATCCCCTGATGATTCAGATGTTCGAAGAATATCTGGGCAAG
The DNA here is from genome assembly GCF_001886815.1 of Caldithrix abyssi DSM 13497. Classification (GTDB taxonomy): domain Bacteria; phylum Calditrichota; class Calditrichia; order Calditrichales; family Calditrichaceae; genus Caldithrix; species Caldithrix abyssi. The sequence continues at coordinate 4,271,058 of NZ_CP018099.1, forward strand.
GACTGGCGTGAAAATATCCGCAACGCCGAGTACTGGAAGAAGATCGACGATGTTCCTGATTCTGTGTTCTGGCAAACCATGCAAGAGATGCGCCAAGAAATGGCCGACTATTTGCGCGCCGAATATCAAAAACGGCTGGAACGATTTGCAAACGCCGAACATCACTTCCCCGCTCCCGATGCCATTCTGGATCCGAACATTCTGACCATCGGCTTTGCACGCAGATTTGCCCCCTACAAGCGGGCCACTTTAATCTTCAGAGACCCGGAAAGATTAAAGAAAATTTTAAACGATCCACAACGACCGGTGCAAATTATTTTCGCCGGCAAGGCCCATCCGCACAACGATGCAGGTAAAGAATTGATTCGCACCATCAATCGTTTTGCACAGGAAGAGGGCTACCGTGGGAAGATCGTGTTTGTGGAAGGTTATTCGATGGCCATCTCCCGCGCCATGGTTTCCGGAAGCGATGTTTGGTTGAACAATCCGCGCCGCCCGCTGGAAGCCAGCGGAACGTCCGGCCAGAAAGTGCCGATAAACGGCGGAATCAATTTGTCCATTATGGACGGCTGGTGGCCGGAAGCTTTTAACGGTAAAAACGGCTGGGCCATTGGCGACGATATTGAGTTTGCCGACCCCGAAAGACAGGATCAGCATGACAGCCAGTCGCTGTACGAATTGCTGGAAAAAGAAGTCGTGCCCAATTTTTATGATCGCGATGAAAACGGCGTGCCCTTACGCTGGGTCAAAATGGCCAAAGAATCGCTTAAAACCATCATCCACCAGTTTAGTACGCACCGCATGGTGTGGGAATACATCGAAAAATACTACGTTCCGGGTATGAAACAGGCAACAAAATTATCGAGCAACCAGTTTAGCTTACTGAAAGAACATGTGCGCTGGTTAAAAAATATTAGCGCCAAATGGCCAACAATTCACTTTAGCGTGCTGAGCAACGGCGCCGAAAACAGGATCTTTAGCGCCGGCGAAGAGCGCGACATTCATGTGGTCGTTCACCTGGATGGCTTGAAACCGGAAGAGGTTACGGTGGAACTGGTGCTGGAACGGCAGGACGCCTTACAACGCTCCCAGAATATGGAGACGGTTGCATTGCCTCTGGAAAAAAATCTGGGGCAGGGACAATATCAATACGGCAAAAAAGTGCGCGCAAAAACAGATGGCGCCTACCGCTTTTCCTGCCGCGTTCTGCCGCGTAATGAGAACTTGCTGCATAAACACGACACGCGTTTGATTAAGTGGCTGGATTAAGCGTTTTTTTCGATCCTCTTTAAATTTCAGATTTGACTGCTTGTTACTTTCCGGACAAGCGCGAAAACACTTTTTGGCGACTCCGACGAGTCGCCATTTTTTTAACCATTGAACAGATCGGGCTTCAAGCCGAAACAGTAAAAAAAGTTGTGATTTTAGAGTCTCTTTGCACTTGTTAAATCATAGATTTTGAGGCGGTTCTGCTGCCCCAGGAAAACAGCCTAATAACGATGGAGAAAATTTTGCCGCCTAAAATCAATTCAACCCCCAAGTAAAAACGACCTAATTTTACCCCCGGCTAAAAAGAGGCCAACAGGTGAAGCCCGCGTTTTTTATTCCTGAAAAGGCAAGACTGCCAGTTTTTAACAGGTTCAAAATTGGAAGACTTTTTGCATTGTAAAAATGAAGCGCGTATTTTAAATGGAAAATAGCGTTCTAATGACAATAGAAATACGTTCCATGAAAAGCTTACGTTACAAAATTGGGCTGGGCTATCTTTTTATTATACTTGCCAATATCGTCATGGTGGTCTTTGTTATTTACCACATTCGACAGTTAAGTCAACCCATCACTCAAATATTAAGCGAAAAATATAGGAATGTTAACGCGGCAGAGAACATGAAATTAGCCCTGGCACAACAGGAAGCCGCCCAATTTTCCATGATCGAAGAGGGCTTCGATTCCACGCTTTACTACAATTTTAACACCTATAAAAATGAATTTTTGAACTGGCACCAGAGAGCCATTGAAGGAGTTGCCTTACCAGAAGAACCTGAAATTTTAGACAGTTTAATGTTTGCATTCCGACATTACCTGGCAGATTCGGACTCACTGCAAAAGATGCTCCATGGTGGTTTTTCATATAGGCAAATAAAAAAATTTCACTACTATGTTGTTTTTCCCCAGGTTAAAACTATTGATTCGTTGTGCACGGTTTTAAAAGAAGTAAACCTAACGGCCATTAACGAGGCCAATTTGACAGCGCAAAAAATTTCTCGTAAAACCACTTCGGTCATCGTATTGTTCTCCATTTTTTTAATCGTCATTAGCATGGTTGCCAGTTTGTATTTAACGCGACGAATTGTGCGCCCCATTCGCCAGACCACCGACACGGTGAAAAAAATTGGCCGGGGTCAATTAGATCAAAAAGTAGCGATTGACAGCGACGATGAAATTGGTCAATTGGCCGCCGAATTTAATAAGATGACCGGCCGACTGGCCGCATACGAAAAGATGAATATCGAACAAATTATCGTGGAGAAGAGAAAGTCAGAGGCCATCATTAGCAGCATCCCCGCGGCTATCATTGTGACGGACGCCAACGGATCAATTATTTTAATGAATGATGTGGCTCGCGGCCTCTTCAATCTTGAAAAAAATGATCTTAGCGACAAAAAAATCACCGAATTAATAAACCATCAAGCCATTACACGTCTCTTCTCTCCGGATGCTTCAAAGCAAAAAAAGGAAAAGTCTGGTTTGATTTCACTCACTCTCAATAACGAAGTGACCTTTTTTGAGATGCGTTCTATTTTTGTATTGGACAGGCATAAACACGTGCAAAACGTGGTCATTTTACTTCAGGACGTTACCAGTTTCAAAAAATTGGAGCGCTTAAAGTCCGAATTCATGGCCACCATATCTCACGAACTAAAAACACCATTAACGTCGCTCAACATGACCATCGATATTCTGTTGAGAAGAGTAAAAGGCCCGCTGAATCAAACGCAGCTGGACTTATTACAGGGTGCCCAAAACGATATTAAACGATTAAAAGCTTTTGTTACCGAGCTGCTGGAATACTCGCGCATCGAATCCGGAAACTATCCCCTTAATTTGCAGTCCATCGAGGTGGAACAATTAATCGCCTATGCCGCACGGCCATTTTTACAATCTTTTTCGAAAAAAAATATCACCTTTAAAAACACAATTCGAGCGCCATTAAAAATATAACGTTTCACCTGGTTTGAGAATTTATTTCACTTGGTTTGAGAATTTTTAAATTTAATTTTAACCACCTTATTTAGCCGTTAAAAACTCTTTAAACTGTCAATACGACAGCTTAAAATAATGTACAATGAGTTTTATTATTTAACAAATCAATTATTAATTTCCTAATAGGACGATTAAAGCTTAATATATTTACTTTTTTAGTAATATCAATTGAAGTTATTCCATGGATTTTAAAAGTTAAATTATTTTCTTTTTCATAATATAGGCTATTAAATACAGAAGCTAAATATTCAACACATTTTTGAATTTTATATAAAGTACGATCATTTGCGCCGCTCGGCGTTTTGTCAATTAAAAATACGCGCCCATCATAATTCATGTCTGCAAAATAATATTTGCTATAAATGGTTGATGGGTCTAGGGGATCTTCTTGAGATTTTATTAAATCATTTATTGGAGAACTTAAGCTATACTCTGCAGCGAAAATCATTCCTGTTTCTATTTCATTTGAATAAGCATCCTGACCATATTTCATGGCCCAGTCAGTACTATAATCATCTGGATAAACGGCGCTTGTTGGATAATCCGATAAAGAAGCGCCTTTATATTGGACGGTTAATCGTTTAAAAAAATCAGTGGCGTCAATTATAATTTTCTTGAAATCCTGAACATAACTAACGCCAACTGTTTTTTTATGTTCATAATTACCAATAGTATTAGAAGTTAAAACGCTCCAGTTTTTAGTTGCTTTAATTTCAATATATTTTATTACCGCCCGATTTTCTAATTTTTTAACCGATAAAAGCGATTCAGCAGAAAGCGCTTGCGAAGCGCTTTCACCCTGCCTGGGAAGGACGTAATAAATCCCATTCAAATTAAAAATATTCAACGCCAGATAACGGATAATATAGCTTAAAAGCGTTCTGCATAGAAAATTACCGCTGGTTTCTGCAAGTTTAAGATCATTAAATGTGTAATTTAATCCGCAATTTTCAGAAATAATATTTTGAGCGGTAAAATAATAACTACCATTATGGAATTTTGAAAGCATGGTTTGAACCAGGCTCTGAAGCGATTCGCTCCCTGTGTAGCCAATATCTGATAACGTGATATTGTTATCGTAATAATACTTGATGCCGTCAAATATCTTAAATTTAATGGTGCGATATTTAAGCGCGCCGTTATCTACATAGTAATCCGATTTTTGGATGGAATTAAAATCAAGATAGCCGGTAAAATAGAGTTGTCCATCCCTATAAATTTCAATAAATGTTTTATTTTTCCCATTAGTAAAATTTGTTCCTTCAAAAAAATCGCCACCTTGAAGTGTCAAAGTGAAATTTGGCAAGCGGATGGTTTGTTCGTTTGCTTTCGCTTCAAATTCGATGCGAATGGGACTTATTTTTAAAACATGCAGGTTAGTATTAATGGTTTGCGCCGTTGTATCTTCATAAAAAAAGCGAAATTTTAATTTTCCGGAAGCAGTTCGATATTCATAGCCCTGTTGTGGGAAATAATATTCAACCAACGCCATTAAATTTCTCCACGTTTAAGCTGTTCCTGGCCGTTCTCAACAACAATAGCCAGTTCTTCGGCGTCAATTTCGGCACGCAATTCCTTGTTCTCAATAAGTTCTTTAATTTCATTTAAAAGTTCGATAATCGACGAGTTATCGGTCTGAACCGTTGTCTGATTGATATTTGTAACGCTCCCCCCGGCCAATGCGCCGGCAAATTGCATCGGTTCAACCGCAGGGGGTGCAAACGCTATTTTAAAACCTTCAACCATCCGATTTAAGGCATTTTCAAATTGCGTTAATAAGCGATTAAAAAAGGCGCTAAAATCAATATTAAACAATCCTTTTGCAAACATTTCTTTAAATACCGCTATAAAATCCTTTTCCGGCGCGATGATTTCCGGACCGGCTTCGCCGACTAAACCAAGCGTTGGTTCTTCTACCTTGCCGCCTTTGGCATGTCCTTTAATTTTAGGCTTTATTCCTTTTAATTTATTCTGGGCGGCTGTAAATTGTTGATCTTTTGCTCCTGCACTTTCATTGAAAGATACGCTTGTTATTTTTCTTACTTGAGCATAACCTAATGCCAATTGAGCGGCGGCCGCGGCTAAATTCCACGGATACGGATAAGCCGTATAGGCTTTAGTGACAGCTTCGTATGTATTAATAATAGCCCTGGCAATAGCAGCTGCTTTTCCGATGTTAAACAGCGTTCTATTGGTTCCCTGGAAGGCGTCCATTAATTTGGAAAATATGTTGGTAGCGCTTAAAGCAGCCTGTTTATCCAGGTTTGCGCGCTCTAAAAGAGCTTTTTTATATTCTAAACTCTGTTCGCCATATTTCTTTTTGGCATAAGCCACTTTGCGGTCTAAAAATGCGGCGTAAGCCTGGTAATCGATTTCCTGGGCCTGCCATTCCCATTCGCGGCGCGCTTCTTCGGCTTCAAATCGCCTCTCTTCTTCGGCAGCTTCAATTTCCCGCTTTTGCTGGCGATATTGTTCTTCGATTAGCGCTTTAGCCTCTTCGTTTTCGGCAAATTTTTGCAATTGTTCCTGATACCAGATGGCCAGTTCTTTTAGTTCTCTCTGATGCGCGTCTTGAATGGTCGCTAAACGTAATTCCTGTAATTCTTTTTCCTGCTCTAAGGCATGTTGTTTGGCTTCTTCGTTTAGTTTTTTCTTTTGATCAATGAGCTTTAGATATTCAATGGATTCCTCGCCATACGTTTGGCGGGCGGCCTCAATGCGCTGGTCTAAAATGTTTTGATATTCTTGCAGGCTAAGGCGTCCGGTCTGAAATTTATAATCCTGTAATTCCTGTTCTTTTTGCAGACGTTTCTTTATTTCGTCTTCGGTTATTTTAGTCTTTTGTTGCTCGGTTGTTTTAAAGGCCGGAATGCTTTTTTGATCGATTTCGCTTTGTTTTTGAACATATTGGGCATGGATGGACGTGATATTGCGGTCGCGTTCGCGCGTAATGGCTTTTAGGCGTTCTGCGGTTTGTTGACCGGAGTTTAACGCGGCATCGGCAACCTGTTTTAAGCCCTGTTTAATGCCTTCAACGTCTAATTTAAAGGCGGAACTTAATATTTTACCAATCCCGCCAAAGTAATTTTTTACAAAATCAATGTAGCCTTTAATAAGCTCTTTACCGTAATTGACGAACCATTTTAAATATTCGAAGGCGACTTTTAATTTTTCCTGAAACCCGCCTAAATTGGTAGCCCAGGCGGTGTAAAGAAGCGTGGCCGCGGTAATAATTAAACCAAGCCAGCCCATGGCGCTTTTAATGGAAACACCCAATATTTTAAATGAAGTGTTCCACGCATTAAACATAGGGATTAATTTAAAACCTATAACGCTTAACCCCGCCGCAACCGTAATAAATTGCAAGACGCCGTCATTTAAGTTGTTGAAAAATGTAAGCGCTTTGTTGCCAATTTCTAACAAAGGCACATAGGCTTTATTTATCAGTCGCCCAAATTTAGCCCGTAATTCTTCAATATTAGCCGCGGTCGCAGCCTGCTTTCCGGCGTTTGATTCTAAAAAATCGCCATACGCGCCCTGTACCTTGCCGCCGTATTCCATTACCGCGTTTAGCAATGCCTGCGCCTTTTGCTGATCCGTCAGCTTCCCGGCCGTCGTCCCGATTTGTCGGGCATACTCGGCGTAAATGGCGGAAGGATTTTTCTGGAATAGTTTGTCAGTCCCTTCATCTATGCCTAGTATGGCCTGATTAATGGCCGTTAAAGCCTGTTCTGCGTCTAATCCTTGAGCTGCGGCCAAATCCAACAGTCTGCCCATGGCCGCACTTGTTTGGGAAACATCCCCGGCTTTTTGCCCTAATTTAGTCAGGGCAATGGTCATTTCGTTAGCCTGAATGGTGTTTAACTTATAGGCCTCTTTAGCTTTATTGGCGGTTATGTTTAATTGATCTAAATCAGCACCGGTCAGTTTAGCGGTTGCAGCTAATTTCATATTCGATTGCTCGAAATCATTGGCCGCATTAATCAAATCGCCAAGCGGAGCTAAAAGGCGTTTATACCCTTCGATGGTGAAAAATACTTTTTCGCCGAATTCAGCCACACGCTGAAAGGCTGTTTTCATCTGATTTATTTTTTGCGTGGATTTTTCTACAACGTTATTTACCGCTTTGCCAAAATTTTTTATTTTGACTTCGCCAGTGGCGCTGTCGATCTCAATTTTTAATCTAATTTCAGTTTCTGCCATTTTTAACCTTTTTGGCTATTTTTCCATTCAATCCAATTATGAATGCCCAGCCAATAAATAAGCTCCTCATAAGAATATAGACGCTCGATGGCGTCTATTTTTTCCAGGTCGCCGTTGCAAACGTTAAAAAGCAAAATATCAAGCGCATGCTCGCGCCCAATCTTGGAAACTTCGTGATAGGTTTTTATGCCAAAACGCCGGATAATTTCATCAATCCGTCGATGGCTGGCTTGTTCAATAAAAAAAGGGCTTCACCCAAATTGACCGCGTCATTCAAATCAATTTCATTCCATTTAATCTTTTGCGCCTTGGGCTGATCGGCAAAAAGGATGTAGCCAAGATGTTCCAATTTGCCGTTTTCAATTACAAAATCCATAAAAGCGCTTAGATTAAATTCATTTTGACCGGCATTTTTGAAGCCTTTAAACAATTTTAAAAGCTCTTTTAATTGGCGAATTTTAAGCGGTTTTAGAGTTAGTTTTACGCCCTGGATAACAACGGTTTTTTGCTGAAGGTTCTCCATTTTACTTTGATTTTCATTTTTAATTTCGCTTTGCGTTTTATTTTTATCCGATTTTTTAACTTGTTTTTTACTCATTTTAATACTCCTTAAAATTACTTAATTTACCGATTTCCAATTGTGCATTGTCCAAAAGCGCGTCAAAAGCATATTGACCGCCTTTGTTATGAATGATAAAGGTTAATTCAATCGCTAATTCCGTAACGTTTAAAGTTTTTGTAAAACTAATACGCTTTTGTTCGCCGCTATTAAAACTAAAAATTTCATAATCGAATGTAATAAACGAACCGTCTTCGCGTCGCGTATAGCATCCCAGGCATAAATTGCCGTTTCCCGTTATAACATCCGGATCGAATTTAACATAAACCGACGCGCTTACTTTTAACCTCCCTATAAAGGGCGCCTTAGCGCGATATTGAATATTTTGGTCGGAACCGGTGGTATAGTAGATATATTGAGCATTTCCGCCGCCGGACAAAAAAGACGTCCGAATTTCAACACTATTAACGCTGGCGCTCTTTACCCATCCGTCCGCCAGACCGTCGCTATTGGAATCGTTTTCAAATTTGCCGTCCGGATGCAATAAATTAACCTGCTGCGCAACCAAATCGGCGCTGCCTGAACCGGCAATGGTTAATCGGTGCGGCTTAGAACTAAAAGAGCGCTCGGTAAAATAGAATAAAAAAATATCGCTAAGCGTCAATACAGAATCCAGGCCAACCAGGTAAACGGTTTGTTTAGTCGTGTTGCGCGCCGCCAGGTTATTTAAAATATTTTCATTGAATTGAATAACGTTGGCGTTAAAATCAAAACTCTTTTCAATAAGCAAGGTTTGATTCTCAATGCTTTTAACTTTTTTCGGCTTTTCTTTAATGCGCGCTTCGCACCAGCCAAGATGCAAATAACCATTAGTCGCATCGTACAAAGTAATTTGCGCAGGTCCGGAAAATATATCTAAATCCGTAGCCATTATTTTTTACGCTCCAGCTTTAAAATGCCCAGTTGTTTATAACTACCGTCGTTTAATACGAATTGCACAAAGCCCAGTTTAGTATTCGAATCAAGCAAATTCATACAAATCGATTTATAACCGATCCCGGCATATTGTTCGCTTTCTGGAATGATATCATTGCGGTATTGATACCATTTTTCGCCATAATCATAAGATCGAATTTGATAGAAAAACGGATAACCGCTTTTACCTTTAGGCGAAATAAAAATATCCACATAACCGCTTTTGCGGGCTAATAGCGCCGAAGTAAATCCTGTTAAAATGCCATCGATCATAAAAAAGTTGGTAATATCTTTTTGCGTTTTTATGCCGTTTTTATAATGCACAAAAATCGCATGACGATTATCATAATTCCCGTTCTCATAATACAGTATCTGATAAAGTAAAAACGGCGTCCCGTCATCGTCAATTGCCACTGCTATCGGAGAAAAGTAATCATTGTTGGTTGTATCAATGCTTCCGTCAACCAAAAAATAGGTTTCAGATTCAGCTGGCGTAATACTGCCATTAGTGACTACATTTTTACTAAACGTGCGCTCGGAATTATACCAGGTTTCGCCGTCCTCTGTTTGATAATAGTATATCCTCTTGTTTTTTCCGGCTGATCCATTACGGACAATAACCATCATGCCCAGATATTTATTATTAGAGCCGCTGACGATGTAATAATTTATCGGATCGGTTATTCCCACAATGCCGGTAATTTCATCCACAATTTTAAACGGGCTGCCCCAGGTCTGTCCGCCGTCGGAGCTAAACATTCCGCAATTATGGTAATCGCTGCCTACGCCGGGCTCGCCGCGCCATAAAAGCATAATTTTACCGTTGGGGAATTTAAAAAGGTTTGGATAGCCCATAAAAAAGCCCTGGGCATAGCCATCAAAAACGGTGGCAAAGTTATTGTAATCTTCCGGACTAGTCGATCGTTTTACAATGATTCCTCTGTTGTGACTGGTGCTAACATTATCATAAGCGTAAAGAATATAGCCGTCGTCGCTCAGCATTATAGGCGCAATATGGTGGTTATCGCTGCCCGAAACGCCTGGCGCAAGCAGGTCTTTTTTTGCCGAATAGGTTTTGGTTAATAAATCGTAATACCACATATAATTAGTTTGAACGCCGCTAACATTAACTTGCGCAATGAACCACACTTTATTGTTGTAATAGTAATTTTTGCTGCGCTCATAAACATTGACCGGATAATAAGAACTGTTCACAACGATCTTATCGTATTTTACCTTTATGTCATAATCGTTGTAACCGAAAATGCAAAAATTTTCTTCCTTTAAAACCGCGTTCGAAACCTGAATAGTAAGAATGTGGAGCTCATCGCCAAAACCACGCTTTACCGAATAGCCGGAAACCATCGCTTTATCAAAATACCAGCGTTCGTCTTCAACGTCGCTAATTATTTTTACAATGATGGCAATTTTGGTATTAAGCTGATTTTTAACCTGCTTTAAAATATCCAGCGTTTGCGAATGGTCGGCCTGCGCCAGATTAATGGTTAATTTAGCGTTAATAAATAGCTGCCGTTCCTGACCGTCGCCAAACTGATATTTTTTCGGCTCCAGCGTTATTTCTGCGCCGCCGCTTTCATTGGCTAAAATATCAATATCAAAATCAACCCCTAAATCGGGATTATGGATATTGATTTTCCTGATTTGCTGAATGTAAATCTTTTCCAGATTCATTTTAAACCACGGTTACAAAGTCGTCCTCGTCAAGAACTTTTTTCTGCATGGTAATGGTTAAAATGTGCGGCTCATCGCCAAAACCGCGTTTAACCGAATACTGGGCCAGGGCCGGGCCAATGGTGTAAGTTTTGTTGTCAATGCCCGTAATTTTGATTTGCGTTTGATCAGTATCTTTGCCGCTGGACGCCAGCGTAAGTTTTGTGGAATCGGTTTCCGCAATTTCAATGGTCGCTTTCGCCAGACCAAAAAGCTGTTTTGCCTGTCCGTCCGCTAATTCGTAAGATTTAGGTTCAAAAGTGATTTCGGCGTTGCCATTGCCGATCGCGCCCAGATCGCTCCAGGTGATTCCGCCATCGGTGGTAATTTCAACTTTTTGAATGGGACCGGAATAAATTTTGGTTACATCCATCTTATGGCTCCTATTTTATTAACTTAAATACCGTTAACAATAAGGCAAACATCGAAATGATGATTGCGAATATTTTAAAAGGCAACGCATTTAATTTGTTTAATACGTTGTCGATTTTACTTTCAAAAGAGCTTTGTTTTTCTTTAATGGCTTCAATGCGCTCCGCCAATGCTGAATATCCGTGATAAGCCGACGTTGAAATGGCTCTTACTTCCGTCACTTCTTTTTTTAACGCCTCAACATCCAGCTTCGTTTTATCCAGGCTTTTGCCAATGCCATCGATTTTTTGTTCTAATTTTTCAATCTTTTTTTCCATTGCCGCTGCTCTTGATTATGGCCGCTAAGGTTTCTTTCATCTCTACCACCGAATCTATGAAAAACTGCTCCCGACTCATCATTTTTCGTTCTAACTTTTTTTGCTGCTTGATGACGTCCTTCATCATTTCTTTCAGATCGTGCACATCGTCAATTAAATACTTGATCTGCGTTTTTAACAATGTTTGTTCCTGTCCTAAATCTTTGATGTCTTCTTTAAGTTCGGTATTGGTGCACATAATTAAACATCCGTTATTCGATCTAAAATTCGAACGTTGCCGCTTTCTAAAACATAAAATTCGCCGCTGGCTAACGCCCAGGTTATTTCGTAAAAATAAATGCCGGGCGTTAATTTCGTTTCTTCATCGGTTAGCGTAAAGAGCGCCTGGCCGTTTACGCCGTTGGTAGCCACATCGGCCGTTTTGTTAATTTTCGCATTAGCGTCCGTGTCTTCTTTTTTTTCTTTTATCAAAAGCCGCACCGTGTCGTTGGTGATATCCGGCGCCTGGCCATTGTAGGTGATGTTCACCTGAAACTTTTTGGTTTCGCCTTCATAAAATTGCGTCAGCATTCCACCACCTCGCAATCGATCACGTCTTCAACGATTTCCACATTGATAACATCTTCCCGGATGTTCACATCGAGTTTTTCGGCTACCGGAAGCGGTACAGGTTGCAGGGCGATCTGGAATTGTTTCTTTTCATATACCTGATGAATTGCTTCGTAATCCATATAGCCGGATTTTGTTATTTTTATTTTAAACGGATTTTGATCGATATTTTTTGAATAAAGCCCGTTACCGGCCTCATCGTTTGGATCGTGTTCCGTTTTATAGCTTAAAATCTCAGCTTTAACATAACCGTTTAAATCGGTGTAACCGGCAAAAACCACATTTTCTTCTTTATCAAAAATTTCAATTTTTGCGTTTTCTATTTTTCCGTCCTGTTTATTCTCAATAAAAAACTCTAATTCATAATAAAAAAAGGCGCGCACTCTTACCTCATTTGACCATGTTTCAGGCCCTTTCATGTAAGATAGGATTAAACCATCTGGTCGGTCGCATTTACAATTTTTACAGATAGCGTCAAAATAATAATTATAGGTTTGATTTTTTACATAGTTTTCGCTCGTAAAGTCAATATCGTAATTTTTACTACCGTAATTTTCAAAAGTTAAATCCGTAAAATAAACCTTTTGAGGATTACTGGGTACGTGAAATTGATCTCCTCTATTACTTATTGTAATTCTTACAAAGCTTTTGATCAAACGAATATTTTCTAAAAATGAACCGGATGGCGGATATCGAAAATTTAAAAAGTCAGAATCATATATCACCTGATTTTTTAATGAATTATAACTGGTTAAGCTCATGCCTTCAAAATAACTAATATTTTCACGGAACGGTTTAAAATCTTTTATTTCACTGTTGTTCGTAAACAAATTTTGTAAAGTTAAAGCAGTTCCATTAACCAATAATTGCGATTGAATATAATTGGCATGTGCATCGTGCCATTGCCTGCCCACGGAATCGCATATCAATTTTGAATTTTCGAATCGCAAATTTTTTGCATCGCGATTGGCGCCAAAAATTTGAATGATTGTTTTACCTTTTATCTCCAGATTACCGTTGCCAAAAAATGTTCCCCCAAGCATTACCAAAAAAAGACTATCCCAGAAGGCTAAATCTTTAGCGCTTGAATTTAAAATAGCATTAATCAAATCGTTCCAATCATAAACCAAACCGTCGTCCGGAATTTCGATGCCGAACTTACCTTGATTTAAAGGAAATTTAAAATTCTGCTCTATATCCGGATAATTCCACAATCCCCATCCTAATTCAGGATGCCCGAAACGAATATCATTATAATTTGAACCGCCCTCAATAGCAGCGTCGTGCAAATCGGCTTTTAAAATATCTCTATTCGTACCGCCAAAGCCAATTTGATAGAATGCAGCCGTCCATTTATTTACATTCCTACGCCATGTTCCATCGGCATTTTTTAAACTTTGCGTATCCCATTTTAATATTATGCCTTGAATGGTTGAATCAGGGAAATTCCCCCAATTTACGTTAATTGTTCGCTCGGTAGCCGTTGTTGTAATAAATACTTCATCAGCCGCCGGGCTAACTATACTGCCATAATATCCGCCGTAACGGGTAAAAAAACCGGTAAAGTAATAAGTCGTATTCGGCTCCAAGTCTCCGCCGCTTTTTAAAGATAAAGTTAAAGTCGGTTTTGGATATGTATGTATGATGATAGCCATTTCTCTTTACTCATTATGCCTTACACATAACCTAATTATATTTTCCCCTTCATCTTCTCAAACACCCGCCCCCCAAACCAGAAGCCCATGACAATGCTTACCCACATATTAAGCGCCGGCGGCATATCCTGCGTTATCCATCCAAACGCCTGCCCGATTATCCATCCGGCGCCGATAAGCCCAAAAACCCAGGTAAAAAACGGCCTGATGAGCGTGCGCATCCATAAAATCGCTTTTGGAATTTCCGTTGCCCGGCCTTCGTATTCCAGAATGAATTTCTGAACCAGATCGCGTTCTTTTACCGCCAATTCCAAAAACGTTTGATTAAACTGCGCTTTAATCTGTTGCGCTTTGCTTTTATTCGGCACCAACCGGTCAAAAACCTTATCCGCTATTTTTAAAATATCGCCAATCACCTTAATCTTTCATCTTTAATCTTTTAAATTACAATAATAATCGCCATAATAACTGCCCCGGCAATATCGCCCAGGGCATCTAAAAAAAACCGTTTTTTACTGCCGTAAATCTTTTCCACGTCATCTTTAAAATATTCGAATATTTCCCACAAAATAGCGCTAAGCAAAACAATATCCACGGCTATTTGTCCGTTTTTAAAAATAGCCAGCGCCAATTTTGCCAAAATTCCGCCGCCTAAAATATGAAACCACAACCATTTATTCCGGTAAACCGCGTACTTAAATAACGAATTCATAATTAAAAATTAAAAATTCAACATTTCCCTAAACCATTCCATATCCAGATTCGGGCAACTCTTTCGATTATCAAATTCATAATGCCCATAAACATTGTTAATGGATAAATGAAATTGTTTTAAAAGTACTTTAATCAGCTGTTGCAAGTTATAAATTTGCGCTTTAGAAAAGGTATTAACGCCCACCAATGCAATACCGATGCTATCTAAATTGTGCCCGCGGCAGTGGGCGCCGATCTTTTCCAGGTCGCGGCCTTCCTCAATTAAGCCGTCGTTTTCAGGCTCCGGCCTTCGGTCTTTCAAAGAGCTATAGGTGGGATAGCTATTTAAAATCAAATAATGATAACCAATGCCCTCCCACCCGCGTTCTTTATGCCAGCGGTCAATAATTTCAACATTACCCCACTGGCTGTCGGTGCAATGAATAATGATTTTCCGGATTTCACGCATCTTTAATGTAAAACCGCCCGCTGTATTCCAGAATCCGCGTATCTTTAGCTAATTTTTCGCCCAGCTTTTGCCAGGCTTCTTTTTCTTCCTTCGCTTTTACGCTAATTTCCACGGTCTTAACGATTTTTCGCGCATCTAATTCGTAAAATTCAAATACAAATCGACGCCCGGCGGAGGTGGACCGGGCGTCGTTCTGGCTCGTCAGGCTGGTGGCGCCAGACTGGGCGGTGGATTGTCCCGCGGTTTCGGCAGGGCTGGGCTGGGATTTATGATTGCGTGCCATTATTTTTCTCCAATTTTGTTAACCAATTACAAACGAATGCGGCTTAAACGACGCAAAGCGTCCTGACGCTCAACCGTCAGATTCAGGAAAAATTGCAAACGCGCAATGCCTTGCGGACCGACTTCGCTTTCCTCAAAATCGGTAAACAGAAAACCGGAATTGGTGCTAAAGGCAACGCCCAACTCTTCGGCAAAGCGAACAATGTACAAAGATGTATTGTCGGTATTTACGCCGTCGCTTTCGTTTTGCGGAATGGCGCTTACCGGCAATTTCACAATCGGAACCCCGTTAAATGTTTGCACCGGCTGACCAAAATTATTGGTTGTAACGCCTGCCGCGCCAATGGTGCGCGCAATGGTGCTTAAGCGGGCGCCCAAATTCACGTTGCACAAAATAGCGTTTGCGCCGGGAACATTAGCCATCTCTTTTTCCAGAAGCTCAACAAAAGCTTTTTGATTGGCGTCCGTATCCAACTTCAAACCAACCTGCACATTCATGGCGGCCAGTTCGTCTGCCGTAAAACCCAGTTTTGGCGTTTGCCCGGTAGCGTCCGCATCCTTTACAAAATAAGAAATGCCAAGCATGCGGTTGCTGGCGTCCACGCCGACCAGCATCTCATCCTGCACCTCTACCGCCAACTTGGCGCCCAGGCCGTTCAGGCGACGATCCGCAAACAAACGCAAACCGGCAGGGCTTACGCCCACATTGGCGTCCATTTTGCGCACGTCGTCAATACTGATTTCACGACCATAAAGCGCTAAATTGCGGCTTTCAGGATTTGGCACCTGCGCGTCGCGTTGCAAGGTTCCGCCTTCCGCGCGCGCCGCCGATCCGGAAAAACTATCCTTATCGGCAATATGCACATAGGTGGAAGGATCGGGCTTGAATTCTGCAAACTGAAACAGCGGCGCCACTTCCAGCATACGCGCTAAAAGGTTGGCTCCGCGTCCGCTTAAATTGGAAATCTGGGCGATATTCATCGATTTACTCCTCTTTTATATTGGCAAATTCTTTCACTTTGCTGGCAATGGTTGGATTGGCGCTTTCCAGCGGGCTTAAGATGCGCGGCTGGTTGCTTTTTTGCCCCTTATTTTTATCGCCTTCGCCCGGAATCGGCGGCAAATTCTCCACAATCTTTACGCCCGCCTCAAAATCGTTTTCCAAAATCTTACGGTAATGATTTAAAAGCTCTTCGTTCTTGCCTGGCAAACGATGTTCGGCAATGGCTTTTTGAATGATCTGTTCAATCTTTTCCTTTTGCGTTTGTTTTTGCGCGTCGCTCAAACTCTTTATTTGCGTTTCATAGCTCTGAATTTTTCCCTGCAAATCCTTAATGGTTTGCGTAAGCTGCTCAATTTGCGCGTTCAAAGGATTGTTTGGTTCGGGCTTTGGTTCCGGTTTGGGCTCCGGCTTTGGTTCGGTCTTTGGTTCCGGTTTGGGCTCCGGAATATCTTTAGGGAAATTTTTGTCGATAGCTTCCGCCTTTTCCGGGAAAAGCGCTTTTAAGAAATTCTTAAGCCATTCCATTACATTTCCTTTCCGTTTTTAGCTTTAATTTAATTCTCTCATGCTTAAATGCTTGTTATATGCGCATTTAGCATACTTTTGCAAACCGATAATCTTAAATTGAAAGAAAATTAAAATTAGAGGCGTGTTATGTATGCGTTTAACGAAATTGAAAAATTGCTTAGCAGTAACGTGCGGCAAATTTTAAGCGATCCAACCGTTTACGATGAATTCGAAAAACAAACATCTTATATTATGCGCGATTTTTCTGGCGTCGATATTACGCAAAGCCCGCCGCCCGACTGGACCAAACAACCCTTTGCATGGATTATGGAATATCTGGTTTCCAATCGCCTGTCTTCCATTACCGAAGAATATCGGCAAAAGATAGAAACCAATTGGAAAGCGGCTTTAAAAATTCTCGACAAACATTCCACCGTCGGACAAAATGAAAATCCCATAACCCCTAATCTGGATAACATAGAGGACGTTTACAGTGTTGACTTTTAAAAACCTCGCCTTGCAACTGCAAGACTATCTAAAAAATAAAATGCCGGATGTAAATATTGAATTGGGAAAATACGGCCAGATGCCCGCCATCCTTCCGGCAATATGGATTTTTCTCGAACCGGGCCCGGTTAAGCGTCTTTCCACAAACGCAACCAAAGACTTAACGCGCCTGGCTAAAGTCTATTTGTTTTCGTTTAAAGCCAATGCCGAAAATCCGGCAAGCGCCGCCATCGATAGCATGGAACTGCTCATGCAAGCCGAAACCCATTTGATTCAATTTAGAGACGATTTAAACAACGGCCAGATTTCCCAGGATGATAATCAGGCCACCGCATTGTATTTTGAAGAAAGTTCAATTGCATTCGACGCCGTTTATTCCGATATCAGCGTCAGCGTCCTGGAATGCTTTTTTTCTTATGTAAAATTGTAACTCAAGCCTTAGCTTGAAAATCGCTTTTTTGGCGATTTTTAGTTTAAAAGGTATTTATGGTCGTATTAAACAAAATATTAAAAATTAAACGCGATTAAACACGTTTTAAACAAAATTAAAAGGTATGTTATGACCAGAAAAAAAACAGACCCGGAAGTCTTAAAAAAAATAGCTCTGCACAAGGTCAACAACCCCGATCACACGCACAAAAAAATTGCCGAAATTTTCGGCGTAGCGCCTCACGTGGTGCGCTATGCCATCGAAAAATATTCGCAAGCCATTGAGCTCATGAAGAGCACGCGCAAAGGCGTTTACGAACAAACCAAATTTATCGCCGGAAGTTACGACGATATCGAACTCTTAAAACGGCAATTAAACTTTTGCGCCGCGCAACTGGAAAACGACCAGAATATGGCCATTGCCAACCGCGTCGATCTGCTTTACAAAATCATGCGCATTCGCATGTTTCTGCAAAGCGTGGAACTCGAAAGCCATATCAAACGCGCCGACGCCGATATCATTGCCCGCATCATTCGCCGTTTTATGCCCGAAGCTTCCAACGATGATATTGTCAAAATCTATCAGGAAGAATATGTAAAATGGGCGAATCAGGTTCCGGAAAATATGAAGGTTTAAAAATGGAACAATTCTCTTTAACTAAAATATTCATCGAGCAACTAAAAGCCGAAGCGCTAACCCAAAAGCAATATTTGCCCGTTCCCGCTTTTTCCGCTAAAGAGCGCAAGCCCAAAAAAGTTTCCGCTCGCATCGAGCGTTCCAAAAAAGATTTCTTTTTCTTCGATAAAACCTATTTCCCAAAAGAAATGTATTTTGACGGCTATGCGCCACCCAATAAAATGCATAAGGAAATGGTAAAAGCCGTTAAAAAACCCGGCGTCCATATCTTTTTTGGCCCGCGCAAACATGGCAAAACCGTAACCGAAAAAAAACTTTTGATCTGGCTTTTGCTCAATGGCATTTACGATATTGCCGGAATCTATTCCGAAACTCTGCCTAAAGCATCTAACTTTCTAAAAGACATTATTTTAATCATCACGCAAAACGATCGCCTTTTACACGATTACCAGCCGGAATTCACCGAAGCCAACGCCGATCAATTCACTTTAAAAGTGCGTTCAAAACATGTTCCGGGCGGTTTAAAATTTTGCGCGGCGTTTAGTGAAGGCCGTTCCGTCCGCGGTTACACGCGCATGTTTGGACGTCCGCAAATTCTATTCGGAGACGATATCGAAACACTGGAAAGCAGTTTTGCCGAACAGGCCGTGGATATGCGCATTAACAAACTGACCGAAGCTTACCATTCCTGCGCCGAAAACGCCGTTTTTATCATTTCCGCCAACGACTTTTTAACCCAATGCGCCTTGCACCGCATTCGGCTGGAATACGAAGAAGGTTTATTATCTAAAGACTGGCATGTCAATATTTTTAAGGCATGGGATAATAAACCTCTATGGCCGCAGCGCTATCCGGCTAAGTCGGAAAGCGAATTAAAAGCCCTGCTTAAGCCCAAATCCGAAGCCGATTGGCAGGCCAATTTTCAGCAAAATCCCATTCCGCCGGAAGGCTTTTTCTTTAAATCCGAACATTATAAAGAATACGACCGTCTGCCAGACGACGCCCGCGGCGTCATCTATTGCGATCCTAACCTGGCAAAAAAAGCCAAAGGCGATACCACCGCCATCGTCGGCCTGGCCTATTCGCCAAAAAAAGATCAATATTTTGTGGTCGATGCTATTTGCAAATCGTTTGCCGATTCCAACGAACTTTTAAATACCGTTCTGCAAATGAAAACCGATTATTCGCAACGCATTCTCGGCATCGCTTTTGATGGCAACGTAACCCAGGAATCCACCTGGTCCAATTTCATTAAAAACTGGTGCCGCATTCATAAAATGCCGTTTCCATTGATTGAATTTAAGCGTTACCATGTGGACGATCTGGCTAAAAACTGTCAAATCGCTTTTACCGAAGGGCGAATATTATTCCCAAAAAATTTTGCCAAATCCAAAAACGGAGAACGCTTTTTAGGTCAGCTTTTTGGATTTTCCGGTAAAAAAGCCAACAAAGCCGACGATGCGCCCGACGCCCTGATCTGCGCTTTTGAATACATCCACGAGCGCAGAATTGTTCGTTATACCAAACCAATGGTTAAAACCGTCAAAGATTATTACACTCCATTTTAAAGGAGAACATGATGGAAATTTTAATAATCGTTTTTTACTTTATTATATCCGGAATTTTAAACCGCCTCGGAGAAATAACCGTGTTTGAAGGCTGGTTCTATAATTCCGTTTTCATCAATCTGGAAAACAAATTCCCGCGCATTTACAGGTGGCTGCGCTCATGGGATGTTGACGAATGGCGGTTTTTAAAAATCGGCAAATTTAAACTGCCTCTGCATCCCATTTTCTGGGATTTATATCATTTTACTAAAAATATGGACCGCTTCTTACTATCGATTTACGTCTTTTACGTTTACGGATGGCAGCTTACGCTGGCGGTTTTATTTTTCTGGTGGATTATGCAAATCGCTGTTTTTAAAATTTGTCTGACAAATATTGAGGTTGAAAATGAATCTTAATAAACGCGTTTACCCTACATTGCAGGAATTTTTCAAATACGCACAAATGGCCGACATCAAAGACCCGGAAGCGCGCAACATCGTGCCTTTAATGAAAATCCTAAAACGCGCCTTTCTGGCCAATCCGCGCATCCTCGGTCATTACATTACGCGCACCACCGCGCTCGCTTCGTTCGACTGGCAAATCGTCGCAGACGATATGAACGCAGCGGCCGAAGCCCAGCGAAGAGTTGTTAAAGCCATAGATTATATTGTTAACAACCACGCCAAAACCGCCTTTTACGGCCGCAACGTTTACAAACTCAAAATCGATGCCCAGGGCAATGAGCAAAATATTTCCATTATCGAAGAACTCGACCAACAAACTTACGATCTGGAATTTGAGCGTCTTTTACTAATCGACGAATCCGGACGCATTATAGACGAAATAAACCTTAACGAAAATCAAAACTATCTGGTCGACATCATGCCCTTTTACGTTTATCGCGGCGGCATATTGCGCACCTTAATGCCGCTCGAAATTATTCGTTACGATATTATTCTGGAAAACGCCAACTACCTGCGCAAGCTTAAAGGCATTTTGCAAATCATCAATAAAGGTGCCAGTACCGAAGAGCAAACCCAGGCCGAAATCGCCGCGCAAAAAGCCATTCAACATAACTACGTAGTAACTTCCGATTTTGTGGAATTCAAGCTTAACCAAATCGCCCAGCAGGCCGGGACCAATTTTAAAGATTTTATCGATCTCTTAAACCGCGATATCGCCATAGCCATTTTAGGCCAGGCCAACACCCCCGATTTGCCTTCCGGTTCCGGTTCGCGCGCCGCCTTGCAAATTCAAAAAATGATCTCCGCCGATATCATGTACACCGACATGATCCGCGTCGAAAAATTAATCAATCGCTTATTATTGCTCGATTATAAGTTAAACTTCAATCCCAATGCGACCGAAGCGCCTTATAAATTCCAATTCATTGAAGCGCAAGAACAGGATATTGAAAAAAATGCCGCCGCCCTGGAAACGCTCAGCCGATTTTTGCCCATCAAAAAGCAAGAAGCTTACGCCATGGTCGGCCTGACTCCGCCCGAACCAGACGACGAATTATTGTAACTCAAGCTTTAGCTTGAAATTTAACAAACAACAGGTTTATTTTTATGAAGTTCTCCCAAAAACTCTTAACCGACATCGGCGTTACCGTCCTGGCCATGATCGAGCAAAACATTGCCCAGGGCGTGGATGTCCATGGCCAAAAATTTGCCTATTCCGAAAAACCCTTTTACCGGCCTTACGATCCGCAAATCGTCAAAAAACTGGGCGGCAAAAGCGGGAAAGGAAAGTTTTACGAAATCGTCAAATCAAAATCCACCGGAAAGCTGGGCATGATCATCCTGGGCGGTTATAAACAATACAAGCAAAAAGTAAATCCGCAAGCCGCTAACGACTTTTTAACTTTCTCCGGTAAAATGCTGCGCAATCTAAAAATCATTAAGGCCGAAAATAACCAGGTAATTATCGGCTTTACCGATCCGATTCAGGCGCAAAAAGCCTTCTGGCTCAATATTTCCGGAGCCGGTCGCAGCCGAAAATTATGGAAATTTTTAGGCCTGCGTAAAGAACAATGGGAGCAATTAAAAAAACGATACGGCTTGCAAATTACTGCCGAAATGAGCAAATTATTATTAGACAATGTTAAACAAACAGGAGCAAAACCATGAAAAAACTAATCCTTTCATTAATCTTTTGCCTTCTTTTTCTTTTGCCCTCTATGGCGGATAACATTTTTATGAAAAACGGAACAAAAATTATTAATGTAAAAGTTTTAAATCAGGATCAAAAATGGATTTATTACCAGATGGCTAATGGCAAAAAGACAAAAATTAGTAAAAATGCAGTGCTAAAAATTGAAAACATCCCTTTTAACCCAAAATTAAAATCGCAAATAATTGCGCCTGATTTTACCCATATTTCCAAAATGGATGTTGAAAAATCACAAACGGAAAGTTATCCGAATTTTAAGTTGATTACCTTAAGCATCGTTTCTTTTGCCTTAAGTTATGATTATTTTAAAGAAGCTAATAATATCCAAAAGTTTATTAATTTTAATGATTTTTTGATCCGAAGTTATATTGGCGATGAAAAACTGGAAAAAGAATATTTAGATTTGATTGATGATTTGAAAAGCCAAAAAAAGAGAAAACAAATAATAGGAACTGTATTTATGGCTTCCGGAATTATTAATGCAATTATATCTTTTAAAAAGGTACAAATTAAAGCCTCGCCGCAAAGTTTAAGCCTTTCTTATAGATTCTAAATAAAGTCCCGAAATTCGGGACTTTTTTTTAATCGAACTCCAGAGGGCTATCTTCGTCCTCGTTATCGCCATAACCGGCTAATTGCGCGACCCCTTCAATAAAATTGCCGTCAATTTCGGCCAATTTTTGTAATTCTTCTTTTTCTTTTATTGTTATAAGATCTTCCATTAATAACCCTTGCGCCCAACCGGCTACGTAAACCTTAAATTTATCGGTTAGCAAGCCCTGTTTTTTAACCTTTTTCACGTTTTCTATTAACGCTTTAAATTCTTTAGTCATTTTCCCAACCCTCTCTATTTTTTGTTATAAATGTGCCATTCTTTTTTAAAATCGTAACCTGCTTAATTTCTCTTTTATCGTCAAACTTTATTGCTTTTTTAATGCCTTCAATAATTAAATCCTCTGCCAATGAGCCTTCGTTATAAAGCAAAACATGCCCGGCCTGTTTTTTGCCATTCCTTATTTGCCTGCGCGTTGCTTCCGTAATATTGGTTGCCGATGATGTCAAGCGTTTATATTCCACCGCCCGACCGTTTTCCCAGGTGTCTGCTAATTTTATGCCTTTTGGGCCTGTAGCGTTCCGCAAAACAATCCTGAATCCGGAACGGGCGCGCAGTTTAGCGATTGTTATCTCTTTACTACGCTCTTTAAATCCCTGTTCCACAAATACGCGTCCCTGTCCGTTTTTTTGCCTGTAAATTTCTTTACCTTCCATAGGCACCCAGCGATGCCGACAATTATAACCGCCCATATAATAAAGCGCCGGTTGTCGGAATCGATTTAACTTACCTTCAATCTCTTCAATCCGATAAACGCCGCCAATATGTCGAACGCAAAAGGGCCTAACCGTGCCTGTTGGACCTGCGTAACGAACATATTTAGCGCCCGATTGCTTAATCTGCTCAATCCGCGCCAGGCGATCTAAAGCCGCCTGTGTGGTGTTTATTTCCGTTTCAATATGCCTTTTACGCAGCTTATATTTGCGTAAAGCAGCCCGCGCCGTTTCCTGCCAGTTTAAATCGCCTTTAATACCCTGTTCAATCGCCTGGCTTATTTCTCGTATCAATCGGCGATCGATGTATTTTAAACTATAAAGCGCCATATCCTGTATTTCGTTAATGTGGCGCTGCGCATACGCGCTTAAAATATCTTCCGCCTTTTTTTGAACGTCTTCGCCGCCTGAATAATCATTTTTAAATTGCTCAAAAAGATCGTTTTCAACGCTTTTAATCAGCCTTTGAACATCATTTTTAAAGGATTCTTCAAAGCCGTTTTCTTTAATAAATTCCCTCACCCGCTTGCGTAAATTCCGCACATTGCCGCTTTCAAACTGCCGGCGAACAAAGCGCCTTATCTCGTCTTCAAACCCCATCGCTCCCTTTAACCTTTAATCTTTCATCTTTAATCTTTAATTTTCTAAATCTCAACAATCACTTTTTTAAACAATCGATTGTCAAATTCAATTTTATGTGTTAGCCTTGTTTCCGTAAAATAACGCGCCCCGCATTCACTGCAAATAATTTCCCGCGTATCCATATTGGCCCGCCGCCAAACGCCGTCGCGGTAAACCATATTTCGGTAAACACGAACCACCCGCTCTTTATCCTGCCCGCACCTGGGACATATCATAACGCCTTAACTCCTAAACATCTAAACATCTAAACACCTAAACACCTAAACTTCTAAATCCCTAAACTAATAATCCCCTCTCCGCCATTCCACATAAAACCGCTTATCCTTATTGTTAAGCCAGTTCACAATAAATCGCCGGTAATTCTTTTTGCGTCGCCGCGGATCGGCTAAAAGCCATACGTACATCTTATTGAGTTCCTGCCGTAATTCTTTTTCGCCATAGGTTTTTACTAAATGCTCTACAAATTCAAAATCAATAGCCGGTTTGCTGTCTTTAAAAAAACGCGTTTCGTTTATTTTTTTTAAAAGCCGTTCAACAACATCTTTTTTATTAACGTTCGCCTGTTGAGCGGCCTTTAAAATCTCTTCTCTATATAAATCATCATGCCCAGCCATATCATTCAACCATTAAACTATTCAACCATTCAACTGATTTTATTTCAAACTCTCAATCGCCTTTATAACCTTTTGCACCTTGTTGCGCGGTATCCATTCAAGGCGATCTATTTTTATTATGCGCTTTACAAAATTCTCTAAACCCTCCACGCTTTTATTGCGCACTTTAGGATTCGATTGCCATAAATATTTTAAATAACCGATTTGTTTTGGCGTTATCATGCCCTCACGATATTTTATTTTTATCCGGAAGCCGAATTTTTGAAAATAGCGGATTAAGCCCTTTGCCTGTTCCGGCGTTAAATCCTTGCTGCTTTTAACGCCGTATTGCCCTAAAATATCGCGATAGGTGTCTTCGTCGATCCCCAACTGCTGTTTAGCGATATGGATAATCTGTATTTGTTTTTTCGTTGCCATAATTAGAATCCATTGTGTTTCTCGTAAAATTCAAATCGCGGATGTTTTTTTCCTTTCTTATCTATAACTTCTAATTTGTGTATTTGAAACAATCCGCCTAAGGTCCAATTACACCCCATCTTAGCGGTAAACCTTCCAATACAACTAAATCCAAGGCGATACCATATTTGATTAGTCGGTACCCCGGCATCTTCAAAATCTTTATATGATTGGATTGTTCCACATTTAGGGCATATAAATTTCCACTTTTTTCTGTCTTTTCCAAAAAGAGATTCCCCTTTTCTTATGTATTCTTCAACGGTCATTACTTGCATAATTAATTACCTCCTTTAATTCAAACTTATCTTTACGCGTCGCTTCAATTGCAATAGTTTATAAAGCAGGGCCTAAATTCTTAGACCCTGCCGCCGCACATCCCCTTTGCAGGAGATTGTTTTTTTTTATTTTTTTTATTATATTCTTTATGCCGCGCATCCTTAATTAATTTGCCAGGAGATAGTTCCATGGTTGAATTAATAGGTTTTATTTCACAAATGATTGATATAATTTCTAAAGGCATTGAACTAAAAGATCGAAAAAAAGAAAAATCGCCTGTTTTCCACTTTAAAGTTAATGGCTTTTCGTTAGATAAAAAATGCTTGCTCTTAGAAGTTTCTGTTTCTAATAATTCTGAAATGCCTTTCACGATCGTTGGTTTTAAATTAATTTTAGGCGATTTAGAAATTGATAATTTACCTATTGAAAATGTAAAAATCATTACCAGCGCCGGCGATGTTATCCAGGTAAATGCGCCGTTCAACTTATTTATTATGGAACGCAAAAAAATAAAATCATTAAAAATCTTACCTTCTAATTTATACCTCCTACAAAACCAAACCGATTCTGGGTTAATTTTATTTGAACTGCCTCCTAAAATCGACATTACACAAAACGCTAAATTAAAATTATTAATTGGAGGATATGATTTTGATATTTCCGCTAACATATTATGAACCTTAATTAATTCAAACTTATCTTTACGCGTCGTTTTAATCTCAACATCTTATAAAGCTGCGCTTTTACAAATCGCTCTTTTTTCAACTCTAAGTTTAATCGTTTTTCTCTTATCTTTAACTCAATGATCCACGTCAAAAGAAAAACAATAATCCATATCAAAAAAAAGATCAAATCGTCTTTAAACATCACTTTTAACCTTTTATCTTTTTATCTTTATTCTTTAACATATACCGCGCCACTTTTTTGCCGTTCTTTAATTCAATCAATTGCGAATCAATTCGGTAGCCTCTTTGCCGTAATTCCCAGATGCGCGCGCTTAATCGCAAACAGCCGTAAAGCCGTAACGCCTCCAGCGCCGTAATGCCCTTATTTCTTATCAAATGTTTTAAAATTAATTCGCTTTGCGTCATTTTTTATTTTCCCGCTTTGATTTTTTAGAAATAACCATTGGTTGATAATAGCCGTAATGTTCAATCTCAAAACGTTTTTGTTCTTCCGTCAGGCGATCAATAATCCCAAACTCTTCAGGATTCCATGAAGTAAACACTTTTTGCAATTGACACAAATTGACATTGCTTAATAACTGCTTAACCATGCGCTCCGACGCATTCATTTCTTTAACCTTTAATCTTTGATTTTTAATCTTTCCCCTCAAAAAGCGCCCCGCCCCCAGGGGTCAAAGACGAGGCGCCTGCGCGATCTCCCGGATCGTCCGCTAACTTGCTTTTTCCATATTTTCCGTGGCAATACGCGGCTCGTAATAAAATGTCTCTTCCTGAACAACCTGCACGCCCATGGTGTCTAAAACTTCCTGATCCAGTTGTTTAGTTAAGGCATCCTGAATAATTTTGTCTTTTGCCACTTCTTCCTTGGTCCGGATGTAATCGTCTTTAAAAACGCTGCGCTTAATCAATTCCAGTACCGCCTTCCAGGTAAAGCCTTTTAAGGTCTTCAATTTTGGCATGCCCAACCGAAAGCCCACAATTCCGTTGCTCAATTCTTTGCTCTTCTTTTTGCCAAATTCGTCCTTGTGCTCTTCGCAAAACAGGCTTAAATCCAGCTCCATGTCCGCAATCTCTTTTTTGATCGGATTGATCTTGTCGTCCAGAGCCTTACGCCGCCGCGCTTCCGCCTCGTTGTATTTATTCACCATCGCTTCCACATAGCTCTGTTTTTCCGCGATGGCCCGCAGCGTTTCGTTTACCTCTTCCCAGTTTTGCAGGTTGCTTTTTAAAACAACCTTTTTCCGTGCTTTGCCCATAATTTTTCCTTTCTTGTTAATTTGGAATAATGGTTTTATGATTTACAACTTCAAGGTTTAAAATGGGATACGTCAGACGCGGAACCTTTAATGCTATTTTTTTCTCTCCGTCGTCCAAAATGATGGTGCGAAAATAAATATAGCTCACACGGTAAATTCGTTCATCATATCTTACAAAGTCCCCGCGCCGTATGCGGTTATTATTTTTATCAAACATGATTACCCCTCCTAAATGATCAGCGTTTCCGCCGCCCTTTGCACCATACTTTTACTGACCTGGTTGTGGTTCAACTCAGCAATCCGCGCCGTCCGCAAAATCAATTTGGTAAGCGTCCGAACGCTGCCCTGGCATTGTTTATAAAATTCCTGCCATATCCCGTTGCTCTCCGGAAATACCGCCATCGTAAACGCCTGAACGTCAACCGCGCTAACCGCCTGCAATTTTGTGGCTATCCCTACCCGACTGTAAAGCTGCGCGTAATCGCCGCGCTTGCCCCGCAGGTTGGTCAAAAGCCTGGGCATGCCAACCAGCAAAATGCCGATCCCCGCCTTGTCGTAAACGCGCCGCAAAAGCTCCAGCGCCCGGTAAGGCAAATGTTCCGCCTCATCCACAATAATCAACCGTCCGCTGTCTTTTAGCTTTTCCACCACATCCGTAAACATATCATGGATTAACCCCTCGCCGTCGTAGCCAACCGCCTTGTGCAGTTCCCGGAACAATACGCGCGTTGTATAACCTAAATCCGCCTCTACTAAAATCACGTCCGGATTCTGCCGCGCATATTCCTTAACAGCCGTGGTCTTGCCCGTGCCCGCTTCGCCGATTACAAGACCTATTTCGCCGTCAATGTGGCAAAAACGCGCCGTTTCAAATACCTTTTGCGCATTGCTCGTTAACACAAACGGAAACAGCTTTTTGGGCGTTTGTAGGCGCTCTTGTTCCCGTTTTAAAAACGCCTTAACCGCTTCGTTAATGCGCTTTACATCGCCCTTATACTTGCCGTCCAGCCACTGGCTTAGCGCCGCGCCGCTAATGCCCAGCGCCCGCGCCACATGGCTCTGGCTCCAGCCCCGCGCTTCCATCAAGCGCTTAAGTTCTTCTCTCATCTTACGCCTCCTTTTTGTAACTCAAACTTTAGTTTGAGTGAATCAGCATTTTCGATAAAAACAACTTTACTTTCTCTAAGCGTTGATCAACATATCGCGACCGATACCAGGCTTTAACAATAGCAACAAACCAATATCGGCTAACCGCTTCCGCGCCGTTCACATAGGCATAACTCAATGTTTCATTCTTGCCCTTAACATTAAATACACTCACCCGCATCTTTACCCCCTTAAATTTTTGAAATTCGTAACTCGTAATTCGTAATTTTTAATTGTCAATTATCCACTTTTTTTCTCATCTAAATCACTTTTTTTTTCGTCTTTAATCTTTCATCTTTCATCTTTAATCTTTCTTCTTCCCAGGCCTTCCGCTCAAACTCCCAAACAAAAATCGGTTCTTCCGGCTCCGCCTCTTTCTCTTTTTCCGCCGCCGCCACCAACTGCCCAATAACCGTCTGCCCATCCTCTTTAATCTTTCCTCTTTCATCTTTAATCTTTAATCTTTCATCTTTAATCTTATCCCCAACGCCCGCATTCAACAAAACCTCGCCCACCTGCGCCGTCTCTTTCTTTAACCGCGCCTGCGCTTCTAACTGCCTGCGCAAAAGCGCTTTATCCGCCTCCGTGCCCAATATCGCCGCCGCCGGATGCACGCGCTCCGGTAAAGTCGCCTCGCAAATAAATTCGCCCGTGGGCTCAAAAACCAATATCTTTTCCGGATACATCCAATCGTATTTAATTACCACAGCTTCGCGCCGCCCGTAAAGCGCTTCGTTCCAGTAAAATCGATTGTTAAACCGGATGCCGTTGCGTTGAATGGTGGTCCGCCGTTCTTCCATCATCAAAAAATGCAGCTTTTCAAAATCAATCAGGCGGCTTTCATAATCCGGCAGGGCTTTTAGTTTTTTGGCGCTCTCTTCAAAAACCTGCAAAGGCGAATATCCCTTAAAATACCCGTCCTGATGCGGCCGTTGCGCGTATTCTAAAATCCACTCGTACAAATAATGGTAAACCGCAGCCAGCTCCGGCGCCTGCCCGCCGGTTAACGCCTTATAAGCGTTCACGTGCGCCTTTTCATTGCGCAAAAGCCGCGCCGGTTTATTCTCAATATTGTTGCCGATGTAAGTGGTCAATCGCCGCTCAAATTCGCCAAACGCGCCAAAAAATCGTTCCACCGTTTTGCTCTGTCCGTGGTAAGCTTTGGCGATAATCGTTTTTATCCCTAACCGTTCGTATAAACCTTTTAGCCCCGTTTGCTCAAAATCGTGAACGCCCGTAAAATATTGCCCCCTAAAAGCCCGCCCGTTATCGATGTAAACCGCCCGAGGAATAAATCCCTTATCTTCGCCCAGCAATTTGCCCATAAGCAATATAGACCGCCGCAGCGCTCCGCTTATCGCCATCGTGTTTTCCGTGGGCATAATTTCAAACCCCATCGGCAAGCCGCATTTCATATCGTAAAAAACAATTAATTGCATCCTCTTTGTCTTGCCCGTAAACGGATTAATGATTTCAAAATTCAAAACATGACCGTCCGCCACAAAAATGTCACCCACTTCAATTTTGGAATAATCGCGCATTACAAACGGCGCCAGCTCGTCGTTAAGCTTTTTCCCGCCATAGCGCGTAAAGGTGTAAATGGGTAAATTTTCCGCAATCCATTTGCGCCCATAGCGGTAAAACGTAATATCGCTTTGCGCAAATGCAATGCCTTTAAGGCGCATCTCTTCTTTTGCTAAGCGAATGGCTTCTTTTAAGGGCGGTTTATTAGGGCTTAAAATGTGGCTTATCAAAATAGCGCTTTGTTCCGCGCTAATAGAACTCTGGCTGGGCGATTTGTACCGGTCTTCTAAAGCGTCCGGTATTTTACCACCGGCCTCCCACTGTTTGCGCCACCGCTCGATAGTTGCATAACTAACCGGCCCTAAAATATTGTAAACCTGATCAAAATAGCGCTTTTCATTATAAAGCTTTAAAAACGTCTCTTTGGCTTGTTTAATCTTCCCCCGTCCAAACCCGGCGCAATATTTAGCGTAAGCGCTCAACAAATCGTGCCGCGCCAGCGCCTTCGCACTAACCGTCATTCTGAACGGAGCGCAGCGTAATGAAGAATCCTTTTCATCTTTAATCTTTAATCTTTCATCTTTAATCTTCACTTCCCAATACCGCGCCTGCGCCTCCACCGGCAAGCTACTAAGCGCAATTTCATACCGCTTACCGCCGCGCCCGGTTACCTCACGTGTGACAAATTGTCCGTCCTTTATTTTTTTTTGTATTGCTCGTTTAGTTATGCCTAAAAGGTTCGCACTTTCATTAACGCTCAACCAAATATCATTATTATTTAATTTGTTGTTTTTTATTTGACTTATCGAACTGCGAACTTTATTTGAGCAGTTCTCACTTAAGTTCGCACTTTCATCTAAAAAAGTGCGAACCAATTCCTCGTTCCCAATTCCCAATTTTTCTGTGTCTTTCGGTGTTCTTCGCTGGCTTTTCATATGTCAAGCTCCAATTGCCCTTTAGCCTTTTTATGGCAATAGCGCTCGGCCCGCGCGCTTTGTTCTAAAACCTCGTTCAAAGCCGCCGTGGCCTTTTCGTAATTCTTAGAGGTGGGCTCGCTAAGGAACAGCTTTAAGGCGTGCGTCGCCCTGGTCGCCGCGTGCTGGTAATCGTCCACCATGTCAATCTCATCGCCCTTAAAGCCCTTAAAGCGCGGTTCCCGCACTAAAATAAAGCCGCACAAGCGCGCTAAGTGCTTTAAAATGTTGTAGTTTCTGGTGGTGCGCATCAGCGGCACCAGGTACTCTAAAGGGAATTTCACCCCGCTGCCGTCTAAGGGCATGCCCGCACGGTAAAGGTAATTGGCGCTAATGCCCATCTCGTCGGCAATCTGTTCCACCGGCTTTTTCCCGCGGTGGATCGTTTCGTAAAGCAAATTTTTAATGGTTGTGTAAGGACTCATTAAAAACCCCTGCCGGTTTTTTTAATTGCTTTGCCTTTTATTTATCTTTAAAATAAAAAAAGGGCCTTACGCGGCTTTACCGCGCAATTCCCGGTTAATCAGTTCTTTGATAGCCTTTTCATACTTTTCGCTGCGCCGTTTGCCGGTTAGCAGCATGTGCACGTAGGCGGGCGTAATGCCCAGCTTGCGCGCAATTTCGGATTGGTTGACCATTTTATGATTTTTAAGGATTGGCATAACGTCGTCCTTTTTATTTTAAAATTATTGTTATTGTTTTTTAACTAATATAATTGCAAAGTGTGATGATGTCAAGAAAAAAATTGCAAAATGCAAATATTATTTTAGGAAGACTGAAAAAAGCTTATAACTTAAAAAAAGATATTGAATTAGCTAATTTTCTTGGTGTTAAACAAAGTACTTTAGCAACTTGGAAATTAAGAAATACCATAGATTATGATTTAATTATTGCGAAATGCAATGACATTAATCTTAATTGGCTTCTCACCGGTCAGGGCAGCATGTTCCTGCAGCCGTCGCCGCCGCCTACCGTAAATGAGCACGCCCAGGCGTACCAAGCAAAAGAGCAGGAAATAGAGCGCTTAAAGCAAGAAATAACCAACTTAAAAGCAGAGCTAAAAAAAATGGATCAGGAAGAAGAAAAGGATACAGCTCACTTGCAAGCTCTTCAGGCTAAAATTAGAGAACTTGAGCTTGAGAATAGAGAGCTTATTGGTCAAATAAAAATCCTTAAAGAATTGCTTTTAAAGAAGGCTTAAACATCATTTTTAACCATGATTAAACGCCCGTGGAACGGCTTTTTAAATTTCTCAAACCAAGTGAAATTTCTGTGTATTTATTTAAAAATTCGGCTAAATTTCTCAAACTTAATTTTTATGGATAAAAACAAATATTTTAATAACTTAAATATATTTTCTCATTTCTCAAACTAATTGAAAAATAACAAAAAACATTTACCGCGGATTTTCAAGGTCTGGCGCGCGTCCTTTCCAATCTTTTGCAAAACGCCATTGAGCATGCGCCGCGCTATGGTAAAGTTGAACTAAGCGTTTCAATGGGCAAAAAAGCTTTGCGTTTTTCTGTGAAAGATAATGGTCCTGGCATTCCAAAGGAGGCGCAGCAGTTAATCTTTGAAAAATTTGTGCGCATTGGTAAATTTGAAGAGAGCGAAGACGGAAATATCGGACTTGGTCTGGCCATTGCCCGTGAAATTGTCAATAAACATGGTGGCAAGTTGTGGGTCGAAAGCGCGCCAGGCAGAGGCAGCGAATTTTTCTTTGAAATTCCATTAAACCTGAAACAGGAAACTTAAAAATGGCAAAAGAAAAACCCAGCGTTCTGGTAGTGGATGATGAAGCCAATATCCTTAAAACCATGACTATTTGTCTGGAAGAAATTGGTCTGAATGTAACCAGTTGCCAGCGTCCGCAAGAAGCCCTGCAGCGCATTGTGAAACAGTCATTTGACCTGGCGTTTGTAGATTTGAAGATGCGCCCCATCGATGGATTAAAAGTGCTAAAAGAAATCAAAACCTTTTCTCCGGAGACAACCGTGGTCATAATCACCGCTCACGGCTCCATCGAAAGCGCCGTGGAAGCCATGAAAGAAGGCGCTTTCCATTATCTGCAAAAGCCTTTTGATTACCTAGAGTTACAGATTCTGGCACAGAAAGCGCTGGAATACCACCGCTTACGGAAGGAAGTTGAAAATTATCGCGCGCAACTACGGCAACTGACCGGCACCGAAAACATCATTACGCGCCATAAAAAAATGCTTGAGAACATTCAAATGGCTAAACGTATTGCCGCAACCGACCTTTCGGTGTTGATTGAAGGAGAAAGCGGAACCGGCAAAGAGTTGTTCGCCCAACTGATTTATCAGCACAGTGATCGCCGAGACAAACCCTTTATCAAAATCAATTGCGCAGCATTGCCTGACAATTTGCTGGAAAGCGAACTTTTTGGACATGTAAAGGGCGCGTTTACCGGCGCGATTAAAGATCGTAAAGGGCGGTTTGAATTAGCCGATGGGGGCACCATCTTCCTGGATGAAATAGGCGAACTTTCTCCTTCTTTGCAGGCTAAATTGCTGCGCGTTTTGCAGCAAAAAGAATTTGAACGATTAGGCGAGAGTAAAAGCAGAAAAGTCGATGTGCGCATCATTGCCGCTACCAATAAAAATCTGGAACAGGCCATGGCCGAAGGCAACTTTCGCAAGGATTTGTTTTACCGATTGAACACCGTGCGCATCAAACTGCCGCCTTTACGTGAACAACCTGAAGATATCATGCTTTTGGTCCAATATTTTCTGGAACAATTCTCGGAGGGCCAAAAAATTGAACTGGCCCCTCCCGTGGTGAAAGCCTTTAAATCCTACCGCTGGAGCGGCAATGTGCGCGAACTGGAGAACGTTATTAAACGGGCCATAGCGTTGGCTAAAACTAATACCATTGAATTAAACGACCTGCCGGAAGAGGTACGTTTTGCCCTGGAAAAACCGGTCAGACCACTATCACTGGAAGAAATGGAAAAACAACATATTAAAAAGGTTCTGCAAATCGCCAAAGATTTGAATGAAGCCGCAGAAATTTTAGGTATTGATCCCGCCACTTTATGGCGCAAAAGAAAACGTTATGACCTTTAGAGGTACATTGCATTTTTCAATCCATTGTTAAGTATTTAAAATTAAATAGATTGCACACACCTGTTTCTGTGTATCGTTAAAATTGTCTTGCAAAATGCAAGATAAAAGAAAGCTCCTCAATTTCAGCAAAAGCATTAATCTTTTAAAAACCAATCTCTTAGCCTCTTTGGCATGTTTTTGGCCTCATTTTAGATGAAATGGATTAGTTTCATTTAACAGGAGGCAAGATGATGTCAAGCAACAAACTAAAAGAACAGTATCGCCGTGTTCTGGAATCGGCCTTTATTGTAACTTTTATCATGCTGATTTTTACCTTTTATTCATTCCGACAATTTGAGCATAAGAGCGATCTGCCGCCCATACCGGTATTTACTCTGGAAGCAGTAGATGTTCCGATTACCAGAATGCCCAAAAAGCAACCGCCACCGCCCAAACCTTCCTTTCCCGTGGAGGCAGAGGATGACGATTTTCTGGATGAAGTACCTATAGATTTGTTCGAAGCGCCGGATTTATCGCTAAGCGAACTGCCGCCGCCCCCTGCCGACGATGAACCTGAAATCTTCGAGTATATTGCGGTATCGCAAAAGCCCAAACCGGTCAAACAGGTTAAACCGATCTATCCTGATCTGGCGCGGAAAGCAGGCGTGGAGGGAACGGTTGTAGTGCGTATTTTAATTGACACAAAAGGAAATGTCGAAAAAGCAGAAATTTTTAAGTCCATTCCTATGCTTGATGAAGCTGCGCTTGCGGCGGCGAAACAGTTCAAATTTATTCCGGGAAAGCAGCGTGACAAATACGTCAAAGTGTGGATGGCCATTCCCTTTACCTTCAGGCTCAAATGATTGCATTACAACGATTTCATTTTCCGGGATCATTCTTGTGATTACATTGACTCTGAATATTTTTTTTCTTAAATACAGCTTGAATTTGAATAAAGACAAAATAGCGGTGACAACGTTTCATTTAATTCACGAACCTCCGGATGACCATCTTTAAGCTTTTTCTGGCGATTAAATCAACGGTGTCGGATTGGGAAATGTGGTTTTGAACATCTGTTTTTAGAGAGGAATAAGGAGCGCTCTGTCAGAGCGCTCCGATCCGCGGTGGAAAGCTGGCCCGGGGCAACGCCCCGGGCCTTCC
Source organism: Caldithrix abyssi DSM 13497 (assembly GCF_001886815.1). Taxonomy (GTDB): domain Bacteria; phylum Calditrichota; class Calditrichia; order Calditrichales; family Calditrichaceae; genus Caldithrix; species Caldithrix abyssi. The sequence continues at coordinate 4,306,121 of NZ_CP018099.1, forward strand.
ATTTCTCCCCCTCAGGCCCCGGTAACCGTATTTTTTTCACGACAGGCAAATTATTCCGGCTCTGCTGATTCCCCCCTTTGCTCTTTTTTCGCTAACGCGCCAGAGGGAACCAGGTGGCGCATATTTAGCCAGTATCACAAGCTAGTCAAATTAATTCTAACGCAGCAAAGCTGCAACCAAAATCAATCGCAAAGGGTGCAAAGTAATTTTCTCGCAGGTTACGCCAATAACCGCAGAAAAAGATTAAACAAATTATTCTGAGATCAAAGCTAAGCAAATCGGCACAATTTACGCCCCTTCTCTTTTTTAAAGAGAAGGGGCTGGGGGATGAGTTTTTAAAACAGCACAAAAATTTTCAAATCACGCCCGGGCGGGACTAGATCTTTCAGAAGAAGTATCCTAAGGCAGCGTAGCCGCAACCAAAAACGAATCACCAAAAGCGCAAAGAAGCCACAAGGAGCACAAAGATTTTTTCACGCAAACCCTTCTGTCCAGCGTCAACTGAAAAGGGAACGCCAGGATCGAAAAGAAAAAATAGAACGGTATCTCAACATGTAAGACGAAAACTAAGCAAATCGGCACAATTTACGCCCCTTCTCTTTTTTAAAGAGAAGGGGCTGGGGGATGAGTTTTTAAAACAGCTCAAAAATTTTCAAATCCCGTCAGGGAGGCTGTTGCATGGGGGGGAGGAATTAATGCTTATATTCTCCGATATTGATAATTTTTTCTCATTCTTAAGCGTTGGGCAAAATATAGAATTAAAAACGCCAAAATATTCTTTGAAAATAAAATTAATAGATCATCTTTTTCTTGTGATGCTGTTATAAACGCTGCTAAACGTTTCCCTAACATATTTTTAAATAGAACATTAATATTATGCCCAATACACATTAACGTAAATTCACTACGAACATTATTAAGACCAGATAAGGAAAATCCACGATAGCCTAAATTATGCTTCAAGTTACCAAAAACAGGTTCAACTGTCACCGAACGCTTCTTTAGTCGTTCCTGCGCCGCTGAAGTTTGTAACTTTTTCGCCATACGTTCGCAATAACTCTCATTAACTGAACGATGGATTTGCTTAACTTTCTTTTTACTGGAAATACATAAATTAATTAAGGGACAGTCCTGACAATCATTGGAACGATATACGATCCGTTCGCTATTCCTCTCAACTGGAAAAAGCTTCTTACCCGTCGGACATTCATAGTAATCTCCCTGTTCATGATACACAAAATCACTTCGTTTTAGTTTTCTTTCTTCTTTTTGCAATTCTTCCTTGGAGGTTGGTGTCTCCTTTATCGAACGATTGGATAACTGGGGATCGGCTATTACGGCATCAATCTGCTTTTCTTCCAATTCTTTTAGGTCTGTGCTATTGTGATAACCGGAATCGGCCGTGTAAGATCGCTTATCATCTGAACCAAGATTCTTCTCTACTTGTTCTTGGATCGGTATGAATTGACCCTGGTCGTTGGGCTGGCTTACGACTTCATGAGCTACTATTAAATGACTGGACATATCTACGCCTAATTGTGCGTTATAGCCCGGTCCATCCACCGAAGGCATCATGCGGGCATCCGGCTCTTTTACATTTATTTGATGTCTTGAACGGTGTTCTGATTTGAGCTGTTTCTTACGCTCTTTCAATTGGGCTTTACGTTCTAATATCTCTTTCTCTAAGCGCTCAAGCCGTTCTTTCTCCGCTCGAAGAGTTTCTAAATCTAATTCATCCGTGGCCCCCTGTTCTACAAAATTACAGCGCTGCATGTATTGCTTGATCTCTGCTCTTAACTTCTCTATACGTTTGTCTAATTGATCCTCAGTGTAGCCATGACGCTTACTGCTGTGCGCTTTGATTTTCGTGCCATCTATGGCTATCTGGTTGAAACTACTTATGCCTTCGGCCTGGGCAATTAAAAGTATCTCTACAAAATATTGGTCTAATAAATCCAAATGTGCCTTGCGAAAACGACTTAATGTACTATGATCCGGATGCTGATTCCCAGTGATATAAATGTAGCGCGTATCATATTTACACAATTCCTCCAGCTTACGGGTGCTGGTAATGCCGTTACTATAAGCATAAAACCATAAGGCAAGCATCATGTCTGGGGCATAAGAATCACCGCCTTGCGAACTATAACGGGAATAAAGTGCACTTAAATCAAGGCGCGAAACCAACTCCACTACAAATCGACTCTTTGGATCGTCTCTGGCAAAATCTTCCACACTATAGCCAAAGAGATTCATTTGTGAGCGATTATAAGTAATAAAACTCATGGAATTCCTTTGTTATTACTTGTTTTATCTGTCGCCCAGAATTTACAAATTTTTTGAATTTTACTCAAACTGAATTTGCAACAGCCTCCAGGGCGGGACTGGATCTTCCAGAGGAAGTATCCTAAGCGCCCGAACCCTTTTGTTTTTTAAAACTCACTACAAGCCAGAATGGCAAGCGGCGTCTGCTTTTCAACATTCGTTCTTCGCTGTTCACTTTTTTCAACCCCAGTTTGACAGTTAAGGTCAAATTTTTCAAAGCCAAATCAATAAAAACATATAATTAAGTTCCTCTGTTTCAATTTATTTGTAGTCTATGCAGGCGTGCTTTTTTTATTTGCTATCAAATCGTTTTATTATTATATTCATTCTATGTTTGTTAAGGTAAGTCGATCCAAAAGAAATAACAAAGTCCATGAGACTTTACAAATCGCTGAGTCCTACAGAGACTCAAATGGAAAAGTACGCCATCGAATCTTGCTGCATTTAGGCCCTACCGACAAATTCATCAAAAAAGACGTAGACACGCTTATCAACGGACTTTTAAGGGCTAAGGGGTTAACTTTACAGGACTTAGATAGCAATATTGATAATGTCAAGGCCTTCGGTCAAATCTGGGCGCTTGTCCATTTATGGAAAGAGCTTAAAATGAGCCAGATTATTGCCAGGCAAAAGGAAAAAAGCGGAATAAAGTTTGATCTTGAAGCTCATTTAAAAAGTCTGATATTTAACCGCCTGGATGATCCTTCTTCCAAACTAAAACTACTCACCTGGTTAGAAACCGTTTATATTCCGGGTATCAACAAAGACGACATTCGTTATGAGTATCTTTTAAGAGCGATGGATTTTCTAATAGCTCATAAAGAAAAGATTGAAACCCAACTTGCTAATCGTTTACTAGATCTGTTTAATCAGGATCTAAAGGTTTGTTTTTATGATTTAACATCAAGCTACTTTGAAGCCGAAAACTCATTGGTAGAAGGCGATATTCGTCAGTTTGGTTATAGTCGTGACCACCGCGGAGATAGAGAACAGATCGTAATTGGCGTGGTGATGACCGGAGATGGTATTCCTATAGCCCATTACGTCTTCCCTGGCAATAAGGCTGATCGCTCTACCTTGCAAGAGATGCTCAATGATATTCGCAGGCGATTTAAGGTAAAAGATATCCAGCTGGTGGCAGACAAAGGTTTATTAAGCAATGACAATCTCTGGCATTTAATCCAACAAGGTTATGAGTTTATTCTTGGAGAGAGTGTTCGTCAGAGCAAGGATGCCAAATCGGTTATAAAAGAAGCCAATGCGCATAAAGAGGCGACTGGTGAGACGATCTATGAGCGCCTAACGGAGCGTGAAATCAAGTCAAAAGATGGTAAAAAGGAAAAGATAAAACTTCGTTATGTGGCCAGTTACAATGCCGCTACGGCATTAAAGCGCTATAAAAATCGCATCAATCGTATTAATGAATTTTTAGAGCTGTCAGAAGAGATTAAGAAAAAGGGAATAAACACAGAAGATAAATATCATCAAATAAAGAGTGTATTATCAAGAAAACGTTTAAGTCGTTTCTTTAATGTTGAATTAACAGAAGATACGATAGAGATTCATAAGCAAGATGAGGTATTATCAGAAGAAGAAAAGAGCGACGGTTGGTTTATAGTGATAAGCAATGCTCATGACCTGAGTAAATCAGAACTCATAGCGCGCTATAAAGATTTAAAATATGTGGAGCATGGTTTTTACGAATTAAAGCATAGTTTGAATTTACGTCCCAATTTTCATTGGACAGAGAAGCGTATCAGGGCTCATGTGATGGTATGTTTTCTTGCATTCCAGATGGCAGTATTGTTTGAGAAGCGTTTGAGTGGCATAAAATTAAGTTGGCAGCGTGCTATGGAGAGCCTGCGTCGAGTCGTGGTTGTAGAATGGGAAAATGAAGGGAGACGTCGAAAAGGTTTATCCAGAGTGCATGTCGAACAGTTGGAAATATTTCAGGAGATAGGCAGCAGCAAACCAACGCTTTTATCTTTGTAGTGACAACTTAACGAAAATGAAATTAAACTAACTTAATAATAATAAAGGAATTATGTGTCATACAACTGTCAAACTCAAGTTTCAAAATCATTTGGCAGGCAAACGACGAAACTGACCATGAATGTCTTATTACAATTCGCATTGTCTTTGTGTGGTGGGATAAATCAAAAGCTTCAATTTCTCTTGATCCGCCAAATTTCAGGCAAAATTCTTTAATGAATCAACCAGGTTAAGATACGATTCGTAACGCAGGGGATGCACCTCGCCGCGAGCCAGAGCTTCTTTTACGGCGCACTGATCTTCCGTAATGTGCTGGCAGTCGTTAAACTTGCAGTTGTCGGCAAGCTCGACAAACTCCCTGTAAAAAAGGCGAGCTTCGGCATAATGAATATCAATAAAATCCAGCAATTTCAAGCCGGGCAGATCGATGACGCGTGTGGCAGGAGCCATTTCGTACACCTTAACGCGCGTGGTAGTATGGCGCCCCTTTTTAGTGGAAGGACTTACTTCGTTGACATGAATTTTAAGCTCAGGCGCCATGGCGTTTAACAGACTGCTTTTCCCAACGCCAGAATGGCCGGCCAGAGCTGTGTCGTGCCCCTTTAAAGCCTCAAAAAGTTCGTGAATTCCTTCGCCGCTGCTGGCCGAGGTTAAATAGACCGGGTAGCCGATCTTGCGATACATTTCGGCTATTTCCTGCGCTTCTGACAAATCTTCCAGCAAGTCAATCTTATTCAGACAAATAATGGCTTTTAATTGCTCCAGCTCAGCCAGCACCAGAAAACGATCGATCAGGCCGGTTTTTATCGGCGGCTCCACAAAAGAGCTGACAATGAGCAGTTGATCAATATTCCTGGCCAGACGCCGAATAAAAGGAATGTGACGGGCAATGTATTTGGGCACATCGCCGCTGTGGATGATCTCTTTTTTTTGATCGATGCCCGCCTTGGCTTTAAGAAAATGGCGGATGCGTCGCTTTTGTTTTTTTGTTAAACGGCCCATGCTGGTTATTTGACACATCCCCGAAAATGCCGTTAAGATTTAAATAACCGGGGGCATTATCACCTTTTGCCCTGTCCTTTTCTGTCTGGCTTTTCAAGGGATGAACGGAATTTGCCTCCTTATCTTCAAAAACTATCTTTATCTAAAAACTCGAAAATCAAAGGCTCGGGTTCTGGTTTTGTGGCCTGGTACGTAACGGCCTGCCGCAGTCGCTGCACCACCGACTCAAGAACGGCTTTCCGGTCGGTAAAAACGGTCATGACAGGCTGGCCTTTTTGCACTTCTTCACCGGCCTTTTTATGGATGACAATACCGGCTTTGGGATCGATCTGATCGTCGGATTTCTGACGCCCCGCGCCAAGAGATACGGCCGTCAGACCAACTTCCAGCGCATCGATGCGCTTAACAAAGCCGTCCTGATCTGCCAGCACATCCTGACTGTATTTGGACTGCGGATAGGTTTCGGGCTGTAAAAGAAAATAGGCGTCTCCATTTTGAGCCTTGACAATTTCCAGAAATTTTTCGCGCGCCGCGCCGGAGCTTAACAACTCTTTGGCCTTTTGTTTACCTTCTTCAATGCTTGGCGCTTTTTGGCCTAAAAAGATCATGGCTCCGGCCAGGGTTATGGTAATATCGATTAAATCCTGCGGACCGCCGCCGTTCAGCACATCCATGCACTCCATGATTTCCAGCCAGTTGCCAACCGCCCGGCCCAGCGGCTGATCCATGTTTGTCAAATAAGCCAGAGTATGGACGCCAAAGCGTTCGCCTGTCAGGATTAACTGTCGCGCCAGCTCTCTGGCCTGATCGTATTCGCGCATAAAAGCGCCGGAACCGGTTTTAATATCCAGTACCAGAGCATTGATGCCCTCTGCGATTTTCTTACTCATGATGCTGCCGGTAATTAACGGAATGGATTCAATGGTTGCCGTTACATCGCGCAGGGCGTAGATTTTTTTATCGGCCGGCACTATGGTTTCTGTCTGGCCGATTAAACAGGCGCCCACTTTTTTCAAGATGGATTTAAATTCATCGATCTCCAGATTAACCCGGAATTGCGGAATGCTTTCCAGCTTATCCAGCGTTCCGCCGGTATGTCCCAATCCTCGCCCGGAAATCATGGGCACCGGAACGCCGGCCGCCGCTACAATCGGCGCCAGCACGATGGAGACTTTGTCGCCCACCCCGCCCGTGCTGTGCTTATCGACTTTGACGCCGGGAATTTCGCTCAAATCCACCAATTCGCCTGAATGCAGCAGGGCTTCTGTATAAACGTGCGATTCTTCCTTATTCAGCCCGCGAATGAACATGGCCATTAAAAGAGCCGACATCTGATAATCAGGAATGGTTCCGGAGGTATAACCTTTGATCACAAATTCAATTTCTTCTGCCGCTAAAACGTAACCGTCTCTTTTCTTTTTAATAATCTCATACATGCTCAGCATAATCCAGTCCTCTTTTAATTTTCTGAAAACTCTAAAGCTAATCATTAAATGAACCAAATAAAAATTTTTTGTAAAAACCAGACCCTCTGAAACGTTGAACAGGTAGCGTTAAAGGCAAGAAGGAAACGATTTTAAGGACCATGACAAACAGGCTCCCCGGCGTTGTTTTCAATTCCACAAAATCGCCCCATTTAACTTACCGGCAGGGATTCTGGTTGCACCATTTATTTAGAAGATCGTTTAATCAAAAACTTATTCATTAAAAAACTGCCTAAAAGCGTAAACACCGGGAACATAATCAAATTGCGAATTAAAATCGCCATACCGGCAAAGCCCTGATATTCCGGCTTTTGCAATTCATAATACAGGTCCTCCCACAGAGGGGGCAAATCTTCCATACTTTCCAGAGCCTGGGTTAACCACTCCACCTGCCAGTTGCCGTAAAACTGATAAACGATGAATTGCAAAATAAAAGCCATAACCGCCCCCACAAGCCCCGCAGAAAGCCCAATGTGAATGACCTCCGGCGTGGTAAAAAACGCGCGATCTTCCAATTTTTTGCTCAACAACCAGATGGGCAATATACCGCCCGAGATGATTCCCAGACAACAAAAACAATTAATGAGGTTCAATAGCGGAAAACTATCCGTTGCGGCCGCGGTTAATGCGCCCACAAAAATAGCGAAATAGGTATCTTGTTTGTTCATTGCTTTCCTTTCTTAAAAACCCGCTCCGGCACGATCGTTATTAAAAAAATGATTAAAAGTATTCCGGAAACCAGTCCGCTAATACTTCTGAGTATTTTAAAATTTGAGTAAAGTCCAACAGCTTCCGTACCAATCTCAAGGATTAAAAAGATCAAAAACGAAACATAAACAGCCTCTGGCAGGAAAAGGCGTTTTTTCAGCATAATCATTACCAACCCCGCAGCCATGCCCAGGTAAATGAAGGTACAACGAACACACAACGCCATGGGCAGACCCTTAATAAAAAACGACCGTTCCGGTTGTTGATGACAGGCCGGATCCAATAAAAAATAGATGCCCGTTCCGATCCACTGAAAAAGCGCGTGAGAGCTGCCGACCAGCAGGGGCGCCAGAGCATTTAACAAATTGAGAACTAACAATCCCACTAACAGCAATTTCAGATAAAAAGAACGTTTCATCTTCTGTCCGTTTTTCTTAAGGCCAAACTTATCAGAAATTGGCAAAAAATGCAAACCTAAAGTATGGGATAAGATAAGCGAAACCGGCATCCAGAAAGCGAGCTGACGGACAGGGCAAAAACCTTTCGCGTCAATGTCACTAAAATCTGAATCGCCAACAAATTCCGTAAAAGCCTTTCAAGTCTGGAGTGACTCTTCTCTTTCCATTTGTCTTTTATTTCAGTAATTTGAGATCATGACAAAAGAAAACTTAACCCGAGCGATTAAGCAAATCGCCATGGAATTAAAGTTTGACAGGGTCGGCATTGCGCAGGCCGAAAAAACGCCGGGCGCCGCACAACTGGACGAATGGCTTGCCCAGGGCAAACACGGCGAGATGCTCTGGATGGAAAAATACCGCGACATACGCAAAGACATTCGTAAGTTTTTTCCGCAAGCCAGATCGATTATCATGGTTGCCTTAAACTACTACACGCCCTACCAGATTAAAGACAACCCACACACGGCCAAAATCAGCCGTTATGCCTGGGGCAGCGACTACCACAAAATCTTAAAAAAGAAATTGAAACGCTTTTTATCCGAATTAAAAAAAATAGATGACGGCATGGAGGGCCGGGCCTTTGTCGATTCCGCGCCGGTCATGGAAAAACAATGGGCGGTGCTGGCCGGTATTGGCTGGCAGGGAAAAAACACCAATGTGCTGACGCGCGACATGGGCTCCTGGTTTTTTCTGGGAGGCCTTGCCGTTAACCGCGAGCTGATTTACGATCGGCCGCTTCAAGACTATTGCGGCAGCTGCAACGCCTGTGTTGAGGCCTGTCCAACCGACGCGCTAAAGCCCTATGAACTCGATGCTAACCGCTGCATCTCTTATTTAACCATCGAATACCGCGATAAACCCATCCCCACTGAATTGGGCGGCAAACTGCATAATTGGGTATTCGGCTGCGATATTTGCCAGGATGTTTGTCCCTGGAACCGATTCGCCAGAGAGACTGAAGAACAGCGCTTTCATCCCAAACAGCCTGTATTGGTTAACCCGCCGCTGACTTTTCTGCAAAAGTTGTCGCCCAAAGATTTTGACATGTTGTTTGCCGGGACACCGGTGCGTCGCGCCAGATATGCCAACTTTAAGCGCAACGTGCAGACGGTGATGGATAGCCGGCCGGGGCAAGATAAAAAGGCTTAGTGGTTAAGGAGTTTAACGCTCGAATGGTTAATTAGAAACCGGCCAACACCGGCGCACATTACACCGGCGGAGAAAATTCTCATTGGCAAGTCTTCCACCTCTCCCAGACTTTTATTATGGGAGAGAGGGAGCGAGGGGGTGAGGGCTACTCCGGTGAATACCTGCCATCGTCGGTCGGTAAAAAAGTATAAAGGCTTAACGCTCGAATGGTTAATTAGAAACTGGCCAACGCCGGCGCCCATTACACCGGCGGAGAAAATTCTCATTGGCAAGTCTTCCACCTCTCCCAGACTTTTATTATGGGAGAGAGGGAGCGAGGGGGTGAGGGCTACTCCGGTGAATACCTGCCATCGTCGGTCGGTAAAAAAGTATAAAGGCTTAACGCTCGAATGGTTAATTAGAAACCGGCCAACGCCGGCGCCCATTACACCGGCGGAGAAAATTCTCATTGGCAAGTCTTCCACCTCTCCCAGACTTTTATTATGGGAGAGAGGGAGCGAGGGGGTGAGGGCTACTCCGGTGAATACCTGCCATCGTCGGGCGAAGGTTTTCAATAAACAATTCAACTCCAGAAAACAACCATTTTTGTAAAACCGAAATAAGCCTTGATTAGGGGATTGAGATAAATTCATATTAAAACTGAGATAATTTAACTAAATTTAAATATTGAAATTATGACATGAAAATAAGTATTTTTTAATGTGCGAAATTTGGTATTTTTTGAAATTATTTTAAACATTAAATTTTCACGCTTTCTTTAATTCAATAATAATTTCCTTCAAAAGTTTAATCTGATTAGAAAGAGATATATTTTCAGTTTCAAGTTCTTTAATGCGATTTTTAAGAGCTTGAAGGCGTAATGTATCTGCAGCGTCTTCTTTGTCAATTTTTTTTAGTTCTTCTTTTAAATTGGCTATTTCTTTTTTAAGGCGCGCTATTTCCTGCTCTTTAGCCTGATATTCTTGCGTATGGTCGTTTACCGCGCCGGCAGGCGATGGCTCCAGGAACATGCTGCCCTGACCGGTGAGAAGCCAATTTATATTTAGGTTTTTGCATTTTGCAAACACAAGATCATAATCAATACTGTTTCTTGACTTCCATGTTGATATAGTACTTCGAGTAACTCCCAAAAAGTCAGCAAGGCGCGAATCATTTTTAATATTGTACGCAATTTTTAAACGTTCTAATATTTCAGATACATTTTTTGTTTGCATAATGAGATCTTTTGTATTATATTTGTAAACAAACGTTAACAAATTTTAATAAAAAAAGAGGACATGTTTTATGCCCATTAAAAATTTGACCTTGATAAACCAGTCGGAAATAGCCAGAAAACTGGGTATTTCCAAAGCGTACGTAAATATGATCTTGCACGGCAAACGCAAGAGCGACAAGTACGAACAGGCTATCAAAGAACTTATAAATAAGGAATTGGGCGCCCATAGGGCCGCTTAATTTCCTTATTTCATTATAAAAAGCAATCTAATACTAATCCATTAAAAAAACAACAGGTGATTTTAATGGCTCATTACACAACCATTAAAGAACTTTTATACGAAACCATTCATCGAAGCAAAAAAACAGTACCTCAAATTGCCGATGAGATGGGGATTTCGGCTAATTATTTGTATCGGGCTGGTTTGCCGACGGACGGTTCGGGCGTAAAATTTCCGCTTGAGTTTTTAGTTCCTTTAATGAAGACTACTAAAAATTACAATATCTTAAAACATCTGGCTCGATTGTGCGGCTTTATCCTGGTAAAAGAACCGCGATTTCGAGGATACCGCGGGGATGAGATTGACCTGGTTGACGAATACCAGGAAGTAACAACTAAAGCGGTGCGCTTACTTAAAACATTTTTATCAAAGCCCACATTCGAAAACTATAGCCAAACAGTAAATGCCCTGGATGCCGTAATGGAAAAAAGCGCGCAAGCGCACCGGTACGCACAAAAAAAGGCCAGAGGTCAATTGGAGCTGGATTTATGAGGACAAAAGTTTGCCGCCGATGCGGCGGTAAGGCATACCAGGTAACTATTTCGACATTCCATTATTTTTATTTTGGCTATGTATGCGCAGAATGCGGGAGAATATTCCCATCTTTTAAAATAAATCAAAAAACAAAAAAGCGGAGGCAATATGCGAGTAAGCGTATTTAACGTTGAGTCTAAAAATAAAACGCTTAGTTATGCTTATGTGAATGGCGCAGAGGCTTGCTCCAGGCATTGGGGAGTAGCATTGCTTAAGACCTGGTGGCGTTCTTTGTTTTTGAAAGAACGCTATTCATTTCTGCAGCGGATGGTTATTTTTCGCAAATATTTTATTCATTTGAATTAAGGGGGCGGCCATGAAAAACAAAGCGCTGATCCTATACCGCAGAGGCTTTACCTACGAACGCATCGCAAAAACATTGGATATTAGCGTTCGGCACGCCATCCGCCTGGTAACGGAAGGGCGCGATGAGATTGATAAAATAATGCACGATATTGCCAAAAAAGGTTTTGAAGACGCCGCCTGGTATGCGCTGGCCAGCGAAGCCGGTTTAACGCTTAACGAAATTGCCAATCGGGTCGGGGTGAGCGTGCAGTTTGTGGAAGAGCGCATCCGTCCTTTTTTAAGATGAAAAGAGTAAAGATTAAACATTAAAGAAGGGGTTTGGTTATGAATGAAAAACAGGCGTTGGATCTCGTTAAAAAGGTTGACGAGGCCAAAGAGGAACTGCGCGTGTATGACGAAGAAGGCGATAAGGTTGTAAAAGTTTCTAAAAAGATGCAGGATAAGGCCTGGGAATTACACATGCGGGCCCAGGCGCATCTGTTTGAAGCGGCCAAATGTTTGTACCAGATCAAAGAAGAAAAGCTTTATCTGGCGCTGGGGTTTAGTTCGTTTCGGGCATACTACGAAAGTGTGGGAATGAAAAAAAGAACCGTATTTAAAGAATTAAATTTAGGTCAAAAACTACTTAATGCTGAAAAGGTGCCGACGTCGGCACCTTCCGTACACCAAAATGAGGGGGGGGATGGTGTACAAGAAGTGCCGACGTCGGCACTCGAAGGATTAGGGAAATCGAAATTAATTGAACTTGCCCGTCTATCGCAAGAGCAATTTAACGCTATTCTTTCAGGCGAAGAGATTGAAGTAAACGGCGAAAGGCTAAGTTTAGCCGAAGCGCGCAAACTGAGCGCTAAAGAATTAGCCAAACGCATTACGCGCGTGCAACGGGATAAGGAAGAGGTTAAAACAGGGGTTTTGAGAGCCAGAGTAAAGCAATTGGAAGCCACGTTAAAATTGCGTGAGGAAGAATTAAAAGCTACGGAGGCGCGCTTAAAACGCATTGAAGAGCTTGAAAAGAAATATGAAAAGGTGGAGAACGATCGGCGCAGGAAGTTAGAGCTTATCGGTCTGGCGCGCGAATACTTCAAGGACTTTGTAAAAATGATCGGCAAGGCAGAGATAAAGGCGGATGATGTTTTTGAGGTGCGCGAGGAGTTTTTTCATTTGTTTTCAAAAGTAAAAACGTTCTGGGAAAAGAACGAGGCGCAGTGGGCTGCTGTGTTGACGGAGTTTCTGGAAGAGTGAGGTGACGACGTCGTCACCTTCCGTACACCAAAATGAGGTAAAAATGGTGTACAAAGGGTGCAGTCAACTGCACTTTTCCCGCCGTGGCGGGAGAAGAATGACAGTTAGGAACGGTGACGCTGGCGTCACCTTTAAGAAAAAGCGAATTATAAAAAACAACAACTTATGAGTCCAGACGTCTGGACTTTTAGAAAATTGATTGAGGGGCAAGCAATGGCCAGTAAAAAGCAAATTAAGTTAATACGCGCGCTGGCGGCGCATCATTTTTACGATGATGATGATTATCACGATTGGCTTTTTGATCAATTCGGGAAAAAATCGACAAAAGAGCTAACCGGGCATGAGGCGCACGAGGCCATCCAGCTTTTAAGCTTCCGTAAAGCGCCCTTGCGCGTTGATGGCGGGCGGCATTATTCCGGCAGCGGGCGGGCCGGCGATGGACGCCATTTTTTAACGCAAGCGCAGGCTAATAAAATTGGCGCTCTGGAATATGCTTTAGGATGGTCTGGCAATCCGTTTCGGCTTATCGGATTTATCAAGAAGCAAACCGGAAAAAATAAAACGGTAGAAATGCTAAGCCGGAGCGAGGCGAGTAAGGTGATTATAGGTCTGGAGAAGTTGTTGGAAGAGGAGAGGATTGGCGATTACAATCATAAATAATAAATCCAAAAGGAGCAAAAAGCAATGGACGTAAGCGAAATCAAAAAAGAGATTGACCGCGCGCCGTGGGGCATGAAAACTGCTATTGTAGAGCAATACGCGGCGGTTCTTGGTATTAGCAAGCAAAAGCTCTATCGGCAAATCGAAAAGCGCTACGGCCCGAGCCGCGTTCGCAAAAAAGTTCAGAATAAAATTGACGATGAACTAATCTTTAAAGTGGCGCAACTTAAGGCAAAATCAATGACTTACAAAGGGCGCGAGTTGCGCACGGAAGACGCCATTTGTTTGCTGGAAGAGCGCGGCGAAATTCCCCGCGGCCTGTTAAAAGTGAGTACGGTAAACCGTCGTTTGCGCCAGGCTGGTTTTAGGCAAAAGAAAGCGGTAGCGCGCTTTGTGGAAGATTTTAGCAATCAGGTGCATTACATCGACTTTTCGCGCAGCGAATATATATCTATTAAAGGCTACGATTCGTTAAGCGGCGAATATTTGTTAGAGCTGAATGGCAAAAGCTTAAATTTAAAAAACAAAGAAAAAACGCTGGCTTTATGGCTGGCTGGTTTGCGCGACGGTAAAAGCGGTTTGCGGCTGGTGCGCTATTACGTGGCCACGGGCGAAAATGTGTACATGGGGCTAAACTTTTTGCAATGGGCCTGGTTCCGCGAAGAAGATGCGCACCCTTTGCGTTATGCGCCTTATTATTTACGCATCGATAACGGCGCGGTTGGCTCTAAAAAAGAAGTTACGCAACTATTAGAAGCGCTGGGCATTGAAAAGCGTTTGCCAGAGGCTTACAACCATAATGCAATGGGCAAGATCGAACGCACGTGGCGCACCTTCTGGCAGCGGTTTGAGCTTTACATTTTAATGGAAAAAGGCGAAGGCGCTATTTTAACGCTATCGGAATTAAACGAGCTGGCGTTCCAGTATTGCGTTAAGGAAGCCGAAGAAAAACATCCGCTTTATCGCAATGAAAAAAAGCGCGTAATTTACGAACGCGATTTATTGGCCTACCCGCCGCGCACGTTTGACGGCGATATTTTGCAGTTGGCCAGCTGGCCGCTGCGCCGCAAAGTGGGCAACGATTTAACCTTTAGCGTGGATAATGTTTTGTACGAGGCTCCTGAACGTTATCTTGGGAAATGGGTATTGTTGCACCGCAACCTGCGCGGCGAACTGGTAGGCCAGGGCGAAGAAGACGGCCAATATTTTGAAATTAAAGAATTTCGTCCGCGCGCCTGGGATAACTTTAGACGCTTTAAAGACACCTACCGCGAAAAAGCCTTAAAATCCTATGAGGAAAAGATCAAAGACGCAAGAGAAAAGAAAAAAGAAGAGAATCGCAAACTACTTAAAATGAAGCCTACCGCTAAGAATATTATTCCGGATAGCCCGCATTTTGAAGATGAAAGATCAAAGATGAAAGATGAACGGTTTTTAAGCGTTGACGCCGCCAAAATTTACATCGCGCGCGAGCTAAACGCGCGCAGTTACGCAGAGGTGGCGCATTTATTTGACGAATTGTTAGCGGAAACACTTGAAAAAGAAAAGATCGATACCATTATCAAAATTTTAAAACAAAAGGAAGCTATTTAAGGATGTTAGCGCGAACGTCAAAATCATATAAACCAAAAGTAAAGTCTCCTGAAAAGGGGATGTGTGGCGGCAGGGCTCAAGGGCTTAATGAGGCTTGTTGGGCCCTGTTTTAAAAAAAACAAATAAAGGAGGCGTAATTATGAAGTTCAGGTCAAGCATTCTGGCGCAATTTGGCGTAAAGCCCAGAGATTGGCGCGGTTCGGCTTTTATGAGGGCGGCCAATAATATTTTAGAAGGCATTGAAGACGGTCTTTTTCAGGCGGTAATCGGCGAATGGGGCGGCGGCAAAAAGACGCTGATGGCTTACGTGATCGATCAATTGATCAAAAAGGGCGGGCATGTGGTGATTTACCTGAAGATGCTGGACGATACGCGCGTAACCATCGGTCAGATCATGAACGCCATGATCGCGGAGCTTTCGGACGGTGGCGAACGGCCCTACCGCGACACGTTCGCCAAAAAGATGCAATTAGCAAAACTTTTAGGCATTAAGGTAAAGGGGGCTGAAAAGCGTAAGGTTACGGTGATTATCGAGCAGAGCCAGCACTTACACGGCAACACCATTCGCGCTTTAAAGGAACTGCGCGAGCTTTCGTTTTTAGGCGAAACGGAACTGTTTGGCGTTGTTTTGATTGGCCATAAGAGTTTGCGCGGTAAAATAATGGCCCTGCCAGATGTGGCGGATCGCGTGGAATTTGAAATTTTAACGGAGGAATACGGCTGGATGAATTTGGAGTGCAGAAAAGAATATTTAAAAGCTCGTTTTGGCAAAATATTAAGCGACGCAATGCGCGAACAGGTAGCTCTTGTGTGCAAAACGCCTTTGCAGATGGACCGCTTTGTTTATGAAAAGATGAAAGAAGTATTTTTGCGCGGCGACGCCCGGTTTAAGGAAGAAGATTTTATGTTAGAGCTTAAAGAAATGGTAAAAGCGCATGGCCTAAGCTACCAACGCATTGCGGAAGCGACCGGCTACGGAAAGACAACCGTGGCCAGAGTGATTAACGGCGAATACTACAATCCGGAAACCATTGCCCGCGTAAAGAATGCCATTGCCAGGCTGACCAAAACGACCGTAAACCTGGCTGGATAAGAGAAAAAAAAGAGGAGATAACAATGTTTGACAAAAAAAACCGCCTCATCCGCAGAGGGATGTACGTACGTTACGGCGGCCGAATTTACAAGGTTGTTTATATTTTTTTTCGCACCATAGTTTTGAGCGACGGTAAGCTCAGGCTGGCATTAAAAACGCCTAAATTATCATATCCGGTGCAAAACTTAGAAATCGTGGTTCCGGCGAAAGAAGACGCGTTAAGTTTTGGAGAGATAAAATGACGGCCTCTTCGTCAGCATCAGGAAGCATAGAAGCGAGAATGCACAGGTTTTACAAATGGTGCCTCGCTGAGATATTAAAGGAGCACAAAAGCATCGTTTCGAACGGCGTTTATCTGGAAAACGCCAATTATCTTAAAAGGCTGCGAATCATGCCTTTGGTGGCCACCGCGCAGCTAATATATGATTTAGCCGAACAGGCCGGGCTATTATTATCTAACGAAAGCATTGAGCTATTTAACCAAATTAACCAATATAGGAGGAAGTAACATGGCACGCAAAAAAGTCATTATAAAAAGCAATCTAAATACCTGGGACGAGGTTAACGAAGCTTTGCGACAAATTGCTGAAAAACAGAGCTACGTTGACCAGGCAGTTGCAAAATATAACGAGGCTGAGGCTAAAAGACGCAAGGCGCTGGACGAGGTCGTTAATCCGGTAAAAAATGAAATTGCCGAACTGGAAAATGAAATCCGTTTGTTCTGCGAAGAAAACAAAGATGAATTCGAAAAACGCAAATCCAGAGAGCTGGCCAACGGCGTAGTAGGTTTCCGTTTAGGTACTCCTAAAGCCAAAAGCCTGAAAGGATTTACCTGGAAGGCGGTTTTAGAGATCATTAAACGCACGCCATTCAAAAAACAGTACATCCGCATTAAAGAAGACGTGAACAAAGAACAGATTATCCAGGATTATACCACGAAAAAAGTGGATGCCGAAACCTTGCGCAGTCTGGGCGTGGAAGTGGTGCAGGATGAAACATTCTGGTATGAAGTAAAAACAGCCAGCGACGCGGATGCTGCGTAAAAAAGTTTAGAGCGCAAGAGTAAATCTAATGTACTTTTGCGCTCTTTAAAAGCCAAACCATAGGAGGTTTTATGCAGGCGCAGCTTATTGAAGAACGCGAATTTTATTCTGTAATAAAAATGCAAAACAATGAATATTGGGCGCGTAAAAATTTTAAGATAGTCGGAAAATTCAACACTCTGCAAGAGGCTAAAAACTTTATAAAAAACCAGCAAAAAGAGGATTTAGAAAATGAGCAAAATCCTTCATCGAGATAGGCGGCATGATCTTGAAATCGTAAAAGAAAACGGAGCCAGCTCTGGGCGTTTAATTTTAAAACATCACGGCGTAACCTTTTTAGACGTTTCTCTTGAGTCTGAAGAAGTACAGGTATTAAAAGAGCTTTACAACAAAATAGTCGACAACCACAACACGCTTGAAAATTATTTTAAGAGCAAATGACATGGATGTAAAACAGCTAAAGAAAGAGATATTAAGATTCAACGAGCACGAGTTGGAGCGCATAGCAGATCATGTAATGATAATCATTCGTGATCGCAAGATCAGGCGTGAGTTTAAGCGTTTAAAGCGTATTTACGGCGCTAAAGAGGCTATTATTATGCTGGCTGATAAGTATTTTTTAAGCGAGGCGCAGGTGGATTATATTGTATATCCCAGGAAAAGGTAAGGGGTTTATGGTTAATGATTAATGACTTGAGGTAATTAATTATGAGAGCGTCTAAACGTTTGATAAAAGAATTAAAAGGAAAAATTAATTATTACAAACTCTATAAAAACTTTACCAGCTGGAGGCCTGAAGAGTTTGGTAGGGTGGATTACATTGTTGAAAAACAGAGAGAATTTGAACTTAAAAACTATGGATATTATCAAAAATACATGAATGAAAAGCAATTAAAATCCGGCCATTAGTCCACCGGGGCAGGCTTTGGCTAGCATCCTGGCCTCGCCCCTTTTTCTGTGAAAAATTGATTTTAGCTATAACCGATATAATATGT